>JAJZEA010000010.1 GCA_021851335.1 Acidobacteriota bacterium | reverse complement strand
CCGATGGCGAGCAGGATGATGCCTAGGATGGGCACTCCGATGGCGGAGGCAAACTTGGCGGCTGAGTCAAAGATGGCTGTCGCAGAGCTTCGCTCGGCGCGTGGAAACCAGCGTCCGACGGCTTTGGCGTTTGCAGGAAAAGTCGGCGCTTCGCCAACTCCGAGCAGCAGACGCGCGCCAAAAAAAGCCGGAATACTGCGGCTGACTGCGGAAGCAAAAGAAGCCATGCTCCACAGAAAAATACTGACGCGTCCGGTACGCTTCACTCCAAATTTGTCCAGAATGACGCCGATCGGCAGTTGCAGTGAAGCATAGGTCCAGTTGTATGCGCCCAGCAGATAACCAAAGACGATCGTGTCGATGCCGAAGTCGTGGTGCAGCGCGGCCTGAGAGATGGACAGATTGACTCGGTCAAAGTAGTTGACGAGTACGCCGATGCCCAGCAGCCATGCGATGCGCCAGCGACGCCGTGTGTGCCTGCCGTTGGGCGCGGAATGGACTTGTTCCTGAAAAGACATGAGGAAGCGGGTCGTTGCCAGACGACGGCTGAGCATGCAATCGGTCAGGCCTATTCATAGTACAGGATGAGGCTTTGCATGCAGCGGAAGCGCGGCGCTGGAGAAGCAAAAACGAGCAGCAACAGAAGCAAGTGCAGGGTCAGATTTCCGCAGCGCAGAGCATGCAAATCGCATCAGGGATGCAGGCCGGTGACACGCGCGTGGTCTTCCATCTGTTGTTGAATCGCGAGTGCGAGCGCGAGTGCTGCCCGGCCGTGCTGCGCGGTCACTGGCGGCTGCCGTCGAGTGCGCACCGAGTCGAGGAAGGATTCAAGTTCGAGTCGGAGCGGCTCGCCTGCGGCAATCGTGGGCTTGTCAAAGTGAAGTCCCGGCAGGCCGTGGGTAAAGTCCTCTGCTGCGCCGACACGCATCGCCGATGCAAGGTCAAAGTTGCGATCCACACCGATGACCAGCGCATCGCGGCGCGCATAGTCGATCGAGACGTAGCGACCCGGTTCAAAGTAGCGCAGCTTGCGAACGCGTTCCGTCGAGACGCGCGAGGCGGTAAAGTTGGCGACGCAGCCAGATTCAAATTCGACGCGGACATTCGCGATGTCCACTTTGCCGGAAAGGATCGGCAGGCCGACAGCGCGGAGTTCTCGAACAGGGCTGTCGGCAAAGCGGAGAACAACGTCCAGGTCGTGGATCATCAGGTCAAGAACGACATCGACATCGAGTGAGCGCGGGGTGAAGATGCTGAGCCGGTGCGCCTCAAAAAACATGGGCCCGCGCAGGTCCTGCTGCATGGTGAGCACGGCGGGATTGAAGCGTTCAAGATGACCGGGTTGCAGAATACGCTGGTGGCGGTCAGCCAGAGCGATCATCCGATCGGCCTCATCGAGTGAGGCCGCCAGAGGCTTTTCCACAAGGCAGTCGATGCCCGCGGCCAGAAGCTGGCTGGCCACGTGACAGTGGTACATGGTGGGCACGGCTACGATAGCCGCTTCCACCGCAAGGTCGGCGCAGAGTGCTGCGTCCAGGGAAGGGAAGACGGGAATGCGGAATTGTCCACCTGCCGCGGCGGCGCGGGTCGAATCAGGCTCCACGGCTGCGACGAGCGCGGCCTGCGGCAACTCGTTCAGCACGCGCAGATGGTTACTGCCGAAAACTCCCGCGCCGATGACCGCTATGCGCACTGGATGGTTCTCTGTCACCAATCAGGCCTTGCCCCCGGTCACAACGGTCAGGCATCGCGTGTAGAGATCGAGAAGCTGGTTGACCTGATCTTCCGGCTTGGGGGCGGGTGTTCCGCTGAATCCGGTGGACGGAGCGGTGGCGCGGCCAAATCCGGTCGAGGCGGCGACGAACCTGAGCAGATCCAGAGCGATGTCTTCGTTGCGGCGCGCGCCGGTGTTGCTGGAGGCGAGTTCTTTTTCCATGGGCGTAATTTCCTCGGAATCGATGATTGTTCTACCTGACTTATGCTACCAGCCGGGCAGCAGGCGGCGTTCGATCGGCGGCGGGCTGTAGCCTCTGCTGCCGATGCGTGTCTGGAATGATGCAGCTCACAGAAATCGCCCGCGCGATGCAGCCCAGTTCAAAGCTCATTGACAATGAGCGCAATCCTGCCTGCGAGCAGGTCGTTGGGAGTGTCTTCGCCCATGGGCTCGAGCAGTTCTCCCGCATAGGTGGGATTTTGAGTGCGCAGGAAGAGGCGGTTGGCGAGGAAGTCAACGTAGCGAACGAGCAGGCGCTGCTGGCTGCGGACAGCGTACAGGTGTGGCGTGGCAGAGCCGGCTCCGTGATAGTTCGCAAAGGAGTTGTAATGGCGATCCAGGACGACGATGGCCTCCGGGAGAAGTAATGGCTCCATGCCAAGCACATCGGCGGCTGTGAGGCGAACTGCGACGAAGCGCTCCCATTGGCGGCGCGCGGCAGTGCAGCGAGGCCGCAGCAGGCGCAGGGTTTCAGCGGGAAATTCCAGCATGCGGTGGACGCTCGAGGCACGCACGTATGGCTCGAAGAGAGCCGTACCGTGAGCCACCAGCGGAACCTGCCCGACTTCGCCAATCTGTTCGCTGAGCAGCACGCCGGAGCCGCGGCGCGCAGAGGGCAACAGGTCGGTGATGGCAATCTGCTGAGCGCGCAGTAGTTTGTCGAGCGTAGCCAAAGAAAGCTGGCGACGACCGTGCAGGAAGTTCGACAGATGAGGCTGACCAACGCCCGTCTGACGTGCGAGCAAAGAGACGCTCAGCGTACCCCGGCTGATTCGTCGCAGCAGCTCGGCTCTCACGCGCTCCTGCAATTGAGAAAAGTTCATGTGGAAAATTCACTGCCAGCAATGACCCCGAGGTCCGCAGCATTTCTTAAAGAAAAGCTTCACAGGGATCATCTTCCCATTTTTTGGCATTTGTCCAACGGAGTGAGGATGGGGCATCCAGTTTCTAACAATTTGAATTGACGGGGTTCAGGAAGAAACGTAGGTTGATAACACTTTCTCAAACTCTGCTGGAGACGAGGGACAAGGCTCATGCAACCCTGCATGCCGAGGCAAAAGCTAGTGGCGCAATCGACTCAAATGAAGTCGAAGCGACCCGGTTGCGATCTGCCTGTCTCTTGTCTCCAGGGAGACACGCCGCACAGGGCGCGTCAAAAACAGCAGAGCGCGAGCTTCCAGTATCTGTGCGCCATAAGCATGACATTTTTTTCCCGAAGGCGCCGAGCCATCCCCCAGCAGGACGATAGAGGCCTGCACTGTATCGGCACTTTCCATTTACCTGTTCACGCGGCATCCTCGCCGTGCTGGCAGGTGTTTCTCGAAGTTTGGAGACCAAGTCATGGATTTGCGCGTGCAACTCAAAGTATGCGAAGGATGCGGTTGTCTGTGGTATAGGAAACAAAGTGAAAATTGCACTGTTTATTGCGCAGGATGCACGGTACGTCTGCGCGATTTTCCACCTCCTCAAAGTCGTAAGCTGCGAGGGCGTCGGAGAAAACTGGGACTGCCAAGGTTGTTGGCTGTGGCTGAGTCGGTGGGAGGCACGCGATGAGTGCAATTCCACAGATGCTGCCACAACGAATCCTGGCAAATGCCAAACCCTTGTCCCGTTACTCAGCTCCCAGTCTGGTGACGCAAAAGAAAACCGTCGCATCCGTCGGCGTGACGCACCCGGAACAACGGCTGCAAAACCCGCCGGACGAAACGGAAGCGATTGCGACATGGGCGTTTTATCGGAAACACACGGAGAAGATGCTGCGACGCTATCTGTATGCCTCCATGCAGGTCGGACGCTCGCCGGAGGTGCTTCAGAATTCGGTCGGGCGAGGCTGGGTTTCCAGCCGTCGCGTCAGCACCTTTGAAGATGCAGTCATCTTCGTGATGGACATTGAACGATGTCTGGCTCGATTGACCCGTGCGGAGAGGCTGCTGCTGGAGCGTGTCATCCTGCAGGAGTATACCTATCCGGAGGCTGCGGATCTGATGGGCCTCAGCGTCAGAGTACTGGCAAGAAAGATTCCAGAGACTCTGGACAAGCTCACAGAACTACTGGTGAACAGCAAGCTGCTTTTATTGACGGATTGAATGAAGCTCCCAGACTGCACGAATGAATGAAGATACCGCCGGAGCGGCGAGTAACCACTCCGGCGGTATAAGCAAAAATCGAACCCAGTTCCCATCCTCAAGCCATCGCCTCGGGTCGCATCGGTTCAATCGAAAGATCGCCTGAGTCGCGATCCACGTCGATGCGAACGTGCTGCCCGTGCTCAACCTCACCGTTGAGAATACGGATGGCAAGCGGATCCTGGATCATGCGCTGCAAAGCCCGTTTGAGCGGTCGCGCGCCGTACGCAGGATCAGAGCCGCTAACCAGGATCAACTGACGCGCTGGTTCGGTGATTTCCAGCGAGATGGCCCGCGGTGCCAGCAGTCGGCGCAACTCCTCAAGACGCATATCCAGAATCATGCCCATCTGCGCCGTGCCCAGCGGACGATAAACAACCAGATCATCCACGCGGTTGAGAAACTCAGGCCGGAAGTGTTCCCGCACAACGCGCAGCACTTGTTCGCGTGCATGGTCAAAGTCGTGCTCGGTAGCCAGCGATTCAGCCTGCAGAAATGCAGCGCCAAGGTTGGAGGTCATGATGAGCACAGTGTTTCGAAAATCCACCGTGCGCCCTTTGGAGTCCGTCAGTCGACCGTCGTCCATCACCTGAAGCAGAACGTTAAAAACATCCGGATGAGCCTTTTCAATCTCATCAAACAGAACGACGGAGTAGGGGCGACGCCGAACGGCCTCCGTGAGCTGGCCGCCTTCGTCGTAACCCACATAACCCGGAGGCGCGCCGATAAGCCGCGCAACCGCATGTTTTTCCATGTATTCGCTCATGTCAATGCGGATCATTGCCTGCTCGTCGTCAAAGAGAAACTCAGCCAGGGCGCGAGCGGTTTCCGTCTTGCCCACTCCCGTGGGACCAAGAAAAATAAAGCTTCCAATCGGACGTCGCGGATCGCTCAGGCCCGCGCGAGAACGACGGATAGCATTGGCAACAATAGTGAGCGCCGCATCCTGACCCACAACCCGCTCACGCAGACGATCCTCCATCTGAACCAGCTTCTTCACCTCGCCTTCGAGCATCTTCGAGACAGGAATCCCCGTCCACTTGCTGACGATCTTCGCGATGTCTTCCTCATCCACTTCTTCCTTGAGCAGCCTTTGCGGAGAGTTGAATCCAGCCTGCATGGCGCTCGTCTGCGCGTCGTTCTGGCGATCCAGTTCGGCCTGCAAACGCGGCAGTTCGCCATACTGAATCTGCGCCGCGCGTTCAAGCTGACCTTTGCGGGTCTGCTCTTCGGCTTCAAAGCGCAGTGCTTCCATCTGTCGCTTCAGGTCGCTGACGCGAGTGATTGCCTCGCGCTCCTGAACCCAGCGCGCACGCAGGCCGGCGATCTTCTCTTTCAACTCGGCCAGCTCGCGATCAACGACTTCCAGACGCTGAAGGCTATTCGGGTCCGTCTCACGCTTCAGCGCCGCGCGCTCGATCTCAAGCGAAGTAGCCTCGCGCTCCAGCTCGTCGATCTCCGTAGGAACAGAACCGATCTGGACGGCAAGCGAGGCCGCCGCTTCATCGACCAGATCGATGGCCTTGTCCGGCAGGAAACGATCCGAGATGTAGCGGTGCGAGAGCGTGGCGGCTGCAACAATCGCGGCGTCCTTGATGCGCACATTGTGATGAGCCTCATAGCGCTCGCGCAGTCCACGCAGGATGGCAATCGTGTCCTCGACGTTCGGTTCGCCCACAAATACGATCTGGAAGCGACGTTCGAGCGCCGCATCCTTTTCGATGTACTTTCGATATTCGTTGAGCGTGGTCGCGCCAATGGCACGCAGTTCGCCGCGCGCCAGGGCAGGCTTGAGCATGTTGCTGGCATCAATGGCGCCCTCCGCAGCGCCAGCGCCCACCAGCGTATGCAACTCGTCGATAAAGAGAACGATCTGTCCGTTGGACTCCTCAATCTCGCGCAGAACAGCCTTGAGCCGGTCTTCAAACTCCCCACGGAACTTGGCTCCGGCAAGCATCGAGCCTAGATCCAGCGAAATGACCCGCTTGTCGCGAAGCAGATCGGGCACGTCGCCGGAGACGATACGACGCGCCAGACCCTCCACAATCGCCGTCTTGCCCACGCCCGGCTCACCGATCAGGACCGGGTTGTTCTTCGTTCGCCGGCTCAGCACCTGGATCACGCGGCGAATCTCTTCGTCGCGCCCGATCACCGGGTCCAGCTTCCCGCGGCGCGCCAGTTCGGTCAGGTCTTTGGCATATTTTTCCAGAGCCTGAAACTTCCCTTCGGGGTTCTGGTCCGTCACCCGCTGCGCACCGCGCACAGCCGTCAGCGCACGCAGAATTGCCTCATGCGTGGCGCCCATCCCGGTCAGCAGATCCGTCGCCGAATCGCCCTTCTGCTGGGCAAGACCCAGCAGAAGATGCTCGGTGGAGAGATACTCGTCCTTGAAGTTGGCGGCTTCGCGAAAGGCCTGCTCCACGGCCTTGTTGAGCGCGCGGGAAAGACCCGGCTGGTTGCCATCCCCGGCAACGCGCGGCAGCCGGGACTGGATGCCGTTCAGATCACTTTCCAGGCGCTCGCGCGGAACTCCGATCCGGTCCAGAATCGGCGGAATAATTCCCTCTCGATCCCCCAGAAGCGCCAGCAGAAGATGGACGCTCTGTACCTCAGGATTGCCAGAGTCGGCGGCCAGCGCAACCGCCTGCTGCATCGCTTCCTGACTTTTTTGCGTAAGTTTGTCCCAGCGAATAGCCATGAAATGGATCCCCCGTCTGCGGCGCCAAGCCGCATCGAATTCCTGCAAACGACTCCCCGGATTTCAGAATGCACCCAGGGCAATAAAAGCGCAAAAGGCCAGCGCAGGTGGCTGGCCTTCGCGTGAGTCAGGTTTCCGCCTTCAGGCAGCCGTACCGATCTTGATCTGCTTCGGCTGGGCTGAGGCTTTCTTCTTCAACTCCAGACGCAGAATGCCGGCGTTGTACGTCGCGGCCACGGCGTCGGTGTCCACCGTATTCGGCAGGCTGAAGGAGCGGAAGAAGCTGCCATAGTGGCGCTCAATGCGATGGAAGTTTTCCTGCTTCTCTTCCGAGTCGAACTTCCGCTCGCCACGCACAGAAAGCGTCTGGTTCTCGACCCGAATGTCCACGTCTTCCTCGCGGACGCCAGGAATCTCCAGCTTGAGAACAACCTTCTCAGTATCTTCATAGACATCTACGGCAGGAACGAAGCTGGCCGCGGTAACGGTCTCACTGTCGGTGCCGGCGATGTCCTGCAGCAGGGAATTGACGCGATTCTGCAGGGCGGCGACTTCGCGAATGGGGTACCAGCGAGTGATGGTCATGATGGAATCCTCCTGAAAAAGCTGATTTGTGCGGGCCTTCCGGTGCTTCGGGCGGCCTTACACTGTATCTGACAAAAATATATCACAAATTATTCATAAAATATGCGCATAAAGCACTCATATTTTGTCGCTGCAATTCTGGTTTCATATAAGTCATAGTTAATTCTAGAGTTACAGCGCTGATCCGAAAATGTCAGCAACGCAGAAAAGCAGCCACTCCCGCCGGGAATGGCTGCTTTTTGCCTGACTCTTGGCGCTCAGGCGGTCAGTGCTTGGGTCAGAATGTGGGCAGCACGGGTGCATGACTCGCGATTCACATCGTGATGCGTGACCAGCCGGACGGATTGGGGGCCGACGGCGCTGGCCAGCACCCCATGCGAACGCAGGGTGGCCACCAGTGCTGCCGGGGTGTGGCGAGCCGGGTCCAGGTCAAAGATGACAATGTTGGTCTGGACGCGAGCCAGATCCAGACGCACGCCGGGCAGTGAGACGATCGATTCAGCGAGCAGGCGAGCGTTGGCATGGTCGTCGGCCAGGCGCGCGGGCATCTCTTCCAGCGCGATCCGTCCGGCGGCGGCGAGGATGCCTGCCTGACGCATGCCCCCGCCCAGAGCTTTGCGATAGATGCGGGCCTCTGCGATGGCTGCTGACGAGCCGACAAGCATCGAGCCAACCGGGGCGCACAGCCCTTTGGAGAGGCAAAACATCACGGTATCAAAGCCTGCCGTGAGGGTGCGAACGTCGAGGCCAAGATAGGCCGCGGCGTTAAAGACGCGAGCGCCGTCCAGGTGCGTGCGCAGGTTGCGTTTGCGGGCCTCATGCCAGATCTCTTCCAGCACTGGCAGCGGGGTGCAAACGCCGCCGCCCATGTTGTGGGAGTTCTCCAGGGTGATCAGCGCGGTGTCGGCGCGGAATCCGCCACGAGGGTAGATATGCGGTGCCAGACGATCCCAGCTCAGGATCGAGTCGGGCGTGGGAATGGGGCGCAACTGGCAGCCGGAAAATGCCGCAGCGGTGCCCATCTCCCAGTCGAGGACGTGGGCGCGGGATTCGCACAGTATTTCCTGGCCGGGCCGTGTGTGAAGCCGAATGGCGATCTGATTTCCCATGGTTCCGGTGGGAACAAAAAGTGCGGCTTCGCGGGCAAAGATTTCTGCAGCGCGCCGCTCAAGCAGGTTGATGGAAGGGTCTTCGCCATAGACGTCGTCGCCCACCTCGGCCTGGGCAATGGCGGCTCGCATGGCAGAGGTGGGGCGGGTCACGGTGTCGCTGCGAAGGTCGATCACGGTTTCGGCGGTAGAGCTGGCGGGTGTGTACAAGGGCAATCCTCTCAAAGCGATTATAAGGATGCTGAGGAGCTGGGATGGGCGGCAAGAAACTCGGCGAAGACGTTGTTCGAGAGCAGTCGGCCGTGCGGACTGAGCGTGAAGCGTTCAGGATGGCGCTCAAAGCAGAGCAGGCCGTCGGCGACGAGCCGATGAGCGACAGCAAGCGAGGGTTGAGCGGCCTCATCGCCAAAAAGGCGAATGAGATCCGCGACGGCAATGCCGGAGTTGCGGCGCAAGCCGAGGAACCAGAACTCTTCCATCTGCTGGACGGGGCCAAGCCAGCTTTGCTCGGCCAGCGGTGCGGTTCCGGCAAGGTAATCGTCAAGGCTGGAGGTGGTGGTGAAGCGCAGCGAAGCCGGAGACGAACCGATTGAATCATCCTCGGCAAAGAGCATGGAGGATGCATCCAGTCCGAGGCCGAGATACGGCGCGCGGCGCCAGTAGCGAAGGTTGTGACGCGAAGCAAAGCCGGTGCGAGCAAAGTTGGAGATTTCATACTGCGCCAGACCGGCGTCCAAAAACAGTTCGATGGCGGTTTCGTACATGCTGGCGATAGCGTCGTCGGAGGGGACCAGGTCGGCGTGGTAGCGGGCGCCGCCCTGCAGAAGCTCGCGCCCCAGGCGGGAGTCTTCGTCGATCTCAAGCATATAAACGCTGGCGTGGGGAACGCCGGTCTGGAGGAGAATATCGACCGATTCGCGCCACGAATCGGTCGTCTGGCCGGCCAGTCCGGCCAGCAGGTCGAGATTCAAATTCTCGATCCCCGCGCCGCGAAGTCGCGACAGGTCGGTAAGCACATCGGCGCGCGTGTGCAGCCGTCCGCTGGTCGCGCATTCCCGATCGATAAAGCTTTGCACGCCCAGGCTGACACGGTTCACGCCGCAGGCGACCAGCGCTTCGAGCGTGGAATCGGAGAGTTGCCCCGGCGCGCACTCCACGGTGATTTCAACGTCAGCGCTGAGTGGGAAGGTTTCGCGAATCGCCCTGAAGATCGCGTGAAAGTGGGCGGATGAGAGCAGAACCGGTGTGCCGCCGCCAAAGTAGATCGAATCGACGGTTTGAGGCAGGTGCAGTCCGCGCTCTGCGGCCTGGGAGCTGCTGGCAAGGAGGTCACCGACAAGACGCTGGACGTACTGATCATGATGGCTGGCAGGATAGACGCCGGAGGCAAAGTTGCAGTAGGTGCATTTGGACCGGCAGAAGGGGATGGAGAGATACAGACCCAGCGACTGGCGATTGCCAACGGGCGAAGTCTCGATCTGAGGTGTCAGCGGCATGGGAGATTCCAGTTTCGCATCTCCGGGCAGGGCATCGTGGAGCCAGCCGCGGTGGCGGAACTTGGCGCAGGCAACCCGGTACAATCAAAAGTGAAGCGAAGTCGGGCTTGCGACCATCGAAAACTCATACTCGGAACAGACGGACAGCAGGCAAAGATGGCAGACGAAAAGCTGAAACCACGCGTGGACGAAAAACCCAAGGCACGCGTGAAGGCCGACGACGAGATCACCGGCAAAGCCTATGATGCGCGGCTGATGATGCGCCTGGGGCGCTATCTGGCCCCCTATCGCGTGCAGGCGACGATCAGCGTCATTGCCGTTTCCCTGCGCGCCGCAACCGACGCGGTCGGGCCATATCTGGTCAAGGTCGCGCTGGACCGCTACCTGACGCGCCAGGCGCACATGGGCACCGGCTGGATGTCGCGGCATCTCAGCAGCGATCCGCGGGTAGGCGTCGGGCAACTGGCGCTGGTGTATCTGGCTGTCCTGCTGCTGGCGTATGTCTTTGAATTTACCCAGACATACCTGATGCAATGGACCGGGCAGAAGGTGATGTTCGACCTCCGGCGAGAGATCTTCCGGCACATGCAGCGGATGCATGTCGGCTTCTTTGACACCAACGCGGTGGGACGGCTGGTCACCCGCCTGACCTCCGATGTGGACGCAATCAACGACATGTTCACCTCGGGCGTGCTCGCGATGATCGACGATGTCTTTGCTCTGGCGATCATGGTGGTGGTCATGCTCGCGATGAACTGGCGTCTGGCGCTGCTGACGTTCGCCGTTCTGCCGCTCATCATTCTCGCGACCAATATGTTTCGACACTCCGTGCGAGCCAGTTATCGGCGCGTCAGGACGGCGATTGCGCGGATCAACTCGTTTACCCAGGAACACGTCAGCGGGATGAGCGTAGTGCAGTTGTTCAACCGCGAAGAGCGCGCCTATGCGGATTTTGAAGCTGTGAATCGCCAGCACATGGTTGCATTCAAGGACACAATCTTTGCTTATGCGCTCTACTATCCGGCGGTAGAGATTCTCTCTTCGGTCGCCATTGCCATGATCCTGTGGCGGGGCGGCGTGGGTGTCATTGGCGGCACCGTGACGATTGGCGTCATCGGCGCCTTCATCCAGTACGCGCAGCGATTCTTCCGACCCATCCAGGACCTGAGCGAGAAATTCAATATCCTGCAGGCGGCGATGACCGCCTGCGAGCGCATCTTCAAATTGCTGGATACGCCGTCACAGATTATTTCTCCGCAGACCACGCGCATCGGCGATGGATCGAATCGAATTGAGTTTCGTCATGTGTGGTTTACCTATGAAGCGATGAGCGAGGACGAACGGGCATGGATGGCGAGCGCGAGCGATGCGGAAGTCGCTGCGCGTACGGATATCGAGTGGATTCTGAAGGATGTTTCGTTTGTCGTGGAGCCGGGCGAGACTGTGGCGATTGTCGGCCATACAGGAGCAGGCAAGACCACGCTGACCAGCCTCATGATGCGTTTCTATGATGTCACGCGCGGCGCAATTCTGATCGATGGCGTCGATGTCCGTGAGCACGATCTGGAGTCGCTGCGCAAGCATTTTGCCGTGGTGTTGCAGGATCCGTACCTGTTCAGCGGGACCATCGCGGAGAACATTCGTCTCGGTGCCGAAGAGATTACCGATGAGCGCATGAGGGCTGCCGCGCGGGATGTGAATGTCCTGGAGTTTATCGAGAGTCTGCCCAGACAGTTTGATGAGCCGGTCATTGAGCGGGGCAATTCGCTTTCGACCGGACAGAAGCAACTGGTCAACTTTGCTCGAGCGCTGGCGTTTGATCCCAGGATTCTCATTCTGGATGAAGCGACCTCAAGCGTCGATACGGATACGGAACTGAAGATTCGTCTGGCGCTGGAGAAGATGATTGCCGGACGAACGTCGGTACTGATTGCGCATCGGCTTTCCACGGTGCAGCGGGCGGATACCATTCTCGTCATGCACAAGGGACAGTTGCGCGAGCAGGGCAATCATCAGGAACTCCTTGCCCAGCGTGGAATTTATTTCAAGCTGTATCAGCTTCAGTATCGGGATCAGGAGATGCCCGCAGTGAGTGCAAGCCTGGACACTGGCGCTGCCGCGCTGGCTCATTGAGGCGCACAAATATCCGCGGGACAGGAGAAGCATGAGCGAGCCGGAAAGCGTGGAGCCGTGGATTTTTCTGTCTGCGGGCGAGGCCAGTGGCGAGCACTATGGCGCAATGCTGATCGCAGAGTTGAAGCGCAGCATTCCCAAGGTTCAGTTCTTTGGTTTGGGCGGCGCGCGCATGGAGGCTCTGGGCATGCAGCGCGTGGTCCGCAGCGAGGATGTCGCGGTGATGGGGATCACCGAGGTGATTCGGCATCTGCCGCATATCTATCGCGAGTATCGAAAACTCCAGGCTGCGATTCGCGCACGTCGACCGGCAGCCGCGGTGCTGATTGATTTTCCCGATGTCAATCTCAAGCTGGCTGAGACGCTGCATGGCATGGGCGTACCCGTAATCTTTTTTGTCAGTCCGCAGTTGTGGGCATGGAAAAAGCATCGAATTCACAGCGTCAGGCGGTTCGTGGATCGGATGCTGGTGATCTTTCCTTTCGAGGAAAATTTTTATCGTGAGCGCGGAGTGCTGGCGGAGTTTGTGGGGCATCCGCTCGCGGAGATGCCTCTGCCAGCGGAGACGCGCGCTCACTTTGCGGCGCAGCATGGTCTCGACGCGGAAAAATCCTGGATCGGCCTGCTGCCCGGAAGTCGCGCCCGGGAGATTCGGCTCAATCTGCCCGAGATGCTGCGCGCCGCCGCAAGCATGGCGGATGAGCGGACCGAGTTTGTGCTGCCGCTTGCGCCCACGCTCTCTGCCGCAGACGTCGAACGGACGCAGGCAATGGTCAAGAACGCAGGCATGGACAAACGCGTTCGCCTGGTCGACGATGCGCGGGGCACACTGCATTTTGCGCGCGCCAGCGTCGTGGCCAGCGGAACGGCAACGGTCGAAGCGGCTTTGATCGGCAATCCGTTCGTGGTGGTCTACAAGGTCTCCCGATTGACCTATGCAATCGCCCGCCAGGTGGTAAAAGTGCCCCATGTGGCCATGGCGAATCTGGTGGCGGATAAGCGCCTGGTGCCAGAACTGATCCAGGATGACTACACGGCAGAGTCCGTCGTCAAACATCTTCGACCACTCATGCAAAATTCGGCTGCGCGTGAGCAGATGATGCGAGAGTTGAAAGAAGTGGGAGCAAAATTGCGCCCGGATCGAAATTCGGAAAAAGGCGCAATCCAGCGAGTGGCAGAGGTGGTTGCAGAGACTTTAGCATAAGTGCAATGAGGCTTGGCATGAAGCTATCGCATCAGGCGGGTGATCGGGCCATGGAATGTTGTGGATGCCTTCGAGGAGCCTTTTCTTGAAGTGTGGCGATAGCTGCATGCCACACTTGCCTCAGAGCGCGCCACGCAAAAGGGACGAAGGATGCACGAGAAAAAGTTGATCCTATTCAAGGGTGACAACTCAGAAAGGAAAGACAAGGGTAAGTGCGCGGGGACAGGTGTGATCGCATGAGGCTAAAAGCAAACGCGAAGACGATCATTGGCGGCGCGGTGCTTGTCTGCGCCTGCTTCTCGCTGGTTGCGCGGGGGCAGGATATCGGATCGAACTTCGAGCCTAGGTCTACGCGCCGCGCATTGAGTGTCCAGGGCTATCGGATCGATCTGGAATTGGACCCGGCAGCGCATACGATGACGGCGACAGCCGTCGTCACGTTTACCGTTCCGGAGGGCGCCGACGCTGTGACCTTCGGTCTGCATCCGGCGTTGAAGATTACAAGCATCACCGATGATTCAGGCGCAGTGCTCACAGGAGAACGGACGACGGATGGGAATCTTCGGATTGTGCCGGCGACGGCGCCCGGCGAGAAGCCCCTCCACTGGACGTTTGTCTATTCGGGCAAGATCACTGGCAGTGAAGACGGGCCGGTCGAGGGATTGAAGCTGGCAGCGATTGGAGACCCCATCACGTATCTGCTCTATCCGGCACGATGGTTTCCGACAACCGGCTATCTCACGGATCGCTTCACCATGGAGCTGCATGTGCAGGTTCCGCAGGGCGAGCGGGTGATCGCCAGCGGCAGCACCGGTGTCAGGCAGATTCCATTGCAGGATGGAAAGCCGGGAACCGAGTACGACTTCAACTGGTCGAAGCCTGGATTCCCCGGAACCGTGGTGGCAGGAAGGTTTGTGGATCCGGCCACGGCAAACTCGGCAGCGAACGTGAAGGCGTACGCAACCGTAGCGCACCAGGGGCAGGCCAATGGAGTGGCGGAGATTGCGGCGCGTGAGATGGATTTTTTCACCACCGCCTTTGGGCAGCCAGAGTCAGGCCGCATGAATGTTGTGGAGCTGCCGAACGATACGCTGCCGGCATTCTGGGCGCCGGAAATGGCCGTCATCATGGGTGCGCACCTGACCGACAGCGCGGGCGCGCGGTTGATGGCGAATACGCTGGCCCATCAGTGGTGGGGTTCGGAAGTGAGTCCGGCGAGCCTCAATGATGCGTGGATCACCAACGGAATGGCGCGGTATGCCGAGCTGATGTATGTGGAGAACGAAAGCGGAAGGACTGCCCTCGAGCGTGCCGTCAACGACATCGCCGCGGGAGCCATCGCCTATGACACCACCCCGTTGTCGGCTGCGGGACGGCTGGGCGCGTTTGCCCCGCAGTTTCAGTCCATGACACTGGAAAAGGGCGCGATGGTCTTTCACATGCTGCGTTGGGAGGTGGGCGATGCCGTCTTCCGACAGATTTTGCGCGGAGCGCTCAGCCAGTACACAGACAACTCGATTCGATCCGGGCAGTTGGAAAAAGTGGCAGAGCAGGTAAGCCAAAAGAATCTCACGCCATTTTTTTCGCAGTGGATCGATGGCACCGGGGAGCCGAACTTTGAAGACAAGTACGCGGTCTATCGTCTGGGAAATGGCAAGGGATTTCGCACAATCGGGCAGATTCATCAAGACCTTGACCTGTTCAACATGCCGGTGGAACTACGGATTGAGACGGATGGCAAGACGTCCAATGAGCGCATTGACGTGGTAGGCACAGAGACGCAGTACGTAGTCGATACCTTTGGCAGGCCGCGGCACATCGAGATCGATCCGGACAATTGGGTGCTCAAGAATACTCCGGATTTGCAGGTGCGAGCGGCAATTCTGCGCGGCCAGCAACTGGCCGCGCAGGGCGATTTGAACGGCGCACTCGGAGAATTTCAAAAGGCGCTGCAAGCGAATCCTCAAAGCTCGCTGGCAAGCTATCGGATTGGTGCAACCCTGTTCACAGAAAAGAACTATCAGGGCAGCGCCAACGCATTTCGCGATGCCCTGCGTGGAGACGACGAACCATCGTGGACAGAGGTCTGGAGTCATATTCAACTGGGCAAGATTTTTGATGTGACAGGACAGCGTGAGCGCGCGGTCAACGAGTATCGACAGGCGATTCAGACCAACGACAATACTCAGGGTGCGCTCAACGAAGCCCGACTCTATCTGCGCAAGCCATACAAACGGCCGGACAACGAGTGATGATTCGCGAAGCGATGAACGCCAGGGATTCTGCGCACCGTGTGCATGGGCTGGATGGCGCATGGACTGACCGGGACTGGCCCGCATGGACGTCGGAAGAGGTGGACGATCTTCTGCGCGAATACGACGGCGTAGGTCGTGTCGTTGAGATTACAGCCGTCAGTCCCAGGCCGTTTTCTGCCGCGGCCAGTGTGCGCGCCAGGGAAGCATCCGTCTTTGTCAAGCGCCATAGTCATGCCGTTCGTCAAGCAGCGTGGCTTGCGGAAGAACATCGCTTCGCGGAGTGGCTGGCAGCCAGAACGCCTCTGGTGATGGCTCCGCTGCAAACGCGCAACGGGCAGACCGCAGTCGAGCGTGCCGAGTGGGTCTGCGAGGTGTTTTCGATTGCGCCCGGTCGTGATCTATATGCGCAGGCAATGTCGTGGACGCCCTATCTTTGTATGCAACACGCCCGTGCAGCGGGCATCGCATTGGGGCAGTTGCATATTGCGGCGCGTGAATTTGCCGCGCCTGCGCGGAGCATGGCTCCGCTCGTAACAAGTTTTTCGCTGATTCCAGCCACCCATGCAACGGCGGCGTTCCGTGCGTATCTGGCTGCGAGGCCCGTGTTGGCGGAGTGGTTGAGCGCGCGCAATGCCGAGGCGGATTTTGCCCGTTGGTTTGTGCCGCATCATGATCGTATGCAGCGGCAGGGTTTGCTCACGGCAGGCCAGGCGCTACAGCCGCTGTGGACGCAGAACGATTGGCACGGATCCAATCTCATGTGGTCCGGCGAGAGCGTGGATGCGCGCGTCACTGCGGTCATCGACTTTGGTTTGGCGGACCGGACGTGCGCGGCGCATGATGTGGCTACTGCGCTCGAACGCAGCATCGTTGACTGGCTCAGTTTGAGCGGGCGCGTGCAGGCCAATCTGGAGCAGGCATCAGCGCTGCTCGCCGGATATGAAGAGGAGGTGCGACTGACCACGCACGAGCGCAGGGCGATAGCCGCCATGCTGCCCGTGGTGCACTGTGAGTTTGCCTTGTCAGAGACAGAGTATTTCCTCTCAGTGTTACGCGACGAAGCGCGCGCTCAGGTCGCCTGGCAAGAGTATTTTGTGGGCCATTGCCAGTGGTTCGAGACGGCAGAAGGAAGACAGATGATGGACTGGATGCAGGCGTGGGCAGAGGGTGATCGATGAGCTGGTGGACGCTGTCGCCGCTCGAGTGCGTCTCAGCGCTGCTGAGTATCGGGAGTGTCTGGCTCTCGATGAAGCGGCGCCTGAGTGCGTGGCCGGTAACGATTCTCGCGAGCCTTCTGTATGGCGAGTTTTTTCGCGAGATTCACCTCTATTCGGACATGCTTTTGCAAGTGGTTTTTGCCGTATGCGGTGTGTATGGCTGGGTCAAGTGGCAGCTAGGTCTGCAAAGCGAAGGAACGCTGGTGGTCCGGCGGATGCAGCCTCTGTTTCTGTCGATCAGCCTGGCAGCGGGCATGGCGATGACGGTAGCGCTTGCCGTGGGAATGCAGCACTGGACAAACGCAGCGCTGCCGTGGCTGGATGCGGCTCTCACAGCGTTCAGCCTGGTAGGCACAGTGTGGGAGGCGCAGCAGTACATGGCCAACTGGACGCTGTGGATTGCCGTCGATCTGACCTACATCGTGGAGTACGCCTGGAAGCAGGCATACGTCACGGCTGTCCTCTCGGCGATATTTGTGGTGATGGCAATCTTTGGCCTGCATGACTGGCGCGCAGCGCGTGCCGAGCAGGAAGATCGAGTGGCCGCGGGGTGAGCAACGCTCAAGCCGCCCTGGAGCGTCCGCACCGCGGGCCTCGGGTGGCTCGATCTCACCCATTACCGAGCCGCCTGCTCCTGAGGCGTTCGACCGGCAAGCACACGCAGAAACTGCTGCGGCTCCATGTGATATTTGAAAGCCTTGCGCCCGTCGATGAAGACGACTGGCACCTCCTCGTTGAAACGCTCTCGCAGCACAGGATCGGTGTCAATGTCGATGAGCTGCCAACGGAAGTCGGCTGTGGCTTCCATCTCTTGCAGCGTCTGCTGGACAACATGACACAGGTGGCAGCCTTGGCGCGTATAAAGGATCACTTCATGCATCTTGAAATTGTACGCAACATCTCCGGGTTGTCACGCCGCTGACCGCGTGCCGATCGTCCCCCCCGAAATTCGCCTATTCTTTCGTCTTCTCCTTCACGATCGCCTCGGCTGCGTTGGCCACCAGCACCCAGCTACTCGCTGCGGAGACCGTCGTCTCGTGCTCAAACCAAAGCATGCCCCAGTCCGTCATGCATTCAGGAAAATCAGGCTTGATGACCACATAGCCAGGAATCATCGCGCCGGGAAGATACGAGTAGTCGCCACGATTGTTCGAGTACGTGTGTTTTCGCGAGTCGGTGCCAATTGCGGCAATGTACGATTCGCTCGACACCGGGTGAGTTCCCAGCAGATAGTTCGCGGCGCGCAGCGTAGATTCCGCTCCGACAACATCGGGAAATGCCTCATGCAGAAAGTACATCTCCGTCCCGAAGTTGGCAACCTGTTCGGCGCCACCCCAGTCCGATCGCGCCGGTGGAACTCCGAACGGCGTTGCCTCCATCTGCTTGTTCATCTGCGGCAGCCACGCAATCAGCGCCGTGCGGAACTGCGCCTTGTAGCTCGCGTCCAGATACGGCAGCGCGCGCACCGCCGTCCATCCGCGGAAACCCATCTGCTTCAGCATCTCCGGGAAGAGTTGCTCCACCCGTTGCTTGTACGGTTGCGCCCCATTCGTCGCAATCATCAGCTCCAGCGCTGCCGACCAGTCCAGCCCGCCAAATCTTGCAAAGCCGGGTCGCATCGGATTTGGCGCCGGATGCGTCTGCTGATCGTTCCAGAGCTTGATTGCGGCCTCCAGGCATTCCTTCGACAGCGGATCGTTCCACCCCTTCAGCACGCGCGAAGCAGCCGCCAGTGACGCCGCTGCTCCGTACTGATTGAAGACCGTGTAGCCCGTCCACGCCCAGCGATCATCCGGCTTGCCCGAGTAGCCGTCCTTGCGCTCATCCGGACCCAGTTTCGGATCGTAGAGCAGATTATCCGTCTGCGAAGCCGCATCGCCCACAAACGTGTACTGCGTGAGCCATGCCGACTGTATCCCCACAATCGGATGTCCAAAGGCGTGAATCTGTGCCAGTTGTTGCAGCGCTCCGTGGGCCACCTGCTGCACCATGTCGGGCACTCCGTCCGGTCGATGCATCTCCACCGTGCGCGCCTTTTCGTCCACCATCAGTTCATCCCACTTCGGGTGAAATGTCATGTAGGCCAGCGAAAGGTTTTGCAGCGTCGCATACTGCCCATAATCGTCATTGTCGTAGTCCCCGGCATCGTACCATCCGCCAACATTCAAGCCAGGAATATGCTCGCCGGGCTTGAACGGTGAATAGGTATCCGGACCCATCCGATAGCCGTCGAAGTGCGGGGTATTTGGCGGTGCTTGTCGAGCATCGTCCAGATGCGCCACGCCGTGCCATTCATGGTAGCCGTCGCGCACCGAGACATGATCCATCTGCACCGCCAGGAAGCCATCCAGAGTCGTCTGCCAGGTCTTGTCATAGACGTCCTGGGCAATTGGAAAAACATCGCTGCGCTGACCAGCGTATTCAATCACGTACAGGCCCGGCTCCCTCACCGAAGAAAAATCAAATTTGGCGTAAACATAGCGTAGCCACGGCTGTGGCGCACTCACTGGCCCAGTGAAGACACTGTGATAGTTTCCGTCTTCGCCCAATCGCAGCAGGCTCGCCGTCTGCGGAGCCTGAAAGTTTGGATCCAGTTCAAGAATCGCCTGCTTCTCAAACGCAGATGCATACCCGGCCTGGCTATGCTCGATTACAGGCGGACGTGTCCACCCCGGAATGTAGTTCGGGCGGATGTGCCACACGATGGCGTTGTCGGTCTTGCCTGCGGCAACCAGTGTGCGCAAAACAAACCAACCATTCTGAGCCTTGTCTCGACCGTCAAAAATGCCAATGGGTCCGCTGTCCGAGGTCACCGTGATGCGATTCAGCGGATCGTTCACGCCCAGCGTCACCCTCGTTCCCGATGCAAAAGGAAGCGGCTCGGTATACCCCTCGGTCTGGTGCCACTGCTCTACATACCAGACGCGTTTGGGATCTCCCGGTTTCGGCGGCACAGTTGTCATGCGATCTTCCGGATAGCGCGGCATCACGCCAAACTTCTGGTCGTCGATCGCATACGGCTTGTCCTGATAGGTGGTCGGCACAAACTCCAGGTTGTAACCGGCTCGGCCCACCAGCGTCGTCGGCAGCGGCTGATCCAGATTGACCGTCACGCGAAAGCCGCCCGCTTCCGGCGTCACGATCACGTGATAACTCAGCTTGTACTTGGGATAAGCCAGATCCGCCGTTAGCCTGTCATGCGCCTGATCCGCATGGTGTGCCACGATCGTCGGGATCACATCCCACTGCTCCGGCGTCGCCAAAAGCCGCAGACTCCCGTTCGTCGCGATCCGATTGTCATGCAGGATGATCTGCAGCGCGGAGTTCTTCTGATCGAAGAAAACCGGGCTGAAGGGCGTGTCATACAACACCACGCTTGCCCCGCCCCCATCCAGATATCCCTTCGCCGTCACGTGCATCGAGAGGGTCGGGTCGGCAGCAAACACCGGCAGCGTGATCAGCAAAAGGCACAGTGGCCAGCAGGCGAAGACAGGGCGCAGACGCATAGGGAATCTCCAGATCGATTTCAGCAGGCAGCAGGATCATAGTCCCTGCTTAATCGATTTGCAAGCCGAGTTTCTCGCGCAGACTGTGGCCTTCCTCGCCCATCCACCCCCAACCTACGGCATAGTCACCGGCGGTTCCTGTGGAATCGCCGCGCCGTCCGAGCGTGGATCTCCGGCCGCAAAGTTGACCTTCCGCGCCGTGTCTCGAACCACCGCCGCTCCTTGACCCACCGTGAACGATAGAGGCTCCAGCAGCTTGATCTGGTGCCCGCGCGCCGTCAGACCCGCGCGCACATCCGCCGGCATTGTCTCCTCCATCATCACGTCGCAACCGTCAAACGTCTCTTTCGTAAACCTCGGCTGCTCCAGCGCCGACTGCACATTCATGTGAAAATCCACAATGTTGGAGACAAACTGGGCATGCGCCTGCGCCTGATTCCAGCCACCCATAATTCCAAATCCAATCCGTATATCGCCTTTTTCCATGAACGCGGGAATGATCGTGTGCAGCGGTCGTTTATGGCCGTCCAGCGAGTTCGGCAGCCCCGGTGTCATCTGGAAACCGGCGCCGCGATTCTGAAACGAAAAACCAAGTCCCGGCGCAACCATCCCCGTCCCATAACCGGCATAGTTGCTCTGGATCAGCGAAACAATGTTCCCGTCCTTGTCGATCGTTGATAGATAGATCGTCGAGTTTCCGTGCTTGTCCAGTTCTGCCTCGATCTTCGACGGCACCACCTGGCAAGCAGCGTGATTCATGTCGATCAGCTTTGCACGCTGCGCCGCCAGCGATTTCGAGATGAGCTGCTCTACGGGTATCGGCGAGAACCGCGGATCGCCCACATACCGATACATATCCGCATAGGCCAGCTTCTTGGCTTCGATCATCACGTGCAGCGCAGCGACCGAGTTCTGCCCATACTCCTCCAGCGGAAAATGCTCCATGATATTCAGCATCGAAAGCGCCGCGATGCCCTGACCGTTCGGCGGCAGTTCATAGACCGTCCATCCGTGATACGTCGTCGACACCGGCTCCACCCACTCCGGCTGAAAGTCGCGAAAATCCTCCAGCGTATGCATCCCGCCCTGCGCCCGCAGAAACTTCACCATCACCTCGGTCATCGGCCCGTTGTAATAGGCATCGCGTCCATGCTCGGCAATCTGGCGCAGGGAGTTGGCCAGCGCCGGATTCCGAAACAGATCGCCCGGCTGCGGCGCATGAGACCAGATGTCGTACGTCTCTCGATACCCGGGTTGATTCAGCAACCGCGGCGCAATCCAGTACCGCGCATTGCGCTCGGCCAGCGGAAATCCATTCGACGCGTAGTAGATCGCCGGCGCCAGCAGCGTGCGAAACGGCATCGTCCCGAATCGCGTGCGCATCGCATCCCAGCCGGCTACAGCTCCCGGCACGTCAATCGTATTCACGCCAATGAAGTCGAGCGTATTCACGCCCTTCGCCTTCAGCGCGTCGATCGTCAACGCCTTCGGCGTCCAGCCGCTGGAGTTCAACCCATACAGCTTGCCGCTCTTCGCGTCGTAGTAAAGCATGAACAGGTCGCCGCCCATCCCGTTCACATACGGCTGCACCACGCCCATCACGGCATTGGCCGCAATCGCAGCATCAATCGCGTTGCCGCCCTGTTCCAGAATGTGCGCACCTGCCTGCGAGGCCAGAAACTGCGGCGTGGAGACGATGCCAAACTTCGACACCACCATCGACCGCGCCTGGCCGGGAGCCGTGTGAAACTCCGGCCCCTGCGCCAGCACCACGGTGCAAGCAAGAAAGATCATCCCAATACAGCGTTTCATTGCGCCTCCCAGCGAATCCATTCCCGGCACGAAAAAGATGCGGCCTTCCCGGCGTCTCTTCTCTCACAGGATTGTGGGCAAGCATATCATCCCGCGCTCGCTGCTCAAAAAACAACGCCACGCTGCCCATTCGTCCCGCAAACTTTTCCATCTCTTTCAGCCTGAACCCCAGAACGGCGCACTCCACTCAGTTTGGCAGTGGCGTCAACGGTATCGTCCGCCCACTCCGGGCTGACTCTTGCGCCGCCGTCAAAATCTGCATCACGATCATATTCGTCGGCAGGGAAGAGAGATCGTGGTCGGGATTCAATTGTCCATGCAGCACGGCAGCCAGATAATCCAGCGAATCCTGCTGATTGCGTACCAGCCGCGGCGCTTCATGCTCCTGCTCGGCAAGCTGCCCTTTGTAGCGCGTGCGGACGCGGCTGTCGGCTTCGGTAATCAGGTAGCCATCCGTGCCGTAGACCTCCATATCCTTGCGCGCAAAACTCCACGTCCACGAGGGTTGCAGCACCGCCTGCGCGCCCTTGTAGCGCACGATGATCGTTGCGTCGTCATCCACATTGGGATAGGTCTTTGGCTTGTCCGTCATCGCGACCGCCGTCACGCTTTCGGGTGTCTCGCCATGCATGATCAGCGTCATCAGGTCCGCGCCATAGCAGCCAAAGTCAAACATCGCACCTGCGCCTGCCTGCTTCGGGTCAGTCAGCCAGCTTAAAAATGTGTGGCTCACTCCGATCTCTTTCGGCCCTTCGTGTCCGTCATGCACCACCACGCGGCGCACCGTGCCCAGCATCCCTTTGTCTACCTCGCGCAACGCCTCCGCATTGCTCGCATACCAGGTCGTCTCGTAATTCACCAGCACCTGAACGTGATCCTCGCGAGCGATCTTTCGAATCGCGAGCGCATCCTCCATCGTCGTCGCCAGCGGCTTTTCCACCATTGCGTTCACGTGATGACGCGCCGCGATCTCAATCGCCTTGCGATGATCCGCAATCGACGTATACACCAGCACCGCGTCCGGGTGCGTCGCCTCGATCATCCGGGTTTCGTTCGGATAGAAAAGCGTATTCGCCAGGTTGAACCGCTGCGAATACAGCGCGATCAGGTTCTTGTCCGATTCGCTGATCCCCACCAGCGTCACGTTATGGTTGCGGGCCAGCGCGCCAAAGATGCCCAGCGCGTGGTCATGCACCAGTCCCACCACCGCGACGCGAATCGGACGGCTCGCCGGAACGACACTCGCCGTGCCTGCTTCGCCAGTCGAACTGCCAGTTGGCATCTGTGCGACTGCGTTCCACGAGGTTGCTGCCACAAGGACGGAAAGCAATACAAGTTTCATCTGCACAAGTTTCATCTGCGCCACTCCCTCAGAATTTGGATTGCGTGTCGAACGTCGTTTGCCATCAGGATTCGCGCGCGGTTTTCCGACTTCAAAAAACCTTCCAGCACTGCTCGATCCAGAAAAGCCAGCAACCCGTCATAGTACCCCATCAGATTTACCAGAATGCAAGGCTTGGCATGGATTCCGAGCTGCGACCAGGTCAGCGCTTCCATCAGCTCATCCAGCGTCCCAAAGCCACCCGGCAAAGCCACCACGGCGTCGGCCAACTCCAGCATCTTCGCCTTGCGCTCATGCATCGTCTCGGTGTAGTACAGGCTTTTCAGCCGCATCAGCGTTGCGTGGGCAATCTCGCGATCCGCCAGCACCGTGGGCAGCACGCCCAGCACCTCGCCGCCCTCGGCCAGCGCGCCATCGGCCACCGCGCCCATCAGGCCCACGCTCGCTCCACCATAGACAAGCCCGATCTCTTCCCGTGCCAGCCCAGCGCCCAACTCCCGCGCAGCGTGCATATATTCCGGTCGATTGCCCGGCGCTGAGGCGCAGTAGACCACCGCGCGATACGATGCCGGTGCAGGCTGAGGAACATCCGACGGTGTGAGAATTGCGTCCGACATATCTGGCTCCAGATTACAGGACCGCATTCAGACAAATCCTCCCATACCATGAATCCTTTCTCCCGTTTTCAACTTCACCCTCCCCTCCAGCCATTTGCCTCAGCAGATACACTGAATCAAGGTTGCAATCAACCTTCACCTCAGTTTTGGAAAGGCAGTTTTGCAGGAGCTGATCGACAAACTGAACCCCGAACAGCGCGCTGCCGTTGAGACGACCGAAGGCCCGCTGCTCATTCTCGCCGGTGCCGGATCGGGCAAGACGCGCGTCATCACCCATCGCATCGCCTGGCTCATCGAGCACAAAGGCGTCGCTCCCGACGCCATTCTCGCCGTCACCTTCACCAACAAGGCAGCCCGCGAGATGGAGGAGCGTGTCGATCGCCTGCTCCAGCGCGGAGCTTTGACCAAGCCCACCATCGCCACCTTTCACTCCCTCTGCGTGCGCATGTTGCGCCGCGATATCGAGTCCCTCCGCACCGGCTCCGGACCCGATGCCGGGCTGACCCGCACGTTTGCCATCTACGACGACAACGACCAGCAATCCATCGTCAAGTCCATCATGAAGCGCCTCGGGCTGGATACCAAGCAGCTCACCCCACGCACCGTCCTCAGCAAAATCTCCTGGGCCAAAAGCCACATGATCGATCCCCAGGAGTACTACCTCGGATCGTCCGATCCTGGCTCCGAACGCATCGCTCACATCTACGCCAGCTATCGCACGGAGCTGAAGAAAAACAACGCGCTTGACTTTGACGATCTGCTCCTCGAAACCGTGCGCATGCTCAAGGCTTCCTCCGATGTCCGCGAGCGCTACCAGCGCCGCTATCGCTATCTGCTCGTCGATGAGTATCAGGACACCAATCGTCCGCAATACGAGTTGATGAAGCTGCTCGCCGGCGAGCGACACAACGTCTGCGCCGTCGGCGACGAGGACCAGTCCATCTATAGCTGGCGCGGCGCCGACATTCGCAACATCCTCGAATTCGAAAAGGATTTTGCCGATGCCAGAATCGTCCGCCTCGAGCAGAACTATCGCTCCACACAGGTCATTCTGGAAGCCGCCGGCGCCGTCGTTGCCAACAACGCGCAGCGCAAAGGCAAAACCCTCTGGACCGAGCGTGAAGGCGGCTCGCTCATCGGATACTACGAGGCTCCCGATGGCGAAAACGAAGCGCTTTTCATCGCCGACAGAGTCAATCGCTATCTGCGCGAAACCGAGCGCGACAACGACACCGGACGTTGCGCCGTGCTCTACCGCACCAACTCCCAGTCCCGCCTCGTCGAAGAAGCGCTCCGCCGCTACGGCATTCAATACACCATGGTCGGCGGATTCAGCTTCTATGAGCGCTCCGAAATTCGCGATCTGCTCAGCTATCTCAAGCTCGTGCAAAATCCCCATGACTCCATCGCGTTGCAGCGCGTCATCAACACGCCCGCGCGTGGAATCGGCAAAACCACGCTGGAGACACTGGAGCGGCTGGCGCTTGAAACCGGCCTGTCCACCTGGGACGCCATGCGCCAGGCCATGCGCGCGCAACTCGTGCCCGCACGAGCCTGTGCCGCTCTCGATGGATTTCGTCGTCTCATCGAGGATGCCCAGGCAATTCTGCATCCGAACTTCGCCGCAAAGCTCGAAGCCGACCTCACCGCAGATGCAGCTACCGACGCCAATGAGCCTGTCGCCGAAGAGGATGGAGACGCCGGATTTGATTTCGGCGGCAACTCTCCAGTCGAGGCAATCGCCGCGACTGAATTCGACTTTGGCGCCACAGCCTCTCAGGCCGCTCTGCTTTTTGATGCCGCATCGCTTTCCCCCTTTGCTCAAAGCCAGGCGACAGGCAATCAGCGAAAGAAGCGATTCGTAAACACCGCGGCGGATACCGGGTCGGATGCCACGGCAGATCTCACGCCCAATTCCGCATCCACCAATCAAGCCGATGACCATGCTTTTCGCGCGCCCGGAGAGCAGGGAACTCTTCCCGAACTGATTCGTTTCCTCATCGACCGCAGTGGCTACATCAAGTCGCTTGAAGCCGAAGGATCGCCCGAGGCCATCGGTCGAATCGAAAATCTCAAGGAACTGGCCAACGCAGCCCGCGACGCCGAGGAGCGCGGTGAAACCCTCGGCGACTTTCTCGATCACGCCGCTCTCGTCTCCGATACCGACCAGTTCAACGCCGACGCCCGCGTAACGCTGATGAGCCTGCACGCGGCCAAGGGACTGGAGTTTCCGCTGGTCTTTCTCGCCGGCATGGAAGAGGGATTGTTCCCTCACTCGCGCTCCATCAACAGCCCCGACGCACTCGAAGAAGAGCGCAGACTTTGCTACGTCGGCATGACCCGCGCCATGGATACGCTCGTGCTCACGCGCGCGCAATATCGACGCCGCTACGGCAACGATATGCCGGAGGCAAGCATCCCCTCGCGCTTTCTTGAGGAGATTCCAGCGCGTCTCATGGAAGACCTCGGTTCTCCCTGGCGCAACAGCGCGCAGCCTGCCGCCAAATCCTCTCGATACGCCGAAGAGTCAACCAGACACTACAGCTATGAGGATGAAGACCAGAGTGCAACGCCCGGTCGCCCGCCCATGAACCGTCGCGGCGACTATCGCGTCGGCCTGAGCGCAACACCCTATCCCCAGCCTGAAAAAAGCCGGTCCAGCCATGCCGGCGCACTCAACAGCCGTTGGACAGGAACCGTGGTCGCGCCGCCACCAGCGGCGCCCGGCGCGGTCACCCCATCGAACGGCGACTCCATCGACAACATCGCAAAGTTTTTCAGCGGACGCACCACCATGCCCACCGGCAAACTGCCTCGTCCCAGGCTGGAAGTCGAACCGCCCAAATCTGCCTCCGGATTCCAGAAAGGAAATCGTGTCCGCCACGGCAAATACGGGGAAGGCACCGTGCTCATGCGCGAAGGCGACAGCGATGACGCCAGGCTGACCGTTCACTTCCCTCGTTTTGGCGTAAAAAAACTCGTCGAGCGCTTTGCCCAGCTTGAACGGATCTGACAGCGCCACAGCATTACAGTCTCCACGCACCCACGCAACTTCCCGCCTTGCCGATGCACGCTCCTCGGCAGTCCACAGGAAGCGGCAAAACAAAGCCTGTTATTCTGATTGCTGCAACGGAAACAAAACCCGGCGGCAATGCGGCCGGAAGAAAGAAAAGAGAGAAGCATGGCAAACACAACCAATGTGGAAGACAAACAGGAACGCAAAAAGCTGAAGCGGGAAGCGCGCAAGAAGGCCGCTCCCAAGCCGCCCCGCACCGAGCCGCGCGGAGCCAACAAAGCCCGCGTCAAGAAAGCCGCTCGCGGTCAGTCCAAGCGCAAGTAGCCGGATCCCAAAACAGGATTCAGATCGGTGGGGTTTGATCTCTTTTCAACTCCACCGAAGTCCCCCGCCTGATTTATATTCGGACCAACAGTTTTTCCTGCATGAGGCGTTGCCTGAGCCAGATTTCACCTGGCCACAACCACGCCCATTGTCGGAAGACCCCTGTTTCGCCGAGACCAAGGAGCGGAGATTCTGGCCAGCCAATTACTTGCCCGCAAGTCGATCGATAAGCTGATTCTGGACTCGGAAGATCCTGAGCACAGGCTCAAAAAGACGCTTGGTCCCTGGTCGCTCACTGCGCTTGGCATCGGCGCAGTCATCGGCTCTGGAATCTTCACCGTCATCGGTACGGCCATCTCCGGCGAAAAATTCGACACCACCAGCCTCGTCAACACGCCGCTCGCCGACTTCCTCATCACTCACACCGCGCTTGCCGGCCGTCCCGGCGCAGGTCCCGCTTTGGCTGTCTCGCTTTTCCTCGTCGCCATCGTCTGCGGACTCACCGGCCTCTGTTACGCCGAACTTGCCTCCATGATCCCCATCGCCGGTTCGGCCTACACCTACACCTACGCCACGCTCGGCGAACTCATCGCCTGGATCATCGGCTGGGATCTCATCCTCGAATACGCCGGCTCCAACATGACCGTCAGCGTCGGTTTCGCCGCTCATGTCGTCGATCTGCTCGACTGGTTCGGGCTTCATCCTTCGGCCCGATGGATCTCTCCCGCTTATCTTCCCGAAGGTCTTCAAAGTTTCTCCGGCCAAACCATCTACGCGCCCGGATGGCACTTCGGTTTCAACATTCCCGCCTTTCTCATCGTCCTTCTTCTCACCGTCGTCCTCGTGCGCGGCATCCGCGAAACCGCCGAAGCCAACAACGCCATGGTCGCGCTCAAGCTCACGGCCATTCTCATCTTCGTCTTTGCCGCCATCGACTACATCCACCCCTCCAACTGGCACCCTTTCGCCCCCAACGGCATCTCCGGCATCCTTGCCGGCGGTTCGATCATCTTTTTCACCTACATCGGCTTTGACTCCGTCTCCACCGCTGCCGAGGAGTGTCGCAACCCGCAGAAAGACATGCCCATTGGCATCATCGCCACGCTCATCGTCTGCACCCTGCTTTATGTTGCCGTCGCCGTCTGCCTCACCGGACTCGTGCCCTGGCAGTCGATGGTCGGCGACGCGGCGCCGGTCGTCAACGCGCTCAAAAAACTCTCTCTGCTCCCCGGCGGTCACCCGCTCCACTGGATTCGCCTCATCGTCGTCCTCGGCGCGCTCATGGGCATGCTCTCCTCGCTGCTCGTCTATCAGCTTGGCCAGTCCCGCGTCTGGTACTCCATGTCCCGCGACGGACTCCTGCCGCGCATCTTCAGCCGCGTCCACAAGAAGTACCGCACCCCGGCTTTTTCCACCTGGGTCGCTGGCTTTGCCGTCGCCATCCCCTCCGGCCTTTTCGACATTGGCACGCTGGCCGATCTGTCGAATATCGGCACGCTCTTCGCCTTCGTTCTTGTCTCGATCGGAGTGCTCGTCCTGCGCTATCGCGAGCCGCAGCGCCGTCGCGGCTTTCGTGTTCCCGGCGGACCCATCATCCCCGTCCTCAGCGTGCTTTTCTGCGTGCTCCTCATGAGCGGCCTGCCCATCATCACCTGGTTCCGCTTCTTTATCTGGCTCGGCATCGGCCTGCTGATTTACTTCTTTTACAGTCGCCACCGATCCGAGTTTGCCCCCAGGACCCCGGCACAAAAGTAGCACCAAAGCCGCACTTCACGGAGAGATTTCCCCCCCATGGACCCCATCGAACAGTGGATTCGCCGCCTGCCCAAGGCAGAGTTGCACCTGCATCTGGAAGGAACCATCACCCCATCCACGCTCGTCGAGCTTAGCTCCCTCGGAGACGCCGCGCCGATCACGCTGTCCCAAGCCGAAGCGCTTTACTCCTACGCCGACTTCACCGGCTTCCTCCAGGCATTCAAAGCCGTCGTCACCGAACTCCGAGGACCAGCCGAATACGAACTCGCCGCCTGGCGCATGCTTCAGGCGCTCGCCGCCCAGGGTGTCCGCCACGCTGAAGTCTTCCTCTCCGTCGGCGTCATCTTTCGTCTCCGGCCTGAGGAAGACCAGCGCGATCCGCATCTCTTTGCCCGCATCTTCTCGGCGCTCGAGCGCGCCCGACTCCGTGGCGAGCGCGAACTCGGCATCACCCTCTACTGGATCTTCGACGCCGTCCGTCACTTCACCGTCGACGAGGCTGCACGCGTCTTTCGCCTCGCCGCCCAGATGCGCCGCGACCATCCCTCCATCGTCGCCATCGGCCTCGGCGGCGACGAGCGACAGACCGGTTCCACGCCCTATCGTGCCCTCTACGCACAGGCTGCCGCTGCCGGACTTCGCCTCACCAACCACGCCGGCGAAACCACCGGTCCCGAGGCCATCCGCGAAGCGCTCTCCATCGGCTCCGAGCGGCTCGGCCACGTCCTCTCCGCCATCCGCGATCCAGCCCTGCTTGACGAGCTGAAACTGCGCCAGATCCCGCTCGAACTCAACCCCACCTCCAACGTCCGCACCGGCGTCTGCCCCTCGCTTCAACATCACCCCATTCGCCGCTACTTTGACCACGGCCTGCTTGTCACGCTCAACTCCGACGATCCCGCCTTCTTCGGAGCCACCGTCGAAGACGAGTATCGCCTCGCCCATCAGCATCACGGCTTCACCCGCGAAGAGCTGCGCACCCTCGCCGCAAACTCCTTCCGCGCCAGCTTCCTGCCCGAAGCGGAAAAGCTCCGCTGGCTTGACCAGATTGGTTCCTGCTCCTAGCGCACACGCGCGCCGCCCGCTGGACACCATCCATCCATCCTGCGATATGATCGAGGTATACAAGGAGATTGTTCCCATGGCCGACAACGAGACGCAGGACATCACCGCACCCGCAAGCTGGCACGCGCTCCGCGCTCTGGGTTGGGTTTCCGTCGGGCTGAGCATCGCTGCCGTCGGCCTCCTCGTCGGCACCGAACTGCGCAAGCGCTACCAGTTCAACCACCGCACTCCCTACGACTTCTACTCCAACAGCGAAGCCAACCCCTCCGGCGAGTTCGGCATGGGCGTTTAGCCCCATCGCATCTTCTCAACTCAAAAGCAGCCACCAAAGCATTCAGGCCGACGATCACCGTCGGCCTGGGTCGTCTGCGTCAAAAGCAGCCTACAGCTCTGTCGAGCGGCTCGCCAGCAGACCATTCGCGCGGGCCACAAAGTCATCCAGCGTCACTGACCCCTGATCGCCTTTGCCGCGTGTCCGCACGCTGACCGACTGCAATTCCGCTTCCTTGTCGCCCATCACCAGCACATACGGCGTCTTCTGGTTGGCAAAGTCGCGAATCTTCCCATTCATCTTCTCGTTCCGCACATCCAGTTCCACGCGCAGCCCGGCTGCCTCCAGCTTCGCCTGCACCTGCCGCGCATACTCGTGATGACGCTCGGCAATCGGCACCAGACCCACCTGCACCGGAGCCAGCCACAGCGGAAACGCTCCCGCATAGTGCTCAATCAGCACCCCAAAGAAGCGCTCCACCGAGCCAAACAGCGCTCGATGCACCATCACCGGCTGGTGCCGCCCACCATCCTCGCCCACATACTCCAGCTCAAATCGCGCCGGCAGGTTAAAGTCAAACTGCACCGTCGAAAGCTGCCACAGCCTTCCCAGCACGTCCACCAGCTTCACATCGATCTTCGGGCCATAGAACGCCGCCTCGCCTGGAATCGTCCTGTACGCGATCCCCTTGCGATCCAGCGCCCGCCGCAGGCCGTTCACCGCCAGCTTCCAGTTCTCGTCTGACCCAGCATAGTGCGCGCGGTCATTTTCATCCCACGTCGAAAGCTCCACCTTGAACTCGGCAAAGCCAAAGGTGGTCAGCACGGATTCGGCAAAGTCGATGCAGGCCACAACCTCGTCTTCAATCTGCTCCGGCGTGCAGAAGATATGCGCATCGTCCTGCGTAAAGCCGCGCACCCGCAGCAGCCCGTGCATCGTCCCCGACCGTTCATACCGATAGACATTGCCCAGCTCGGCCAGCCGCACCGGCAGGTCGCGATAGCTCTTCGGCGAATTTTTATAGATCAGAATATGCCCTGGGCAGTTCATCGGCTTCAGCCGATACTCCGCGTCGTCCAGCTCCATCGGCGTATACATATTGCCCGCGTAAAATCCCTCGTGCCCAGAGATCTTCCACAGCTCGCGCCGCATCACATGCGGCGTATACACCAGCGAATACCCGCGCCGCAGGCACTCCTCGCGCATCCAGTCCTCCATCACCTTGCGAATGATGCCGCCCTTGGGATGCCAGAAGATCAGCCCCGATCCAGCCACCTCCTGAATGCTGAACAGGTCCAGCTGCTTGCCCAGCACGCGATGGTCGCGCTTGGCCGCCTCTTCCAGCCGCGCAAAGTGTGCGTCGAGATCCTTCTGCGAAAAAAACGCCGTGCCATAGATCCGCTGCAACTGCGGATTCTTCTCGTCGCCCAGCCAGTAGGCTCCGGCCAGCGTCGTCACCTTCACGGCCTTCACGCGCCCCGTCGACGGCACATGCGGCCCGCGGCAAAAATCCACAAAACCACCGTTCCGATAGAAGCTCACCTCCTCGCCCGGCTCCGTAAACCGCGTCACAAAGTGCGTCTTCATAAACTCGCCTTCGCGGTCAAACTCCGCCAGAGCCTCCTCGCGCGGCCTCGCCTCGCGCACAAACTTCTCATCCCGCGCAATCACTTCGGCCATCTTCGCTTCAATCGCGGCCAGATCCTCCGGCGTAAACGGCTTCTCCCGATAGAAATCGTAGAAAAATCCCGCATCCGTTGCCGGCCCATGGCCCAGCTTCGTCTCGGGAAACAGCTCCAGCACCGCTGTCGCCATCACGTGCGCTGCCGAGTGCCGCACCACCTTCAGCGCCTCCGCGTCTCGCTCCGTCACCAGCGTCAGCCGCACATCCTCGGTCAGCGGAGTCGACAGGTCCACCAGCCGCTCCGCGCCCGCCTGCCCGGCTCCATACATCGCCGCATCCGAGCCTTCCGCCACGTCCGATGCCGTCGCGCCACCATCGTCCCCGCCCGTGGACGCCGCCAACGGCGCAATCCGCGCCACCACGCAAACCGCAGCCAGACGCGGCGAGATGGATTGCGCAATCTCCAATGGAGTGGTTCCAACGGGCACTTCGCGTACGGCTCCGTCGGGCAGATGGACGTTCAGACTATCTCCGGTCATTCGACTCCCTGTCTTTGCGGTCAGATTCGGGCGACAGAACTCCTGAGATTCCTCTGCAACATCCCGATAGCTCAGGATAAACTGCATGCGGTGTCGCGTCGAGAACCACCCACCCCAATCCCCGCCCGCATCCAGCTTTCTGGTAGCATGGAAACAACCACAACACATTTTTCGCTACGGAGAGTTCACGATTGTCGGCAGCCACGGAACAAAAAAAAATTCCGGCGCTCACGTCTTTGCGCTTTTTCGCTGCCTTTCACGTGGTCTTGTATCACACAGCAGCTTTTTCCTTCCCTTATCTCCTGACAGTTCCGCTCATTCGCCTCTTCATTGGTGTCGGCTACAGTGCCGTCGGTTTTTCTTTCTGCTCTCCGGTTACATCCTCAGCTATGTCTATCTTCAAAGTGGAAAACCTGTAAATTCCCTACGTTTTTATCAATCCCGCATCGCCAGAATTTATCCACTCTACCTGATAACGCTTGTCCTCGATACTCCCTTTCTTTTCAACGCCCGGCTCCACGCCTACGGCCTCAATTCCGCCGCTCTCAAGACCAGCATTACTTTCCTTGCCAACCTCATCATGATCCAGGCTTGGATACCCAGACTGAGAGGAATTGACGATCCTAACTGGTCGCTTTGCGTGGAAGCGGTCTTCTATTTCATCTTTCCACTTATTGGCATGGCCCTCTGGAAGGTGCCGCGACGCATTTTGTTTGTCTCACTTGGCCTGCTCTGGATAGCTGTTGAAATCTTTCTCGTTTACTACTCCAGCCTGCATCGTTCAGAGTTAGATTTCAAGCAGCCGCTCTTGCAGATTCCTACCTTTCTAGCCGGAATCATGGTCGCTCGCATTCAGATGTCATGGAACGCTCCAAAAACAGATTCAATCCGAACCCGCACCCGGCTCCTGTTCCTCACGGCCATTCTCATGATCTTCGCCATCCCTTTCCTGCTGAAGTCTCTCCCCAAGGTAGATATTTTGACCACCATGCTGGTTCCCCTCTTTGCTGTAATCATCCTTATCTTCTCCACAGAGCACTACCCCTTTTCGCGATTCCTCAATGCAAAGTTCATGGTGCTTCTTGGCGAGGCTAGCTATGGCTTGTACCTGATTCATATCCCCGTCTACCACCTCTGGATCACGCTTCACTGGGATACCATCCAGGCCCTGTATCCCGTCTACCTCGCCCTTTGTATCGTCCTCAGTATTCTCAGTTTCCGGTACTTTGAGACCCCAACACGGCTCTGGCTGCTCGGCAAATTCCGCCCAGCCTCCTAGACGTGCCATCTCTCATCCGGTGTGTTCGAATCACTCCGCAGCGCCAGAGACGCCCACCCTTCGAGATACTGTCAAGCCCCACCCCTGCGGAAAACTCACCTATCCCCATGATTCCAAAGCAAAAATAAATCTCTCCAAAATGGCATGATATTTCCCCCACTCTGCCATACTTGTCTTCATCCGGCTCTGCCCGCGCCTATCCCGCGCCGCAGAGTCCTTTTGCCTTTGCCTTTGCACTTGCCTTTCTTGTTGTCATTCCCGCAGGGAATCTGCTTTTGTTTTTCCGATCGTCTTCACCCGATTCCATCCGCGACCATCGGGAGCGGCCACGGCGCGAGCCGCGCATCGGCTGCATGCAATGCTCATTCCCGCAGGGAATCTGCTTTTGTTTTTCCGATCGTCTTCACCCGATTTCATCCGCGACCACCGGGAGCGGCCACGGCGCGAACCGTGCATCGGCTGCATGCAATGCTCATTCCCGCAGGGAATCTGCTTTTGTTTTTCCGATCGTCTTCACCCGATTTCATCCGCGACCACCGGGAGCGGCCACGGCGCGAACCGTGCATCGGCTGCATGCAATGCTCATTCCCGCAGGGAATCTGCTTTTAAAGTTGCCGTTCGGCAGTCTTCCCGCCGTCGATCAGGTAACTTTAAAGTAAACAAAAAGGCAGGATCATGATAACGAGAAAAATAATATACCCCCCCTGGGGGGGTAACTGCGGGGGTAGCATTCTGATACATGCCGATCCATGCGCTGAAGCATCAATGAATCAAAGACATGCAAGGATCAAATGCGGGATTCGGCGCTCGTCTCCTCAATGCCTGCCTGAGCCAAAATCGTCAGGATTGGCTCAAACTTCTGCGCCATCCCTCCGGCATCGCACACTCGCTTCGCACCGCGCCCGAACAGGCTCATTCGGCTCTTTTCAGCGGGCAGAGAAATCTGTCATACTTGAGCGTGCCCACCTCCAACGGCCCAACCCACTCCTACAATTCTGAGGTTGCATCCATGTCCGCAAAGTACATCTTTGTCACCGGCGGCGTCGTGTCCAGTTTAGGCAAGGGACTGGCCGCAGCCTCCATCGGCTGCCTGCTGGAAAGCCGCGGCCTCAAGGTCAACCTGATGAAGTTCGATCCCTATCTCAACGTCGATCCGGGCACCATGTCGCCCTTTCAGCACGGCGAGGTCTTCGTCACCGACGACGGCGCGGAGACCGACCTCGATCTCGGTCACTACGAGCGCTTCACGCACGCGCATCTCAGCCGCGAAAACAATCTGACTACAGGACGCATCTACGAGCAGATCATCCTCAAGGAGCGTCGCGGCGACTACCTCGGCAAAACCGTTCAGGTCATTCCTCACGTCACCAACGAGATCAAGAACGCCATGCGCAAGGTCGCCTCGCACGGAGCCGACGTCAACATCATCGAGATTGGCGGAACCGTCGGCGATATCGAGTCGCTGCCGTTTCTCGAAGCCATCCGCCAGATGCGGCAGGAGCTGGGCCGCGAAAACACCTGCTTCGTCCACGTCACGCTCGTCCCCTGGATCGGCGCAGCGCAGGAACTGAAGACCAAGCCCACGCAACACTCCGTCAAGGAGCTGCTCTCGATCGGCATCCAGGCCGATATTCTGCTCTGCCGCACAGATCGCGCCCTGCCGCGCGAGATGAAGGCAAAGATTGCCGCCTTCTGCAACGTCGAGGAGCGCGCCGTCGTCACCGCGCGCGATGTAGGTTCCATCTACGAGTGTCCGTTGGCTTTTGCCGAGGAGGGTGTCGATGCCCTTGCGCTCAAGTATCTCCACATGGACGCAGGCGAGCCGAGGATGGACGCATGGCGTGAGATTGTCCGCCGCGCCTACAACCCCGCGGACACGGTTTCGATCGGCATCGTCGGCAAATACGTCGAGTACGAGGACAGCTACAAGTCGCTCAAGGAAGCGCTTGTCCACGGAGCGCTTGCACACAACCTCAAGCTCAGTGTCACCTGGATCGAAGCCGAAGGGCTGGAGATGGCCGACCCGCTGGATCGCAGCTACGAGGCGCAGCTTGCCGGCTTTGACGGTATTCTGGTTCCCGGCGGCTTTGGCAAGCGCGGCATCGAAGGCATGCTGAACGCAATCCGCTACGCGCGCGTGCACCAAGTGCCCTACTTCGGCATCTGCCTGGGAATGCAGACCGCCTGCATCGAATTTGCGCGCAACGTCTGCGGGCTGCGCCAGGCAAACTCCAGCGAATTTGATCCCGCTGCCGAACACCGCATCATCTACAAGCTGCGTGAGCTGCTCGGTGTCGAAGAGATGGGCGGAACCATGCGTCTGGGCGCGTGGGATTGCGTGCTGGAGCCGGGTTCACTGGCCCAGAAAGCCTATGGCGCAACCGAGATCAGCGAGCGCCACCGGCATCGCTACGAGTTCAACCGCGAGTATGAAGCGCTGCTCACCGGCGGCGGACTGCGGCTGACGGGCACGACGCCTGACGCAACCTACGTCGAGATCGTCGAGATTCCCGATCATCCGTTCTTCCTTGGCTGCCAGTTTCATCCCGAGTTCAAGTCCAAGCCGCTCGAGCCGCACCCGCTCTTTCGGGATTTTGTCGCAGCCAGCTACCGCAATCGCCAGCAGCGCACAGTGGCGCAACCTGCTTCGGCAGAAGCTGCGAACAAGGCTTGAACCCAGCCTCAGGCACCGCGCCAGAGTTACTCGCTCTGGCGCTGCTTCCACACCAGGTAAAGTCCCCACGCCGCGAGCGTGCAACTGTCGCGGATGGTGCCGTCGAGCAGCATCGCCTCAAATTCGGCGATGGAGAATGATCGTACGACGAGATCGTGTTCTTCCGGGTCGGGGTCTTTTTCCGTTTCCGACAGGCCGCTGGCCAGATAGATGAACTGGCGCTGGTGCGTGAATCCATACGCGATCCACTGCATCCCGAGGCAGGTCATCGATGCCGCATGGAGTCCTGTCTCTTCCTTCAGCTCGCCTCGCGCCAGCTCTTCCGGATCGACGCCCGCCGTCTCCCAGCCGCCCTGCGGCAGCTCCAGCGCGCGCTCGCCAATCGTGTAGCGAAACTGCTCGATCAGCCAGATCCGATCCCCGTCGATCGGCAGGATGATCGCGCAATCTTCCTTCTCCACCACGCCGTAGATACCGCGCTGCCCGTTGGAACGCAGAATCACATCCTCGCGCAGACGCATCCACGGGTTGCGATAGATCTCACGGCTGCTCACGGTTTCAATGCTGCGTGGGCGATTTGTTTCCTCGGGCATCACCATCTCCTCAGCGGCTGGCCGGGACGCCCAGCGCGGTCACGACTGCGGCAAAGGCGTCGCGCCAGTCCGGAAGCCGCAGATCAAGGTTCTGTGCCAGCAGGGAACCGTCCAGACGGCTGTTCCGCGGTCGTCGCGCCGGCGTTGGATAGTCGCTCGTGGCAATCGGCGTCAGCGTTGGCGCGGGCTGGCGCTCGGCAAAGGCTGCGAAGATGGCCTCGGCAAATCCGAACCAGCTTGTCTCTCCGCTGCAGCTCATGTGATAAATCCCACAAGGCGGTTCGATGCCATCGTGCAGGCGTGCAATCAACTGTGCCGTAGCCTCACTCAGCACCTCGGCGCTCGTCGGCGCGCCGATCTGGTCGGCAACAATGCTCAGCCGGTCGCGCTCGCGTCCCAGCCGCAGCATCGTGTGCAGAAAATTCCGTCCTTCGGCGGCGTAAACCCAGCTTGTGCGAAAGATCAGATGCCTGGCGCCGACCGCTGCAATGGCCTGCTCGCCTGCCAGCTTCGACGCGCCATAGACATTCAGCGGGCCGGTCGGATCCGTCTCACGCCACGGCGCAGTTCCGGAGCCGTCAAAGACGTAGTCGGTCGAGTAGTGCAGCAGCCAGCCGTTGCGTCGCGCCATCTCTTCGGCGAGGATTCCCGGCGCGGTCGCATTCACGGCAAAGGCCAGCTCCGGCTCGGATTCCGCGCGATCGACCGCCGTGTAGGCGGCGGCATTGACCAGAATCTGCGGCGAGTGCGCACGAACCGCGGCGCGCAGAGCTTCGGGATCGGCAAAATCCAGCTCCGCGCGGCCCAGCGCGGTTACTGACTCCTGCAAGCCATCTGCCATCATGCTTCGCGCCAACTGCGCGCCAAGCTGCCCACCCGCACCCAGAATCAACACACGCGCCGAAGGCAGGCTCACGCGGGAAACTCCTCAAAGACTTCAGCCTCAGCAAAGAGCTTTCCCGCAGCATCCTTGGCGGAGACAATCGCCGTCTCCTCCGCCAGTCCCCAGTCAATGGCGAGATCGGGATCGTTCCAGCGGATCGTGCGTTCGCCCGCTGCGCAGTAGGAGTCCGTGACTTTGTACACAAAGGTTGCCGGGCCGTCGAGTACGGAAAATCCATGCGCAAAGCCAACAGGAATCCAAAGCATGCGCGCGGTGTCGGCATCGAGTTCCACGCTGATGTGACGGCCAAAGGTGGGACTGTTGCGACGCAGATCGACGGCGACATCGCAGACACGCCCTGCGGCGACGCGCACCAACTTGCCCTGCGGATGAATCGTCTGATAGTGAAGGCCGCGCACCACGCCGGTTTTGGAGACCGAGAGATTGTCCTGCTCCCAGTGTGTGGGCAGGCCAGCTTCGGCAAAACGCTCCCGATTCCAGGTCTCGAGGAAGCTGCCGCGCTCGTCGGCAAAGATGCGCGGCTCCAGGATGAGCACGCCCGGCAATGCGGTTTCAACAATCTTCACAGCGCGCCTCCGGCTACAGAGTGCAGCAGTGGATCGCGCAGCACCGAATGCAGATATTCGCCGTAGCCGCTTTTCGCCGAGCGCGAGGCAAGAGCTTCCAGTTGCGCGGCGTCGATCCAGCCCTTGCGAAAGGCAATCTCCTCGGGGCAAGCTACTTTCATCCCCTGGCGCTGCTCGATGGTTCGGATGAACAGGCTTGCTTCAAACAGGGAATCGTGTGTGCCGGTGTCGAGCCAGGCCATGCCGCGCCCCATCACCTCGACCTGCAACGAGCCGCGTTCGAGATAGTGGCGATTCACGTCGGTAATCTCCAGCTCTCCGCGTGGCGAGGGCTTGAGCGCTGCGGCAATTTCAACCACCGTGGCGTCGTAAAAATAGACGCCGGTTACGGCGTAGTTGGATTTCGGCTGCAAGGGTTTTTCTTCAATGCTGAGCGCGCGTCCTTCTGCGCTGAACTCGACGACGCCATAGCGCTCCGGGTCGTGGACCGGATAGGCAAAGACAGTGGCTCCGCGGGTGCGCGCAGCGGCGGCCATCAGGCTCTGGCTGAGCGAGTGGCCATAGAAGATATTGTCGCCCAGCACCAGCGCGCAACTGTCGCCCGCAATAAAGTCGCGACCGATCACAAACGCCTGCGCCAGACCGTCTGGACTGGGCTGCACGGCATAGCTCAGGCGCATGCCCCACTCGCTGCCATCGCCCAGCAGAGCCTGAAAGCTGGGTGTGTCGCGCGGCGTCGAGATGATGAGCACATCGCGAATCCCCGCCAGCATCAGTGTCGTCAGCGGGTAATAGATCATGGGCTTGTCATAGACGGGCAACAACTGTTTCGAGACAACATGCGTCACAGGGTAAAGTCGTGTCGCTGAACCGCCAGCCAGCAAGATTCCCTTCATAGAACTCCCTTTTCCTCAGCTTCGTCACTGGCGCGCAGTGCCTGCTTCAGCAGCGCGCGAAACATCCAAACGATAGTAAATGAAGTGCTGCTTGAAAATCGCGGCGATGAGCAAAAAACAGCCGAACACCGTTACCCTTCAGCGGGGTGCGCGCTGCCGCCGGAGATGATCTCCAGCGCATGGGGCAGCAAGGGCAGAATCGCCGTGAGGCACTCGACTGCGCCACGCTGGCTGCCAGGGAGGTTGATGATCAGCGTCGATCCGCGCAGACCGGCAACAGCACGGCTCAGCCAGGCAAAGCGATAGGCTGGAGCGGTGAGCGCGCGCATGGCCTCGGAGAGTCCGGGAACTTCGCGGTCGATGAGCTGGCGCGTGGCCTCGGGCGTAATGTCGCGCGGCCCCAGGCCTGTGCCGCCGACGGTGAGGATGAGCTGAAATTGCTGGCGGCAAAGCTCATGAAGCAGTGTCGTAATTGCTTCCATCTGATCGGGAACAAGACCGCGATGAACCGTTTCGCCGGGCCAGTGGGATTCCACGATGCGGGTGACGGCTTCGCCGGCAGTGTCGGTCTGTGTGCCAGCAAAGGAGCGATCGGAGACGGTGACGACGGCGAATCGAGCCATGAAAAAAGTTTACTGTAGAGAGAGGAGAGTAGGTGCTTGGGCATGAGCTACGCGGTGAAGGAGATCTTCTATACGTTGCAGGGCGAGGGCGCGCAGGCGGGTCGCGCGGCGGTCTTCTGCCGCTTTGCCGGGTGCAATTTGTGGTCTGGCCGTGAAGAGGATCGCGCGAGCGCGATTTGCCGCTTTTGCGATACGGATTTTGTGGGCACGGAGGGTCCGGATGGAGGTCGTTTTGCCGAGGCTGAAGCGCTGGCTGCACGCATCGAGCAGACGTGGATGCGCGGCGCCGCAACTGCGGACGGCAGCCGGTTTGTGGTCATGACGGGCGGTGAGCCGCTGTTGCAGGTGGACGATGCGCTGATTGCGGCGGTGCATGCGCGCGGATTTCAGATGGCTGTCGAGACCAACGGAACGATTGCGGCGCCGAAGGGACTGGACTGGGTGTGCGTGAGTCCCAAGGCAGGAGCGCCGCTGGTGCAGACCGCAGGAGACGAGTTGAAGCTGGTCTATCCGCAGTTGGGCGCCGAGCCGGAGCACTTTGCCGCGATGTCGTTTCGGCATTTTTTTCTGCAGCCGATGGACGGGCCGCTGAAGGAGCCGAATACCGCAGCGGCGCTGGCCTATTGCCTGCAACATCCGCGGTGGCGGCTCAGTATTCAAACACACAAGCTGGTGGGGATTCGCTGAGCGGAGCGCGCTGAAACGCGCTCCGCTGCAGCGACGAGTGGGTGTTGTTTTATCGCGGCATCGGCTTGCTGCCCGTTATGCTGAAATGCGCCTCGGATTTGGACGTGGTGGCCTGAGGCTGCGCGTCGGCAACGGTCAGCGTGTACGCACCGGGCAGGATCACGCGCTGGCCGGAGTCGTCCACGCTCGACAGCGTTCGCGGGTCGAAGTGGAGGGTGACGGCGCGGCTTTCTCCGGCGAGCAGGTGGACACGCGTGAAGCCGACGAGCGAATGGATCGGTCCGTCGGACTGCGGCGTTTTGAGATAGGCTTCCACGACCTCGTCGCCGGCCAGCGTGCTGGTGTTGGTCACGCTCACAGTCGCTTCGAGCGGCTCGCCGGCGGTGAGCTGCTCGGACGAAAGCTTCACCGGGCCGTAGGCGAAGTGGCTGTAGCTGAGGCCGTAGCCGAAGCTCCACTCCGGCTCGCCGGTGTAGTAGCGGTAGGTACGGTTTTTGAAGGAGTAATCGGTGAAGGCGGGAAGGTCCGTGACGCTTTGATAGAAGGTCATCGGCAAGCGTCCCGCGGGGTTGTTCAGCCCGGCGAGCGTGCGCGCAATGGCTGTGCCGCCAGCCACTCCCGGATACCACGCTTCGAGGAGGGCCGCGGGCTTGAAGTTCAGTCCTTCCAGCGAGACGGCGCTGCCGGTCATGAGGACGACGACGATGGGTTTGCCGGTCTGGGCGACGGTGTTGAGCAACTGAAGCTGGGCTTCGGGCAGGGCGATCTTGGTGCGGTCGCCGCCGGAGAATCCGTCGATGTGGATGGGCATCTCTTCGCCCTCAAGCTGTGGCGAGAGACCGACGAAGGCCAGGACGACGTCAGAGGCCTGGGCCGCAGCGACGGCCCGGTCCAGCAGAGCCTGCGCGGGCGCATTCCACTTGAGGAAGACGCCGCCGCCTGCCTGGTCGCCGGAGTGGCTGTAGTCAAGCTGGAAGCTGTGGGGATGGGTGTCGGCGAAGTCCATGGCGAAGTGGATTGGCTCGGCTCCGGACATGATGGGCGGCGCGGTGGGTGAGGCTCCCGGCGCGAAGTGAAATTTGCCCGAGGTGGCGGCGCCGTGGCCGCCGACGAGGTCGCCGCTGGCAACAGGCTTGCCGTCGAGCAGCACCGTGGCGAAGTTTTTGGGCGAATACGGAAAGCTGTCCACGGCCTCGACGGTGAACTCGTAGTGGCCGGGCGCGGGCGGCGTGAAAACACCGGTGTAGCGGACGGAGTAATCATGCGTGCGCAGCGCGGGCACGGGAAACGAATCGCCCCAGTCATCCTGAATGTCCGGCTCGGTGAGCGTGGCGACCGGGCGACCGGTGAAGTCGGTGGTGGGGAAGTAGTCAACGCGCAGGCCGGAACCGAAGGCGGAGCGGGCGACCGGAACCTGGAAGCCGGTGGCCAGCGTGGAGCCTTGCGCGTAATGGATGATCGAGGCAGGGAACTGGGCGAGGATGCCGTCGACCGGCTCGGTGGGATGGAGTGGAATGCCGTTGTAGTTGCCGGTGAGGGCGTAGAACTGATCGGCGTTGGGTCCGATGACGGCAATCTGCGCCGGAGCTTTGGCCAGCGGCAGCACGCCGTTGTTTTCAAGCAGCACGATGGACTCTTCGGCAGCCTTGAGTGCCTGAGCGCGATGCGCGGGCGAAGCGTCTTCGCGGAAGGAGATGCGGTCAAAGGGGCTGGAGCCTTGCGGGTCAAAGAGGCCAAGCTCGAAGCGAGCCGTATAGAGGCGCTCGGCGGCATGTGTGATGACGTCTTCGCTGACCAGCCCCTTGCGAACGGCATCGGCGAGCGTGTTGAAGCCGGGTGACCAGATGCTGCACGAGAGATCGGTGCCGGACTGGACGGCGAGCGCGGCGGCGTGGGTAATGTCGGGCGCGTTGTGATGGCCGCTTGTTACATCGACGATGGCTCCGCAGTCGCTGACCACGAAGCCGTCAAAGCCCCAGTCCTTGCGCAGATGATCCTGCAGGAGGTTGGTGTTGGTGCAGGCCGAGTGGCCGTCAATCGCGTTGTAGGCGCACATGACGGACTTGACGTGGCCATCGACGACTGTGGCGCGAAAAGCGGGCAGATAGGTCTCTTCCAGATCGCGCGGCGAGGGGTGAACGTCGAAGACGTGGCGCTCGGATTCCGGGCCGCTGTGGACGGCGAAGTGCTTGCTGGTGGCGATGGCTTCGGGGTGGTCGGGATCGTCGCCCTGCACGCCGGTGACAAAGGCGACGCCCATCTGCGCGGTGAGGAACGGGTCTTCGCCGTAGGTCTCCTGGCCGCGTCCCCAGCGAGGATCGCGAAAGATGTTGATGTTGGGCGACCAGAAGGTGAGTCCGTAGAAGATGCGATGATTGCCCTGGCGCTGCGCCTCGTTGAACTTGGCCCGGCCCTCGGTGGCAATCACCTGACCCATGGTGTGGATCATCGCTGTGTTCCAGGTGGCGGCCATACCGATGGCCTGTGGAAAGACCGTCGCATAGCCGGCGCGTGCGACGCCGTGCAGAGCCTCGTTCCAGGTTTGATAGTCGGGCACGCCGAGGCGCGGAATGGCCGGCGCCCAGTCCTCAAGCTGCGAAGCTTTTTCATCGAGCGTCATGCGCGAGACGAGATCGTGCGCGCGCGCGGCGGGCGAGAGCTGCGTGTTCTGATATGCGGGCTGCTGGGCAAAGGCGGCGCAGGCAAGCCAGGGAAGCAGGACGAGAAGACGGGAACGCATCAGGAAATTCTCCGAGGTAAAGGGATGGCTGCTCCGGAACGGCGTGCAGGCCAGAGATCGAGAATGAAAACGCAAGAAAACTCTACCCGACCAGACAGGGCTTTGGCTAGTTCCATTTTGCGGAGTAGATCGGTTTACTGAGGGAGAAATCGCTGGAGGGTTCCGTCGCCTGGCGGCAAGCTCTGGCCGAATATGGATTGGGTCGGGACTATTTGCGGGCAAAGCTGAAACTGAGGCCGGTGGTCAGGATGATGTCGTTGTCCTGGGTGCCGGGGGGCGGATTAGTTACCTCGATGTCGTTCAGCGTGGTCTCCCAACTCAGAATCTTGTTGATCTGGGTGTTGAGGGTGGCGGTGAAATTGGCTTCAAACTGGCCGAGTTGATTCATGTTGGGATAGAGGTTGCCCTGCTCGGTGAAGGAACTGCTTGCGCCGAACTTCTGCGTAAACTGCTCGCCCAGATTGAGAGCGACGAAGCTGTTGGTGATGGAGGGAACTGCGGCGGGTTCGGTGGCCGAGGCGGGAATGGCGCTGTAGTTTTCATGGGTCCAGACGACACCGCCGGAGAGATCGAGCGTCTGGCGAGGCGTGTTGCGAGCATGATAGCCTGCGCCGCCGCCGGAGATGGAGCGGAGCGTGAGGTCCTGGAGCGCATTTGTGTTGAAGTCCTGCGAAACGTAGCCAAACAGGTGGGGCAGAAGACTGTTGTGGTCGTAGCGCAGCCCGGCGTTGGTGGTGTTGGCCGTGGTGCTGTTCAGGATGCCATCGCGGGTGTAGAGCGAGTTGAAGTAGGCGGTGGATTTATCGTGGAGCGTGGGCCGGGCGAGGTTGATGCCGCTGCCGACGGTGGTGGTGTTGCTGTTGCCGCGCGCAAAGGCGAAGTTGACGTTGGCGGAGCCGCTCCAGGCATGGGTCCATGAGGGATGCAGCGAGGCTTCATACGCTTGCTGAGCAGCGGCAGTGCGCAACAGCGTGACGCTGGCGGCGGGCAGCGTCTGTGTGCCGCTGGGGGTGGTCACCGTGAAGCTGGCGCCCTCGCGCTGAATCGCCGTTACGGCGAGCGGCTGCGTGGCTGGAGCAGGCAGAATGAGCAGCAGCGGCTTGTCGAGGGTGAGCGCGGTGACGCTGGCCCAGTCGATGGGAATGGCTCCGGCAAAGCTGGTGGTAAAGGTGAGCTTGCCTCCGGCCAGTTGCGTGGCTGTGCCGGTGAAGCGCGTTCCGTCCTTCAGCGTGACGGTGTCTGCCCGTAGGCAAGGAGTCGCCGATGCGACGACCAGCGAAAGCAAAAAGACGGCGATGCGGTGTGTGCGAAAGCAGAAGGTGATTTTTTTGCGCATGAGAGCCTTTCATGTCGGAAGAATCTCGCGTGAAAGAGAACAGGCATGAATGCGAAGCAAGGGTGCAAGGTAGAGACTGGAGGCGCTGTTTTGAGTATAACGAGGCAGCAAAATCGATTCTGCCCGAGCCGGCGGTAGCCGGGCTGCGGGCGGGTTTTGACCTTTGTCGCCGATGCGACGACCGCACCGGCACAAACCCTGCGTACGCTTGGTATGATGACCGTGATTCAGGCCGCTGTGCAAGGACTTGAGGAAGGAACGTGCCATCGATGCGACCCAACGCTTATCTCATGCGGGCCACTGTCAGCGGAGCGCTGGGCGGTCTGCTGTTTGGTTTTGACACCGTGGTGATCTCCGGCGTGATGGATGCGCTGACCCGTCTGTATCATCTGAGCGACAAGGCGCAGGGATTGACGGTCTCGATTGCCGTGATCGGTACGGTGCTTGGGGCCATGTCCGCCGGCGCGATTGCCCAGCGCTTTGGCGGTCGTGAGACGCTGCGCGTGACTGCGATCCTCTATGTGATCTCCGCGGTCGGTTGTGCGCTGGCCTGGAACTGGACATCGCTGCTTGGTTTTCGTTTTTTGGGCGGTCTGGGCATAGGAGCCAGCTCTGTTCTTGGGCCGGTCTACATTGCCGAGCTGGCTCCGGCCAAGTGGCGCGGACGGCTTGTGGGCGCGTTTCAGGTGAATGTTGTGCTGGGAATTCTGCTTGCCTACGCTTCCAATCTGTGCATCCGTCTGCTGCATCTGGGCGCGATCGAGTGGCGCATGCAGCTTGGGATGGCGGCCATTCCCGCTGCGCTGTTTCTGGTGATGCTTTTTGGCATTCCTCGCAGTCCGCGCTGGTCGGTTTCCAAGGCGCGCATCGATGAAGCGCTGTCGGTGCTTCGGCTGATGGGCGATCCGGACCCGGAGCGCGAACTGGCGGATATTCAGCAGGCGCTGCGGGAAAGCCATGCCACGGCGAACGAGCCGGTCTTTCAGTGGAAGTATCGTTATCCGCTTTTTCTGGCGATGACGATTGGAGCGTTTAACCAACTGGCCGGCATCAATGCGATCTTGTATTACCTGCCGCATATCTTTGCCTCGGCGGGTTTCAGCCAGATCTCCGGCGACGTGCAGGCGATCGCGATTGGCGCGACGAATATGGTGTTCACGCTGCTGGGCATGGCGCTGATTGACCGCCTGGGACGCAAGACTCTGTTGCTGATTGGCGCAGCGGGCACGGCAGCCTGCCTGGCGGGGGTTGCGGCCATCTTTCTGACGAAGAGTCATCAGGCGGCGCTGTTGTGGCTGCTGGTGGTCTACATCGCATTTTTCGCAGTCTCGCAAGGCGCGGTCATCTGGGTCTACATCGGCGAGGTCTTTCCCAACGCCGTGCGCAACAAAGGGCAAAGCGTGGGCAACAGCGCGCACTGGATCACGAATGCAGCGATCGCCTTTGCCTTTCCTGTGCTGGCGGCGCGAGCTGGCGGAGCGCCTTTTGTCTTCTTTGCCGTGATGACGGTGGTGCAATTTGTGACCGTGCTGCTCTTCTATCCCGAGACCAAGGGCCAGACGCTCGAAGAGTTGCAACGGAGGCTGGTGAAGGTGTAGCGGCGCGGATGGAAGCGAGCCAGATCGTTTGTGCGGCTCATGAACAGAAGCGCAGATTTTTTATTGAAAGCCTGTATCGCGCCGCGCGATCCTGCGGTCCAATGGGGCATGTCCACTTCACAGCCAATCTCGAACGCTCCCTCGCCTGAAGTTTTCGCAGCACTGGCCAACGGGACGCGCCCTGTGGATATCTCTCCGCCTGCGATAAGGATTGACCCAAAGACGGGAATGCCGCCCGGACCGAATTTCTGGCCGCGACTGTTGCGGGGCGAGGTCTTCCGCAGCAACGGAGCCGAGTTCATGCGCTCCAATGCTGCCGAGTTTGGAGACCTGGTCTACTTTCAAAACTTCGGGATACGGATTCTTCAGTTTAACCATCCGGAACTTGTTCACGAGATGCTGGTGCGCGATGCGCATCATCATCATCGAGGGCTGGTGATGCAGCGCTCGCGCATGGTGCTGGGCGAGGGATTGCTGACCAGCGAAGAACCGTTGCACATGCGTCAGCGGCGGCTGGCGCAGCCCGCGTTTCATCGTCAGCGCATTGCAGCGTATGGCGCTGTCATCGGCGACTTTGCCCAGCGCATGACGGCGCAGTGGACCGATGGCGCGGTTGTCGAAGTCCACGGAGAGATGCTGCTGCTGGCGCTGCGCATTGTGGGCAAGACGCTCTTTGACACCAGCGTGGAGCAGGAGGTGGAAAGCATCGCCGCTGCCGTCGATGCTTTCATGGGATTCATGCCGCTAGCCTTCCTGCCGGGCTTGATCCAGCGACTCCCGCTGCCGCTGATGCGCAGGATTCGCAGCGGGCAGGCTCGGCTGGACGCGCTGATCTATCGGATGATTGCGGAACGACGAGCGGACCCGGCGGATCGTGGCGACCTGCTGAGCATGTTGCTCTCAGCCCGGGACGAGGAGTCGATGGAGAACGGGAGTGCCGCGCAGATGACCGATCAGCAGGTGCGAGATGAGTGCCTGACGGTTCTGCTCGCCGGCCACGAGACGACGGCCAACGCGCTCACCTTTGCGCTGTGGCTGCTGGCTGCGTATCCGGAGATTCAGGAGCGAGCGGCGACCGAAGCTTGGCAGGTGCTGGCCGGGCGTTCAGCGACCGCAGAGGATTATGCGCAACTGCCGTATCTGGCGCAGGTCTTTGCGGAGTCGATGCGGCTGTATCCGCCGGTCTGGGTGACGGCGCGCACGGCGGCGGAGGATTACGTCTATCGCGGATTTGCCGTGCGCCGCGGAACCATCCTGGTGGCTCCGCAGTATGCCGTACACCGGGACGCGCGCTGGTATCCGGACCCGGATCGCTTCGATCCGGACCGTTTCACTGCCGCGGCAAAAGCAGCCCGGCCCAGACTGTCCTACTGCCCCTTTGCCGCGGGAAGCAGGCAGTGCATCGGGGAAGGACTGGCATGGATGGAGGGCGTGTTGACGCTGGCCACGATCCTGTCGGATTGGGAGTTGCTGCTGACTCACGATTTCGCTCAGGGTTCGGCGCGTCAGATCACGGTGCGTCCAGCGATCTCGCTTCGCCCCGCCGGTCCGGTTCGCATTGCGCTGCGTCGGCGGAATCCGCTCCGGACAAGCGCCTCGCTCTGAAGCGCCAAAGTCCGCAACGGCTCCACAGTTCGCAACGGTCCGTGATCCAAGCATCCGAGGGAGTTCAACCTGCGGATCATGTTCCGTGGATCATGATGCAACCGACTTTGGCCTGCCCGCTTGCAAACCCCCATAGCTGCGGATTCATCGTCAGACTGCTCCCCTTGCCCGACCGCTCGATATAGTATTGAAAAAGGCTTTCGATGAACGATTCCATGCATGATCCGCGTCGCGACCCTCGGCATGACCCTCGTCATGATCCGAACTTCGAGCCGCGCCCGGATTCGGGTCGTGACCCACGCGCTTTCGATGCGCGTGTTCCAGACCCGCGTGTACCAGATTCGCGCAGTCAGGTTTCGCAGAGTCCGGAGCCGTTCGCTGCCGACCCGCGCGCCTATCGCTCGCCTGGCTCGACTCCGAGTTACGAACCTCAGCATCGCCAGCCAGCCCCAGCCATGATTCCGGAGCAGCGTTCTCCGTTGGCGTACTCACAGGAATTGCGGAATCAGGAATTGCGGAATCAGGAAGTTCGGATGCCCGACCCGCGTATTCCCGACTCACGCCTGAATGATCTGGGTCAGCGATTGCAGCGGTTTGGCAGCGCGCCGCCGCAGCACTCCCAGCCGCGTTCCGTCGCAGAGGCGGTTTCCCCATATCCCGGCGCTCCACTTCCGGTTGGTCCGTCTTCCGCCAACTACGCGGCCGGGGAATTTGATCGCCCTATTCCCAGAGATTCCGCGCAAACGGAAGCCGCTCCGCGCTCGCCGGAGTTTGCTGCGCAGCCTTTCGGCATTCCGCCAACGGCTCCCAGGCAGATGTCGCCTTCGGCCTCATCGCAGTCTGCGTATCCATTCATGAGCCAACCCACCCCGCCAGCTATGAGCCAGTCGAATCCGCCTGCCGCGGAGCCGGTTCACGCTGCCAGTCCCGCAGCTTCTTCGGCTGCCAGCTCTGCTTCTGTCAGCTCCGCGGCGCCGGAGCAGCCCTTGCTTGCGGCTTCGACCGAAGAGAGCGCAGCCAAAGGCGGATTCCAGCGCGTTGCACAGGCAGTTCGAGCCGCGATTCCATTTGTTCAGAAGCTTTTGCCGCTGCTCGATGGCAACATTGCCACCACCGTCAGCGCTTTGATCGCGTCTCAGCCGGTTGCACCCGCGCCCGTGCAACAGGTTCATGTGGACCTGGAGCCGGTGGAGCGCGGCATGACTGAGCTTCGCACCAGCCATCGCGAGCTTCGCACGCAGGTCGCCGAGCAGGGAACGACGCTGAAGCGCGTCGAGGATCAACTGGAACGTGTGCGCGAAGCCACGGACCGCAACACCCTGGAACAGCAGGAGCTTGTGGAGGATGTGCGCGCCGTTGGCACCCGCGTCAGCCGCTTTGTTGTGATCGGCATCCTGCTGCTGGCGATCTCCGTTGCGCTCAATGTATACCTCCTGGTGCAACTGCAACATATCTTCCGCTAATCGCTTTCTCTGCTGCTGCGATTGGACTGCGGCTGCGTCCCAGGCCGGGCCGTGTTCGATGGCGCCATGCTGGATCGTCCTGGGCTGTCGGCCTGAATTGTTCATAAAAGAGAAAATATATTTCACCATCCAAATATAAAAGCGATCTTTTTTGCTCTCTTTTTTTGATTTCGAGATGTGAGACATTGCCAGTCGTGTTTTCAAAGGACTACTATTCGCGTAGTCAAGGATTCGGAGTCAACTCAGTGGCCCCAATCCCATCTAGCCGTAAAGACATAGCTGAGGAGTTCTCCTCGAGGAACTCCACAAGAAGATGGCGCATCGGACGCCGTTGCGGGGAGTGTCAAATATGGCATGGTATGCCTATTGTGTCAGTGAAAAGCAGTCTTTCTCGGAGTTAGCCCGTCATCGAAAACCAGTTCCACTCGAATCTGTTACCGGCATTGGTGGCAGTCAGGTCTTCCTGTATCCGGCCAGCGATTTAGCCATCGTCGTCAGCGAATATTCGGCTTCGGAGGCCCTGACGCAGCGCTCCGGCATGGATCACGCGCGTGTGATTTCAGAGTGTTTCCAGAAGTCGACGGTGCTGCCATTCCGCTTTGGTACCGTCTTTCAGGACGACGAAAGCCTGCGCAAATCCATCCGCTCCAATCAGCGTCAGTTTGCCTGCAACCTGGAGCGGCTTCAAGGCAAAACCGAGATGCATCTCAAGGTGGTGGTCGAGGACTGCTGTCGCGATCTCGGGGTGACCCCTTGCAGCGAAACGGTCGGCCGCGCCTATCTGTCCAATCTTCGGGAAACGGCCTCTCGTCAGCGTGAGCGTCAAACGCGCGCGCGTGCCGTCAGCTTCCAGTTGCATCGCATGTTCGCGCCTCTCGATGAAGAGGTGACCTGTCGCGTGCTGGAAAATGGCAAGATGCTGCTGGATATAGCGCACCTGATCGACCGAAAGTGCGTTGAGCGCTACCAGAACAAATATGCTTCCACCGTGCCGATGATGAAGGAGTGCCAGTTGCAGCTCTCAGGACCGTGGCCGCCGTATCATTTCGTGCATCGGCTCACCCGCAGCACGCATACTGGCTCGACAACGGCTGCGGCCAGCTCGTCGGCTTCTTCAGCACGCAGCCTGGAGTCTGCGCTCGTCTCAGCGTGAGGTCGAGCGATTGCGGATCAGCACCGAGGTGGCGCGTCGAGCATTTGCTGCGCCATCGATCTTCTTCCAGAATCCCCAGAAATAGTCGATGGCAGAGATGGTCGAAACCAGCGCGGCAAAGTAGATGGCTGCAATTGCGATCGACTCCACCGGCATGATGAATCCTCCGACGTGCCACGCATCCCAGCGATGCGCCAGTATCGCCGACGTCACGGCCACAATCTGCACCACGGTCTTCAGCTTGCCCAGGTCGCTGGCCTGGATGGTGAATCCCTCGGAGGCCGCAATCGAGCGCAGCCCGGAGATCAGGAACTCGCGCCCGATAATGATGACCGCAATCCAGACTCTGACCACAGAGGGATTAAACGCGACCAAAGCGACAAAGGCCGAAGTGACCATGATCTTGTCTGCCAGAGGATCGAGCAGAATGCCCATGGTTGTGATCTGACCGCGTCGCCGCGCCAGATACCCGTCCACCCCATCCGTGACCGAGGCCAGCACAAAGAGCAGAGAAGCCAGAATCTCCTGCAATCCCCAGCTTGTGTGCCAGGGGAACCGCGAGGAGAGTAGCCAGAGCAACAGCGGAATCATGGCGATCCGGCTCATCGTGATGGAGTTGGGCAGGTTCACAGGTACCCTTTTGTTTCAGTAGAGATGATGCTCACAGAAGCGGAACGAAAACATTGCAGAACGCTTGACTTTAAAAAGTGCCACGGACAGGCTTGCGTTTCTCGCTAATCCTTCTGAAGCCTTAACCGTTTTTGTTGTTACTCGGCACTCCGCTTACGGTACCTACAAGAATAAACCTCAATGCTGCAGATGCAACTGACCCGTTGTGAATTTCCATCGGCTATCCCGAGGCTGTCCCGATGCCGGTCCCGAAGCTGGCTTGGCGTTGAGTCGGGTGCTAAATCTGGTGCTGGTCTGGGTGCAGGCCTTGTCTCGTCATGGGCGAACACGTCAGGCAGTCAACTCTGGCGCACGCAAATCCACGTTTCTTTCGGTGTAGCGCCGGGCTTTCTTCGCCGTCGATTCGGTAGACCCGCTTGTGGTCCACCGGATCACCCTGGCCCGGCAGCGACACATGCAGCCGATCGGGCAAACGCGGCTCATCTTGCGCTCGACGTGCGCTGGACAAAAGCGTTTTGACTCCAACGGCGCGGTTTGATAGTTTGTTAGAAGAGTCATAGCGCCAGACACTCCTCAGTAGCTCAATGGCAGAGCATTCGGCTGTTAACCGAAGGGTTGTAGGTTCGAGTCCTACCTGAGGAGCCAATTAATCAACAACTTGCAAGCACCTCCTCTTCCGGCTTCGCCGAACTTCGCCGAATTGCTTCCTGACCCTTCGGATTCCTTCCCTTCAGGCCCAGCTTGTCAACCGGCGCGAGCCAGTCTCCCAATACCGCAGAAGTACGTGAGTTCACCGCAGCCACGACGCTCTGTTCGATGGTTTGAACATACACGTCGCCCGTGGTACGAATGCTGGCGTGACGCAGCAGGCTCTGGGTGTCTTTCAATGTTCCATGCTGCTGCATGTCGGTACCGAGCGTTTTCCGCATCACCTGAAAAGTAACAAGTCGATCCGGGATACCGATCTTTCGAGCAATCGGACGGACCCACCAGCGAAGGAAATTCTTGCCCCAGCGTGGCACTGCCTGGCCTTTTCGTTCCCCGCGACCGAACGTGGGGAACATCAAAGCGTCCGGCGAAGGGTCGATGCAGAGTTGTTTCCAGCGTTCGATAATGGGTCGTACCTGCTCTGGTACCGGAATCGGAGCTTTGCTCTGCCGCGTCTTCATTCGCCCGCTGTAGAACTGTCCTTCGTACGCAGTTCCGAAGGGCATGAGCGCCTCTCCCGTCCAGGACTTCCATTGCAGCCCCATGACCTCGCTGGCTCGTGGACCGCAGAAAATGCCCACGCAAAGCAGGCAAAGGTCGTGCATGTCCTCCATTGCTCCGATCAGCGCAAGAATCTGCTCCCGCGTCATCACCGGCTTCTCCGCTAACTTTGCCTGAGGCATGCTCACATCTTCTCCTGGGTTTTCCGTGATGTACTTCTGCTTCCTTGCCATGCGGGTGATTGCCCGGATGTTGGAAAAGCACGAACGAACTACCGCTTCCGAATACCCTTGTTCCGCCATGCCGTTCAACCATAGCTGGATTTGAAAAGCATCCAGTTTGCGCAACGGCAGATCTCCAAATTTCGAGACCAGATAGTGCTCAAGCTGGTAGGCATTCGTCTTGCGATAGGCCGGACTCCATTTGCCTTGTCGCATCGGGATGTAGCGTTCTTTGACAAACCATCGGAAGGTCACGGAATCATCAGCCGCAAGTGCAGGACTTTGACTTGTCGCACCGCACTCGCGCAGGATGATCTCGCGTAGCATCTGCTCCGCCTTCCACTTCGGCGTGTTCGCTTTCGGACAAAGCGCAACATTCCGATGTCTTCGGACCTCCTTTCCCTGTCCATCTCGACCGTAGGTAACATATTTGCCGTACCACATCTTCACTTTCTGCCCTTGCAGGTAGACAGTTCCTTTCTGGTATTTCATTGCCATCTGGTTCTCCGCTTTCTGCTTCTGATCCTGGTCGTGGAGAACAATTCCTTCATACACCAAGACGCGAGCGACGGGAAGTGGGAAGTGTGTCCAACTCCGCCATGAAAACATCCACGTCGGCGCGGCGATAGCGAATGAGCTTTCCCAGCTTTACTGCGGGGATTCTGGGAGACCGCCGCGTGGTATGGTCACGAATAAACCGCTCCGACACGCCCAGCCGGTCAGCCACCTGCCGCGCGTTCAATAGGCGTTCATCCCGATTCGTATCGATTCCAGCCACCCGCTCTGAGACAGAATCTTGAGTCGACGCCGGAGGATAAAGAACATTGCTGGCTCTTGCCGTTGCTGTAGACATGGCTCACCTCAAGGGGAGGATCATCGGAAACTTCACTTGGTTGGCTCTCTTTGAAATGCCGCAGCGAATCCCGACGACCATATCTTCCTCAGCGTCCGGCGAATTTGCACTTCTGTCCAATACTTCCTGGCTATGGAGCCATGCCTTCGGTTTATGGACAGACCAGAAAAACTGGCGTTTTTGCAAGGTGCGATAGCTTCTGTCTATGGCCGAATCTGCGCGGAGCAGACTCAGGGAACAAAAAAGTGCCTGATTGACAGCTTCAGGAAGCTCACCGAATCTGGAGCAGATAACGAAAGCTGTAACAAGATCGACACTGCATTTTCTGAAGTGCTTCTGCGACGCTGCCTTTGGTTTTGGAGTTCCAGGGCATGTGCGACCTTGTTGAGTTCCGCCACTTGAAGTACATCGCGGCTGTCGCGGAGACTGGGAACTTCACCCGCGCCGCCGAGCGTCTCTTTCTGGCGCAGCCCTCACTCAGCAAGCAGATCAAAGAGCTGGAAGATGGCATCGGCATTCAGATATTCGTGCGCCATCACGACGGCGTGCGCATTACGCCCGCCGGTCAGATGATCGTTTCCTACGCAATCGAAGCGGTAAAGACAAGGAATGAGATCATCCAGGCGGCTCGCGCTGTGCATGGCGGCACAATCCCTGTCTTGAGAATCGGCTTCTCCTGCTTTGTGCAGCAGGATGTTCTGCGCTCTCTGAGTGAGGCCTACGCCAGCCTGTTTCCCGGTTGTTCGATGCAATTCTCCGGCGGCGATCCAGTGCAGATTCTTCACCGCATGGAGGCGAAAAGCCTCGACGCAGCCGTGCTTCCTCTTCCCATCAACGGCGAGCAATGGACAGTGGAGCCGGTTGCGTCGGCTCCATTGGTCGTCTGTATGCGTGCCGATGATCCGCTGGCGCAGCAAACCGAGATACAGCCGCCAGAACTCGCCGAGCGGCTGAAGATATTCCGTAATCCTGAAGCGCATTCCGAAGCGCACGCCCGCCTGATGGAAATGCTCACCGAAATTGGAATCACGCCGGACGTGGCCTGTCTGGCGACGACACCAACGGACATTCAGTGGATGGTGCAGAGCAGCAGTGGGCTGGCGTTGATCGACCAGAAGACTCCACTTGACCCACGCCTCACAACGCGACCCATTGCAAACGTCAACTGGACTGCGGACACTGCCTTCGTACATCCCCTCAGTGCTGAGCATCCCGCATTACCGGTGCTGATTCGTCATCTCAGGAAAGTAAACGGCAGCAAGCCTGCCAAACACACTCACCGCAGGAAATATGCGAATGATCTTCAGATGAAGTTGCTGGCGTGAGCAAGGCGACACTCCGCCGAATCAGGTGTTTGGTCCCGGAGTTCGATGAGGGTGTTGCCCTGATAGCGCCACTCCGAAAGCAAGCCGGGCACCGGCTGCCTCCGGACAGGCCAGCTTCGCATGACAAGTGTCGGCGGGATTTGGCGTTGCCGCATGCATGTTTGCAAATGAATGCGATCACGGCTCCAGCGCGAGCCTGCCAGGCTTCGGTCGTGAGATGTGCCGATATACGTGTAACACTTCGTACTTGGTATTTGAATATACGCCGGACAGATCATCTCGCTTTTGATGGATAGCAATTCGTGCTTGAAACTCGTCACCAGGAGCAATCGTAAAGTTGTGCTTGGCGAAATCATCATAAAAATTAGGGTCCTTGATCACTGCGGAGACGTTCATGCCATGCCACTTGAACTCCCATTTCCGAGTGCTTCGCTCCATAATTGCCTTAACGATATACAAGTCAGCATCTTCTTCAACGATGCGCGTCTTCGGTTCCAGCTCTAAGGGGTCTCGCATTTCCAGCAACTCGCGATTCAGGATAACCTCGGGAGGAGGGCTGTCGAGAGAAGAGGCGAGTCCGAATCCGGTAACCCTATCATCGAGAACAGTGCTGCTCAGCATTCGATCCATCGAGCGCACAAAAATTGGGTTCTTCTCAACGAGTTGCTTAGCGTCATGAATGGCTCTCGGAACAATGATTCTGTCACTGCCGCTGATGACGATGACCTCATTGGTTTGTACGATCACCTCCACAGGCTCTTTCTTTGCCAGCGTGTGGTCGTAGACGTATGAGGTGAGAACACCAATGATGACGGTTGTTATGACTTGGTTCTTTACGAATAGCCCAGCTTCACGAGCGATGGCAGTAACTTTTGCTCGGAAGCTCCCGGAACTCAGGGCTTCTACGACAATCTCGATCTCGACGCCGCTGTTCAGAGTTCGAGCTGCAGCCTTTGCGCTGTCTGCAAGCGCAACGAGCGTTGCAGCTAGGGCATACGCATTGATCCGTGGCTCGGGGGTTTGGAAATAGAGAACGACGGTGTTTTCAAATTCCGCTATTCGTATGTCTGCCATGTTTCCTCGCGCTGATGTCTCGTCAGCGTGAACTAAGTGTATCGAAAATACGCAGCCGCAAAGCGCGCTTCAGTCCATCGACCTATCCACAATTCACGGCAAAACGTGCCCAAATTGCCATCGCAATTTGACTCGAAGACAACTTGTGAATTCGCCGACGGAGAGTTCTCTTCCCATCCTGCAGTTCGGCACAATTGGCCATAGCTGCAATCTATGGCGCCATAGACAAGAAGTCTTGGACGGATCGGAAAAGCGGCGCTAACTTTTGGCACATGACGGCGGAAAAACGGGCCGTCGGAGGTGTCAATGATTCCGCAAAGAATTCCCGAATGCTCCCCGCAAAAGCCGGGCAGGAAGTCTTCGGATGCCCTGCCTGAGAAGAGACGCTGCCGCTGGTGGCCGACGATTCTGATGGTCACGCTGCCACTGCTGTTCCCCATCGCCGCGCTCGCGCAGAGCGGCTCGCCATTCGATACGGGATTTACCGCGCTCCAGAACCTCTTCACCGGAACGGTTGCCAGAGTCGCCAGCCTGATTGCCATTGTGATTGGCGGCTACCAGTTCGCGCATGGCGAGCCGGGCGCGAAGAAGGCGCTGGCCGGCGTGGCCGCCGGGACCGGCATCGCCGTGCTCGCGGTCAACGTTCTGAGCTGGCTCTGGGGAATCTGAGTTTCCCAAACCACAACTGTCGCCATTCAAGTTCTTCAAGTGTGAGGGGCATTCGATGCAGACACACACCACAAACCGGAGAAGAAACCGCGTTTACAAGAGCCTGCACAAGCCCCTCACGTATCTGGGCGTGGAGCGGACGCTGTTCTACTTCGTGTGCGTGGGGGCGGTGGGCGCGTTCAATCTGTTCAACAGCCTGCTGGCCGGTGTGGCTGTGTTTCTAGGCGGCTACGCCTTTGGCCACTGGGTGACGGCGAGCGATCCGGCGTTCCTGCGCATCCTCGCCCAAGCCGAGCGGTACAAACCGCGCTACGACGCGGCCAAGCCAAGCACGCCGCGCGTGGAGGTGGTCGAATGCTGAATGTCGCAAAGATCATCAAGCCGTGGAGGGAGGCCGCCGCGCTGGGCGACCACATCAACCTGTACGGCTTTTGGAACGAGACCGCGTTTCTGACCAAATCAGGCGACCTCGGCATGGTGCTCAAGGTAACGGGCGTCGATTACGAAAGCCTCGATCACAGCCAACAGGAGTACGCCGTGAAACGGCTGGAAGCGGCGCTCAAACTGTTCGGCTCCGGCTTCCATGTCTATCAATACCTGTTCAAGACGAATCGCCCACTGATTCCGTTTGCAAAGTATGACGACCCGATTGTGCAGACCGGCCAGGAACGGCGGCGGCAGTTCTTTGAAGACAAGGCGGACAGGCTCTTCGAGATCGAAATCTATTACTGCATTCTGATTCGCGGCTCGCGGTCGAAGACCGGCGTCGGCGCCGCACTGGCCCAAATGTTCCGCGACCCGGCGGGCGGATGGAACGAGCTGCTGGCACAGTTCAGTGGCCATGGAATGAAGACGCTGCTGCGGTCACAGGTCGAGCGCGATCTAGCCCGGCTTTCCAACCAAGTGCAGGCATTCATGAAACAGCTCAGCGACCTGACGCCGATGGAGGTGCTCGATCAGGATGGCCAGTTCCGCTTCTTCCGCCGTCTGCTCAATTACGACCACTGGCGGATTGCCGGGAGGCCCCAGCATACGCAGTTTCTCGATTTTCAGGTGTGCCACTCTGACATTGAATCGGAGCGCGATCATCTGCGCGTGGGCGATCACTTCATTCGCGTACTAACGATGAAGGAAGCCGTGGCCGAGACCTGCCCGCTCGCGCTCGATGCACTCTTAAAGATTCCGGCAAACTTCATGGCCTGCACGGAGTGGACGCACCTTCCAGCGGACAAGGCGCGCAAGGAGGTCAATAAGCGCAGGCGGCACTTCAATATTGCAAAAACAGGCTTCGTCTCGCAGATGGGTAACGATGCGGCAAAGATCAATCCGCGCGATGTGCTGGTGGACGAGTCGAAGCAGGCCGACATCGAAAACCTGGGCGATTGTCTGCGGGCGCTGGGCGATGGACAGCAATTGGGCGAGTTCTCGCTGACCATCGTGCTCTACGGCAGGGATCGTCTGGCGCTCGAACAACTCGCCGGTGAGTTCGCGGGCGTTTTCACCAATGCGGACGGCAGCCTGTTTGCCGAGACCTACAACCAGCTCAACGCTTATTTCGCCATCGTGCCGGGCAACTACGCCTTCAATCTCCGCAAGCTGTATCTCCTGAACACCAACTACGCCGACCTGAGTTTCCTGTTCACGATTCTTCCCGGCGAGACGCGGAATGCGTACCTCGACGCCGAATATCTGGCCGTGCTCGAAACCGACAACGATACGCCCTACTACCTGAATCTGCACTGCGGTGAGGTGGGACACACGTTGATTCTGGGAATGACTGGCTCGGGCAAGACCTTCCTGTCCGTGTTTCTTGTGCAGAGCGCGCAGAAATATCGGCCGCAGACGTACATCTTCGACATCGGCGGTAGCTATGAATCAGTGACGCGCATCTTTGGGGGAACGTACTTGAACGTCGGGCGCGAGTCGCGCGACTTCACCATCAACCCCTTCTCGCTGCCACAGACGCCGGAAAATCAGCAATTTCTCTTCAGTTTCTTCCGCGTGCTCATCGAAGGCCGCGCCCAGCATTATCGGATGGACTTCAAGGAAGAGCAGAAGCTCTGGAATGCAATCGAGCGCGTGTACATGCTGGAGCCGGGCCAGCGCACGGTGTCGAATCTGGCCAGCATCATCGGCGAGATGAAGGACCGGCTGCACCGCTGGACGCGCGTGGGCCAGTACGGGTTTCTGTTCGACAACCCGGAAGATACGCTCACGTTCGCGCCCTTCCAGACCTTCAACTTCCGGGGATGGAACGATGCGCCGGAGGTGCTGGAGCCGCTGCTGTTTTATGTACTGCACCGCGCAGGAAACGAAATATCCGATCCGGCCAGGTTCGCCATCTTCAAGATGTTTCTGCTGGACGAGGCATGGCTCTTTTTCCGCAACGAGACGATCCGCAACTACGTGGTGCAGGCACAGAAGACCTGGCGCAAGCATCGCGCGGCGATGGTGCTGGCCACGCAGTCGCTCAAGGAGTTGCAGGAGTCGGGACTGCTGCCGGTGGTGGCCGAGTGTTGCCCGACGAAGATATTCCTGGCCAATCCGGAGATGGACCGCGCGGTCTATGCCGAGGCGTTCCATCTAAACGACACGGAATTGAATCTGATCGCCGGGCTGATTCCGCCGGGGCAGATGCTGATCCGCAAGGCGCAAAGCTCGAAGAGGGTGAGGTTGCATGTCGATCCGGTCTCGTATTGGATCGCCGTCAACAGCGCCAACGAAAACCTCAAGAAATGGAAATACTTCGACCAGTTCGGCTTCGCCGAAGGTCTGCGCCGTCTGGCCGAGGAGCCGCTTCCGAATACCGCCCATTCTCGCCCGAAGGGAGTTGCCGCATGAAACGCATTCTCATTCCACTCGCTTTGCTCATCATTGCTCCTTGCGCAACTGCGGTAGCGCAGGACGCTTCCGCACGCACCGTCCAGTATCACGCGCAGGACATCGTGCCGATTCACGCGAAGCTCAAGTACACGACACTTATCGAGCTTCCGGCGACGGAGAAGATCATGGAAGCAGCCACGGGCGACAAGGACTTCTGGGTGGTCGATGTGGTCGGCAACTTTTGCTTCGTCCATCCGGCGAAGGCGGGGATTTCCTCCAACCTCAACCTCATCACCGACAAGGGCAACATCTACAGCTTCACATTGCAGGATGTTTCACAAACCAATGAAACACCCGATCTCAAGGTGATCGTGATTCCCGCGGACCGGTCCTCGATCGTTGCTTCCAGCGGGCCGCCGCAGTTCGTACCGGCAGCGCAACTGACGCAATCCCAGCAGCAACTCGCCGCCGTGGAATCGCACATCACGCAGGCGGTGGATGAATACAAGAGCGCCTATCCGATGCAGTTGAAGTTCGACTACACCTTCAAGGCCAACGAGCCGCAATTCAATATTCAGGCCATCTACCACGACGACAAGTTCACCTACATCAAGACCGATGCGCCAGAGAAGTTCTCCGTCTACGAGATGCGGGACGGCAAGCCGAATCTGGTGACCTACCAGCTCTCGAACGGAACCTATGTGATTCCGAAGGTGATGGATTCCGGCTACGTCGAGCTGGGCAAGAAGCGGATGGAGTTCTCCCGCAAGCATTCGTGAGGTGTGCTATGGCTGAGCCGATGACGAACATTCCAAATGCCGTGCCGGTTGAGCCGGAGCTGCGCCGCGAGGAGCGAGTGCCCGCAGGTGTCGTGCCGAAGAACCTTAAACCCGCGCTCTACCTGGGCGCGGCGCTGCTGGTGATTGTGGCGGCGGTCTTCAGTGGAACAGCAAAGAAGCCATCCGCACAGCAGAACGGTAGCGGGCACGAGGCACCGCAGCCGGTGCTCCAGGACAATACCGCCAACAATATCGCCGACCTCAAGAGTCAGGTGGCCACCGCCGAAGAACAGGCGGCCCAGGCCGCTGCGCAGCAAGCTGCTCCAACCACGTCTGCTGGCATGACCGCGGCGCAGCAGGCCGCTGCAGCGGCGTATGGTCCAACGGGAAAACCCGTCGCCTGCGTTCCAGGCCAGCCGTGTACGCCGTCGCAGCAACAACTCTCTCCCGCCGAACAAACCGAGCAACAGCTCGCAGCAAAAGATCGCGAGCTGGCTTACGCTTCGCGCTTTGCGTCGAACCTTGTCTACTCGCAAGCCCAGCAATCAGCGAATCCGGAGCAACACACACCAGCCTCTGCGATTATCGACCCCCCGGCCCCTGTTGCAGGCGCGAACACAAATCCATACGTGGCTGCTCTCGGATCTGCAAACACGAGCCTGACTGCGCAGCAGGCGGCAAGCGCTGGCCAGTCACAAACTCAACCGCAGCGCCGGCCCGAGGTGAACATCGACTCGGCCACCGGTCAGCCGTATGTGGTCTACGAAGGTACAGTCCTCGACACAGTTCTCATCAATCGCCTCGACGGTGATGCTGCCGGTCCGGTCAAGGTGATGGTCTCGAATCCTGTCTACTCGCATGACCGTCAGCATGTGCTGATTCCCGAAGGGACGATCGTGCTGGGCGAGGCGCGGAAGATCGGAGCCTCAGGCTTCGGACAGCAGCGGCGCATGGCTGTCGTCTTTCACCGCATGATTATGCCGGATGGCTATTCGGTTGACCTGGACCAGTTTCAGGGCTTGAACCAGTCGGGAGCCGAAGGGCTGAAAGACAAGGTGAACAACCATTATCTGGAGATATTCGGAATGTCGATTGCGCTGGGTGTGATCGCGGGTGCAGGCGAGATTGAGCAGGGCGGGGGTACGATTTCTACCAGCGGGTCGCAGGCATTTGCGACCGGGGCCTCCGCCAGCGTTTCGCAGTCGGCTACCTCTGTGCTCGACCAGTTTCTTGAGATACCGCCGACGATTACGATCCGCGAAGGCCATCGGGTGAAGGTCTACTTCACGCAGGATATGCTGCTGCCCGCATACGAGAACCACACCATTCCACAGTCGTTCTGAAGGAGGAAGTATGCGCCGCACCGCTATCTTTGTTGGATTCACCGCAATTTTTGCCATTACCACCCTCGGATGCCAGAGCCATCACGCAACGGTTGAGGGCCTGCAGAAGAAGTATGACCAACTCAGCCAGCAATTCGGAAAAGATTGCTCTGCAGAATACCTGAAGGTTCCGCCCACACTCAGTCCAAAGTGTAACGACGAAAACCAAAGAATGAAGGAAGTTTGGGATCAATTACAGGCCGAACGCGCCAGGAAATGATTCAGGAGGAGCCACGATGAAACGACAACTCATACTCGCCATCAGTACGGCGATTGTCGCAACGTTACCCGCGCACGCGCAATTTGGTTCCGGGATCGTCTTTGACCCGACGCAGTCCGCACACGCCATCCAACAGATTGCGCAGGCGAGCCAGTTGTACACCACCACCGTCAACACGATGCAAAACGTCATCGGTGCCTACAACCTGGCGCGCCAGATGGCGAGCCTGCCTGAGACTCTCTACACGACTTACAGCACGATTGGGCAGCAGCAATGGGCAACCCTCATTCAGCCAGCCAACACCTACGGCAACTCGTCGGTGTGGATGAATGCAGCCGCAACGGGTTATGGCGCACCGGCGGCTGCGCGGACGGCCAGCATCAACACAACAGGCCGCATCGCCGGATATAGCTCGCTCAGCCCGCAGGGTCAGCAGTCGATTGCGGCACAGGGTGCCACAGTCGATCTGGCGAACGCAGTCAACGCAACGAGCCTTGAGACCGTCGGTACGATACGAACAAACTCCGCGCAGCGCGAGACCGACATTGCGCAACTCGAAGCCACAAGCCATTCCAGCGACCCGTCCCAGCATACGGAGATGGCGACTTTACAGCGGATCAATCAGGCCCTGCTGATCGAGTTGCGCTCTCAGCAGGAAACCAATCAGATTCTTGAAGCCAACACCTTGCAGCAAATGGTTGGTCAGAAGGTACAGCAGGACAATCTCAAATCGTTATTCCAGACCGGCAACAGCTATCAGCAGAACTTCAACGCAGTCACGCCGCAGCAGTCGAGCGCGAGCACCAACTGGGCCTTCCACTACTGAGAAAGGATGGCAATCATGGACTTCCTGATTCTCATCAAGAACGGCTGCGACAACCTGACGGCGACGGTTGCGCCCTCGGTCGACGCGCTCGGCCTGCACATGGTGCTTTCGCTGGCCACCATCATGATGGTCTGGTTTGGCGTTCAGGAGGCGCTCGCCTCCGCGCAGGGCGGCCCCGGATTCAACGTCGCAAAGTTCCTGAATTTCTTCCTGCTGATTACCTTCGCCTACTGCTTCGTTCGGTTCTATGACGGCTCCATTCCCGGCATCGGCTACTCGCTCAAGGAGTTCGTCAGCGGCGGCACCAGCGCTCTGGTCGATTACATCGGCACAGACTCGACAAGCGAGGTGCAGAACACGATTCACCTTGCGCTCAGCAAGGTAGGAACCCTGTCGCCTTCGCTCACGGAACCCTACACCCTGCTCTGCACATACACCGTACAGATTATTCTTAGCATCCTGACTGCGTTGATCGCTGTCATCATCGCCTACGGCGCGATCGGAGCGACAATCATCGGTCTGCTCGGTCCGGTCTTCATTCCGTGGATGGTCTTCGACAAGACGGATTTTCTCTTCTGGGGCTGGCTGAAGGCATTCGTAGGCTTCGAGTTCTATAAGGTGGTCGCAGCCGCAACCATGAGCGTCATGAGCCATCTACTCATTACCTATTTCACCAGCGGCGCGATGAATGTTTCAAGTCCGTCCAATCTCATCTATCTCATGCCAGGGCTGCTCATGCTCTGCTTCATTGCTGCCTTCATACTCTTCAAGATTCCAACCATGACGGCATCGCTCTTCTCCGGCCACATCGGCGGGCACGGATTCGGGGCTGGTGGTGTGTTGACCGCCGCCATTCTACGGGCGTTTTAGGGGATGCGAAAGTATGGACACGATGACGACAACCAAACCGACCCCTGAGATTACCCGCGCCGCGGAGCGTTACCTCGAACAATATGGCGATCCGCTGGTGATGAATACCTGGCTCAAGATCACCATCCTCTGCCTTGTTGTGGTCTGTCTCATGCTCGCAGCGCTCGTCTTCCGCAGTCAGAAGGCGCTGGCTTCAATGCACCCGCTCATCATTCGCATCAACGACGTGGGTCGCGCAGAAGCCATCGACTACCGCAACTTCCAATACCGCCCGCAGGAGGCGGAGAACAAGTATTACCTGACCCGCTGGGCAGAGTTGTACTTCAGCCGGAATCGCTTCACCATCGAGCGTGACCAAACACAGGCGCTCTATTTTCTGAATGGCGATGTGCAGCGTGCCGTGATTGCACAGGAACAGAAAGACAAGATCATCCAGACGTACCGCGACGACAGCACGCTTCCGTATGTCGATGTCGAGATCAAAAACGTCGTCTTGGACGACCTGCGGCAATCACCTTATTCGGCGCGCATTGAGTTAGAGAAGGTGTACACGAACCCGGCGGATCATACCGAACTCAAGCGGGAGCGATGGACCGCTAGCGTGACCTATGTCTTCCGCGAGGATGTGAAGAACAACGAACTGGCCGTCAATCCTCTGGGATTGACCATCGTCCGCTTCCGGGCCGACCAGGCGTTCGAGTAGGAGAATCACACTTCCCAGAGCGAGGCAGTCTTCATGTCCAACGCCGCACACATCTCCGGCCAGAATGCATCCTTTACGCTTCCGCATTCGCCTGCCCTGCGTGGGTGCGATCCCTGCGTTGTAGCCGATGCCTTTACCTCATCCTTGCACGTGGGTCAGCAGGGCGATTCTGCGATCTGGATGCCAGCGTTGGCAGGCACGAGAAAACCTTCGACGATGCGATCCACGAAGCGCTCGTCTCCGTGGTCTCTCCCTTGCTTGTCCGGTCACACGCTTCGGGGCTTGTCATGCGCCCGGCGGCACTCGGTCTTCTGCTTCGACTTCGTCGCCCTTCGGGTCACGGTTCCTCCCGGAACAAGTTTGCACACCGCAGCCAAGAACGCCGCGCAAACTTCTTCCGGGTCCCTCCCAGAAAGCAGACCTTCGGCGCTTGGGAGCATGGCCCACTACCACCCCAGCACACTACGACCGCTTGCTGGGGACCCCAGTATCTCGCTCAGGCTTCGCCAATGGGTGACCCGGCCAATCCGGGAATTCAACCTTAGGAGACTTACCATGTATCAGAACCGCATCACACTCATCGGATTTCTCGGCAAAGACGCCACCGCCGTTTCGACCAAGAACGCAAATTTCACCGCCCTGTCGCTGGCCACCAAAAGCTCGTACAAGGACAAGACGACCGGCAAGTACATCGACCACACCGAATGGCACCGCTGCATCGCCTGGGGCAAGCTGGCCGACTACGCGAAGACCCTGAAGAAGGGCGCACACCTGGCCGTCGAAGGCGAGATGCGCAGCCGCGAACGGACGGACAAGAAGACCGGCCAGAAGGAACGCATCTGGGAAGTGCGCGTCTCTTCGATCCTGAAGCTCGACCGCGCCGAGAAGGCCAGCCCGGAAGAAGCAGCCAGCGATGACTTCAACCCAGAGGAAGAGGCGGCGTAGCTGCCGCTTCTTCCTCACTCCCGGAAGCCCGGCTCACCGCTGGGCTTCCTTGCTGGAAAAGGTTCGCGATGAGCTTCGATTTGATTCTTCCGTTTCTCCGCCCCATCGAGCCACTGCTGCGCGACGACGCGGTGAGCGAGATTCTCGGCAATCCCGACACGAGCTGGTTTGTCGAGCGCGAAGGAAAGCTCTGCCGTGAGCCGGGGATTTCCTTCGCACCAGCCAGCCTGCGGACTGGCCTGGAAGTAATCGCCAATCACCTCGGCAAGCGGCTCGATGACGACAACCCCAGTCTGCACGCGAGACTTCCCGATGGATGCCGGATTGCCGTGTGGATTCCGCCCGTGGTCGGCCCGGCTCCGGCGGTCTCCATTCGCAAATTCACCAGCCGCCATTTCACCGTCGAAGACCTGATCGCTCGCGGAACGCTGACGCGCGCCGTTGCCGAGTTTCTTGCCGAGCAGATTCAGGCAGGCAAGACGCTGCTTATCAGCGGTGGAACCGGGTCGGGAAAGACGACACTGCTGCGAATACTGGCAGACGCCATTCCCGACGAGGAACGTCTTGTCATCATTGAGGACACGCCGGAGCTTCAGATCCGCAAGCCGAACGTCGTCTCCACGGAATCGCAGACGCATACGTTCGGGAAGTCCGTCACATTCGAGGAACTGCTCAAGGATGCGCTGCGCTTCCGGCCCGACCGGATCATCCTGGGCGAAGTGCGCGGCATGGAGGCACGGACGCTGCTCGACTCCTTCAACACTGGACATTCCGGGTCGCTTGCAACCATCCATGCCAACTCCGCGGTCAAAGCATTGCGCCGCTTCGCCAATCTCGTGCTACGCAGCCATCAGCAGGCGACCTATGAGGACATCGAAGCCGAGATCGGCGAAGCCGTCGATTACGTCGTTCATATCGAACGCCAGCCAGGGCGGCGCATCGTCCGCGAGGTGTTGCATGTGGAGGACTACGACCGCCGCACACGGCAGTTCGTGATGGAGCACGTATTCGAGGCTCGAACGCAGCCGGAACTGGAGGCGATTCCATGCTGAATCCAGAGCGCAATCGGAGATGCTTGGACATTGCTTCAGCCCGCCAATGGCTGGCCGAAGGAGCACCGATCTCCGACGTTCTGACCATGCTCGAAGTCAGGCATCGCTTCGAGCTTTCGAGCGCCGATTGCCGAACGTATGCCGTGGAGATTCTCTGGGCTACACAGCGGGCCATACGTGCCCCAAAGCCAACTCTCAACTCACACCGAAAGGAAGCTCATCATGCCCTTGCTTGAGATCGTTCAAACCCGCCGGATTACAGCCATGATCCGGCTCGACGAAACCACCGCCAGCCAGATCGACCAGTACGCCGCTTTCCTCCATGCTTCCGCCGATGAAGTGGTAGACAAGGCGCTGGCCTATGTCTTCGCCAAGGACCGCGACTTCCAGGACTTTCTGCGGACGCCGGAGGCTGCCCGTGTTCCGCCGAGTTTGCGCGTGCGGCACGTCGGCCAGAACGGCACGGCTCACGAAGCTGTGAACAGCAGTGCGAAGCGTCCCAATGGTTCTGTGGCGGGCCATGATCCGGTAGCCGCGAAACGTGCTGGAGGGGTGGAGTAAGTACGTTCGGTGCTGCGCACCGGGTTGATTTGCGACACTCCACCCCTTGAAGGGTGCTGCCGAGGAACTTCGGTTCCTTGCTGCGAACTCGTTGGAATGAATGCTGTTCGTCCAAATCGCGTTCCTTACAAGGAATCAAGGCTATCAAGAAAAGCTCACACGAAGCGCACGGAGGTTACATGCAAAGTGGCAACATAACCAGCGCTCACCTTTCACAGCGATTGAGAGGGCGTGTGGCGCGCACCCGCAGCATCGGGACCAAGCTGACACCCGATGAGGAAAGGAAGATCGTCGCCGCTGCTGAACAGGACGGCAAGGCCCCAGGTGAATGGGCACGGGAGATTCTTCTCCGCGCGGCCATCCATCGCAACAGCGAAGAGATGGGACGCCATATATTCACCGAACTCGTAGGGCTTCAGATGCTGCTGATGAGCACACTGGAACCTGTCCTCTGTGGCGAGCGACTCACGCGAGAAGAGGCTGCGACAAAGTTCCGTCAGGTCCAAAAAGGCAAAGCCGCGCAGGCCCAGGAACTATTGAATCGGCGAGCGCAGGGGAAGGAGAATTGACGATGTCAAGTGTAGAACAGTGGGGCCGCAAAGAGTCACTTATCTGGCCGCCGCGCGGGTATCTCTACACGCTCGGCGCATTGTTTCTCGCGGTCGTCTTCACCGGATTCCTCGTCTGGATGCGCGTAGCCTATGGCCTCTCGCCGCTCGAACGCTACTACCTGCCGTATGCTCTGCGAACGGAAACTCTGGGCACGCTCCATCCTTCCGGCACCTATGAGTTGATCTTCGTTCAGGGCGGAAAATCGCAAATGCGCCCGGCCCTGAATGCGGATGTGCAACGCGGAAAGACGCCGCAGGCAAACGGAAAGCCCTTGCCGTTTGCGCTGTCGGATCAGGCCCGCAAAGATGGCTACCGGGTGCTCTTCCGCGAGGCTCCGCGGCGTTACTCGAACAAGGCGCTGCACGCCTGGATCGGCCACTGGATATACGGCGACCAATCCATCTTGCAGCTATTTCTCTGGCAATTTGTCTTCGGCCTCGTGGCTTTCCTGATCCAACTTCCACTGTCGATCCCAAAGGACATCCGACGGCTCAAAGACCTGCGCTATGGCCGACGGCTCAAAGGCCCGGTTCTCGTCAGCCCGAAGGGTTTTAATAAGGAGATCATTGGCGACGGGATTGGTATCACTACGGATCGCAGCAAGCAACCGCTGCGCATTCCGCGTGACGCCGAGAACAAGCACTTCCTAATTGTCGGGGATACAGGATCAGGCAAGACCAGCATCATCCGCCAGATGCTTTTGCAGGTGGCAGCGCGCCGCGAAAGCGCCATCGTTTACGACCCGGCCTGCGAGTTCGTGAAGCAATTCTACAACCCACACCGCGGCGACATTGTGCTCAATCCGCTTGACGCGCGCATGCCTTTCTGGAGTCCATCGTTGGAGCTGCGCCGCCGTGCCGAAGCGAAAGCCTTGGCCGTCTCCATGTATCAGCCGGAGGGCGTCACCAACCGCTTCTTTGTAGAAGCGCCGCAGAAGATTTTTGCGCATCTGCTGACCTATTTGCCCACGCCGGCGGAGCTGGTCCACTGGATGTCAAACCCAGCGGAGATCGACCAGCGTGTGCGCAAGACCGAGTATTGGGCGCTCATCGATCCGCGCGCGCCACATCAGCGCGAAGGCGTTTTGGGATCGCTCAATATGACCGCGGACAGTTTCCGACTGCTGCCCAAACAGGACGAAACAACCGGAACATGGACGGCTACCAAGTGGGCAGAAACACGGAAAGGCTGGGTTTTCATCACCTCGCGCCCCACCCTACGCGAGGCCCTGCGCCCGCTGATCAGTTTGTGGATTGATGTCTTGGTACTCCGCCTTCTGAATGAGCCTGACCCCGGCCAGAAGGCGGTCTGGTTTGTCATCGACGAGCTGGCCAGTTTGCAACGGCTGCCGCAGCTTCATACGGCGATTACCGAGAATCGCAAGTCGCAGAACCCGGTTATTCTCGGATTTCAGGGCCGCAGCCAGATGGAAGCCCGTTACGGCGATGATGCCGAAGCCATGCTCTCGCAGCCAGCCACCAAGATATTTCTGCGCACCAGCGAACCGCGCGCCGCCAAATGGGTGAGCGAGGCCATTGGAGAAGTAGAGATCGAACGACTGCGCGAAACCCACTACGACGGATCACGGCAGGGCCGTAACTTCGCGCTTGACCGCCAGACGGAGCCGCTGGTTTTGCCTTCAGAGATTTCCGGACTGGACGACCTGCGTGGCTTTCTGAAGTACGGCAACCATGTCGCGCGCTTCTCGTTTCCATTTGTCGATCTGAAGGAAAACCACCCCGGATTCATCGAGCGCGACATGGACGACCTGATTGCACCGCCCGCATTGCTGCATGACGAGGCGGAAAATGACCGAAGTGATCCTGGAGGAGAGGACGAACCGGACGGCGCTCATGCTGTCCGGATGGAGTAGACTGCCATGCTGACCATCTCCAAGCCGCTTTCCGTCGGCCAGGCGCAGAGCTATCACAGGAAGGAATTCACCTCGCGGGAGCAGAACTACTGGTCGCAGCGCGGCGAGATGCGCGGCGAGTGGCAAGGCAGATTGGCAGAACAATTGGGCCTGCGCGGCCCGGTCTCCGAGCAGGACTTTGCCCGGCTCAGCCAGGGCCAGCATCCGCAGACCGGCGAGCAGCTTGTCCGCCAGCGGGCTTCCTCCCAATATAAGGATGCCGATGGAAAATCCATCCGGTCGATGGAGCATCGGGCTGGGTGGGATGCGACTTTTTCCGCGCCCAAATCTGTCTCGCTCACCGCCTTGGTCGGCGGCGACACCCGCGTGCGCGAGGCGCACCGCGAAGCCGTCACCACCGCGCTTCATGAACTTGAACGCTATACGCAGGCGCGCATCGGCGGCAATCACCCACCGGAGACGACCGGCAAATTCATCGCCGCAAAGTTCGAGCACGATACCGTGCGTCCGGTCGATGGCTATGTCGCGCCACAGCTTCACACTCATGCCGTCCTCTTCAACATTACCGAACGTGACAACAGCGAAACTCGCGCCATCCAGCCACAGAGCCTGTTCGCCTCGCAGCAGTTGGCAACCGCTATCTACCAATCTGAATTGACGTACCGGCTGCGGCAGCTTGGATACGAGATTACTGCCGGACGCAGTGGAGCACCGGAGATCAAAGGCTACAGTCAGGAGTATCTCGACGCCTCCAGCCCGCGCAGTCAGCAGATACGGGAGTATCTGGAACGCACCGGCAAGAACGGCAAGGAGGCCGCCGAAATCGCAGCCCACTCGACGCGCGATCGTAAAGAGATTCATTCGACTGCCTAAATCATGGCCGCTCACCGGAAACTGGCGGCAGAGTTCGGCCATCAGGCCGAGACGGTTGTTCGTGCGGCACAGGAACGAGTGCGGCAACCGGAACAGAGCGTCTCAGCGAACCGATCCCGGGAGAGAGTTCGGGAATCGCTGACCTTCGCCCGCGACAGGAACTTCGAGCGCGAGGCCGTGGTGGATGAACGCCTGCTCGTCCGTGATGCGCTGCGCCGCGGCATGGGAGAGATCACCTATTCGCAGGTCCGTGCTCATCTGGAAAACCGCGTATCGACCGGAGAATTCCGAGCGATGGAGCGCAGACAAAACTCCCCCGCGCGACAGTTCACCACTGCGAGAACCGTCCGCGAAGAGCAGGAGATCGTGAGCCGAATGCGCACAGGTAAAGACGAGCTTGTGCCCGTTTTGTCGCAACAGCAGGCGGTCACGTTTGCAGCACAGCATTCCCATCTGAACCAAGCGCAACGCCGGGTAATCGAGGATGTGCTCTACTCGCCGGACCGGATTCAGGGCATCCAGGGCGTCGCAGGCGCGGGCAAGACAACCACACTGTCCGTGATCCGTCAGGCCATTGAAGTACAGGGCTATTCAGTGGAAGGTTTCGCTCCCACATCGCGTGCCGCAAAACAGCTTCGGGAAGCTGGAGTTGAAGCGACCACGCTGCAAAGTTTTCTCGCACGAAGCGCTCAACCGAATGATGGTATATCTGCAAAGCACTTCTACTTCGTGGATGAATCGAGCCTGGCCAGCACCCGCCAGATGCGCGATTTTATTGACCGACTCGGCCCTCACGATCGCGTACTTCTGATCGGGGACACTCGCCAGCATCAGGGTGTCGAGGCGGGCCGTCCCTTTGAGCAGTTGCAAGAAGCCGGGATGCGCACGGCAAAACTCGATGAGATCGTTCGCCAGAAAGACCCGGCCCTCAAATCGGCGGTCGAGTTGCTGGCGCGGGGCCGGAGCGCTGCGGCGCTCATCGAACTCCGGCAGCAGGGGCGCGTTCAGGAAATTCCCGACCGGCAGGAACGTATCCGCACCGTAGCCCGCATGTATGCCGCTGCGCCAGAGAACACGCTCATCGTCTCACCCGACAATGCTTCCCGGCGCGAACTGAACCTTGCCGTCCGTCAGGAGCTGCGAGCGAATGGGAAGTTAGAGCATGACGATCATTCCTTCCGAGTTCTCGTGCAGCGGCAGGACATGACCGGCGCCGACCGCGCTTGGGCCAACCATTACGAAATCGGCGACGTGGTGCGCTATGCGCGCGGCAGCAAGACGACTGGCATCGAAGCCGGCTCCTACGGCATCGTGACCGCTATTACCCCATCCGCAAATCTGCTTACAGTCGAAAAGCAATCCGGCGAACTTGCCACCTACGACCCGCGCCGTCTCTCTGGCGTCAGCGTCTACCGCGAAGTCGTCCATGAATTCTCCGTTGGCGACCGCATTCAGTTCACCGCACCGGACAAATCCCTCGGTGTCGCCAACCGCGATCTTGCCACGATTGAATCGATCACGCCCGATGGCCGGATTACAGCCCAGCTGGACGACAACCGCAGGATCGAATTCAACGCCTCCCAACACCGTCACTTCGATCACGGCTATGCGGTCACCAGCCACAGTTCTCAGGGACTCACCGCCGAACGTGTCCTGATTCACGCCGATACCAGCGTGCATCCAGATCTGCTCAGCTCGCGCTTCGGGTATGTTGCCGTCTCCCGCGCCAGCCACGAAGCCACCATCTTTACCAACGACATCAACCGGCTGGCACAACAACTCGGAACCGAGGTCAGCAAAACATCCGCGCTGGAGATGGTACAAAGCATTCCCAAGTCGCGGGATCAGAGCGTGAGCATGAGCCTGTAAAGACGAATAGGATGAAACGGAGAGGAAAATGAACAAACTTACCCAATCGCCCGGGATTACGAAGCGATCCGCACGGGAATTGTCGAGCTTCTCCATGCAGCCCGAAGCATGGCGGCCCGCAACGTGAACAGCCTGATGACAGCGGCCTATTGGGAAATCGGGAAACGGATCGTCCAGTTTGAACAGAAAGGGGAAGCTCGCGCCGACTATGGGAAACAACTGATTGAGCAGCTAGCGAGCGACCTCTCGAAGCAATTTGGCCGCGGCTTTGGTCGAGCGAACCTCCGGCAGATGCGTGCGTTCTATTTAACCAGGCCCGAACCAAAGATTCGCCAGACAGTGTCTGGCGAATCTCCAAGTCTTATATTTTTCAATAGTATAGACACTATTCCATCAAGTATCGCCTCTCTGGCCCCCCGCTTTCCTCTCCCGTGGTCCGCCTACGTCCGACTGCTGGTAGTCAAAACCACGGAGGCACGCGCATTCTACGAGACGGAAGCCCTTCGTTCCGGGTGGTCTGTGCGGCAGCTCGACCGGCAAATCCAAAGCCAGTTTTACGAGCGAACTGCTCTTTCAAAGAACAAGGCGGCCATGCTGGAAAAGGCAGACCATGTCGAACCCGGCGATACAATTACGCCTGAAGAGGCCATCAAGGACCCATTCGTTCTCGAATTCCTGGACCTCAAGGACGAGTATTCCGAGACTGATCTGGAAGAGGCGCTGATACAGCACCTCGCCGATTTTCTGCTGGAATTGGGTGACGACTTCGCTTTCCTCGGACGGCAGCGTCGGCTCAGGATCGACGACAACTGGTTCCGCATCGACCTCATCTTCTTTCACCGTCGGCTGCGCTGCCTCGTCATCATCGACCTCAAGGTTGGCAAATTCAGCTATGCCGACGCTGGCCAGATGCACCTCTACCTCAACTACGCCCGCGAGCACTGGGTCAAGTCCGGCGAAAACCCGCCTGTCGGACTGATCCTCTGCGCCGAAAAGGGAGCCGCAGAGGCCCACTACGCGCTGGACAACCTTCCCAACAAAATCCTCGCTGCTGAATACCAAACTGTATTGCCGGACGAAAAGACTCTCGCCGAGGAACTGGAACGGTCTCGACGCCACCTTGAAGACACCAGGGCAAGGCACAGTCTGCCGGAAATCGCAGATAGCTAGATTCGCTATCATCTGGAATGGAGAATGAAAGCCATGCCCATCGACAGCATTGACGTTGAAATCCATCGCAGGGGGACAGCGGCATTCTTGGGTGAATGTACTGGGAGAGCAAAGCGTTGAACGCTGTTGAAATCGAAGAAGCTATTTCGCTGTTGGCGGAACAGCCGTTTGACCCCGTAAACTTCCCGTATGCCTTCCTTGAAGCTTTCGGCAACAAGGAGACGACGATCAAGCGTCTGCGCGCGGGCGCGTCGAACAAGTCCGATCTTGGCGGGGTTCTCCAGACCAACAATACCCATATCAAGGTATGCGCGGAAGGTGAGGTTACGAAAACCCTCACGGCGCTTCGGGAAAGCCCGTCCACCACGCGGGCCAAAGCCAAATTCATTCTGGCGACAGACGGGCATACATTGGAAGCCGAAAACCTGACTTCGGACGATGCGCCTGTTGCCTGTGTATACAAGGACTTTCCCGACCATTTCGGATTCTTCTTGCCGCTTGCGGGCATCTCCACCGTCCGGCAAATCGCCGAAAACTCGTTTGACATCCGGGCGACCAGTCGCCTCAACCGGCTTTACGTCGAACTTCTCAAGGACAACCCTGAATGGGGTACGTCTGCCCGCCGCCACGATATGAATCACTTCATGGCGCGGCTGATTTTCTGCTTTTTTGCTGAAGACACTGACATCTTCATTGGCAAAGGCCTGTTCACAGACACTATCGCACAGATGAGCGCGAAGGACTCTTCTAACACCCATGCCGTGATTGAGTCCCTGTTCCGCGCCATGAACACGAAGGTCGGCGAGCGGGAGCGCGTAGGTTTGCCCCGGTGGTCTAACTCGTTCCCGTATGTGAACGGTGGCCTGTTCTCCGGCAACATGGACGTGCCGCGCTTCAGCAAGATTGCGCGTTCGTATCTACTGCACATCGGCAACCTCGACTGGACGAAAATCAATCCAGACATCTTCGGGTCGATGATCCAGGCCGTCGCCGAGGACGAGGAGCGCGGCGCGCTGGGGATGCACTACACCAGCGTCCCGAACATCTTGAAGGTGCTGAATCCGCTGTTTCTCGACGACCTGCGCGCGAAGCTACAGGAGGCTGGAGACAATCAGCGCACCTTGCTCAATCTTCGCAAGCGCATGGCAAAGATCAGAGTCTTCGATCCCGCTTGTGGCTCCGGCAATTTCCTTGTAATTGCATACAAGGCCATGCGGGAAATCGAAGTAGAGATCAACAGGCAACGCGGCGAGCCGGAGATTCGCAGCGAAATCCCGCTCACTAATTTTCGCGGGATCGAACTGCGCGACTTTCCGGCAGAAATAGGCCGCCTTGCGCTTGTGATTGCCGAGTACCAGTGTGATGTTCTGTATCGCGGGCAGAAACTCGCGCTTGCCGAGTTTCTGCCGCTCCGCTCAGAGAACTGGATTACATGCGGCAACGCGCTACGGCTTGATTGGTTGAGCATCTGCCCGCCGACAGGAACCGGCGTGAAGTTGCAAGGTGATGATCTTTTCAGCACACCGCTCGACCAGGCAGAGATTGACTTTGCGAACGAGGGTGGAGAGACGTACATCTGCGGCAATCCGCCCTACCGTGGTAGTAAATGGCAAACTGACGAACAGAAGGCCGATTTGGCGAACGCCTGGGTAAAGCATTCAAAATTAGCGAAGACCACCGACTTTGTGACCGGATGGTTTGCGCATTTTTTCGATTACATCGATAAAGTGCCCAATGCGGTCGCCGCGTTTGTGACAACCAATAGTGTTTGTCAAGGTCAGCAGGCTATCGACGTGTGGCCGGTAGCGTTCAAACGCGGTTGTGAAATCCGTTTTGCTCATACATCGTTCAAGTGGGCAAACCTCGCCAGCCACAACGCGGGCGTGACGGTGGTAATTGTCGGCTTAGGCCAGAAGTCGAATCTGCCGAAAATGCTCTATCAAGATAGAACGGTCAAGCAATGCTCCGTTATCGGCCCGTATCTTGTACCGGATAGCCTCGCTTATGTGCAGAAAACCAATGAGCCAATCGGCCAGCAATCCACCATGTTATTCGGCAATATGCCGCGTGACGGCGGGCATCTGTTTCTTGACGCCGAGTTGACTGAAAGGATAGCCGCCGAAGATGCAGATGCACGACCTTTCATAAAAAGATTTCTTGGCTCGACAGAATTGATTAACGGGAAGCTGCGGTATTGTCTGTGGATCGACGATAGCGAAGCAGAGACTGCAAAGCAAAGTAACTTCATCGCACAGCGATTGGAGTTGGTGACTGAAAGCCGTAAGAAGTCAGACGCAGAATCAACACGCCAGTTCGCTAAACAGCCGTATCGTTTTGTGCAGATAGCGGGTGTGGCGAAACAACATCAGATACTTGTTCCCGGTGTCAGTTCGGAAAACAGGCCATATCTTCCTTGCGATTATTTGACGGCAGATTTTATAGCTTCAAATAAGTGCTTTGCTCTATACGACGCGCCCTTGTGGAACATGGCGCTTATCGCTTCCCGCTTGCATTTGGTTTGGATTGCTACCGTCTGTTTTCGTATGCGGACAGATTTTTCTTACTCGAATACACTTGGCTGGAATACATTTCCCGTGCCAACGTTGACCGAGAAGAACAAGGCAGACCTTACGCGCTGTGCCGAGGATATTCTGCTGGCGCGCGAGCATCATTATCCGGCGACGATTGCAGACCTTTACGATCCCGACACAATGCCCGACGACTTGCGCCAAGCGCATGAACGCAACGACGAAGTATTGGAGCGCATTTACATCGGTCGCCGCTTCAAGAACGACACCGAGCGGTTGGAAAAGCTATTCGAGCTTTACACCAAAATGACGAAGACAAAGGGGGCGGCATGAGCAGCCTCACTGACCTTGCCCTCAGAACGCGTCGCTCATAGTCGTACTGGTTTTGGACTTTCGTCTGATTGCGGTTGAGCCATCGCGGTCAGGCTGCGCGGGCTAGTGTTCGAGCCTT
>JAJZEA010000064.1 GCA_021851335.1 Acidobacteriota bacterium | reverse complement strand
GCTTCTTTCTGGCAATGGTTGTCATCCTTGCTGCTCACTTCGCGCTTGCGGAGACGGTTGGAACCGACGGACTGCATCTGCGCGCGGAGCTGATCGCACCCTCCACGCTGGTGCGTGGCCAGGCAGCGCAGGCGGGATTGCACTTCAAGCTGGAGCCTGGCTGGCACGTGTATTGGCAGAACGCGGGCGACGCCGGCGAGCCGCCGCGCATGAGCTGGAAGATGCCGCAGGGCGTTGCCGCCGATGCCCTGGAATTTCCTCCGCCGACACGGCTGCCACTCGGGCCGCTGATGGATTTTGGTTACGAGCGCGAGGTGGTTTTTCCATTTGCCGTGCATGTGACGTCGGAGGCAAAGACGGGCAGTGCAACACTGGCAGCACACGTGAACTGGCTGGTTTGCCGCGAGGTCTGCCTGCCCGGACATGCGGACCTGCAACTGAACGAAACCATCGCGGCAGCGGGATCAGCCTCGGGATTGAGCGCGGAAGAAAATGCGCTGCTGACCAGTGCGGTGGACAGCCTGCCGAAAGCGGCTCCGGCAAGTGTGCAGACAAAGTTCCAGGCCACGCCGACAGGCTTTCGGCTGGCGATTCTGACGGGCAGCCGTGAAAGCTCCGCCGTGTTTTTCCCGGAGCAGAAGGGCGTGATTGAAAACGCCGCGGCGCAGCAGGCCAATGCGGTTGCGGACGGTGTTGTGCTGACGCTGAAAAAGGATTCCACGCTGACGGCCAATCCTGCAACGCTGGATGGGCTGGTCGAGTTATCCGGCGGGCGAAGCTATCGGATCACAGCGGCTTCCGGTGTCGTTGCCGAGGTTGCATCCCGGAAGTCAGCGGGCCTCGGAATGCTGGCGCAGCAGACTGGGTTGGCTTTTCTGGGCGGCATGATTCTGAACCTGATGCCATGCGTCTTTCCCGTCCTGTTTTTGAAGGGGCTGGCGCTGGTCAACAGTGCCGGCGAAGAGCGCGTGCAGATTCGCCGTCACGGCATGGTTTACACGCTGGGCATTCTGGTCTCGTTCTGGATTCTGGTGGCGATGCTGCTGGGCTTGCGCGCGGCAGGCGCCACGCTGGGGTGGGGATTCCAGTTTCAATCGCCCATCTTTGTCGCGCTGATGGCTGCGCTCCTGTTCTTCCTGGGTCTTTCGCTGGCCGGCCAGTTTGAGATTGGACTCTCGCTGACCAGTGCAGGTGGCTCGCTGGCGCAGAAGCAGGGTTACTCCGGCAGCTTCTTTACCGGGGTGCTTGCTGTCATTGTCTCCACGCCGTGCACAGCCCCGCTGATGGGCGCGGCTATCGGCTTTGCGCTGGCGCAAAGCGCCGCGGCCAGCTTCGCCATCTTCTCCGCACTGGGACTGGGCCTGGCCGCTCCCTATCTGCTGCTGACTCTCCAGCCCGCATGGACCGGTCTGCTGCCAAGGCCGGGCGCGTGGATGGACGTGCTGAAGCAGGCGACGGCTGTGCCCATCTTTGCCACCGTGATCTGGCTGGTGTGGGTGATGGCGCAGACGCGCGGCGCAACCGGAGTGGCCGTGCTGTTGGCTACATTACTGCTGCTGGCCATTGCCGGATGGGTGCTTGGTCGCTGGCCCGCACGACGCATCCCTTCGCTTGTCGCCATGGTTATCCTGCTGCTGACCATTGGCTTTTGCGCCTATGGCGTGAACACGCTGACTGCGCCCATCTCCGCCAGCAGCTCTGCAACTTCGGCTACGGAATCCGGCTGGCAGCCATGGTCTCAATCGGCCGTCGATCGCGCCCGCGCCGCGGGCCAGCCGGTCTTCGTCGATTTCACGGCAAGCTGGTGCCTGAGCTGCCAGGTGAACGAGCGCGTCGCGCTGCGCACCGCGGGAGTGCAAAAGGCATTTGCGGAGAAGCATGTGGTGCTGCTCAAGGCGGACTGGACTTCGCATGACGACGGCATCACCCACGCGCTGGCCGCGCTGGGGCGCAGCGGCGTCCCCACCTATGTGCTCTACTCGCCGACAGCAGGCAGCGCGGGAACGGTGTTGCCGGAGGTGCTGACGCCGGGCATTGTTCTGGATGCGCTCCGCACACTGCCCTGACTTCCGCCGTCATTCGTTTCCCTCGGCACTTGCGTCATTCTTACATGGCATTGTTTGATTTTTTTGTTGGCCTTCCCGCAGGGAATCTGCACGTACTCTTTGCGGCGCAGGCTATTTCCACCATGAATACCCCGCAGCAAACTGGATGGTGTAATCCAGTCCCGGATTCCTGTCTCCCAGTCCTGCGCTGGAGATGTGAATGAACTTCACCGCCAGATCGGCACTGTGTCTCTGGCCGTGAAAGATATTCACTCCAGCACCCACCTGCGGGGTAAAGTTGATCACGCTTGTATCGTTTGCAGGAACAGGTATCGGGTAGAAGAGTTCAGGAAACTTATGATCCGTCCAGAGCAGGCCGCCGCCCAATTGTAGCCATGGAATCACTCTCTGACCATTGCGTTCGGAGAAATTCCAGCGGACGAGAAATGGCGTAACGGAAGAACCATAGTAGTTTTGCGTAGAAATTTGGTAGGGCGGATCGAACTGAACCATGACTTTCTGAGCAGGATACTGGGCCAGCCAGAAGGGGGTTATTTCCAGTAACGCTTCCGCGCGGCCCGTCAGGCAAAGCGGCGCATGAATTCTGTGTGTCTCTTTTCCAAGAGCAATTCCCGCACTGTAAAAATCAAGCGACAGATTCATATTCTGTCCCTGGGCGAAAACGTAGGAATAATTTGGCGGGAGAAAGCCGCCCTGCACATAGGGTTCGATCTGCCAGGAGGTGTCTGTCTTTTTGTTCTGCTGCATTTGCTGTGTTGCTGCTTGCTGTGCGTACAGGTTGCAGTCCCATATTCCTGCCGCAAGTCCTGCGATGAGCACAATCCAACCTATCCCACTCCGAAACGCAATGCTATTCGCCAACGCTGCTCCTTTTCTGTCATGGATTGCCGAAATGTTTCGCTTGCGGCTCAAAACAGAGCCGCAAGCGCTGGGAACAAACGCGCATAGATCGCTTTCAAGGCTTTGGAGGGCCGGAATTTGGTGGAAAGACGACGATGGTCGTAAACTCCGCTACACCATATACCTTTCCGGTTGCAGGGTCGTTGACTGCGATGTAAGCAGTGCCACCGAGGGTTGGGCGAGGGACAATAATCGATGTTGAATTCGTGGGCATCGCACTGCTCTGACTGCTGTAATTTCCAGTATCCGTGTATACCGCAGACGCAAGTTGAGTATTCAACGGCAACGAGTAACTGGAGGAAGCCGGTGGCGGAAAGGTCAAGGTTATATTCGTTGGACAAGTGCTCTGATACGGGGTGACTGTTTCATTGATCGTGCAGGTTGCTGGCGTGGCCACCATGTCAGAATCGTTCTGACCACAAGTTAATGAAACTTCGGAGCCAGTACTCAAGCCGGCATTTGTAACAGTCGTAGCGGTTCCATTGTTGCACTGGGAGGAACCATTATCGACAGCATAAAACGTCCATGAAACCCGAACCGCATCGGTTCCGAAATCTGCTTGCCCATTTGAGTTGGTGTTGAAAGAGTTAATTCCATTGATATACACCGCATCTGGAGTGGGTGTCCCAATGGCTGCGATGCAGTTCGAGTCAACCAGCACGTTGCAGGCATTGCTCAGTGTATTGGGATCGGCATATCCTGAGATGGTCGCATTCGGCCATGCCTCAGAAGGCGATGAAACATTGGTCTGAATAGCGAGATAGTTCTGTCCTTGTGCCCCGTAAAATAAGACGGGAGGAGCAGGGTTTCCGCATCCAGTCAGCAGAGAGACCATGGATAAGCATGTAGCCAGCGAACATAAAATCTGAGATTTCATTCTCTTCCACCCTTTCCAATCGCGGTTGGAGCAACGAACTGAAGTGACTCAAATTCAGGCCGCAGCGAAGGTGAAATGTTTAGATCGGCAAGCAGGATTTCGCCTGCTCGTGCAAGACTGGAAAGACTCTGACTCGGCGCACTCCCGTGCAGAAGTTGCGTAAAATCTTGCGTTCTTGCCTGGAAGAGCGATGGCGGAAATGGTTGATTATTCGTGGAGTTTCCGCGCTCTGCGAGGGTGAGCTGGTACTTTGGATTGAACTCTTTCTGATAGAGAAGGCTCGTTGCGAGGAAGACGGCTTCCATGGGACTGAGGTTCTCTGCGAATATCTGAAAATGTCCCTGCACTTTGACAGGTCTCGGGTTGGCAAAGAGTTGAGGGTATCGAGCAAGCAACTCCATGCGTAGGCGACTTACCTCAAGCTGATCGGTCAAAGCCCACTGCGGTGCTCCAAGAATGCGCGCAAAGTCATTATTTGCCCGCACTATATCCGCAACGTGCAGTGGAGTATGGCTGCCATTCCTGTAATCAGTCTCCGCCTGAGCGAGCCGTTGCACGTAGTTTGAAGCGTAGGCCACGTTTGCAGGCATCCCTTCGTGAAGAAATACTTCTTGCGACAGTTCATGGATGGCTTCCGGATCACTGGAATGCACCATTTGAGCGAGAGAATCCAGATGTCTGTGCATGAGCACGATCGGACTCACTCGGTTGATCTGTGGCGGTGTTGTTGACTGGGCTTGCGAGGTTAAATGGGAAAGACCGAGAACGAAACCAACCAGTAAAACGCATTCTGCTGTACGACGATGAGAGTGAACTCTCGTTTGGTTACTGGCGCGTGTTTGTGCGGGGGGGTGCAGAATTTCGATGAATCATCGGAGCATGACTCCTTCGCTTGGATTTGTTTTGAAAGTGCGCCCAGGCGGGCTTCGAGCGCGCAATGATCATGTGCGAGACTCGCTTCTATGTCAAGATAAAAATAAAGTAACTCCTCTTGTTGACAAAGGAATCAAGGGCGTTTCAAAGCAGGGTTGGAAGCAAGAGAAGCCCGCAGGCGGCGCAGTTCTTCCAGTCGCTGAGCGAGTTGTTTCTCGCGGCCCTCCTGCGTTGGCTGGTAGTAGCGGCGGTCGGCAAGCGACGGTGGCAGGCAATCCATTGCTGCGACCTTGTCTGGCTCGTTGTGGGCGTAGCGGTAGCCTTTGCCGTAGTCCAGCTCCTTCATCAGCTTTGTGGGGGCGTTGCGCAGGTGCAGCGGCACCGGCTCCTGGCGCGTGGCTTCGATGTCGGCGCGCGCCGCTCCGTAAGCACTATAGACAGCGTTGGACTTGGGTGCGAGCGCCAGATAGACGACGGCTTCAGCGAGCGCGAGGTCGCCCTCCGGCGAGCCGAGGAACTCCATCGCCTGGCGAGCGCTGAGGGTCAGATTCAGTGCCTCTGGCGCAGCGAGGCCGATGTCTTCGACGGCCATGCGGACGATGCGTCGCGCAAGATACATCGGGTCTTCGCCGGCGGCGAACATGCGCCCCAGCCAATAGAGCGCGGCGTCGGGGTCGCTGTTGCGCACGCTTTTGTGCAGCGCTGAGATCAGGTTGTAGTGCTCTTCGCCGTTCTTGTCGTAACGCAGCACGCGTTGTTGCAGCGCTTCCCTGGCGGTCTCGCGATCGATGAGAGGATGACCGGCGGAAACAGCCAGTTGCGCGGCAATCTCCAGCGCGTTGTAGGCAGCGCGGCAGTCGCCGCTGGAAAACCCGGCGATGAGAGCAAGCACATCGTCGTCCGCCGTCAGTCCGAGCGAGCCGAGACCACGCTCGGTATCGGCAAGCGCGCGACGCAGCAGCGTGAGTTGTTCATCCTCGGAGAGCGACTCCAGAACATAGACGCGACAGCGCGAAAGCAGCGCGGAGATGATCTCAAAGGATGGATTCTCGGTGGTCGCGCCGATCAGGCGGATTGCGCCGCGCTCGACCCACGGCAGAAAGGCATCCTGCTGCGCTTTGTTGAAGCGGTGAATCTCGTCGATGAAGAGAATCGTGCGCGAGCCGAGCCGCGCGGCATCTTCAGCGCGCGCCATCACTTCCTTGATCTCCTTCATGCCGCTGAGCACGGCGGAGTACTCCAGAAAACTGGCCTGCGTGGTGTGGGCGACAATGCGCGCAAGGCTCGTCTTGCCGACGCCCGGTGGTCCCCAGAAGATCATCGAAGTCATGTCGTCGCGTTCGATCTGGACGCGCAGCGGTTTGCCAGGAGCAAGCAGATGCTGCTGGCCGGCGTACTCTTCGAGCGTGCGCGGACGCATGCGCTCGGCCAGCGGCGCAGTGCGGCTCTGCTGCGCGGTGGCTCTGCGTTCCGAGCCGTGTTCCGAGCTGGAGTCGAAGAGGCTCATGGCAGGGTTTTCCCACGCTGGCGCGCGGCTTCATAAAGCAAAATGCTGGCCGCGACGGCGGCGTTCAGGCTCTCCACCGGACCGGGGCAGGGAATGGTGACGGCATGGTCGCAGCGCGCCGCAATCTCCGGCGGCACACCCGCGCCTTCCGAGCCGATGACGATGGCCAGTGGCGGCGTGAGCGCTTCGCAGCGGCGTTCCGTGGCCACTTCTCGGGGCATGGCGGCGATGGCGGGAATCCCGGCTTCTGCCAGTTGACGGAAACATTTTTCCGCGCTGGCGGCAATTGTGGGCAGGCGAAAGACGCTGCCTGCTGAGGCACGCAAAGCCTTGGGATTCCACGGGCTGACGGTGCCGGGCAGCAGGATTGCGCCGGATGCGCCGAAAGCCTCAGCCGAGCGCAGGATGGTTCCAAGGTTGCCGGGATCCTGGACGCCGGCCAGAACGACCAGCAGCGGAGCCGGTACACCGAGCAGCAAAGACCACTGCCACGCAGGCGGCGCGATGAGCGCGGCAATCGGCTGCGGCGACTCCGTGGTGACGGAGGCTGCCAGCAGCGGCGCGGGCAAAGCGAGAATCTCGATCGAGGTCGGAAGGCGGAGCGTCTCCAACAGCGCCTCGCATCCCTGCGCAAAGAAGATTGTATGAATCGAAACTCCACTGGCCAGCGCTTCTTCCACCAGATGGAAACCCTCCAGCGCAATCAGGCCGTCGCGTCGTGCAGACGGCTTCAGCAGCGCCGTGCGCAACTGCTTCAAACGCGGATTGTCCTTGCTGACGATGGTGCGAATGGCGGACATGGATGCGAACGGGAGGATGCTCTGGTTGATTGTAGTCCGCCGCAACGCAGGTCTGCTTCCAGATTTACTTTCGGGTTTCGTGCAGGATGACCATCTAGGCACAAGAGCCTCACTTCGCCTCAACCAACTCTGCAATCACAGCAACAACTTTGTCGAGTATCTGGTTCATGCCTTCCACCTGGCCGGTCTTGAGTGCATTCTCCATGGTTTCATTACCGATGAAGGTTACTCTGGTCTGGCCATTGCCAATATCCTCAAACAGAATCACATCGTGTGCACCTTCGATCGCCTCATGTTCGATTTCCAGTTGCTCAGCTTCCACCGGATTTCCATCCGAGTCGGCAAAGTACATCGAGGAGACGATCTTCTCGCAGGGAACAATTTCATGGTACTCCCCAGCATTCCAAAATTCTTGCCCATCCGGCGAGCACATGCAGTAGAGAAACTGCCCTCCCACGCGAAAATCCATCTTGCAAACTGGCACAGTAAAGCCTTTGGGCCCCCACCACTGCATGACATATTTCGGGTCTGTCCACGCCCTCCAAACCAACTCGCGTGGGGCATCAAAAACTCTCGTGACAACCATTCGCTCTATCTCATTTTTCTTTGTCATCTCGGACCTCCATTTCTTTCATCTGATTGACAACAACATCGAGCTTTTCCAGACTTTCTTGCCAGAATCGTCGATAGCTCATCGCCCAATCGCGGACAGTCTTGATCGCCTCTGGCCGAAGGGTGCAAACACTCTCTCGTCCACGCTTCCTCTTGATCACGATCCGCGCTCGCACCAGGTACGCAATATGTTTTGAGATCATCTGCTGCGAGAGAGCAAACGGTTCCGTCAGGCTATGCACAGTGGCTGGCCCATGGGAGAGCCGTTCAATCATCGCCCGACGGGTTGGGTCAGACAAAGCGGCAAATGTAGTCCCTAATTTATCCACAACCGTGTAGTAGTGGATTATTCGTCGATGTCAAGAGGATATTTTGTTGGACGGCGAGGAAAAACAAAAGCAGATTCCCTGCGGGAATGACAACCAGAAAATGACAGTCAAAAAGGACAACCAGACAAGAAAGAACGGCCTGGGAATTACTCTTGCGATGGCTGGCGCAGGAAAGCTTGCGTTGGGTGGGAGTGGGACTATCTGCCGAAGAGTCGTCTGAGGATGCCAGCAGATTTGTTTGCCTTCCCGGGCGAAGAAGGTTTGAACTTCGCGTCAAAGTTGATCGGTTCGCTGGAGTGCAGGCTGAGGGGTTCGGGCTGAGGCGGCAGCTTTTGGCCGGCGATGGCGGCCAGTGGATTGTGGGTGCAGAGGCGGTCAGCGGTTTCCGTGCCGCAGCGGTTCGCGACGTAGTGGTAAGCCTTGCGCAGATGGGGTGGTCGCGAGGTGAGATTGTGGGCGTCGGTGGCCAGAAAATGAATCCAGTTACGGTCGAGTAACTGATTGGAAAATGCTTCCGCGGCGCGGCCAAAGCGTCCGTAGAGCGAGGACGCTGTGACCTGGACGAGTGCGCCGTTCCGCATCCACTCGGCGATGCGTTCCGGGGCGCGGACGATGACCGGATTGCGCTCCGGGTGGGTGAGGATGCAGGTGTATCCAGCAGCGCGAAGGCGGTCGAGCGCAGAGTCCAGTTGAGGCGGAATGGCGAGATCGGAGAACTCGACGAGGAGGTATCCCTTGCCGTCGATGGAGTAACGGAGTGGGTTTTCGATGGCGTCGAGGATGTTTTCGGCGTTGAGGTGAAAGTCGCAAGCCAGCAGCAACTGGACAGTGTCTCCGAGCGCAGCCTGAATTTCGGTCATGCGCTCCCAGTTCAGGCTGGTCTGGTAGGGGTGAGCGTCGCTGGCGTGGGGAGTGCAGACGATGTGCGTGACGCCTTCGCTGGCGGCTTCACGAGCCATGGCGAGCGAGGTTTCAAGATCGGGCGAACCGTCATCGACTCCGTAGATGAGATGGTGGTGAATGTCGATCATTGGCCAGCCAAAGCGCCGATCATGGACCGAAAGATGCCAACGCCGTCGGCGGAGCCGAGAATGGCTTCGCTGGATCGGTCGGGATGGGGCATCATGCCGAGGACGTTGCGCCCGCGGTTGAGCACGCCGGCGATGTTGTCGAGCGAGCCGTTGGGGTTGGCGTCGGGGGTGACCTGACCGTTGGGCGCGCAATAGCGGAAGGCGATGCGGTCTTCGTCTTGCAGCTCGCGCAAGGTCTCGGCATCGCAGTAGTAGTTGCCTTCCATATGACCGATGGGAATGCGCAGAACCTTGTCGGGCTGAAGCAGGTTGGTGAAGGGCGAATCGGTGGTTACAGTGCGCAGGTGAACCTGTTTGCAGATGTATTTGAGTCCGGCGTTGCGCATGAGCGCGCCGGGAAGCAAACCGGCTTCGGTGAGGATCTGGAATCCGTTGCAGATGCCGAGCACGAGGCCGCCGGCGTCGGCGAATTTGCGCACGGATTGCATGACGGGCGAGAAGCGCGCAATGGCTCCGGTGCGCAGATAGTCGCCGTAGGCGAAGCCGCCGGGAACGAGGACCGCATCCACATTCTGCAGGTCTTCCGAATCATGCCAGAGGAATGTGACGGGCTGGCGGGTGATCTCGGCGAGGACGTGGAAGGTGTCGTGGTCGCAGTTGGAGCCGGGAAAGACGAGGACGCCGAATTTCATAGATTCAGGGTATCAGGAATCCAGTGAGGCAGGCAGAGGAGCGCTGCCTGCCTTGCTGGATTTATGGAACGATTTTGAGGTCGATGGCGTGTCCGTCATCGGGTATGACGGCGGTCAGGCGATGGTGGTCGCTATCGTAGGCGGCGGTCACCGGGCCGCTTGCGATGGAGGCTGATTGCACCAGGCCCGTTGCGCCATAAATTTCGATCCGGTACTGGTTCCACCAAGGTTTGAACGTGCCCTCGTGCGGGCTAATGTGGACGACCAACCCCTGCGGCGTGCGGGAGCAGGTGAACTGGACGCGGAGGAAATCGCCCTTCTGGTAGGCGTAGCTGATGCCGTCGTCGAGATAGACGCTGCCGGAGCAGGACTGATGTTCGCGCAAGGAACGGACAGGACTGCTGGGCGGATACACCCGCAAGGTGAGCGGGCCTGAGGGTTTTTCCATGGTGCTCTGGACAAGCGGCTGCATGGGCAGGATGGAGCCGCTGCGGACGTAAACGGGCAGCTGGTCGATGGTGGGATGAAGGGTGATCTGAAGGTCTTCGTCCGGGATATTGTCGTTGCCGACACGCATCTTCTGCTGGTCATCGGCGACGACGGGCGCGCCGGTCCAGAAGTCGTACCAGCCGACGGGCGGCAGGACAGCCTGGTAGTTGTCGAGCAAGTCGGGGTAAGGGCTGGGCGCGATGAGCAGGTCCGGGCCAAGCAGGAACTCGCTGCCGTTGTTGAAGTCCAGCGGATGGCGGTCGTGGCTGGCGTCGGGGAACTCGAGGTAGAGCGGACGCAGGATGGGTAGGCCGGTGCGGCTCATCTCTTCGGCGACGGAGTAGAGGTAGGGCATGAGACGGTAGCGGGTTTCGATGAAGTGGCGGCGCAGGTCGAGATCCTGCGTGGTTCCGTCGGCCCAAGGCTCCTGCGGGTTGGTGCCCATCGAGGTGTGGTCGCGGTCGATGGGCTGGAAGGCGGCGATTTCAAGCCAGCGCGTGAGCAACTCCGGCTGAGGCGAGCCGGCAAAGCCGCCAACGTCGGCTCCGGAGAGCGCGAAGCCGCTGACGCCAAGGTTGAGAAGCTGGGGAACAGTCTGGCGCAGGTGGTTCCAGGTGCTGGAGTTGTCGCCGGTCCAGGTAGCTGCGTAGCGTTGGCCCCCGGCGTAGCTGGCACGCGTGAGCACGAAGGGACGAACGTTGGGAGCAAGCTTGCGCAGGCCGTCGAAGGTGCCGCGCGAGTTCTCCATGCCAAAGACGTTATGAATCTCCAGGTGGTTGGCGGTGCGTTTGGCGAAGCCTGGCTCGTCGATGCGGTGCTGCACGTCGTCGGGCATGGTCTTGGAGGCAACACCGAAGACGGATGGCTCGTTCATGTCGTTCCAGAATCCTGCCGCTCCGTCGTGGACAAAGTCGGCGTAGAGCGTGCCCCACCAGTCGCGGCTTGCGGTCTGTGTGAAATCCGGGAAGACGGATGGGCCGGGCCAGACCGGTCCGGTGAAGACGCTGCCGTCGGGGTTGTGGACGAAGTGGTCACCGGCGATGCCCTGGTCGTAGGGTTTGTAGCCGGCGTTGGGAACGCGTGCGATGTGCAGATCGGTGATGAGGACGGTGCGAATGTGCTCGGCGAGGAGGTCGTGGATCATGCCCGAGAAATGGGGAAATCGTTCAGGATCAATAGTAAATGGGCGATATTTGAACTGATAGTCGATATCCAGATAGATGGCGTCGGCGGGGATGCGCTCGGAGCGGAGTTTGGCGGCGATCTGCCGGACGGTGGACTCCGGGTAGTAGCTGTAACGCGATTGCTGGAAGCCGAGCGTCCACATGGGTGGCAGCGGGGTGGCGCCGGTGAGCCAGGCCCACTGCTCGACGACGGCTTTGGGGGTGGGGCCGTAGAGGATGTAGAGATCGAGCGGGCCGTTCTCCGCGCCGAGCGACCAGGTGTCGCGCAGTTCCTTGTCGAAGTCGAAGCTGGTACGCCAGGTGTTGTCGAGGAAGACGCCGCCGCTGATGCCGTTGCGGAAGGTGAGGAAGTAGGGAATGGATTTGTAGATGGGGTCTGTGGACTCCTGCCAGCCGTAGGAGTCGGTGTTCCAGTTGACGAAGGCTTCGTTGCGGCGGTCGAGCGGGCCGGGCTTGTCTCCGAGGCCGAAGTAGTGCTCATCTTCCGGCGAGCGTGCATAGAAGCGGAAGCTGGAGCCGTGGTACTCGATGGGGTGCGTGGCTTCGGTTTGGATGATGACGCGGCCATCGTTGTCGGTGACGGTGAGGGCGAGAGTGGCGCGATCGACGGCGAGATGGAGCTTTGCTGTATGGAAGCCGACGTTGTGCGGCGTGGAGTCTGGCTCGACGGCGATGCTGGTGGTGCGCGAGGCCGGAAGCACAGCCCAGGATGCGTCTTCGGGCAGTGTGCCGGATGGACCGACGCGAAGACGCAACAGGTCGTCGCGCAGCGCGGTGATCTGGAGGATGGCTGAGCCGGAGCGGAGTTCGATGCCATTGGGTAGTGCGCGGGAGCCGGTGACGTGGTTGAGCACGAGCGGCGTGGTTCCGGAAGCGGCTGCGGAGGCTGCTTGCGCGGGGAGCGAGACGGAAAGCAGCGCGGCAAACAGGATGAAGACGAACGCGATCCGGTGAGGACGCGCACACGAGGCATGTGGAGCGGTACGGCGGCAGGACGGCATAGGAACCTCAGAAAAGAAGTGCAAAGGGTACCGGAGAAGGATAGCGGAAGATGAGATGGCGGGGACAATGAGCGGAAGAAAATTTGCGAGTGGTGTGGAACCGAGGCTGTTCGCGATTTGGCGGTTTGAGCGAATGCTATACTTCTGAAGGCGGCTTCCAAGGCTGCTGAACGACTCTGCGAGCTGAGGTTCCTATGTCCGGCCATTCCAAATGGGCCACAATCAAGCACAAAAAGGGCGCGCTGGATGCCAAGCGCGGCAAGATATTCACGCGTCTGATCAAGGAGATTTCTGTAGCGGCCAAGAGCGGCGGTGGAGA
>JAJZEA010000009.1 GCA_021851335.1 Acidobacteriota bacterium | reverse complement strand
GTTCAAATCGGATCGGTTTCAGGAGGCAGCGCCAATCTTTGCGCACCAGCTGGAGACACATCCGGGTGATGAGCGGCTGCTGGTGCTTGCCGCGATGTCGCTCTATGGCGAGCACAAATACGCCGAGGCAGTGCCATATTTGAAACAGGCAGCAGCGCAGGACAAGACCAATCTGCAGATTCGCCTGACGCTGGCGCATTGCCTCTTGTGGACACACCAACTCGAAGCAACGCTGGCGGTTTACAAAGAGATTCTGGAGATCAATCCAAACTCTGCCGCCGCGGATATGATTGCAGGCGAGGCACTGGACGAAAAAGGGGATAATGCGGGTGCTGTTGAGCAGTTTCGCGCCGCAGAGAAGGCCAATCCGAATGAGCCTCAGGTACACTTCGGTCTGGCGTATCTGTTGTGGGCGCAGAAGCGCTATGAAGAGGCGATACCGGAGTTCGAGGAAGAACTGAAGAACGATCCGGGCAATAGCCAGGCACGCCTCTATCTTGGGGACACATATATGCAGCTGCAGCAGTACGACAAGGCAAAGGCGGAGTTGGTGCGTGCGGAACCGAGTATGCCCAAGGAACCGCGGGTACATCTGGATTTAGGAATTATTGCGCAGGAGACAAACCATCGTGCAATGGCCCTGCGTGAGCTAAAAGAGACAGTGGCGCTGGCACCGGGAAATGTAAATGCACATTTCCGGCTGGCGCGGATCTATCAGCAGATGGGTGAGCGCGACCTTGCGAAAGCGGAGTTTGAAAAGACCAAAACGCTGAACAAGAATCGCGATGAGAGCCTGCATGAGCGCATTGCGAAGGCCAACGAACGCCCCAACGCAGGGACCACGACTCCGGCTGCAGGCGCCAAAGCTTCGACAGATGTGCCGCCACAGCCGTGAATCCTAAAGCTGGTCGGCGACGTTGGTGTGACGCCGAAGATACCAGCAGGGCGACCAGGCTCCCTGAGGAAACAGCGCTCGCGCACAGGGCACGTCGCGCTCGCCTTCGTCGTCGTATTCCGTCTTCTTGCCCTTGAGCGGAACGACGAGATAGTGTTCAACGTGCACAGTGCTCAGAGGCTTGTGGCGCACGATGAAGATTGCCCAGTCGCCACCAAAAAGCGCTATGCCAGCAAACGCAGCGAAAAGCAAAGCCGTCTCTGCAACAGAGAGCCAGTGTTTCTTGCGCTTGCGCATCGGAACTCTGACAACTTTCATCTGCGTATGGTCAGTACCAGCCGGCTGTGGACATCTGCATCAGCACGCCCTTGGCAAGCAGAGCGTGGGAGTAGGGTGTGGGGTGGACGGTGTCGGCGTACTCGTAGTTGAGGACATTTGAGCTGGAGAGATTGGCTGCCGAGCAGATGAGTGAGGAACTGAGGGGATTGGCAGTTGGGCTGAGGTTGCAGGCGGGAGTAGTGATATTGGTGAGGCCGTAGGTGGAGGCGTTGGCAGCTTCGGTCTGGGAGAGCGTATAGGCGTCGATCATGAGAAGTTGCGAGCTGGAATCGGAGGCCAGGCCGGCTTGGAGAGTCTGGTTAAACGTGGCGACAAGCTGCGCTATGAACGGCAGGTCGGCGCTGGGCAAAGCAAGCGCATACGGAGTGAGCGTGATGTCGGGCAGGTTGAGGACCAGAACGTGCGTAGCGCCTTTGCCGAGAATTTCCATGTTGACGTAACTGGCGAGTTCGGTGGCAGCCTGCGCCATGGCTGCGGCAGCTTGCGCCGGTGTTTCTGCTCCCGCTGCGACGGTGTCTGCCTGGATGAAGAGGTCGTTCGCGCCTGCCCAGACGGTGACCAGGTCGGATGACGAAAACGCGCCATTGTTGGCGGTGAGATAGTTCTGAATTTGCGTGGCGACAGGGACAGTGAGCAAGCCCAGCAGGGCGTTGGAGCCGCCGAGCAAAGCGTTGCCAGGGCCGACGGGGTTGGTGACGCGCGCGCCACCCTGCGCATAGCCTAAGCAACCGGAATGAGTGGCGACAGGAACGGAAAATCCAAGAGAGGCAGCCCCGTTCAGGCCGGTTTCAGCAGCGCAGGGAGCGGGCAGGCTAAGTGCTGTGGCAATGTCCTGCACCCAGATTTCGTTGTTCGGTCCATTGATCGTGAATTCACCTCCACCGACTGCTGCGACGGCTCCTACGCGGTAGGTGCCGACGTCGCTTAGGCTATCGCCGAAGGAGATGATTTGCGAGTACTGCGGAGTACTGGATTTGCTGGTGCTGCCGCCACAGCCGGAGATCAGCAGGGCAATTCCGGTGACAGAGCCGATGATGAGCGAGACGGGAAGCGAGAGATGCGGGGGACGGTTCATCGAAGACTCCAAAATCCAGCACGGAATTCCTTACTACGATTCATTACAGATGCTGGAACTAACGGATTGTAGCAGGGAAATGGTAGCTCCGGCAGTGCGAATGTGAGCGTAATTTACGGGGGAAACCGGATCGAGTTCAGGGCAAGGACTCAGTCGAGGACCTCGCAGATGAGGCACTTGAGGTATTCGGTTTCTGGGAGATTGAGGAGGACGGGGTGATCGATGGCGGCTCCGCGACGCTCCAGAATGCGCACGCGTCGATGTGCGTCGATGGCGGCAGAGGCGACAGCGGATTCAAGGTCAGTCCAGTGAATGTGGTGGGAGCAGGAGCAGGTGACAAGCAGTCCACCGTGGCGGAGCATGCGCAAAGCGCGGAGGTTGAGTTCCTTGTAGCCGCGGAGAGCACCTTCGACGGCGCGACGGGATTTGGCGAAGGCTGGAGGATCGAGGATGATGCAATCCCATACGCGGCTGGCTGCTGAGCCGGAGACCGGCTCAGCAAGATCGCGCAGGAGGGTAAAGGCGTCAGCTTCGATCCAGTCGACTTCTGCGGCGAGGGCCGCGCGGTTCAGGCCGAGATTGGCTTCGGCGACCTCGAGTGCTGCGCGGGAGGCATCGACGCCGGTGACCTGGCGGCAGACCTGTGCCAGATGGAGCGCGAAGCCGCCTTGATATGTGCAGACATCCAGTGCTTTGCCGGTGGCTTGGCGTGCGATGGCCCACCGTGCGGCTGCGGCATAGTTCTCGCGCTGATCGAGGAAGGCTCCGGTCTTTTGTCCGGCGGCGGCGTCGTAGTGAAAGCGGAGGCCGTTGAGTTGGAAGACAGTCTTGGAAGTGGCAGTCGCCCCAGACCAAAGCGCGCCGTCGGTGGGAGCCTCCAAGCCTTCGAGCAGGCGGATGCGCGGGTCAGGCCGCTCCCAGAGCGTGATCGGGTCATTGTCAAAGAGTTCGCGGAGCACGTCGATGACCACAGAGCGCACGGCGGAAGAAGCCAGAGGCTTGACCAGAAGCTGAAGCAGAAATAGGTCGGCGTATTTGTCGAGGATGAGGCCGGGCAGCAGATCGGCTTCGCTGAAGACGAGGCGACAGGCAGTATTGGAGTCGTTGAGCAGAGGGCGTCGCAGGTGAATGGCGGAGCGGAGACGGTCGGCAAGGAGAGCAAGCCAGGCAGATTCATCAATCGACTCGCGCGCGATCATGCGCAGGGGAATCTGCGAGGCAGGGCTGAAGAGCGCAGTGCCCAGCAGCAGGTCGCGGGAGTCCGTGACGGGAACGAGCGTGGGCTCATGGCTGGCTGAATGCGTGGGAAGCTGGTCGATCTCGGTTGCGTAGACCCAGAGATGGCCGGTGCGGAGGCGGTCTGCGGCACTGCGGCTGACGACGGCATGGGTAGGAGGATGCGCGATTTTGGGCGTTTGGGATGGCGGCCTGGAAGGTGTCTTTGCCGGTGGCCTGGAAGGAGATTTGCCACGCGACGAGGCGGAGCGAATCGTGGCCGGGGATTCTCGCGTAGCTGAGGATTTACGCATGGACGGGGGCTGACCGGACGCTTGGGTCTCATGCATGGCATTGAGCTTCTGCGCTGGCTTGCGGTCACCGGATTTGCCGGGGGTGGAAGCGGATCGGGATTTTGAGTGGAATGGCGAGGTACGTGAGGGCATGGCTGCTTTCGGAGACGAGTGCGTGGTTGGATTCAGAAGCGAAGAACGGGGCCGGTGGAGATGCGTCCGTCGCGGGAGACAAGCTGCAACTGGCTTTGCTGAGTGCTACTTGAGGAAAAGTTGGTGTGGAGAAAGTCGCCGGTGATTCGCCAGGCGAAGAAGTGGTTGAAGGCGCGATCGACGCCTCCGCCGATGGCCGCTGCAAAGGAAAAGTTGGAGACGAGTGGAAATCCGGCGTTATTGCCGACGGAGGGTGAGAAACCAAGCTGTGGCGTGGCTCCGTTGAGATGAGCGACGCCGATCAGTCCGTGCACGAAGAGGTTGTAACGGCCAAAGTGCTGGGATATCTGTGGCCCGGCAAGGAAAAAGTAGGTGCGCGGGTCGGTGTACTGGTGTTGAGCGTAGTAGCCGGAAGCGTCGAACTTGAGTCCGACCCAAGGCAAAAGACGCATTTTGAAAGAACCCTGCCAGCCGTTCATGCCGCCGGAGATGGTGTTGTCCTGTGTCTGGTCGTAGCTTTGGGTGACGTAGGAGTATCCGGCGTATACCTCATTGGGCGGGACCGCGCTCCAGAGTACTGGAACTGCGGCGCGGGCGCTGGCCGACGATGCGAGCAGGATGACGAGAAGCGCTAGGGTTGCAAACGATGGGAGCCAGAGACTCTGAAGACGCATAGAGAACCTCCGCGGGGGGATGGGCGTGCTCGCCTTACGATAGCACGGGAGCGAGGCAGGAATGGACGCGCAAGGGAGCAGAACATGGCAGTTGCGAGTAGCGGCCGGCCGCCGCCGAGTGCGAGGATGGGGACGGCGCAGCACTGAGGACGGGGAGGGTGAAAGCAGTGAACAGAAAACCAATTGTCGTGGTGGGAAGCATCAATATGGACCTGGTTGTGCGCGCAGAGCACATCCCAGTGGCAGGCGAGACGATTCTGGGCAGCGGATTTGCCATGCACCCGGGCGGCAAGGGAGCGAATCAGGCGGTGGGTGTGGCGCGGCTGGGCTGGCCAGTGGAGATGATCGGGATGCTGGGCCAGAGCCGAAAAGAGGTCGACCCGATGGGAGCGGAGTTGCGCGCGCACCTCATGAGAGCAGGCGTGGGCATGGATGGAGTAGGGCTGGCGCGTGCGACCTCGGGAGTTGCGTTGATTACTGTGGCCGAGACTGGGGAGAACTCGATTGTGGTTGCGCAGGGAGCCAACGCACACCTGAGTCCGGAGTGGATCGAGCGCCGGGCGACGCGGCTGAAGGGCGCGGCCATGGTGCTGGCGCAACTGGAGATTCCGCTGGAGACGGTGATGCGTGTGGCGGAGATCTGCGCAGCGGCCGAGGTGCCGCTGATGCTGGATCCGGCTCCGGCGCGCGAGTTGCCGGAGCGGCTCTTCCCGCTGGTGACGTGGATGACGCCGAACGAGACGGAGGCGGCGTTCTTTGCCGGGACGGCGATACGCGATCCGGGGGCGGTTGCGGCGATGCTGCAAGGGCGCGGCGTGGCGGCGGCAGTGGTGAAAATGGGCGCGCGCGGAGCGTGGCTGGCCGATGCCGAAGGATATGCGGCGCATGTGGAGCCGTTTGCTGTGAAGGCCGTGGACTCGACGGCTGCCGGGGACGCGTTCAACGCAGCGTTTGCCGTGGCGCTGGCGGAGGGTCGCTCGCCGGTAGCGGCGGCGCGGTTTGCCACTGTGGCCGCGGCGATTTCGGTGACGCGAGCCGGTGCGCAGGAGTCGATGGCAACGCGCGAAGAGGTGCAGTCGCTGATGGCTGAACGGGGCTCGGTGGCAGGTTGAGAGCGAGCCGTTTGCGGGGGCTATTGGCGAAGATGGACGGTGGTGGCTCCGGCGCCGCCTTCAAGCTGGGATGGCTCCTCGATGCGGGCGACGTGGGGATGCGTGCGGAGATATTCGCGCAGGGCGCGACGCAGCACGCCCATGCCGGTGCCATGAATGACGCGGACACGCGGCAGACCGGCGAGAAAGGCACGGTCGAGATACTTCGCCAACTCGTCGGTAGCTTCATCGACGGTGAAGCCGATGAAATTGATCTCGGATGGGATGGATGAGTCCGGTTCGGCGGCGGTGACCGTGACTCCGGAGCGTTTGCGGGCAGCACGCAGGGGGCTTTCCGCGGGAGACGCGTCGGCAGCCAGCGTAGCAAGATCCGTGGCGCGGACACGCATCTTGAGCGCGCCGACTGTGACCTCCCATAGATCCTTTTCAACGTGACGGGTGAGTGTGGCGGGCTTGTTAAGGCTGCGCACGAGCACGGTCATGCCAGGTGAAAATGCGGCGGTTGCAGTGGGTTGCGGAGCATTCGGAGTGGGTTGGCGCAGAGCGGCGACGCTGGAGCGGAATTGAGCCTCGAATTCCGCGCGCATGCGCTCGATGCGGCTGCGGGATTCGCGCGTGGCCTTGAGACGAGCGGTGGTGTCGTCGATGGCTGCGACGGCCTGGCGCATCTGCGCTTCAAACTCCCGCAGCAGTGCGGCGAATTGCTGCTCCAGCGTGCGTGACCTCTCACGCAGCTCGGAGTCGCCTTCGCGCGCGAGGCGTGCACGTTCCTGGTTGAGCGCGTACTGCTCGGCACGAGCGGCTTTGCGCTCGGATTCGAGCGACTGAAGCTGCTCATGGATGGAGTCCAGAAAGCGCGCGATGTCGAGCTGCTGAGAGCTGAGCCGGTGGCGCGCGCCCACGACGATCTCTGTCGGCAGACCAAGTCGCTCTGCGGTCGCAATGCCCGCCGAGACACCGGGCACTCCGAGGCGAAGCTGGTAGGTGGGCGCAAGCGTTACGGGATCGACTCCAGCGGCAGCGTTGAGAACACCGGGCGTATTGGCGGCGTAGACCTTGAGCGCGGTGTGGTGCGTGGTGATGACGGACCATGCGCGTAGTGTACGGAAGCGATCTGCAATGGCTACGGCGAGCGCTGCGCCCTCATCGGGATCGGTGGCCGAGCCGAGTTCGTCGAGCAGGATGAGCGCTGAGTCACTGGCGTGGGTTGCCAGGCGAGTGATGTTGGCGATGTGCGCAGAAAAGGTGGAAAGAGCCAGCGCGATGGACTGCGCGTCGCCGATATCGGCAAGGAATGCGGTGAAGATGGGCTGCACCGCCTCTGTGGCGGGTACGGGAATGCCGGATTGCGCCATAAGCGCGAGCAGGGCAATGGTCTTGAGCGTGACGGTCTTGCCGCCCGTATTGGGCCCGGAGAGAATGAGTTGGCGATGGTCGTCGTCGAGCGCAACGGCAAACGGAACGATGCTGCCGCCGGTGGCGCGCAGACGCTGCTCCAGCAGGGGATGGCGAGCGGCAGTGAGGCGGAAGGTCTGAGTGTCGAAGGTAGGCGCAATCGCGCTGTAGGCGCGGGCAAAACGAACGCGAGCCTGAAGCGAGTCGAGATGAGCGAGGATAGCGGCACCGGTGATCAGCGCTTCCTGATGCTGTGCGACCAGGCGAGTGAGCGCGACGAAGATACGGTGCATCTCGGCCTGCTCTTCTTCCAGCAGGCGAACAAGCTCGTTGTTTTGCTCGATAGTTTCGAGCGGCTCCAGAAAAACCGTTTGGCCGGAGGAGCTGGCACCGTGGAGCACCCCGGGCAGGCGTCGTTTCTGCTCGACTTTGACGGGGATGACGAAGCGGTCGCCGCGGACGGTGATGAGTTCTTGCTGCGCGTGCCCGTCTGCGGAGAGTCGGCGTAGCGCAGAGCGCAGGGTCTCTTCGATGACGCGATGCTGACGGATCATCTCGCGGCGAATGCGAGCCAGCTCCGGACTGGCGTCGTCGGCCAGCGATCCGTCGGGCAGAAACTTGCGCTCGATCGATTCACTGAGCGCGCGCAATGAAGCCGAGAGCGGCTGGGTGAGTGCAGACAGGTCCGGTATGCGCACGACCAGGGCGGCGGGAGCGTCGTGAATGAGAGTGCGCCAGGCAGATTGCAAAGCGGCCAGACGAGCGATGGCCAGTAGCGTGGGGGCATCCAGTGCCGCTTCAGGAATGACGGCTTGCTCCAGTGCTTCAGTTGGATCAAAGAGCACGGCCAGCGAGGGTCGCTCCGTTGTAGCGGCCAGCAACGCATCCAGTTGCTCAACCAGACGATGCTCGCGTTCGATCCACTCCTGATCGGTGGAGGGAGCAAGCGCGCGCAGAGCTTCGCGTCCTGGTGCGGAGTCGGCAAGCGTGGCAAGCTGCGCCTGCAGCAGAGGCCACTCCAGGGCATCGGCGTCCCAGGCGTCTGCATTGAGAGTGGTCATGGGCTGCGAACTGGAATCAATACGCGACATGGCTGAAGACAGGATAGACGGTGGGCGATGATGGACGCTCGCTGCCGGGTCGCGGCGGGGGTCGAATACCACCAAAGTGGGATGCCGAATACTACTGACGGCTCGCTGTCTGGTTGTGTTGTGGGATTACGTTCGGAAGAAATGTGAGCGAATCTAGAACACGTGGACGGGGTTTGTAAGACCTGTCAAAAGGAGAAAAAACAATGCATGATCTTCTGATTGGACTGGCGTTTTTGGCGATTCTGTTCTGCCCCGCGGTGGTGGCTTCGTTCTCGGGTAAAGAAGAGTCGAACCCGGAATAGCTGCTGGCCGCAACGAAATCAGCGCTGGCGGCGCGGTGTGCCAGCAGGCAACAGGGAAGCGATGTGGAACGATCCGTCGCTAAAGCTTACGCCGCTAATTTTTGCAGGAAGCGAATGCGTAGCCGATGGCCATGGTGGATGGCAGCCGGTTGCGCATTTTGCTTTCCGTTCAGCTTTGGTTATGCCGAGGCCGAGAGAAAATCCTGTGGTTGGGCGGTTCCGGCCAGCACGGCGCAGTCGGCTCCGCCGCGTTGCATGGGGCCGGAACCAACCTGTGTGAACCAGATCGACTGGCGCAGGTTATAGGCGGCAAGTTCCCAGTTCTGTTGCTCGACAAATCCAAGTGTATGAACAAAGGTGCCGAGCGTGGCCTGACCCATGTTGAAGGCCAGATCGGTGAGCACGATCTGCTGCGGACCGGGGATGGAGTCGAAGTCCGAGACCAGAGCCTGAGCCGCGGTTACGGCAGTCTGGATAGTGGTTTGAAGTAACTGATCGATCTGGGCGTTGGTGAGAGCGACAGAGCCGTTGAGCACTGCCTGATAATCCAGGCCGAGAGCGGCAATTTCGGCGGGGGCGCTGGCCGTGGTCAGGTTGAATCCGACGCCAATGGTCGGAATACCTTTGGTGTCGCGATAGACGGTCGAGCGCTGACCCTCCCAGTGTGCGGTGTAACGCGTGGCGAGATCAAGGTCCATCGATGCTCCTCAGCAGGCAGAAAATTGTATTCAGTTGCTGGAAGCAAAGTAGCACAAACCGAAGGAATTCCCCGCTTTCGATTGCGTAGCTGGCTGATCTGCGAGGTGGCCTGTAAATTTGCACTCTCCTGTCGTGTATTCACTGGCAGGCAGGGTTGTGAGCGCCTGGAAAGCTGAGAAACGTTGCGCTCGCAGCAGGCAATGTCAGGTTGCCTGTGCGCGCTGGAATCGTGTTGGGCACCAGCAGGGAGCCGTCCGCCGTGGTGGCTAACGGTTTGCCGTTCAACAGTGTATGTGAGCTGGTCAGGCTGTTGGCTGTCAGGGTTGCCTGACGGGCAGCTTGAGGCAGGAAGAGTGTGACGGATGTTGATCGAGTATTCAGCACAAGCATCGAGACGGCTCCGTTACCCGCAAGCGCGCACTGGGCGAAGAGGCGAACTCCAGGATAAACTTTCGCGTCTGGTTTGAGTGCGGGATCAAGCACCGTCTGGCCCATGGTGCGCTTCCACTCCAGCGTAGCCCAGTAATCCGGCCGCGGCTCCAGAGTCTGCTCGTCCAGCAGGCCGTAGTCGCTGGCCGCCAGCGTGTTGTGCATCACGGTCTGTACGCCACGCTGCGCCAGCGCGCCAAGTTGATTGAGATAGCGAAAGACATCGGCGAACTGTCCGGCGAAGGGATCGCCGCCACAGGCCGCTTCGGCGGTTTCGGTCAGCCAGATCGGTTTGCCAGGCATGTACTGATTCCGCAGCGCAGCATAGAATGCTTCGGTCTGGACGGTGCGGTCCAGCCACTCGTCGCTCAAGGCCTCGGTAACGGTGGTTTGTCCCTGACAACGCCGTGACGCCGCGCCATAGAAATGGTACGAGAAGGCGTCAAAGATCGGCCCGCTAGCTGCCAGAATTGCGTCCGACTTCATCAGATGCATCTGCATTCCCGGCGGCAGCAGACTGTGTGGACCTTCACCCACGCCGCCCGGTCCCAGAAAAACAGTTCCCGGCGATGCCACACGCAGAAATGAGGCAAAAGCCTTAGCATCGCGAGCAAACTGGGCGGCGTCATATCCCTTTGGCGCTCCGCCGACCTCGGGAAAGGTTGGCTCATTCATAAACTCGGCTGCGGCCACAGAGCCACCAGCCCGATGGGTAAAGTCGAGGAAGGCGCGGGCCTGATCCGGTGTCCACTCCCCTGCTGCGTTGCGGGTGCCAGTGCTGACGGCAAATGAAGTAACGAGACTGTCGCCGGTGGCTTGAAGAAAGTTCAGCACCCCGCGCCACTGGGCCCGCGTAAGCACGCTGCCAAAGCCATCCGGAGGAGTAGTCCGAGCCGGCTGATCGTCATCCTGAAACCAGGTCCGGTTCGCCCACGTTCCACTCACGCGCAGATACGACGGCGCGAGTGCGCGAGCCAGCTTCACCAGCCGCGGATTGCTGAGGTTGATCGGCGGACGATACTGATAAAGATCTGCGCTCGTACCTGGCGGCTGGCTGTGGTCGCCGGCATGCGAAGGTGGCGAAGGCAGGTTTGCAGCTCCGGCTTTCGGATACGGACGCCAGAATCGTCCGCCTGTGATCTCGGCCATCTCGACGTTATAGGAGGCGTAGCGGGCATCGACTTTGCCAGTGGCTGCCATCGTAGTCGGATTGGGAATTGCAACCGTTGCGCGTGTTGGCGGCGGGGTCTGGGCTGCTGCCCCAGAGATCATCCACAACATTGCCGCTACACCAGTCAAAGAGACACGGAACCTGACCTGCATTGAAATCCTCCCGCGATGTTTCGCTCCCGGCATTCTCGCGCGCCGTGGAGCACTGTGATTCTATTCGCATCAGCCCTGTTTGTGCCCGTTGTACCGTCTGCCATTTAGACTGGCAGTGCAGCAGCAGGACGAAGTTGTGACAGCGCTGCATAAGGATAGGCACCATGCCCGAGAGATCTGAAATGCATCAGGAAACCTTGCCGCAGGGAAATATACCGCAGGAAAACATATTTGACATTGCGATTGTTGGCGGCGGCCCCGCCGGTTACACAGCCGCCATTCGCGCTGGCCAGTACGGCCTTAAGGTTGCGCTGATCGAAGCCACCAGCAAGCTGGGTGGAACGTGTCTGCACTGGGGCTGCATCCCGACGAAGGCCCTACTTTTCAATGCCGAACTCTGGGAGCATGTGCAGCACGCAGGGGATTATGGAATCGAGAGTCTGGGTAAGCCCACGCTGAACTGGCCACGTGTGCTGGAACGCAAATCGACGATTGTGCAGAAGCACACCAAGGGTCTCGATTTTCTGATGAAGAAGAACAAGGTCAATGTACTCAATGGTTATGGTCGGCTCACCGGCCCGGCGCAGGAAGGAGTTTTCTCTGTTGCGGTGAGCGCTCAGGGCAGCCCGACACAGACCGTACGCGCTCGCAACGTTTTCCTGGCGACCGGCTCGGATGCGAAGGTGTTGCCGGGCCTCAAGCCGGATGACCGCATTCTGACTAATATGGAGATTCTCACGCTGCCGGAGCCTCCGAAGAGCCTGATCGTGATTGGCGGCGGTGCGGTGGGCGTTGAGTTCAGCTCGATCTTCCGCAGCTTTGGCGCATCGGTCACGCTGCTGGAATTTTTGCCGCGGCTGGTTCCCAGTGAAGATGCCGACGTCAGCAAGGAGCTTGCCCGAGTCTTCAAGAAGCGAGGCATCGATGCTTCTGTGGGTGCCCGTGTGGAGTCTGTTGAGCGGACCGAGGCTGGCGTTCGCGTTGCCTACACTGACTCCAACGGACGCGCGCAGACTGTGGAGGCCGATAAGGTGCTGATTGCTGTCGGACGCGCGCCGCGAACCGCAGACATTGGGCTGGAAACGATTGGCCTGGTTACGGATCGTGGCTTTGTGACAGTCAATGAATGGATGGAAGCTGCCGTTCCGGGCATTTACGCATTGGGTGATATCGTAGCCGGATTGCCCCAGCTTGCTCACGTGGGAGCGATGGCGGGCATGGTTGCCGCCGCGCGCGTCGCCGGTCGTCCTGCGCGGCCCATTCGCCGCAACCGCATTCCCGCCTGCACATATACCGAGCCGCAGATCGGCTCCGCAGGCCTGACCGAAGAGGCTGCGCGGCAGGCTGGGTATGAAGTCAAAGTGGGCAAATTTCCCTTTGCAGGCAACTCCAAGGCTACAATTCTCGGCACGCATGACGGCTTTGTGAAGATTGTGGCGGATGCGAAGTACGGAGAGATTCTTGGCGTTCACATCCTGGGTCCGGGAGCCACGGAGATCATCGCCGAAGCGGTTGCCGTGATGGAACTGGAGGCGACGGTCGAGGATTTGATGTTCACGATCCATGCGCATCCCACGCTGGCTGAGGCTATGCTGGATGGGTATGCAGCGGTCGAGGGCATGGCGATCAATGCATAACGAAACCACACGATGCCCGATGCATTTCCCGATGGATTGACCGGGCGATCTGCTAATCACTGCTGCCTGTTGAGGGGTCTCAATCATGCTGATTCACGGCATTCTCAATCCACAGATCAATGCGCTGCTCAGCCGCGTGCGTCATACCAATACGCTGGTCATCGCGGACCGGGGATTTCCCTTTTGGCCGCAGGTGGAGACGATCGACATCACACTGACAGACAATATTCCCCGCGTGCTGGATGTGCTGGCCGCCATCCGTTCCAATTTCCTGATCGGTGCGGCATTCATGGCGACGGAGTTCGCGGAGTCCAACTCTGAGCCGTGCCGTGCAGAGTTTGCGCAGGCGCTCAGCGGAATTCGTTTGATGGTTGAGCCACATGGCCAGCTCAAGCAACGCGTGCCGGCAGTCATTGGACTGATCCGCACCGCCGACACGACGCCCTACTCCAACATCATCCTGGAGTCAGCCTGAGGCCAGTAGACACGCACCTCAATCAGTAGAAACTCGGAGCTGTTTTATGAATCTCGAACTTCAGGACAAAGTCATCCTCGTTAGCGGCGGTGCAGCCGGCATTGGTTCGGCGATCGTCACGGCTGCGGCACGAGAAGGAGCGATTCCCATCATCATCGATCGCAATGAAGAGACTGCGCGCGCGCTGGCGAAGAATCTGCGCGCCGAGGGTCTGCGATGCGAGGTAGTGCTGCTGGAACTGAAGACGGCGGACGACTGCCGACTGGCGGTGGAAGATGCTCTGCGACTGCATGCCAAAATTGACGCCCTCGTGAATAATGCGGGAGTCAACGATGGAGTTGGACTGGAGCATGGCAACCCGGAGCGATTTCAGCAATCAGTCCACTCCAACCTGATGCACTATTACGCGTTGGCGCACTATGCTTTGCCCGCGCTCAAGCTCACCAGTGGCTCGATCGTCAACATTGCCTCAAAAGTCGCACTGACCGGCCAGGGGAATACCTCCGGCTATGCCGCGGCCAAGGGTGCTGCGCTTGCGCTCACGCGGGAATGGGCCGTCGAACTCCTTCCGTTTGGCATTCGCGTCAACGCCGTGCTGCCCGCCGAGGTGATGACGCCGCTGTATCGCCATTGGATATCCACCTTTCCGGAGCCGGAAGCAAAGCTGAAGTCAATCGAGCGTAGCATCCCGCTTGGCCATCGCATGACGACGCCGGAGGAGATTGCCAGCACGGTGATCTTTCTGCTTTCGCCACGCTCCAGCCACACCACTGGCCAGTTTCTTCATGTCGATGGCGGCTATGCCCACCTGGACCGTGCGCTGTAGGTGACTTGCCGCACGAACGGAAACGCCCTTGGCAACAAGGCATCGGATGTTCCTGAGTGTTGGGAGATTGTGCAAGGAAATTTGGAGGCGCGGGCCGGGATCGAACCGGCGCATAAAGGTTTTGCAGACCTCTCCCTTACCACTTGGGTACCGCGCCTTGGCAAGGCTTGTTGTTTGAGGATCGATCCATTTCGCCGTAGCCAGTCCGGCGGGCGCCGGAGGGCAAAATGGAGCGGGAGACGAGATTTGAACTCGCGACCCTCGCCTTGGCAAGGCGATGCTCTACCACTGAGCTACTCCCGCAGTCGCAGTACCTAGTATACGAAGCGCCCCATGCCCGGTCAAGATTGTCTCCATCTCGGCTCTCACCGAATCGGCGCGGGTTCCTGTCCGTTCGGTCAGAAATACGTCGTCCATGAGGCCAGAAATGTGAGCGCACTGGGCACGCGCGGGGTGACTGCAGGACCATCGAGAAAGGTGAGGCCAAAACCGAGGAAGTTACCTGCTGAAGCATGGATGGCGTAGCTGGCGGAGAAAGTTGATCCGCTGCGCCAGGCGCTTTTGCCCTCCTCCAGCAGGTTGTTGGTGGCCAAACGGCTGTAGCTGGTGTGCGAGGCGACAAAGGACAGCAGATCATCCGGCCGGTGCTCCAGCGGAGCTTCTTTATACAAACGCGCTTCGTAGTAGCGGGAATACAGGTTGAGCGCGTCAGGCACGGTCATGAACGAAGCTCCGGCGTAGACTCCGTGCGCCGGATGATTCTGACTGGAGCGCAGTAACTGATAGTCAAGCAGCGCATAGGCACAGTAGTTGTCTGGTTGCGGCTGGCCCGTAAGCAGATTTTTGTAAGCAGTCGAGTTGTGCATGTATCCGCTGCGAAACCAGGTTTCATGAACCTGACTGGAAGCGTTGCGGAGATAGCCAACCTCGCCGATAGTTACCAGCTTGTCGCCGTGCGGATCGAAGCGAAAGCCGGAAGCATTACGCTTGACTTCAGCGGGCCCGCCACCCGGATCAATGCTGCGCTGCACTGCGGACTTCAGGTAAAGATGGCCCGGGCCTTGCAGCCGCAGCAGCGCAGCCGGCGCGGTAAGCGGGAAAAAGGACATGCCCATCTCAAAGGGCAGCACGGCATAGACGCCCTGCCCGCCAGTGGCCGTCGAGCCGCCCACAAAGAGGCCCACAAACTCCAGATTAAGCGAAACGTAACCGGCCTTCATCTGAACGCGTGGACCGTCGACGGCGTGCCCCCAGGCTTTGTACATGTAGAGATCCCAAAGCTGAAAGGATTTGGGACCGGCCGGATTCCAGCTCACCCAGTTCCAGACGCCACCCAGAAAAAGCTGTGCACGATGCAGATGCAACTGGCGCAGGTCGGCCACAAAGATCGGCTGCAGCATCGCGTCTTCAAACGGGTACTGACCCATGTACGTCTGGTTGTCCGGCGAGACCGGCGCGGCGATCGTGTTCTGCGAATACTGCTGCTGCGTAATCAGGCGCAGCGCCGTGCCGTGGCGATACATGGACTGTCGAAAGCGTGATTGGACGGGCACGAAGCTGTCAGAGAGCGAGGGAAATGAGGCGTCGGCAGCCACCAGGTTCAGGTCGTCGATCGAGTGTGACGGAGTCGGCGTTGGCAAATCGGCTTTTTCCGGATTGGTATCCTGCGCGCGTGCTGGTCCTGCGGCCAGGGCAATCAGCCCGGCTGCCAACAGCCACCGGGCCGCCCACGGTCGACCGACACCGCGCATGAAGAAATTGTGGGACGACAGCTTGCTCGATTTCGCTTGTCTCTGTCTGGTTCTTGTCAATGTGCTCACGGAAGCGCTCAAAGCATGATAGAAAACCATTTGAGAAATTTATCCTTGAGCACAAATCTACCACTGCGCACCACGCAAAGTGCGACGCAGTTCTGCCTGAACTTACTTCAGGCAGACTCGCTTGTGGTTGAAAGCGCGTTGCCCAGCAACTGCCGCAGCGCCCGAACGTACTCGGCCAGCGCCGTACGACCCAGATCGGTCAGCCGATAGAGCGACTGCGGTTTACGGGCGACGAAACGCTTTTCCACACGCAGGTAGCCGGCTTCTTCCAGTTTGAGCAACTGCGCGCCCAGATTGCCGTCCGTGGCTCCGGTTTTGGCGCGCAGCCAGGTGAACTCGGCCTGTTCCACGCCAACCAGAAGACTGATCAGCGCAAGACGAAGTTTGCTGTGCAGCAGCGGATTCAGCTCGGGCAACGCCGCTTCGCTGGCTACTGTCTGCACATCTTCAGGCATGGGCCGACCCGGAAGCAGAGATCGTCTTGGTGGTACGCATCTCGGTCAGCATCAGATATGCGCCAAAGAGGATGTTGCAGAGAAAGATAGCGGCCAGAAAGAGGTAACCGGCGGTTTGCTGCGGCACGAAGAAGCTGACGGCTGCAAACGCTGTCCAGAGATAGCCGCATACCTGCTGTGTCCACCAGCAGAGAATACGTCCTGAGGCAAGATTGACTAGTCCCAGAATCACTTCAACTCCGGCAATGAGCGCCTGTGGCGAGACGTTGCCGCTGTTGGCAGCGCAAAATCCAAAGACGAAAAGCGCAGTACCCCCGGCGAGCCATAGCGCGCCGATGGAGCGGCCCGCCGTGGTGGAGGGAGTTGTGTCAGCCGAACGCCAGGCAAACAGTACCGTGAGCAGCGTAGCGGCGACCATGGTCACAGGCCATGCCAGCGCGCTGTGACCCAAGGTAGCCCAGGCAATGGCGACATAGTAGGCGATGCCCCAGAGCAAAAACGACCATCCCCAACTGCGGGTCTTCTGGCGTCCCTCGGCAATCATGGCCTGGATCAGACGAAGACGGTCGTCGAGATCGTTGACATTCGGCGGGTTGGACATATGGATCTCTCCTTGGGAGCAAATGCTCTATATAGAGAACTCTATAATATAGAGTAAAGAATGTCAAGAATGATTTTCAGGACTTCCAGGGTTGGGCCAATCCGCCGCGTTGCGGGCGGCGAATTGGCTGGAGTGTACTGGATCTGCGGGAATGGTTCAGGCTTCGGTGGATGACTCAGATGGGTCGTCCTGCAAGGTGGGGGTAATGGCGGCCAGTGCCGTGTCACTGCCAGCGCCCGGCGCATCGTTCCAGAGAGCGTAGATCCACCAGAGCAGCGCCAGGAGCCAGATCGCGAGTCGCGCATTGTCGAGCTGGGTATAAAGGTGGAGGATGCGCTGGTAGTCGGCTCGGTCTGTGATCTTGTGCGCGACCTTGATCGTGTCGGTGATGCCCTCCACCGTAAGCCGGGCGACGGCGACGGTGGAAAGCCCGATGACGATCTGCACGGCATGGCTGCGGAATCCGTTGCCGAATCGTCCGCCGAAAAGCATCATCATGAGACCGGTGAGAATCGCCAGCATACTGGTGAAGAGTTCCGATTTGAGCGCGATGACAACCGTCATGAGCAGAGGGTATGCCTGTCGATTGGCTTGCATCGCCTTGAGGTCAGGCCATGGACCCCAGAGAATGAGTGCTGTGAAGGCGATGGCCAGCAGCAGGAACGTCCATCCCTGCCAGGCGAGTGGACTCAGGGGTTTCCCCCGTCGGCAACCGCGTCCAAAGGTGAGACGCGCCAGTTCGATGAGGGTTCCAAGCAGAAAAATCGAAGCAGCGATCAGCAGTGCATAGCTTTGCCAATAGAAAGCATAGGTGGAGAGTTTGCCTTGCAACAGATGGTCTGCCAGCAGTCGCACGGTCGAGAGCATGGTGAGGGCGGTGAACCAGGAGAAGCGGCGCGTGCGCTCACGCCCCAGCAGAACGACAAGCAGGACAAGATGGGCTGCGAGAACCAGCGCCCAAAGAATCTGTTCAACAGTAAGGTGCATGGGTAGCCTTTTCGGAGCGAACAGCCTGGGGTTAGATCCGCAGGACTGACTTCAGTGTATCGGCTGAGCCGGCTTGGAGGGGATTGTGGAATGGTGGTGCACCCGGCACGATTCGAACGTGCGACCTAACGCTTCGGAGGCGTTCGCTCTATCCAACTGAGCTACGGGTGCCCTGTTGACAGGATACTATGAGATTCACCTGTGGCGGGTATGATGGTTTCGGAAAGCAATGTGATTCCGAAAAACTGGAGGCGAAGGAATGCGGAAATTTGGAAAATATATGGCTGTCAGCTTGGTGGGTGTCGCGATGGCGACGGCACCGGTGATGGCGCAAATGAACGCTGGAATGAACGGAATGCAGGCTCACCAAGGCGCGGCAAAACAGCCGCCTGCCAGTCCGCCGGCAAAGGCTTCGGTAATGGTGGCGGGTGCTTCGATCACCATTGATTACAGCGCTCCGTCGATGCGCGGGCGAAAGATTTTTGGCGGTCTGGTTCCCTATGGGGTGGTTTGGCGAACGGGAGCCAATGCGGCGACGACGCTGATGACTACAGCCAATCTGAAGATCGGCTCGCTGCTGGTTCCGGCGGGGACGTATACGCTGTATACGATGCCGGGAGCCGATGCGTGGAAGCTGATTGTGAACAAGCAGACCGGGCAGTGGGGGACGGTGTACAACGCGAATCAGGACCTGGGACGAGTCGACCTGAAGGTGAGCAAAAATGTAGCGCCGGTGGAGAAGATGAAGATCGAGTTTGATCACACGAAAGGTTCGATGACCATGTTGCATATCGTGTGGGCGGACTTGAATCTCTCTGTGCCCGTGACGTTGGCGAAGTAAGCGAATGGCAGCGGCAGGACTTCAGTTATGCCTGCCGCTGCGCTTCGAGTGAGGCCATAACGGACTGAATGAGCGACTTGGCTCCGTTCACACCCTCGAGAATTGCCTGAAGATCCAGTCGTGGCGCAGCCGGATTGCGGTTGGAGACGCAGTACACGCCGTGTTGGCCCGTGAGAATCAGTGCATCGGTGAGCAGGTCGAGGGCCACGGCGAGCCGTCCACGCTCGCTGCCCATCATGAATTCGTAATGCTCCAGTTCATCGCGCTTTTCGTCAAGGATGGTCATGCAGCAGTTCTCCCAGGAACTATTGATCTCAGAATACGCTTCGCCCACGGAACGCATCCCACGGGTGGTGAGCCTGCTGGCCAGCGCGACAGAGATTATTTGCGCGCTGGGCATGGGCGAATGCCTTGTGGCGCGCTCGCATGAGTGTGATTGGCCAGAGTGGGTGCGACGGCTGCCGACGGTAAGCGCGCCCGCTTTTGACATCTCGGGCAGCAGCGCAGAGATTGATCTCGAAGTGAGGCGGCGCGTCGAGTCGGGCGAGCCTCTGTATCGGATTGACGCGGCGGAGATCGATGCGCTGGGAGCGGAGATTCTATTTGCGCAGGAACATTGCGAGGTGTGCGCGGTGACGCCGGGCGATGTGGCGCGGGCCGGATGCAGCACTCCCGGTGCTCAGGTTATGGCCCTGACGGCTGGAACTTTGGAGGGAATCTTTTGCGGCATGGAGCGCGTGGCCGAGGCGCTGGGCGTGCCGGAACGTGGACAGGCGCTGGTGGTGGCTGAGCGCGAGCGTCTGCGGCACGTCACTGAGCGCTGCGCGGGCCGTGCTGCGCCCACGGTTGTCGTGCTGGAGTGGGCAGACCCGGTTTTTGCTATGGGCAACTGGGGTCCGGAGCTGGTGGAGGCCGCACGCGGCCAATTGCTGCTTGGAAGTAAGGGCGTGCATTCGCAGGCTATCCCATGGGAGTGCGTGCGAGAGGCCGATCCCGAAGTTCTTGTCGTTGCTCCATGTGGCTATGATCTGGAGCGAGCCGAGCGCGAGTTGCCTCTGTTGACAGCGCGTGAGGGTTGGAGCGAGCTGCGCGCGGTGCGCAGTGGACGGGTGGCTTTTGCCGATGGGAATCGCTACTTCAACCGGTCGGGGATGACGGTGGTGGAGACGGCGGAGATTCTCGCCGAGATGCTGCACGGTGTGGTGGCCCGCGAGCAGACGGAAGGCTGGCACTGGAGATGGTTAAGCGCATGAAGAAACGAGTTCTGCTGAGCTGGAGTAGCGGCAAGGACAGCGCGTGGGCGTTGCATCATCTGCGCCTGCGGCATGACGTGGAACTGGTCGCACTGTTGACCACCTTCAATCATGCGATGGATCGAGTGGCGATGCATGCGGTGCGGCGGACACTGGTGCGCGCGCAGGCCGAGCGCGCCGGGCTGCCGTTGTGGGAAGTGGAACTGCCGTGGCCCTGCTCCAACGAGCAGTATGAGGCGCGGATGACTGAAGCCTGCCAGCGAGCGCTTGATGCTGGCGTCGAGCAGGTGGCATTTGGCGATCTGTATTTGCGCGACGTGAGGGAGTATCGCGAGCGGCAACTGGCCGGAACCGGACTGGAGCCGATCTTTCCCTTGTGGGATCTGCCGACGCGCGCGCTGGCCGAGGAGATGATCGCCGCGGGTGTGAAGGCGCGGCTGACGTGCGTGGACCCGCGTAAATTGAAGCGCGAGTTTGCCGGGCGCGACTTCGACGCAGAACTGCTGGCGGCGCTGCCGGAAGGGATTGATCCATGTGGAGAGAACGGCGAGTTTCACAGCTTTGTGTATGCTTCGCCTGCGTTCTCCTCACCGATTCCGGTTCGCGACGGTGAGGTGGTCGAGCGGGACGGATTTGTCTTTGCCGATGTGCTGCCGGAGTGAGCGGGATGCTGGGCGATGGCGCGGCGCGGGAGCTGATGGCTCCAGCCAGTCGAGCAACGTGCGCCAATGGGCTAGCTTGTCGGCCGAGCGCAGTGAGGCGTAAGCGGGACTGGTCGAAGGCAAGGGCAGGAAGCACAACTCCGCGGTGGATGCGGGCAGAGTGGGCAGGACGAGCGAACGAAAGAGATGCTCTGCTGTGCGCCCGTTGAAGGCGATCGCGCGCAGGCTGGGATGTGCGCGAAAAAAAGCTTCAAAGCCGTTCGCAGTAACGCTGGAGCGGCGAATCGCGCTATCCAGACTGCCCGGACGAATGCCAGAGCGGCAGACATCCCAAAGCGCGATGCGGTGGATGCGGAGCTGCTCGGCGCGTTGCGCATACGGCAGGTGAGGGTCAAAACCAAGCAGCGACCCAAGGATGGGCCAGAAGCTGTTTTGCGGCTGGGCGTAATATTGCTGACGAGCCAGCGAAACTGCGCCCGGCAGGCTGCCCAGGATGAGCACACGCGCATCGCCGCGGGCGATGGGTGGAAATCCGAAAGAGGATTGAGCACCGAATTCCCGCTTCTTGGTGGGTTCGGACAACTTCGCGGCTTTACTTCGCGGTGGCAAGATCAACCTTCTTCAGATTGTCATCGGGGATGCGGTCGATGAGCAGCAGCAGCGGATCGACACCGGCCTTGTCTGGCAGTGTATTCGTGACGAAGGTGTAGGTCCGGGTTGCTCCACTGGCGCCGCTGACGACGTGCTCCTGCTGGCGAGCGAGCACCGTGCCGTAATGGAAGCCCTTGGGTGGCGCGCCGAGAGCGCCGACTTCGATCCAGTCATCCATCGGAACCTCGACTTCATTGCCCTTGGCGTCTGCCTTGAATTTGTGCATTTGAACGACGACGGTGACATCGTATTTCCCGTCGGCGCGCTTGACTGCGGAGGCGCTGAGCGCTCGATTGGAAAAGATGGTGATGTCCTTGAAAAGATCCTGCATCAGGTACTGGTATTGTGCCGGAGTCTGCGCGGAGAGCGCGTTGACCAGCGCCCATGATGTGGGGTACGGCGCACCGTGATAGCCGAATTCGCCGAGAATCTGGCGCAGCGCGGCGTTCACATGATCCTCGCCGATCATGTCGCGCAGGTAGTACATGACGACCGAGCCTTTGCGGTAGTGGATGTATCCCTGGCTGGCTTCGACGCGCATGAGCGGTCGCTCCTTGAGCCGTTCGGTGCCGCGCGCGCGGAGATAGGCGTCCATCTCGTACTGGAGGAATTTGCGCATGGCGTTCTGGCCGTACTGCTTCTCCATGACCATGAGCGCAGAGTACTGGGCAAGCGTCTCGGACATCGAGGTCGCGCCCTCCATGTTTGCGCCGATGAGCTGGTGCGCCCACCACTGGTGCGCCATCTCATGCGCCACAACGTAAAAGACCATGTCGATGTCGTCGGGCTTTTCGATGTCGGCGATGAAGCCGATGGATTCGGAGTACGGCATGGTGCCGGGGAATGCCTGGGCGAAGCTGGCGACGCGGGGAAATTCGACGATGCGCGCCTCGCGCTGGTAATACGGGTCGAAGTTGGAGGTGTAGTAGGCGAAGGACTTCTGGACCGAATCGAGCATGCGCGGCACGTTCCACGGCTGCTGGCGCAGGTAGTAGACCTCGATGGAGATTGGCTGGCCGTTAGGTGGAGTCCAGGTGCGGCGGGCCACGGTGTAGTCAGCGCTGAGGAACGAGTAAAAGTTCAGCGCAACATGGTCGAGCCGGTACTCGTAGTAGTTGCGATTGTCCTGAACCCAGGAGCGGATGAGCGAGCCAGGCGCAATCGCAGTCTGGTCGCGACTCGTGCTGATGACAGTATCGACGTTGACCCAGTCGGAGTTGTTGGAGATGTAGGTATTGCGGCAGTCTGCGGTGCAGTTTGCCTCAAGCGTTGGCATGAGGTCTTTTTCTTTTAGTCCAAAGCGATGGCGGACGTTGGGGTCGGTGAGTTCGTTGCCGTCCTGATAGCCGATCAGCGGTAGCACGGTGTTGTTGAAAAAAGTGCCATTCTGGGCAACGCCGGTCATCGTGGTCTGGTTCTCAAAGCCGCGCGGATGGCTTTCGACATCAAGCTGGAGCGTGCGCTGTTCACCGGGCTGCATGGGGGTGGTCAGGTTGTAGATGCGGAAGCCGGTTTCGGTGTCGTTGGTGGCCAGCTCAGCCCCGGGAAGATTGATGTGCGAGGTGAAGTTGCGGTCCGTGGTGAACCAGACCTGGGAGATGGGCGCGGAGGTTTCGTTCTGAATCTGCTGGGTGGCGTGGAGCACAAGTCCGCGCTGATGCGGATAGATGGCTACGTCATAGTGAACGTCAGTGATGCGCGGCTGGGGAAGATTCTGATACTTCTTCCAGTGCTTTTCGTAGTCGGCCTGACGGCGCTGGGCCTGATTTTCGCTGTCGAAGTGATTCAGAATCTCCGTGTTGTAAAAGACCCATGAGCCGGTGAGCAGGAAACCGGTAAAGCCGATATACGCGGCGGCGCGAACAACGCCGCGAAAGCGCTGTCGTGCGTTGAACAGGCGAGCGCGCAAGCGCGTGTCGCGTCCGCGCTGCGACAGCAGGACGCTGGCGACCGCGAGCAACAGACAGAAAAATCCCCAGTACAAGGCAAACCAGCGCCACGAGACAATCCACGGCTGGAAGCCGAAGAAGTCCGAGTAGGTCATCGTGGGCAGCGCGCCAAAGCGCAGCATGTTCGAGGCCAGGTGTAGCGGTCGCCACATGAAGGCATTGGCGATGACGACGCCGATAAAGGCGAAGTAGCCGACGTATTTGTTGGGCGAGAGCACGTGAACGAAAAAGGCCAGAACGGAGAAGAAGGCAAAGCTGACCATGACGTGGAAGAGCAGCGAATCGGCGTAAAGACCGATCTGGAAGCGCGTGTAATGATGGGCGGCCTGAACGACGAGCGCGACGCAGCCGACGAGAAACTGGATCGACAGAATGGCGACCAGCAGGGCGAAGAGTTTGGCCAGATATCCGGGCCACTCCGGCACGGGCAGCGCATCCTGAACTTCATCGACGCGCGCGTCGCGCTCTTCCCAGACCAGCACGCCTGCGAAGAAGGTGATCATGGCGATGAGGAAGAGGTAGAGCGTGCCGCTGATGATATCGATCATGGAGTAGGTGACAGGACGGGAGGTCAATCCATAGCCGGAGCGGGCATTGAAGATGAGAGCCGTGACGCAGTTGAGCAGCGCAGCCAGCGTGAGCACGATGAAGGTGACGGTCTTCATTAAGCGGCGCATCTCGATGCGCGTGGTGGCCAGAAGCTGGTGGAGACGCGCCGATGCGCCAAAGCGAAGATCAAAGACGGGGCGGGTGATCGGCGCAGGGAGCGGCTCGACCACGGCGGACTTCTTTTTGGAAACGCGCGTCACGCGCTCTTCAAAGCGGAAGCGCCAGCAGGCAAAGGCAAAGACGGCAAGGCCAATGGCCATCCAGAGCAGACGGTTCCAGAGCAGTAGACCATTGAATGTGAGCACGTGCGTATTGCGCTGGGCAACGGTCCAATATTTGGTCGCGTAACTGAACGCATCGTTGCCAAATGGATCGAGCATGGCAGCGAGCTTTTCGTTTTGCATGTCGGAGGTGAACGCGCCGGCGACGGCGTCGGCGACGATGAGCAGGATGCCGCCGATGAAGGAAAGGATGGTCGAGCGGGTGAGCACGGCGATGGTGAAGAGGATGGCCGCGATGAACAGCGTGTTCGGCAGCGCGAAAAGCGCGATGCCCGCGCCGTGGGCGGCCCAGACGACAGGGCCAAAACGATCGTGATCGACCCAGGGCATCAACGGGGCCAGCAACACACCTACGCTGATGCCCAGCATCGGAATCGTTGAGACAACAACCGAGCCGAAGAAGCGGCCGAGCAGAAAGTCCATCTTGCGAATCGGCTTGGTAAAGAGGATCTGGTGCATGTTTGCAGCGAACTCGCGCGAGGCCGCCGAGTTGACGAAAGCCACGGTCATCAGCAGCGTGATGAACCACATGATGGAGTAGAACTGCTGCACCACAAAGGGCGCATTGCGCATTGTGTTGCCGATGGCACCGCCCACGGTGACCTGATCGGTGCTGAGCGCAAGCAGAATGAGCAGCGCGACAATCGCCGTGAAAACCCAGAGCATCGTCGAGCGCAGCCAGTAGCGAACCTCAAAGACGAAGAAACGCAGCATGCAGAACTCCTCGGTTTACCTGGCGTCAATTCCGGCTATGTTGGCAAAAAATACGTCTTCCAGATCCGGCTGCACCGCTACAAAACCCGGCTCCGGAGCCTCGCTGGCCAGCACATGAATCTGCGGCTGACCTGCTACGAGTTTGTGCGAGATCACCTGCATGCGCAGTTTGAATGCCTCGATCTGGTCTCGTTCGATGCTGCGTGTCCAGACGCGCCCGGCGAGGCTGGCAACGGCGGCATCCGGTGGACCGGCAAAGAGCACACGCCCCTGATGAATGATGGCCATATTGCGGCACAACTCCATCACGTCCTGCACGATATGCGTGGAGAGGATGACGACGACATTTTCGCCGATCTCCGCCAGCAGGTTGTAGAAGCGGTTGCGCTCGCCCGGATCAAGTCCCGCGGTCGGCTCATCGACGATGAGCAGCCGGGGATCAGCCAGCAGCGCCTGCGCAATGCCAAAGCGCTGACGCATGCCGCCAGAGAAGCCGGTGAGCGCTTTGCGACGATGGTCCCACAAATTCACGCGGTGCAGCATGGCGTGGACGACGTCACGGCGCTCCTTGTTCTGCGTGATGCCCTTGAGCAAAGCCAGATGATCCAGCATCTCCTCGGCGCTGACGCGGGGATAAACGCCGAAGTCCTGCGGAAGATAGCCCAGCAGTTTGCGTACTTCCTCCTTCTGCGCGAGCACATCGAGCGCGCCAAAGCGGATGGTGCCGGAATCCGGCTCCTGCAGCGTGGCGATGGTGCGCATGAGCGTGGATTTTCCAGCCCCGTTTGGCCCCAGCAATCCGTAAAGGCCGCGTGGAATCACCAGCGAAACGCCATCCAGCGCCTTGACGCCGTTTTTATATGTTTTAGTCAGGTTTTGAATACGCAGCTCAAGCGGATGCGGAGTGTCGGTCACAGAGGAATCTCCTCAGCGGCTGCGACGCATAGTGGGAAGCGTTGGCCGCAATTCTGGAAAGATGAAAACAGGACAGAGGCTAGCAGATCTCCGACAGAGATCGGCTACAACGGCCCACCGGCAGTTGCCTCATGGTACGCGAAAAAGCGCAGCCTTGTTCCCCAAAAAATCAGTTATATCGATCCAGTTCGGCGGCATAGCGAGCGGAGAGTGCTTCGATGTACTCATCCGCGGACCAGTCTTCCCGCACAGCGTCCATGTCGAGCAGATGGCAGGCCGCCTCCACCACGCCATAGGAGACCTCGTCCTGCTGAAGCATCTCCATCAGATCGGGCAGTACGCGCAGTTCCTTGCGCTTGCCCAGGCCGGCGACAGCTTCTTCGCGCGTATCCGGATTGCCGTCGTTGAGCCGCTCGATCAGCGCTTTGCGAATCTCCGGCGAGTCCGCACTGCCCTGCACGCCGAGACCAAAGGTGGCCCAGTCGCGAATATCCGGGTCGGCATCGCGCGTCAGGTCGATCAGCGGTGCGATAGCCTCCGAGTGATCGGCAAAGCAGCTCAGACCAAAGGCCGCGGCAAAGCGCACATCCGGATCCGGATGGCGACGATAGCGCAGAATAAGTGGAATGGCTGCGGGGTTAGCAACGTGCCCCAGCGCCACCAGGCAGGAGTCGATCACCTCAAGATCCTGCTCATCGGCCAGCACTGCGGTCACGACAGAATAGATTTCGTCGGCAAATACTGTGGCTGGATGCTCTGGCGTCTTGCCCAGTTGAGCCAGAATATCGATGCCGCGGCGACGGCGCGCCGGACGGCGGTCGCGCGCCCACTCGATGGCGTGGGTCAGTACTTCACGACTGGCGATGGCCTGGAGTTTGCTGACCGCTTCCCACGGGCCACCTTCTTCGTCTTCGTCGTCGTAATCGCCGTGAAGCGTTTGGCGAAAGAGTTCGTCAATCTCCGCTGGATTTTCCGGCTCGGCCATGGATTCCTCAGTACAGGCGTTCTTCCGCGCTGCATACTTCCTTCTTCCTGAGGATACGCGATTCCATCTCTTTGGATCGAATTCAACGCGTAAGATGTGCAGTAAGACAATCCCAAATTTGGACTCAACCGGCGACGTGGAGACGGACAGATGCGAAACAGGCGATGCGGAATTTCCAGCAATTGGATCGTAGCGGCGCTCTGCGCAACGGTCCTCGCAACATCACCGATGCTGCAAGCGCAGCCAAACATTCCAGCGGTTGCGCAAAGCAGCCCGGCTGCACACTCTTCCGTCGGGGCCATTGAGAGGCGAACAGCGATGATGCGCCATATGGACGGATTGTTCCCCATGGACTGGGATGAAAGATCGGGCAAGCTGTATCTGGAGATTCCGCAGATGAATCGGGATTTTCTTCTGCTCGATCAACTGCCTTACGGTATGGGATCAAACGACATCGGGCTGGACCGCGGCCAGCTTGGCCGTGAGCGCGTGGTCCACTTTGAACGCGTCGGCGGCAAGGTGCTGCTGGTAGAGCCGAATCTGAATTTCCGCTCGAGTGCAACGGAGCCAGCCGAACAACTGGCCGTCGCTCAGTCCTTCGCAGCGAGCGTGCTGTGGGGGTTTCACGCGGAAGCCGAGGACGACAACAGACACGTCCTTGTGGATGCAACCGACTTCTTCCTGCGTGATGCGCACAACGTTGCGGAAACAATTGCATCCACGCACCAGGGCAACTATCGCGAAGATATGAGCCGCAGCGCGATTGCGCTGGATGCCACGAAGGATTTTCCGCAGAACTCGGAGGTCGAAGCCGTCGAGACCTTTGTCTCGCAGGGTGAGCCGAAGGGGAAATATCTGAAGCAGGTGACGCCGGATCCTCATGCGGTGACGGTGCGCGAGCATACGTCCCTGATCGCGCTGCCGGACGATGGCTACAGGCCGCGCGCCTATGATCCGCGCTCAGGCTATTTCCCACTGCGCTTTCGCGATGAAGCCGCAGGCGTGAACGATCGGCTGGACAAGCGCTATATCGAGCGGCACTGGCTGCAGAAAAAGAATCCGCAAGCTACAGTCAGCGAGCCGGTCCAGCCCATCGTCTACTACGTGGATCGCGGCGCGCCGGAGCCGATACGCAGCGCGCTGGTGGAAGGCGCGAGCTGGTGGAGTCAGGCTTTTGAAGCCGCCGGCTTTCACAATGCCTTTCAGGTAAAAGTGCTCCCTGAGGGCGCCGACCCGATGGATATCCGCTACAACATGATTCAGTGGGTGCATCGTGCGACGCGCGGCTGGAGCTACGGCGCTTCCGTCATCGATCCGCGCACCGGAGAGATCATCAAAGGGCAGGTGACGCTGGGCAGCCTGCGCGCGCGGCAGGACTATCGTATCGCAGAGGCGTTGCTCGCGCCCTATCTCGACGGCAAACCGATTCCCAAAGATATGGAAGCGATGGTGCTGGCGCGCACACGCCAACTGGCCGCGCACGAGGTTGGCCACACGCTGGGACTGGCGCACAACTTTGCCGCTTCCAGCCAGGGACAGGGCGAATCCGTAATGGATTATCCGCATCCGTGGATCACGCTGGATGCAACCGGCAAACCGACACTCGATCACGCCTATGCGACCGGAATCGGCGCCTGGGACAAGGATGTGATCCGCTATGGCTACACGCAGTTTGCGCCCGGCGTGGATGAGCAGTCGGCGCTTCAGCAGATGCTGCATCAGGAGGTCGCTGCTGGAGTGCGCTACATTACCGACGAAGACGCGCGTCCGCTGGGTGGAGCGCATCCCTACGCGCACCTGTGGGATAACGGCGACGATGCGCCGACAGAGCTGGAGCGGCTGCTCACGGTGCGGGCGGCGGCGCTCCAGCGTTTCGGCCCGGATACGATTCGTATCGGCGAGCCGATGGCGCAGATGGAAGAGACGCTGGTTCCGCTTTATCTGCTGCATCGCTACCAGACCGAAGCTGCGGCCAAGCTGATCGGCGGGCTGGATTATCGCTATGCGGTGCGCGGCGATGGCGGCATGGTGACCCAGATGATTCCTGCCGCAGAGCAACGCCGGGCATTGACCGCCGTGCTGAAGACGCTCGATGCTTCGATGCTCACACTGCCCGATTCCCTGCTCTCTTTGCTGCCTCCGGTACCGCCCGGCTATCCCCGAACGCGCGAGGCTTTCGGTGGATTCACTGGACTCACCTTCGACCCGGAAGGCGCAGTCGAGGCTGCCGCCGGATTGACTATCTCGCTCCTCTTTGATCCCGCGCGCGCCAGCCGAATGGTGGAGTACCACGCTCGCGACGCAGCGATGCCGGGGCTGGAGGAAGTGATCCATCAGACGCTGGCTGCCACCTGGGACGCTCCGCGCCAGCCAGGGCTTGCCGGTCTGACTCAGGCAACGGTGGAAGACCTGGTCCTGCGCGGCCTGCTGGGGTTGGCGGCAAACGCCAAAGCCTCACCTGAAGCCCGGGCCGAGGCGCTGGAACAGGCGATGCAGCTCAAGCGCTCGCTGGACAGCGAGATGCTCACCGATGCCGCGGCGATTGCGCATCGCGATGCTGCGCTCAGCCAGATGGAAGACTTCGCGCGAGATCCGGCAAAGTATGTTCCCGCTCCGGTGCTGCCGACGCCGCCCGGCCAGCCGATTGGCGAATTCACGAGCGAAGATCCCGCTCAGAACTGAGCCGGGCAATCGCCGCGCGGAGCGGGTCAGCGAAAGTGCTCCCAGCCGCGCGGTGTAAGGGGGTGTCGTGTGCCATCTTCCAGCAGCGTCACTGCGGCCAGCCCGCGGCGCGGAGCCGCGACGCGCCCGATGACGGTGATGGGCACGCCCGCAATCGTGCGCGGCAGGCGCGCCTGGGTCGGCGCGGTGAAGACCAGTTCATAGTCTTCGCCGCCATGCAACGCCTGAGAGAGCGTGGCCCCTGGATCAAGCGGAATCCGCGCTGCCTCGATCTCGATGTGGACGCTGGATGCGGCGGCAAGGTGGGCCAGCTCCGTCGATAGGCCGTCGGAGATATCGAGCGCGGCGGTGGCCAGCCTGCGTCGGCGCAGAGCCAGCCCCTGCGCAATGCGCGGCAATGGATACAGATGTGGATGCCCGTTGTCCGCCTCTTTGGAGGCTTTTTTCAGGCGTGCAAAACGTCGCGGATGGGCTGCTAGTTCCGCCAGCTCTGCCGCCGCGCCGCCCAGAGTGCCTGTCACGCAGACTCGATCGCCTAGCTGTGCTCCGGAGCGCAGCAGCGCATCGCCGCGCGGCACCACTCCGGTGAGCACAATATCGGCAAGTGCCAGCGGAGACTCGGCCAGATCGCCACCCGCAAGCGCGACCCCGTGCTGGGCGGCGAGCGCCAGAAATCCGTCCAGAAAGCCGTCCAGCCAGCTATCGCCTGAGTGGCGTCCGGCAACGCGTGCCAGTTGTGGCGGCAAAGCGAGCGAGAGGAATGCCGCCACCGGCTGCGCTCCCATCGCCGCAAGATCGCTGAGGCCGCGCGCCAGCGTGCGATGGCCGACCGACTCGGGAGGGTGCCAGTCCAGACGGAAGTGCCGTTCTGCGATCGACAGGTCCGTCGTCACAGCGAGTTCTTCACCCCGGCCTGGGCGTAGCAGAGCGCAATCATCCCCAATGCCCAGCGAGACCCGCGCATTGGAAATTTTTGCTGCGCGACTGCGGATCGCGCGGAGCATCGCCAGTTCGCCCGTGCCAGGGTTGCCGGGAAGTTGCGCCATAACAGTAGGATACGCCCGAATCTGAAGACGAGAAAGCTGCGCGCGAAGACCAGGAAGTGCCCCACTCGCAGTGCGAATTGGGAATAAGGGGTGAAAACCAGGCGACTTTTCAGTTTTCTCTTTCCGGTGTGGATTAAAATAAGACAGGTTGAACGTCTTCCTGCCTCGTGGCTGCGCCAAGGCTGAGTAGAGATCTGTGCCGTCCATCGATCCAGGAGCCTACAAGGACAACTATGCTGCGAAAACGCCATTACATCCTGTTTGTTACACGCGATGAGGATGGCCGTGTGCGCAAGGTTCCTGTGCCCATGCACTACTTTTATGGTTTTGTGGCGGCTGCGCTGGTTGGCGCTTTCACCATCATGGGCCTGGCCGGTTCCTATACGAGAATGCTCTTGAAGACGGAGAGCTTCAACCAGATGCGGCGGGAACGTGAGCAACTGCGGCAAAACTACCGTCAGATGGCCCAGATCGCCCATGACCGCGATGTCCAGGTGGCCTCGCTCGGTGCAATCGCCGGAGAGGTTTCCGCCATCTACGGCTTGAAGGCCAACCATACTTCGGCTTCGCGTGCCTCGGCTACACCCACGCCGGCTTCGCTGGCGCTGGCAGACACCATGAGTCAGCAGCAGGTCAAGCAGTCGCTCGATGAGTTCTACGCCCTGCGGACACAGGCCATGAGCGGAAAGGTTGCCCGCGCGCTCGAAGACGGCGCCGACCCCAATCTCGTGACGGGATTGACAGACTGGACCCAGCTTGCCGATGTGCCGACGATGTGGCCGGTAGAGGGGCGTGTTACTTCCAGTTTTGGGGAGCGCGTGGATCCATTCAACGGTGAGGGCGAATTCCACACCGGCATCGATATTTCGGCGCCCACCGGGACGCCAGTCCGCGCCACCGGCGATGGCATCGTCGATATGGCTGGGCTGGAGTCTGGCTATGGGCGACAGGTCGTGATTGACCACGGACATGAAGTCAAGACAACCTACGGACATTTGTCCTCGATCAGCGTGATGGCGGGCCAATCGGTCACGCGCGGCCAGGTAGTTGGCTACGTCGGGCGCACTGGACGCGCAACAGGCCCCAACCTCCACTACGAGGTTCGCATCAACAACGTCCCGGTCAATCCGCATAAGTACCTGCGTCTCACCTTTGAACAGGCGAGCACGGATATCACTCAGAAATAGTCTTTCGCGCAGCGCATCCTGCTCCAGAGTTCCTCCGGTTCGCCCCCGCTCAGAACAGTCCCAGAGCAGCACCAGCGTAGTCCCGCAGCGGTCGCAGAGTGCTCAACGAGCCACCCGCTTGCTTTGCCGCTCCGCACGCCGCAGGGCAAATCCTGTGATCTGCATTCCCGCCGCGACGACCGCGCACGTCACTACGACCGCCACAAACTGCGCCTTTTGTTTTTCCATCGTCTGATATCCGATGCCATGTGCAGTGGCCAGCACAAAGGCCGCATAGTTCCAACGCTGCAGCCGCTTCCAGCCGGGAGTGCCCAGCCGGCGTAGTGCCCAGTCGCTGGATGTAGCCAGCAGCAGTGCAACCACGATAGCGCTGGCCAAGCCGGTGAAGTTGTTGAAGCCAAACAGATCATGGCGCAACGGCATCCAGTGTCCATGCTCCCACGGGCCATAGATGTAATAGAGCCAGGGCCGTCCGCGCAGGTGAACACACTGCCCCACCCCCGTGTGCACCAGTGCCAATGCCCCGGCCCAAATTCCCAGATCGCGCCGCAGATCGCTCGAGACGGGATTACGCCTTCCGGTCACCAAATTCCATGGGCCAGTCATCAGCGTCAGCGCCAGCAGCGCAACGGCCACATAGGCGGTCGCAAAGCTCAGCCGGGTGATGCTGTCGGCATAGGGTCGTGTGCAGTCCAGCACCGCAACCGCTGCTGCACTTGCCACCGCCATCGGCAGATGGTGTCGGAGCCATCTCTGCTTCATCCGCTCGCTCATCGGCTGTCTGCTTCGCCATTTCACTGCTGTGTCCCACTCCAGTTTGAAAATATTGCTGGTCGAGGATGAAGCTACACCTCGGCCGCATCCTGTCTCCAACGTCTGTTTCTGAGGATATGTTCTCCGAAGCATTGCTGTGAAGCATAAATCCAATGAGCCAGGATAGGGTCGATGCGCAATGAAACAAGACCTGCCACGAAGATGGCAGGTCTCGTTCGGTGAGTGGGCGATTGCCGAGAGGTTTCACAATCAGAGCAGGAACTTCCTCAACTGTCCGTCCGGGTCGTTGACCATGCGGCTTTCGTTATCCCAGACCATGGTCTTGTTCGTCACCGGGTCGGAGGGTTCCCAGGTTAATCCGGGTTGGCTTGGATTGCCGGTACGAGCAAAGTTTGCCCACGCTCGGGCCATCTTCCGTGCCAGCGCCTGCGCTTCGGGAGTGTTGCCTGTGCCCTGTTCGCAGCGCAGGGTGTTGTCAAAGCAGAACTGCAGATCGGATGTGTGCCACGCTCCCGGCACTCCGTCCAGCATCTTCGTCTGCCAGGTGAAGTAGTAGGTATAAACCGGCGCAGCATGCAGCTCATACTTGAGTTTGGCCATGTGGACCACGCCATTCCGCATCGACAGTCCATTGAGAAAACCACGGCCTCCGCACATGTAGGATAGCGTCTGAGCGCTCTTCTGCGGATAGGCTTTTTGCATCGCATCGGCCAGTGCCTTTCCCTTTTCCGCTCCGTAGGCTTGGATCAGGTTCGCGCGCCACTCGGCTTCCGTGGGGCGTGATGCCATCGAGTTGCCTTCCTCGCTGACCGAGCCGACCATCAGCGGGATATTGCGCGAGATCGCCGGAGCTGAGTCGTGGAAGGGACTGGTCGGAATCACCGTGCCGTCGAGGATCGGCGCCCAGAAGCGGCGTGGCGGTCCGGGCCGGTGGAATGGCCCGGGATTGCCGGCGGAGATCTTCCCCTGAGCGGCGTCAGCGGCTGCCATCAATGCTGTCCAGTCCATCTTCTGCAGCGCTCCGATGTTGCCAGTCGAGAGGCCGAGATCCTTCACCATCTGTCGGGTCAGTTCGCGAGCTTCATCCGCTGGACTGGTGAAGGCGCCGCCGGATTGGATCGCGGCACAGTGAAAGAGTCCCTGCGCAGAAGGCATGGCCATCAGCGTGGCCACCTTGCCGCCGCCGCCAGACTGCCCATAGATCATGACTCGGTTCGGATCGCCGCCGAAGTTGGCAATGTTCTCCCTCACCCACTTCAGCGCCGCGACCAGGTCGGTCATCCCCACATTCGACGATTCCTCGTAGCCGGGGCCAAACTCCGACATATCGAGGAAGCCCAGGGAATTCAAGCGATGGTTGACTGAAACCTGCACGACATCGTGATACCGGGCCATGTTCGCCCCTTCGTGCGAGGGCAGCTCATACGACGAGCCAAATTCAAAGCCGCCGCCGTGGATGTAGAACATCACCGGGCGGCTTCCCGTCAGCGACGGTGTCCAGATGTTCAGCTTGAGCATGTCTTCGCTTTGCCAGCCGTCATCCCAGTCCTGCAGGAAGACCTGCTCCTGGCTGTGCCAGTCATGCAGCCGCTGCGGACAGTTGGCTCCGTAGATGAGCGCCGGATATTCACCCTCCCAGGGAATGGGTGGCTTGGCGGGAAGCCAGCGATTGGCTCCGCCGGTGTCCTGACCGTAAGGCACGCCCTTGAAGGTGAAGACATCGCCGGAGACAAAGCCGCGAACCTTGCCGTAACGAGTCTGTGCTACCGCCGAGTGTGGCGTGGAGCACGAGGGCGGCTGTTGTTGGTGAACCCCCGTCTTGATGCTGTCTGAGGCTTGGGCCGGACGCACAACTGCTGCCGCAAGACCCGCGCCAGCAGAGAGCTTGAGAGCGTCGCGCCGACTCAGGCGAAGAGAATCATTCGTTTGCGATGAAGACATGGCTTTTTCCTTTCGGGGATGCGTATTCCTGAATGCGCTTTTCTGGCGCGAAATGTTGCCGAATTCCCTGCGCCAGAGCTGGACTCTACTCATCTGGCGCGAAGAATGAATCCGCTACATCGCCACCGGAAAACGGTAGATGTTGATGCTGATCGGTGCGATGGTGAGCGACCGTGGAGATTCGCTCACCGTCGATTGCTTCACTGTGGCCTGTGGAGCCTGACCCACGCGATCCACGGCATCCAGGCTGGAACCCGTCAACTGGAAGAGCGTCGATGGGCCACTCAGTCGCATGCCGGTCAGTTCCAGATTGAGCGGCTGCGGCTTGTCCGTCGCGTTGACCACCGAAACCACCAGATATTTGCGATCACGCGAAAGTGCCGCGAAAACATCAAGCGGGTACGTGGGGCTGCCGGAGCTGACCCGGGGCTGATCTGGTGCCGGAGGATACTGCGGCGCAGGCTGCTGCGAGTTTCCAGAGACAGCGACCGGAATCGATCCCGGAAAGTTGTTACTGAACATCTTGAAGACCAGTCCCAGCGTATTCAGCGTGGAGGCAGTCTGGTTGAAGTCCAGCGTGGAGGTTCCCATGGTGTGCGCGGCCATGGTCAGGAAGTCCGTGTGGCGCAGCATCTCGTTGAAGAGCATGCTGTAGGCCAGCGCCTGCTTCAGGTCTGCGCCGCGACGGAAGTTGCCGCCAAAATAGGCGTACTCGTCGATGGAGAGGAAAGTCTTTTTCTGCAGCATGGCGGGGAAACGCTGCTGATATCCCTCCCACTCCTCGGCTTTGGACAGGACAATGTTGGCCGGGTAACGGGCATACTCCAGCGTCGTCTGCTGAATCTTGTCAAAGGCATCGTCGTTCGGCTTATCGGCGGGAAGGTTTTTCGCCTTTTCCACGTTGTAGCGTTCGCCAGGACGCGCATACCAGTGCTCAGCAATCCCGTCAAAGTTGCCCCAGCAATCCTTGAGGAAGCGTCCTGTCCAGTCGAAGTCGCTGCCATAGGCGCCAGCGAGATTTCCCACATATTTTGTGCGCAGCGCTCCCGGAACCTGACCATCCTCCAGCATCTCTCCGGAGGCAATCAGCGTAATCGTCGGATCAACCTGCCGCATCGCCTTCGCAAAGTCATTGTGCTTCTGCATGAAGTACTTGAGGTCGGTGCGGCCAATCTGCCACGACCCCCACGGCTCATTGCCAATATTCCAGTACCGGATGCCGTACGGCGCGGGATGGCCGTTTCTTGCCCGCCAGGCTCCCATCGGCGTGGTCGCCGCGCCGTTCATGTATTCCACCTCCTGAGCGGCCGAGTGCGAATCGCCCAGACCGGCATTGACGCTGATGTAAGGCACCACTCCGATCAGTTTGCAGAACTCGGCAAACTCATCCGGGCCGATGTCGTTGGTCTGCATCTGGTTCCAGGCATAATCCCAGTCGGATGGACGGTGGTCGCGGTCGCCCACTGCGTCATACCAGGAGTAGTTCGAGGTGTAGTTGCCGCCAAATCGCCAGAATCCCGAGTGAATCTGTCGCAGCAGGGCGATGGTGTCCGGGCGAAAGCCGTCAATATTGTCGGCTGGCATGAGCGAGACTGCGCCGATATGGAAACTTCCTTTGCCGGTACCGACAATCTGAAACGTGGCATTCGTCGCATTGTCCGGAGCCGTGAAGTGAAACGCGTACCGGGTATAGGCAGGGCTGAGCGCGGAAAGAGTAAGCAGGGTCGTCTCCTGCGAAGCATCGCTCCCGGAGAGCGAAATCTTCACCTTGCTGCCTGCCGTTCCACGCAGCCAGATATGACCCGTGTAGGATTTCCCCTTCACCAGAGCCAGTCCAGACTGCTCGATGCCATGCGGCGTTGCGCCATCCAGTGAGATCTCAGGACTTTGCTCGCCGACGAAGGGCTTGACGCTGTCCATCGCAATCGAAGCCGCAGGCCCGACGGGATGCCAGTGCCGCATGGTCATGCCAGGGAATCCGCGTCGCGCCGACGTCGCGCTCTCGTTGTCGGGAATGGGGAAATAGAATTTGCGGTCGTCGAGCATCTCGGCCCAGAGCGGACCGTACATCGTCTTGCCGATGTGTTCAATGAACATGCCAAAGACAAAATCGGAGACAGGTGTGGCTGGATGTGTCGTGTCCAAAGTAGCGACGATCGGTGCAGCCGGTGTGCTGGTTTGTGCCGAAGCTACAGCTCCGGCAGCGAGGACTCCAGCACTGACCGCCAGAGTAAGAATCGCGTTCCGTATATACATGGATCGTTTCGCCTCCATTGCTTGCCGAACCAGGCTTCCATTGGACAATGCTGCGGAGATGGACTCCGATCCCCCAGAAAAATTGGAGAGGTCGTTCGCGGTCTGATCTGCCAGGTGATTCCATTCCACGTCCGGAGGCCGGTTTCAGGACAACCCATCCTACAGAACAATTTGCCGGAATGGCAAGAAAATAAATCCATTTAATTCAAGGTCTGAGCTGTTTTGTAGAGGCCGCCAGAAGGATTGTCTCCGGGAAATTGCCCCGGGAAGCTGTCCGGAGATTCCAAGCCGGCAAGCTGGAGCGTGGTGCCAGGCAGAAGCGTCCGCCGAAGCTCCATGACGCGTCGCTTTTCATCCCACGCCGGACAGTTCTGGCTTGATGGACGATGAAGGCAAAACCGCACGAAGCGGCAGCTTCATCGGCGCTCCACGAACTTTCGTCTGCCGGAGCGTGATGCCGGTTTGTTCGCCGATTTCGAATCAGCCTGACCGTGTTCAGTGCTTCTCTGCAACTTGTTGCTGGGGATCGCATCAGAAGATACGGCACGCTCCATCTTCGATGCCGGGCGAGTGGATCCCTGCCGAAGACCGAGCCTTGTCCTTGCGGCTTCCATTCTGCAGGCTTGTTGAGAAAAATTCAGTTTCGGATACACCTAGAGGCGCATGCGATATCCAGATTCGGACCACTGCAGCAACGGAAAGTTTTTCAACCCCGGCGTTGCTGCACACACGCTGAAGGATGTGCTGCGCTGGCGGCGCACAAGCACGCCCGGTGCCTGGCGCAAGACGATTCCAGCCACTCCCGGAGCGGCTCCTGCGGCTCGCGTGCTGGGCGCAGAACTGGCCGTGACCTTTGTCGGCCACTCGACTGTGCTGCTGCAAACCGAAGGGCTGAATATTCTGACTGACCCGATCTGGAGTGAGCGCTGCAGCCCGGTCTCCTGGGCTGGGCCGCGTCGCCATCGCATTCCCGGCATCCGCCTGGAAGAGTTGCCAAAGATCGATCTGATTCTGCTCAGTCACAACCACTACGACCATTGCGATTTGCCCACGTTGCGCTATTTGGTCCAGCGGGATGCTCCCGCCATTGCCTGTCCGCTGGGTTTGGCGCGACTCTTGCGCAGGCTTGGCTTCGATCGAATCATGGAGCTGGACTGGGAGCAGAAGGCGTCCTTTGCGGCAGCCGAGCTACGCTGCGTGCGGGCACAGCACTTCGCCGCACGCGGGCCTTTTGATCGCGATCGGACACTGTGGTGCGGGTGGGCCGTCACTCTGCCCTCCGGCACCCTATACTTTGCCGGTGACTCCGGCTTCGGGTCATTTTTTCATGAGATTGCTCAGCAACTCTGTCCCATTCGTCTGGCGCTGCTGCCCATCGGAGCTTATCAGCCGGAGTGGTTCATGGGCAGTGTCCACATGAGTCCGGCTGAGGCCGTTGCCGTCCATCGAATCTTGCAGCCCCAGGAGTCGATTGCCATTCATTACGGCACCTTTTCGCTGGCCGACGATGGAGAACTGGCCCCGGCGATGGCGCTGCGCGAAGAGCTGCAACGCAATCCTCCACCCACGCCCTTTCGCATGATTCCTGAAGGAGAGTGCTATTGGATCGCAGCGCCGGAGACCTCACGCGACAGGGAACCGGTATTGTCCTGACGAGCGGCGCTGCGATAGTTTTTCGATGGAACGATTCCCGCGGAAGATTTTCCGAAATGGTCTTCTGTGGGCGTAGCATGTTGGGAAGGCTGCCTGGGTATGCCGGATTCCGCGTGTCAGTGAGCATGTCGGCAAAGAGCCAAAACCAAAGGGATGGAGCCAGAATGAATCTTGCGAAGAGAGCATTGGCGTTGGGAGTGTTTGCCATCGTGGGCGTGGCGGCTGCAGCGCAGCAGAAGCTCTACACGAATGATCGGAACGACCACTACGAGTTGCCCAAGGCGCAACAGGATTACACCAAGCGCGTAGAGATGGTTCCGATGCGCGATGGAGTCAAGCTCTACACAGTCATCTGGATTCCTCGCGGTGCCCACGATGCGCCAATTGTGCTCACGCGAACGCCCTATGATGCGGCGCACCGCATCGGTACGCCGAATGCCAGCCATCTGATCGATGCGCTGCCGCTCTCTGACCGGGATTTTGTGCGTGCCGGCTACATTCGCGTCTATCAGGATGTGCGCGGCAAGTACGGCTCCGAAGGCGCGTATCTGATGACGCCTCCGCCGCTTGGCTCCGGCTACAACAACAGCGGCGCCGATGACACCACCGATGGATGGGACACGATTGACTGGCTGGTGAAGCACGTGCCGGAGTCCAACGGGCGCGTGGGCATGATCGGCAGCTCCTATGAGGGATTTACGGTGGTCATGGCGCTGCTGCATCCGCATCCTGCGCTGAAAGTGGCCGCTCCGGAAAGCCCTATGGTGGATGGCTGGATGGGTGACGACTGGTTTCACTATGGAGCCTTTCGCCAGCCCAATATCGACTATGTGCTCATGCAGACCTCGCGACGCGGCAATGGCGTGATGGTGCCGCATCCGGGCGACGACTACACCAATTTTCTGGAGGCTGGAACGGCTGGCAACTTTGCCCGTGCTCGCAACATGGACGAGTTGCCATTCTGGAAGGACATTGAAGATCATCCTGCCTATGACGGTTTCTGGCAGGCTCAGGCGTTGGACAAGCGGATTGCAAAGACGCCACTGACCGTTCCGACGATGTGGGAGCAGGGCGAGTGGGATCAGGAAGATATGTACGGGGCCAACCACAGTTATCGCGCGTGGGAGCCGCAGGATACAACGAACACCAGGAACTTTCTGGTGATCGGGCCTTGGTTCCATTCGCAGATCAACCGGCAGGGCCGCGCCATTGGCCCCTTTGTGTGGGCCACCGATACCGCCGAGCAGTGGCGGCGCGATGTGCTGCTTCCGTTTTTCAACCAGTATCTGAAGCCTGGCTCGCCGAAGGCGGATACGCCGCCGGTCTGGATCTACGATACTGGCGCCGATCGCTGGGACACCTATGCGAAGTGGCCGCAGAGCTGTGACTCCGGCTGCGCCAGCCAAGCCAGGCCGCTTTATCTGGCGGCAGGCGGCAAGCTCACCTTCGATGCGCCAAAGAACACTTCCAGTCCCTACGACGAGTATCTCTCCGATCCCGGCAAACCGGTGCCATATCGCCCCCGTCCCGTGGTCGGCGAGGGCGGCGGATGGCGTACATGGCTGCTTACCGACCAGCGCTTTGTCGATGGACGGACAGATGTGCTGACCTATGAAACCGCTCCCCTGACCAAGCCGATGAAGCTGGCCGGCGAGCCAATCGTACATCTGATGGCCTCCACCAGTGGCACGGATTCGGACTGGGTGGTTAAGCTGATCGATGTCTATCCCAACACTCAGCCGCCCCGCGACGATGGGGCAGGAACGTTTCCTGGCACTCTGGGCGAGCAGCCGGATATGAACGGCTACGAGATGCCGATCGGAATCGATATCTTCCGCGGACGCTATCGCACCAGCTTTGAGCATCCTCAGGCGATTGCCCCCAATCAATCCCTGGAGTACACCTTTGCCCTGCCCAACGTCGATCACACCTTCCAGCCCGGACACCGAATCATGGTGCAGGTGCAATCCACGCTTTTCCCGCTCTACGACCGCAATCCGCAGAGCTTCGTGCCCAATCTCTTCTATGCCAAGCCGCAGGACTTTCACCCAGCGACCCAGCGCATCTGGCACGAGCCGGGCAAGGCCAGCTACCTCTCACTGCCTGTCGTTGCTGGAGGCAATGAAGCGCAGCCCTGATGCTCCGTGCGCCGGACCCACTCGCGGTGAAAATCCTCCCTGGCTATCCTCGCTTTCTGCCGGAGCCGTCGAAGCTGCGACTGCTCCGGGTGCCGCAGAGGGAACTCCCACTGACTGGATGGGAAGGATCGAAGTGTGCCCGGAATCAGCACCAGAGGCTGCCAGAAAGGCAATCGCTGAAGCGGCTGGTACGATGCCAGATTGCTCTACCGAGCATGAAGCCCCCCAAACGACCCTGAGGGCTGCAAACCTGCGCGCACATCGGGCTGGATGAGTCATACTTGGACATCGAATTATTCGATGTATCTTGAAGCTATGAACACAACCTTGGATGCCTGGGAGATTCTTCAAGCCGTAGTGCAGTCAGGAGGATTTGCACCCGCTGCAAGGAAGCTGAATCGGTCCCAATCGACGATCAGTTATGCCATTGGACGTCTGCAGGAGCAACTGGGGGTTCAACTTTTTGAGATTCACGGGCGCAAGGCGCAGCTTACAGAGGCAGGCAGAGTGCTTCTGGCCGATGTCGAACCTCATTTGGCCGGATTTCATGAGTTGGAACAGCGTGCCAGTCTGATGGCAAAAGGCGGCAGTTCGGATCTTTGTCTTTCCGTGGACAGCATCTTTCCCGACGATCGACTGTTTGCAGCATTGTCGGCGTTTTCGCAAAGTTATCCGCAGGTTCGGCTGCGATTGCGTCAGGGAACCTTTCTTTCTGCCGAGACCGAGTTTACCCTCCACAACGCGCAAATCTGCATCACGGGCCTTGCATCGCGCGAACCTCTGATGAAGACCATCGTCGTGATTGGAATGATTGTGGTGGTGCGACGCGACCATCCACTGCTTTCGATCGAACGCAGGCTCACAAACTCTGACCTCTTGCAGCACATGCAGGTCGCCATCGAAAGCGCGGCATCCGGCAGCCTGAAGCAGCAGCCACGATTTGCGGCCCAGCGCATCCTGCCGGTCAGCTCGATCGAATCTGCCATTGCTGCGGTTCGCAGCGGTCTTTGCTTTGGCTGGCTACCTCGATATCGTATTCAGACAGAACTGGACCGTGGAGATTTTGTTGCTTTGCCCATAACCGCTGGAAAGATACGCGAAGTACGCTTGAACCTGGTTACGCGGGAACTTGGAGCAAACAACCCGGCGGCCCATACGCTGGCCAGTCTGCTGGGAGTCAACCGAGATCCGGAAATCCTGTAAGAGGGGGGCGGACTCCGGCAGCAGCAGCGAGAATGACCGACAATCCATCGATAAAATCGATCTAAATAAAGCGATTTATTTGACTTGACGCGTCTTGCCTGCCCTATGTAGCGTCAACTGGTTCCAAGAGTGAACAGCAAGTTTGATTTGTAACGCGCAGGCTGGCAGAGGCGTTTCCTCGCTCGATCGCCAGACTCGCTGTTCGCGCTCATCGGAGAGATTGATGAAGTTCGTGTCTGTGCTGAGTCTCTGCTTGCTGTGTGCCATGCTGCCGTTAGAGGCGCAGACGCCTGAGGGCGTGCATCTGTCGGTCGACGCGTCGAAGAGCGGCGCAACCATCTCCCGCAATCTGTTTGGCCAGTTTGCGGAAAATCTGGGCCATGGCCTCTATGAAGGTATCTGGGTTGGGCCGGACTCTTCGATTCCGAATACCCGAGGCATTCGCAACGATGTGGTCGCTGCGCTGCGTGATCTGAAGGTGCCGAATGTTCGCTGGCCGGGCGGGTGCTTTGCAGATCAGTATCACTGGCGCAACGGGGTTGGCCCGCGCGAAAAGCGACCTGCGACGGTGAATTCGGCCTGGGGCGATGTGATCGATACGAACGCTTTTGGCACGGATGAGTTTATGGATTTCATCCAGCAGATTGGCAGCACGCCGTATGTGTCCGTCAACCTTGGCTCGGGCACAGTGGAAGAAGCCGCGCAGTGGGTGGAGTACATGACCGCCGGCGCGCCGACAGCACTGGCCAAAGAACGTGCGGCCAATGGGCATCCCAATCCGTACCGGGTCGGTTTTCTGGGCCTTGGCAATGAAAGCTGGGACTGCGGTGGCGCGATGACGCCGGATTATTACGTGAGCCTGATGAAGGTCTACAGCCGCTTTGTGGTCAACATGAATCCTGCGCAGCGCGGCAAAGACGCAATGCTGAAGATCGCAGTTGGCCCCGGCACGCCGAACACCGCTTGGACCGAAGCCGTGATGCAGGCGTGGAAACAACATACGTGGTCGTGGGATATCAATGGCCTGTCGGTGCACTGGTACACGACGCCCGGCGGTTGGCCAGTTTCCATGCCTTCGTCGAATTTCAGCGTGGACGATTATGCCAAGACACTGAAGACGACGCTCTTCATGGACGAGTTCCTGCGCAAGCAGGAGGCCGTGATGGACAAGTACGATCCGGATAGAAAAGTTGCTCTCGTCGTGGACGAGTGGGGCGGATGGTACAAGCCGTTACCCGGTTCGAATCCCGCATTTCTGGTGCAGCAGAACAGCATCCGCGATGCCATCCTCGCTTCGCTGAATCTGAATATCTTTGCGCGTCACGCGGATCGCGTTCGCATGGCAAACATTGCTCAGATGATTAACGTACTGCAGGCGATGATTCTGACCGACAAGGAAAAGATGGTGCTGACGCCGACCTACTATCTTTTCAAAATGTATGTGCCGTTTCAGGACTCGACGTTTGTTCCCGTCACCTTCGATGCGGGGACATATACCCAGGGCAGCGTGACTCTGCCTCGAATCGACTCGATTGCCGCGAAGACAACGGATGGAAAGCTAATGCTGGAGATCACGAATCTCGATGCCACCCATTCGACCGATGTGAACGTGGATGTTGTGGGTATGGCTGCAAAGTCAGCCCAAGCACAAACCTTGACGGGAGCAGCTGTCGATAGCGTCAATACTTTTGCTTCGCCCGATTCGGTTGTGCCAAAGCCTGTGGGTGTGAAGCTGGAGGGCGGAAAACTCTCGCTCACGGTAGCACCGCGATCTGTGACGGTGATTGCAATTGCGCCATAAGGCGAGCGTGGGCATGCGGCGGAGAACGCTGTGGCGGCATGATCCCGATGAAGTAGCCTCGGGTTGATAGAAGGCAGTGCGCTGCAAAGCGATGAGAGATGCCACGAAGGATTGAGTCTTCGAGTCGCTTTCTTGATGATCGCGGAGCGTCATTAGGAAAAGGATTCGCGAAAAAACAGATTGGACCAGGTCGAATCATCGGGATGCATCGGCACGGAGCCAAGTTCAAGCGGGACACGGAGAAAACCAACCATGCAACGAAACAAAGAGATCGTAATCCGAAAGACACTTACGCTGCTGCTGGGATTGCTGTCTGTGATCGAGATAGCCACGCCTGTCGCGTCCTATTCGCAGCAGCGAACCGTGCGAGCGACAATTGATACGACGAAGACGGGTACGCCGATTTCAAAGTATATCTATGGGCAGTTTCTGGAGCATGGTGGCGACATTGTGAATAACGGTTTGTGGTCGGAGATGCTTGTCGATCGCAAGTTTTTCTATCCGGTAGCCACCAGCGCGCCCACACCGCCGCCGGTGTTGGCGAACGCAGGCGGAAATCCGCGCTTTCGGCGGACGCCGACGCGGTGGTGGACTCCCATGGGCGGCGAAGTGGTCGCCATGGATACCAAGGCGCCATATACGGGCGATCAGACGCCCGTGGTCACACTGGACGTCAGGGAAGCCCACGGCCTGCGCCAGTCCGGTATTGCGGTGCGCAAAGGGAAGGCTTACACCGGGCGCATCGTGCTGGCTGGCTCGCCGGGAGCGGTGGTGAAGGTGACGCTGATTTGGGGCACTGCACCCACGGATCGCGAGACGGTCACGATCCATTCACTGGGCACGGTTTATCGCAAGTTTCCTCTTCACTTTGTCTCGACGGCAAGCACCGACGATGCAAGTCTGGAGATTACGGGAACAGGCAGAGGATCCTTTCATGTGGGCGCGGTTTCGCTGATGCCGTCCGATAACATCGATGGCTTCCGGCCTGAAGTGATCGCCGCTTTGAAGCAGTTGCGGTTTGGGGTTCTGCGCTTTCCGGGGGGCAACTTTGTCTCCGCCTACGAGTGGCGCTATGGCGTAGGAGATATCGACAAGCGCCCGCCGATCTTCGATCCTGTGTGGCATGCGGTGCAGCCCAACGATGTGGGCACGGATGAATTTCTTACGCTTTGCCGTCTGCTTGGGGTCGATCCCTACATCACGGTCAATGCGGGCTTTGGCGATGCGTGGTCTGCGCGACAACTGGTCCAGTACACCAACGGCGCGGCGACAACACCGATGGGCAAATGGCGAGCGCAGAATGGACACCCCATGCCGTATCGCGTCAAGCTGTGGGGCATTGGCAACGAGTCTTGGGGCGACTACCAGATGGGGGCGATGTCGCTGCCGCAGTTTGAGCTGAAGTACAACCTGTTTGCCAAAGAGATGCGCAAGGTCGATCCGACGATCAAACTGATCGCTCCAGGTGCTATGCCGGATGTGATGGAAGGCGCTGACCAGGCGCGACGCATCAACGGTCAGTACATTCCCGGTTATCTTTCTTCTGCGGACTGGACAGGGCAGTTGCTGCTGCATTGCCTGGACAACATCGATATGGTGAGCGAACACTACTACGCTTCTGGCACACAGCACACCGACATCAAGCTGCAAAAGAAAGTTCCCATCAATCCACCCCTCTCGCTCATCGAGTGGGAGCGCGCACCGGCCGTGCAGGTTCGTGCGAAGTATGAGCATTATGAGGAGTATTTGAAGCTGATCCCGGCTTTACGAGCCAAGCCGGTTCCCATCGCGATTGATGAGTGGGCCTACTTTGGCGGAGTTCCCAATTCGTACAAGACGGTTCCGGCCTACGCCTGGGCATTCCATGAGATGTTCCGCCACTCCGATGTATTTCAAATGGGAGCGGTGACCTTTGCTACGGCCATGATGAGCGAAAATCGAACCGAGGCCATCCTGAATCCGACCGGGATGCTCTTCAAGATGTATCGTGATCACTTCGGCACGCTGCCTGTGGATGTGACCGGCAACTCGCCCCAACCCAAGCCAGTCTTCCCTGCTGGCGGTGACCAACCTGCGATCAATCCCGGCAGCCCGACATATCCGCTGGATGTGAGCGCGGCGCTCAGCCAGGATCGGAAGACTCTGGCCATCGCGGTGATCAATCCGTCGGATACCGAGCAGAGTATTCAATTCGCGATCCTTGGAGCAAAGCTGGCCAGCAGTGGACATCTGTATCGCATGGCTCCGGATTCGATCAACGCGACCGTGCAGGTGGACAAGAAGCCAGAGGTGCAGGTCGAAGATCAGTCGCTGGGAGCATTGCCGGAAACGGTTACGGTGCGTCCTTTCAGCGTGAATATTTACTCCTATCCGGTGCAATAGCTAAACCGTTTTCTTTGGAGGATGAAAGTGATGATTCAAAAATTGTTTCTTGCTTTGACCATGACCCTGGCCACGGTGGTGACCATTCCGCTCACAGCGCAGGTGAAGACGATTGTCCCCGAACCAGTCCCTGGCGCAAAGCCTGTCACGGTGGAGCACATCAAGATTCACGGCGTGCACCTCGAGGGCAATCTGGAGGGCGATGCGGTGGATCGCGATGTGATCGTCTTCCTGCCGCCGAGCTATCAGAAAGATAAGAAGCGTCACTATCCCGTTGTCTATGCGCTTCACGGCTACTCCATCGGTGCGGAGCAGTGGACACACGAGATCCACGTTCCGCAAACCATCGAAGGCGCTTTCGCAAATGGCGCACAGGAGATGATCGTGGTTCTGCCTGATTCCAAGACCATCTACAACGGCTCCATGTACTCCAGTTCCGCGACCACAGGCGATTTTGAAAACTATATCGCCAAGGATGTAGTGGCTTATATCGACGCGCACTATCGCACGATTCCGGATCGGCAGAGCCGCGGCCTCGTTGGCCACTCGATGGGTGGTTATGGTGCGTCGCGGATCGGCATGAAGCACTCGGACGTCTTCGGCGCGCTCTACATCATGAGTCCCTGCTGCATGTCTTCGATGGCAGGCGGGGGACGAGGGCCAAGCGACCAGATGAAACAATTTGCGATTGCGAGCGATAAAAAAGCCGCCGCCGCCAAGTCTCCCGCAGACTTGGCGGCGCAATCGCCGGGTTTTGCCTCGGCGCAATACGCCACGGCGGCTGCGTGGGCGCCGGACCCTAAGAACCCTCCGCTTTACTTTGATCTGCCAACGAAGGACGGTGTTTTGCAGCCGGAGATCGTGGCCAAGTATACGGCAAACTCGCCCCTGGCATTTGTCGATCAGTACATTGGCAACCTGAAGCAGTATCGGGCAATCTCGATGGATGTGGGCGATCAGGATGGCCTGCGCTTTGACGCGACCAAGCTGCATACTATTCTGGACAGCTACGGCATTGCGAACAGCTTTACCATTTACTCTGGCACACACACGAGCGCAGTTGCCGATCGGTTCCAGAATCACGTGATGCCGTTCTTCAGTCAGAATCTCTGCTTTACCAAAGGCTGCAAGTAAGCAGAATCGATATGGGGGCTTGGCGATGAATCACTCGCGCCGCAGTTTTTTGAAAACATCGGCAGGTGTTACGGGGATGTGCCTGGCCAGCTCTTCTCCTGCGTTGCACGCATGGATTCACGACGAGAGCGAAGACTCGTCGAGTAGGATGGAGACGTTTCCGCTCCACTGGGTGCGTCTCGGTCCCGGCATCTTTCAGGAGCAGGAGAAGATCAACGCGCAGTATCTGGATTCGCTGAGCGTGGACCGGCTGCTGCACTCCTTCCGCATCACAGCCGGATTTGCTTCGACGGCAACACCGTACAAAGGGTGGGAGGATCCAACGTGCGAGTTGCGCGGACACTTTGCCGGCGGTCACTTTCTTTCTGCCGCGGCGCTCAGCTATGCCAGTTCGGGCAACAGTGCTTTGAAGAATCGCGGCGATGAGCTGGTGGCTGGTCTTGCGGCGTGCCAGCAGCGGTCGGGAACCGGATATCTGAGCGCTTTTCCTCCCGTGCTTTTTGAACACCTTGCACAGGGCAAGCCGGTCTGGGCGCCGTTCTACACCTATCACAAGATCATGGCCGGCCTGCTTGACATGTATCAGCATACGAGCAACAGCGACGCGCTGAAGGTGGCGGAAGGGATGGGCCAATGGGCGCAGGAGTTCATGGCCGACTTCAGTACGGATCAGCGGCTTCGCATGTTGCGCACCGAGTATGGCGGCATGAACGAGGTGCTGGTGAATCTGGCTGCGGTGACGAACAAGGATCGCTACATTGCAGCGGCCCACCTTTTTGAGCAGCCGGGTTTTCTGGATCCGCTCGCAGCTCGCCGCGACGAACTGCAAGGTCTTCACGCCAATACAAATGTGCCCAAGATCATTGGCGCGGCGCGGATGTATGAGGTCACGGGCGATCGCCGCTATCGGGAGATTGCGGAATATTTTCTCGCCGAGGTTCTTGTCGCGCGCAGTTATGCCATCGGAAACACCAGTCTGAACGAGCACTGGACCACGCCGGCAAATGAACTCAAAGGGACGCTCGCGTGGACGAATGCGGAGTGCTGCGTGGCTTATAACCTGATGAAGCTGGAGCGCCACATCTTTCGCTGGACTGCGGATACGCGATGGATGGATGCTTATGAGCGCACGCTCTTCAATTGTAGGCTGGGAACTCAGAATGATCAGGGTCTGAAGCAGTATTTCTTCCCGCTTGCGGCTGGCTATTGGCGCTCCTACGGTTCGCCGGAGGAGTCGTTCTGGTGCTGCACCGGCACAGGTGCGGAAGAGTTTGCCAAGTTTGCAGACACGATCTACTTCCGCCGAAACCAGGATGTTTTTGTGAATCAGTTCCTTGCTTCCACACTGGATTGGAAAGACGAAGGCTTCGTTTTGCAGCAGAGCACGGCGTTCCCGGAGGAACAGGGTACGACGCTTCGAATCAAGACAACTCGGCCTGTTTTGCGTGCCATTCATCTGCGTATTCCGAGCTGGACGACCGAGGAGGCACAGCTAACGATCAACGGGGCACGTATAGAAGCGATGGCCGATCCAGGATCGTATCTCTCGATTCGGCGAGTGTGGCAAGATGGCGATACCCTCAGGCTGACCTTGCCGATGAAGCTGCGTCAGGAGCCACTGCCTGGGGATGACTCCATTGTCGCAGCCGTGTATGGACCAATGGTGCTGGCCGGCGATCTTGGAGCAGCGCCGATCGATGGTCCGATGCGCGTGATCCACAGCGGAGACACTGTGCCAAAGAATCTGCCTCACGCGGACTCTTTGCCGAGCGTTGCAGCCGCGCAGGGCGGGGATGCAACGCAATGGGTCCAGATTGAATCTCCATCCGAGCTGCATTTCACTGCCTCAGGTGGAAGCGCGAGGTACAATCTGATTCCCATGTACAAGGTCAGGGATCAACGCTACAGCGTATATTGGCAAACGCAGCATTCGATGCAAAGGGAGTAGGCGGCAGTCGCCGGATCTCCACACAGTCGCGACAGACAATCCGTGACATCCAAGAGGAAGGCAACACAATGAACATCCGAATTCCTGCTTCCAAGTCGTCTGGGTCCATGCCGCTCCGTTTGCTTCACGTTCTTCCAGTCTGGATGATCCTGCTGGGCGCTGTGGAGGCGCTGGCGCAGATGCCGGGCCAGCAGGCTCTTGCGCCACCGCCGGAGCAGATTGTGCAGACGCGTTCCGGTCTACGTGCTACCGCGGGCAAGGAGACGATGACCGTAACGGTTTGCACGGCCTCGTTGATTCATGTGGTTGCAACACCGGAGCCGTCAGCGCCATCGTCCCCGCGGCCCTGGATGCTGGATGCCGGGCAATCCTGTCCAGGCGCGCCGTTTACTTTTTCGCTCGACGACAAAGCGGCAACATTGAAGACGGCTCAGCTTGAGGTAACACTCAATGTGGCGCGCGGCAATCTCTCATTTCGTACGGCTGCGGGCGATGCAATCCTCAACGAAGGCTACAGCGTGCCGCGCACCTATGAGCCGGTTGTGCGCAATGGCGAGGACACGTATCGCGTAACGGATCGTTTTTCACCAACGATGAACGAAGCGGTATACGGGTTGGGCCAGCACCAGAGCGGCATGTTCAACTATCGCGGAGCCACAGTCGAGCTGGGCCAGGACAATACGGACGTCGCGATTCCGCTGCTGATTTCGAGCAAGGGCTACGGCCTCATGTGGAACACCGCCGCGCTCTCGTACTTTGACAATCGCTTTCCACTGAATATGAAGCTGACTTCGATTGCCGGCAAGTCGGTGGATTACTACCTCATCTACGGTCCGGAGATCGACTCGATTCTGCACCAGTACCGCACCATGACCGGCCACACGCCCATGCTTCCCAAGTGGGCCTATGGCTTCTTTCAATCGAAGGATCGCTATGTTTCGCTGGACGAGATTCGTGACATCGCGCAACGCTATCGCGCGGAACACATCCCGCTCGACGCCATGGTTCAGGACTGGTTCTGGTGGAAGACCGAGGGCGATCCGATCTTCAATGCAAACTATCACGATGTCTCGCAGGATCTCGCAGCGCTGCACAAGGAGCATGTTCACGCGATGATCTCGGTCTGGGGGCTGCTTGATCCCAAGTCGGAAACCTATCATGTGCTCGATGCAAAACACGAGCTTGTCGCAAATGCGCATGTCTATGACGCCACCAGTCCTGAGGCACGCAATATCTACTGGCAACATCTTCCGGGCAAGCTGCTGGCGCAGGGTTGGGATGCGTTTTGGCTCGATAGCGCAGAGCCGGAAGAGTACTGGCCACACATGGGCGACGCGATCCTGAGCAGCCGCCAACTGGCCATCGGCAACGGCGCGGAATACACCAATGTCTTCCCGTTTGAACACACTCTGGGAGTGCAGGATCACTGGAAGGCGCAGAACCCCAACAAGCGAGTCTTTCTGCTCACTCGCTCAGCCTTTCTCGGCCAGCAGCGCGTCGGCGCAACCGTCTGGTCCGGCGATGTCTACGGCTCCTATTGGGGCCTCAGCCATCAGGTGCCTGCCGGCCTCAACTTTGCGCTTTCCGGATACCCCTACTGGACCACGGACATTGGTGGATACTGGCCTCCCCACAGCGATCCGCAGAACGATCCCGCGTATCAGGAGCTTTACACGCGCTGGTTTGAGTTTGGCGTCTTCTGTCCCATCTTTCGCACCCACGGACATCGACCGCACAACGAGATATGGAGCTACGACCACGTCGAGCCGATCCTGGTGAATTACGACAAACTTCGCTACCGGCTGATGCCCTACATCTATTCGCTGGCATGGAAAGTGACCCATGAGGATTACACCATGCAGCGACCCCTCGTGATGGATTGGCGCACCGATCCGAAGACCTGGAATCTCGGCGACCAGTTCATGTTTGGTCCGGCCTTGCTGGTGAACCCGGTGCTTCAGGCCGATGCGACTCAGCGTAGCGTTTATTTGCCGGCCGCTGCTGCGTGGTACGACTTCTGGACGGGGAAATCGTTCACCGGTGGACAGCAGATCGCAGCCGATGCGCCGTTGGACCGCATCCCGCTTTTTGTCCGCGCGGGTTCCATCGTTCCCATGGGACCGCAGATCGAATACGCCACCGAAGACCCCTCCGGTCCGGTCGAGCTACGCATCTATCGCGGAGCGAATGGCGAATTCAAGCTCTATGAGGATGCGGGCGATGGTTACGGATACGAAAAAGGTCAGCATTCCATCATTCCGATTCGCTGGAACGACAGCACTTCCACTCTGATGATCGGCGCACGCGAAGGCGCCTTTCCCGGAATGGTTGGAGATCGCAGATTCCGCGTGGTCCTGGTCGCAGCCAAGCATGGCACGGGAGTGGATGAGACAACCGAGGTTAACGCGGAGATTCACTACGTGGGAAAGGAAATTCAGGCAACTGTCCGGTAATCCCGACGGCTCGCCGAGACGGAAGAATGGTGGTCCTCGTCAGGGAAGGCCTCTCTGGGTTGAGTCTGTCGGAGGAATGCCTCACGCAGTCAGCCGGGCCATAGGGACGCAGCCATGGACGCACGATCTGCGACCAGAGAGGTGATCTCTTTGGCATGCAAAGCACTCGTGTGAGCTAGCGTCGCTCAATCCGTGCGGGCCAAAATGCTTGCCGCTCGGCTACAATCGATAGGGAAAATCATCATGAGCGAGCAGACTGCAAACCCCACTGAAATTCGCGATACTGTGATCCTTGGCTCGGGCTGCGCCGGTTTGACGGCAGCCATTTATACCGGTCGTGCGAACCTGCGTCCGCTGGTGCTGGAGGGCCACGAACCCGGTGGACAGCTTTCGATCACCACTCTGGTGGAGAATTTTCCAGGCTGGCCAGAAGGTGTGCAAGGACCGGAGCTGATCGAAAACATGAAGAAGCAGGCAGCACGCTTTGGCGCAGAGTTTCGTACCGACCATCTGATCTCCGCGGATCTCGGCGCACATCCGATACGGCTGAAGACATCACATGGAGAGATTCTGACCCGCACGCTGATCATTGCCTCCGGTGCCAGCGCGCGCTGGCTCGGACTACCCAGCGAGCAGGCTTTGATCGGCCACGGAGTCTCCAGTTGCGCCACCTGCGACGGATTTTTCTTTCGCGACCAGCAGATTGCCGTGGTTGGCGGAGGCGATACGGCGATGGAAGAGGCGCTGTTCCTCACGCGCTTTGCAACAAAAGTACATTTGCTGCATCGTCGCGAGAATTTTCGCGCCAGCAAAGTGATGTTGGAGCGAGTCATGGCGCATCCAAAGATTGAAATCTGCACTAACACGGTCGTGGAAGAAGTGCTCGGCGTGGAAGAAAAAGCCATGCGAGGGCTTGTGGTGCGCAACACTGTTAATCATCAGACCAGCACGCTCCCGGTTACGGGATTATTCCTGGGCATCGGCCACGAACCCAATGCAAAGATGTTTGCCGGTCAAATCGATCTCGACGAAGACGGCTATATTCTGACGCAGGCCAATGTGCTGACGCGCGCGCCGGGCGTTTTTGCTTGCGGAGATGTGCAGGACCGCCGTTATAGACAGGCGATTACGGCAGCGGGTACCGGCTGCATGGCGGCATTGGAAGCGGAAAAATATCTGGAAGAGCATGGCCACTGACAGCGAGCTGCGAGAGCGGCTGCTGCGGCTGGAAGACTCAATCGCAGCGGCGTGCAGGGCTGCTGGACGCAAGCGCGCAGAAGTTGCCCTGATGGCTGTTTCGAAGACGCATCCGGCTGCGGCAATGCTCGCGGCTCAGGAATTGGGTCTGGCGCTGTTTGGGGAAAATCGTGTGCAGGAGTTTGCCCAAAAATCCACTTTGCTGCCGACGGATGGGCGCGCAGCGATCGCGGTGCATCTGATTGGTCATCTGCAAAGCAACAAGGCCGCGCGCGCCGTGGAACTCTTTGATGGCATCGACTCACTGGACTCATTGCCGCTGGCGTTGCGCCTGGATTCGGCAGCGGCGCACAGTGGCAAGCACCTGCCTGTCCTGCTGGAAATCAAGCTGAGCGACGAACCCACAAAGACTGGATTGATGCAGCATACGCGCGCGCTCGATGAGTTGCTTGAACGGCTTCCGGATCTGGCGCATCTGCGCGTGGACGGGTTGATGACCATTGCTCCACTGGACGCTGGCGAAGACGAGACTCGCGCCTGTTTTCGGGCGTTGCGGCGGCTACGCGACGAAATTTCCAAGGCGCATCCGGCACTGAATATGCACGAGCTTTCGATGGGCATGAGCGGAGACTTTGCGCTGGCCATTGCAGAAGGCTCGACGCGCATTCGCGTGGGAACAGCACTCTTCGGTGCTCGACCGAAACCGCAGCCGTGAGCGCGTCATGACCTCAGAACCACGTCATCTCGCGCTGCGCGACCACCCCGAGGGTTGTTCTCTCGCCATGCGCGTGCAGCCGGGCGCCCGCAAAACAGCATTTCTTGGCCTCACAGCCGACGGTGCGCATTGGCGTGTCGCCGTCGCCGCGCCACCTGTCGAGGGCAGTGCGAATCAGGTTCTGATACGGTTTCTTGCCGATGCCTTTTCACTTTCGAGAGCTTCGGTGCGCTTGCTCACCGGAGAACACAGTCGTGAGAAAGTGGTGCTGCTTCGTGGCATCACGGCTGCCGTGGCCACCGCCCGCCTGACGCAAAACTGACGTGTGGAGAAGCATAACTCCCACCCGATCCCATCGATTCGATACACTCGCTGTGAAAGCCAACTTCACTTTGTGCTGTGCAGGAATCCGTATGTCTTCGCTTTACGCTCTGTGTCTTGCCGTGATCGTTGTTGCGCTGCTGGCGATTGCCGTGTATCGCTCCACTACAGTCAAAACCAAAGCTGATTTTCTGGTTGCGGGGCGCTCGCTGCCCGCCGTGGTGCTGGTCTTCACACTCCTCAGCTCGTGGATTGGCGCAGGCTCGCTGTTTGCCGGGGCTGAGGCTGCGTATCGCAACGGCTTTGCGGCGCTCTGGATTCCGGCAGGCGGCTGGATTGGCCTGGTTCTCATCTACTTCATCGCGCCGCGCGCGCGCCGTTTCGCTCGCTTCACCATTCCTGACCTGCTCGAAGCACGCTACAACCAGACTGCGCGTGTGCTGGGCACGATTGCCATTGTTTTCGCGTATACGGGAATTGCCAGCTACCAGTTTCGCGGTGGCGGTGATGTGCTTCACCTCATCTTTCCGGATGTGATTACGCCGACGCTGGGCACCTATCTGATTGCCTTTTTCGTGATTGTGTTGACGGCGCTTGCGGGAATGTCTTCGGTGGCTTATTCGGACGTGCTGATTGGCAGTGTCGTGACGGTGATTTGCATCGTTGCGGCGCCGTATCTGCTGGCTCACGCAGGAGGATGGTCCGGCGTCCAGGCAGCTCTGCCTGCCACGCACTTTCAGGTGTTTGGCAATCTGACGCCGATTCACGCACTGGAGTTTCTCTTCCCCACGCTCATGCTGATGCTGGGCAACCAGGCGATGTATCAAAAGTTTTTCTCAGCGCGGTCCGAGAGGGACGCGCGCCTCTCCGTCATCGGCTGGATCATTGGTACAGTCATTCTGGAAACGCTGATCGTCGCCATTGCGGTCTTTGGCTCGGCGCTGTTTCCTTCGGGCGAAGTCGCGCAGCATCCACGCGAGATCATCGCGTACACGGCGCGACATGGTCTGCCGGCGATGCTGGGCGCTTTGCTGCTGGCAGCGGTCTTTGCCAAGGTCATCTCCACGGCGTCAAACTTTCTGTTTTCGCCTGCAACCAACCTGGTCAACGATGTCTTTTCGCGTTACATCTCGCCCGATGCCAGCAACAAGCGCGTGCTCATCATGGGCCGGCTTTTTGTAGTGCTGCTGGGTTGCTGGGCGCTTTATCAGGCAGTGTACGCGGAGAGCATTCTCGAGAAGATGCTGTGGGCTTATACCATCTACTCCGCTGCACTGACGCCGGTAATTCTGGCCGCATTTTACTCCAGGCGAGCCACGGCGCACGGTGCGGTCGCGGCCATCGCCACTGGCACAGCCATAACGTTGGCATGGGATCTGCCAGTGTTTCGCAATCTTTTCCCTGCCTGGATTGCGCAGCGCGATGCGATTTTCCCCGCGCTGTTTGTTGCCGTGGCCGCGCTCGTAGTGGTCAGCCTGTTAACCGCGCCTCCAACGGCGCTGCAACTCTCCAGCCTGGAGGAGTAATCGTCATGGCTGTCGCGCAGGCATTCGTGGAGCTTCGCATTCCCGCCGCGCATTCGCTCAAAGACCGCCGCATGGTGGTGCGTTCCATCAAAGATCGCCTCCGACAACGATTCAATGTATCCGTTGCAGAGCTGGATGAGGTCGTGCTGTGGCAAAGCGCCACACTCGGCATTGTGTCTATCTCTGGCTCGCGGGATTATCTGCGCGGCGAGATGGCGCTCGTTGAGCAGTCCCTCACACGCATGGCCGACGAACTTGGAGCCGTGGTGGAGGACTGCTGGTGGCAGTTCCTTGATGCCGATGAAGCAAGCAAAGATACCCCATGAAGCGAGTGCGTGTTACTCTGCCTCTACTTTCTATTCTGAAGCGCGATCGGCACAGTTCATTTCGTCTGTTTTGCGCAGGAGTTATATGGTCAGCTTTCGTTCTGCCGTCTTCGTTTCCGCACTCACGTTGCTTGCGTTACAAACCTTTGCGCAGTCGGCTGCGCCCGCTGCTCCATTCGACATTGTGATTACTGGCGGCCACATTCTGGATGGCACCGGCTCGCCGTGGTATGCCGCTGATATTGGCATTCGTGCGGGCAAAATCGCAGCCATTGGGAAACTCGACGGAGACAACCGCAGGCAGACCATCGACGCACACGGCCAGATCGTTGCGCCGGGCTTCATCGACATGCTCGGTCAGTCCGAGCTGAATCTGCTGGTTGATCCGCGCGTTCCCTCTAAAATATTTCAAGGCATCACCACAGAGATCACCGGCGAGGGCGACTCCGTTGCGCCGCTGAATGCGCAGATGATTGCCGACAATGCCAGCGATTACGCGCACCTGCACATAGAGCAGGACTGGACCACGCTTGCGCAGTATTTTGCACGGCTGGAGCGGCAGGGAATTGGTATAAACTTCGCCACCTACGTGGGAGAGACCGGCATTCGTCGCATCGTGCTCGGAGACGGTGATGTGCAGCCCACGCCCGCTCAGCTTGACCAGATGCGCGCGATGGTCGCTCAGGCGATGCGGGACGGGGCCATGGGCTTGTCGACTTCGCTGCAATACGCCCCTGCGCCGTATGCCAAAACAGCCGAGATTGCCGCCCTGGCTTCGGTCGCGGGGCAGTATGGCGGCATCTATGCCACCCACATTCGCTCCGAGAGCGACCAGATTCTTCCTGCGCTGGACGAGGCGGCATCCATCGGTCGACAGGCTCATACATCGGTGGAGATATGGCACCTCAAGGCCGCCGGTCACGCCAACTGGGGACGCATGCCAGAGATCGTCGCCCGCATCGATCAATACCGCGCACAGGGCCTGGATATTGCTGCGGACACCTACGCCTACACCGCATGGGGCAACCCGCTGTCCGCTTTTATTCCGCCCTGGGCACACGCGGGCGGCACAGACGCCATGCTCGCGCGGCTCAAAGCTCCTGCCATGCGTTCCCGCATTCGGCAAGACCTGCTTCAGACGCACTCCAACTGGGACAACGAATGGCAGGAAATCTCCGGGCCACAGGACGTTCTCATCACGGATGTGGGTGATCCCGCACTTCGCCCGCTGCTGGGCAAGCGGCTCTCACAGGTTGCTGCACAATGGCATGAAGACCCGATCGACGCGCTCTGCGATCTGCTCATTCGAGATCACGCGGATACTGAGGTCGCCGTCTTTGCCATGAGCGAGCCAGACGTCGAGCTGGCTCTCAAACAGCCATGGGTGTCGATCGATAATGACGCAGGCGGCGTCTCACCCGACGGCCTGCTAGGGCAACAGCACACGCATCCGCGAGCCTACGGAACCTTCCCGCGCATCCTGCGCAAATATGTGCGTCAGGATCATCTGCTCACACTGCCCGACGCCATTCGCAAATTCTCCGCGCTGCCCGCGGAAAGGCTTCATCTGGCAGATCGCGGCGTGCTGAAACTGGGCCTGGCTGCGGATATTGTGGTCTTCGATCCGTCAACGATACAGGATCAGGCAACGTATGAGAATCCAAACCAGCTTTCGACCGGCATGGACTTTGTACTCGTCAACGGAGTGCCGGTAATTGCTCACGGGCAGATGACCGCCGCGCTGCCGGGCAAGGTGCTGCGCGGACCGGGTTATCGTCCTTAAAATTTTCGCGGGAACTTGAGCGCGTTTCATCAACCAATTGAGGCATGAAATGGACCGGATCAGACCTGCCGCCCAAGCGGGGCTGAAGAGTTCAGACGAAGCCGCATGGCTCTGGATGAAACACGCTCTTGTCAGTCGCGACGATTGCGCAATTCGGCCTGATTCTGTTTCTTTTGTTCCTTGTGCAGATACATCGCCATATCCGCGACGCGCTGCAGTTCCTCTTTATCCATGCCGTCCTCGGGCGCAATGGCCAGCCCAATGCTCGCCGACCCGCGCATTCGATAGCTTTCAATCGCAAACTCTTCTTCAAAAGAGCGGTCGATGCGCTGTACCACTTCCTCGGCTTCCTTGCGGCTGTGCACGCCTGGAATGAGGACGATGAATTCATCCCCGCCCATTCGTGCCAACATATCGTTGCCGCGCAACTGCGCCTTCATGCGCTGCGCCACCTGCTGCAGAAACAAGTCGCCCACGCGGTGACCATATCGGTCGTTCACCTCTTTGAACCGATCCAGATCAACATAAATCATGGCCAGGTTCGCGCCACCTCGTTCCACCTGCGCAAGCAGTTCGGTCACCCTCCGTTCAAAACTGAATCGATTCGGAATATCGGTCAACTGGTCATACTCCGACCGATGCCGCAGATCCTGATACAGCCGCTGCGTGGTGATCGCAAGCTCCGCAATCCGTGCACCACCCTGAAGCGCTTCGCGCATCTCCTCCGCGTCGGTGATGTGAAACGCAACCGAGAGATGGAGTAATCCTAACCGTTCTCCATCGACGCCAAGCAGTGGCTCTGTGGCAATCGACATCTTGCCCGGCAGTCGGGTTCGATCTCCCGGTTCCCATCTTTCATTCAACTCAATCCAGCAATGAGCGCCATGAAGTTGGAACGACACCAGGCCTACAACCGCATCGAGAATCGATCCGAGTGGATGGCCTCGACTGATCATTTCCAGAATCTCACCGCGGCGCTGCTCATAGAGCGCAAATCGGCGCTGACTGGCTGCCTCTTCGCGGTTCTTCTGCTCCAGTACCAGAGTCTGCTGCCGCACCCTGTGGCCCAGCAGCGCCACCCACGCAACGGCCGTCAGAATCAGCAGTCCCAGCCCGGCAATCACCCACATCAAACGCTGAAATGTCCACCAGGAGGGCAACTCAACCAACTCCACATCCTGCGGTGAACGCATGCGCAAATCAAACCAGAGCCGATCTCGCCAGTGGTTGCCATTTTCTACAAAACAGATGCCCGTGACGCGCACCAGACTGCCCACATCGATCTTCCCTTGATTCGATGCGGTCATTCCCGCATCGGCGGAGCTTTGCCGCATCGACGCGGAGAAGAGATGGTCGCCTTCGCGAATGACGTACATTTGCACACGCGCATCCTTGACCTTTGCCACCACATAGCCCTGCATGGAGACAAGATCGTACGCGTAGCGTCCCGCTGCGGCTTCCTCCCAGGGAATCACGCGCGGTTGCACTGCGGCTTGATCCAGGTCATCCGGCTCAAGTCGCAGTTGCCCATCAATCAGCCGCACAGACTCCTGATCGACTTGAGGAAATCCGGTCGCTTCGACCGGTTCTCCGGCATGCAGCGGCAGCCGCGATTGCGTCTCAATCAGGAGTGAATCGCTTCCCTTCTGCACCACAGCCAGCGCACCCGGTTCAAAATATGTCAGCGTACCGGCCACCCGAACCCGTTCACTTTGGTTCAGATCCTGATACCCGTATCCCGCCTGTGCAATGGGTGTCAGCGGCGTCGCCCACACGCTGTTCACAGGGCGACGTACCACCGTCAACTGGCTCGGCGATCCAAGTTCGATCCAGATTCCTGCCAGATTCATCTTCGTGTCAAAGTCGCCGGACACCGTGCCGTCAGCCTGAATGTCGGCGCCAAGAAGCGATCCCGGCGTCAGATCACCCGGATGCAGAACGACGACATCGACCTTTCCACCGAGCATCCGCACCTCCAGACGCAGCGCCGGATGCGGCTGTTCATCATCGTAGGCAGCCGCCAGCACCCGCCCGGCCACTGTCACAAAGCGGCAATCGAGCCGTGCATGCATTAAATCAGAAAATGTTGCTTTCACTGGCGCAGGCAGTCTGTCGTGGCTTAAAAATTTCACGGATTGACCCATCACGATCGGGCGAAAACTCGCAGCCGTCTCACCGATCACGCTTACCCGGTCCCCCGCTTTCAACCCGAGGTCCTTCGCAAAACTCACGTACAGCCCAGTCGCACCATCACTCAGAAAGAGAGAACTATCCCGCGGGCGCACAAATATGACAGTCCCTGTGAGTTCCACCGGCAGACGTTGTGCCGCGGCAAGATTGCTCAACCGCGTCACCTGCTCCAGTTGCGTCAGCGGCATCGGATCAGAATGAACGCGCAGGCTTATGGCGGAAGCGAGCAAGATTGCCACACTCACCCTGCCGACAGCACTGAATCGACCGCATCTGAAATGATCTCTCATGCCTACTCGGAATACCCAAAGCCAAAGTGCACTGCGACTACAAAGCGCATACGGCCCCAATATTTTCTTATCGGCTTCCGCTGCACGTTCTGCGCGTATATTTTCCACATCTTACCGTTACAGCACCATCTTAGTTCACTTTTTGCTCGCAGGCGCGCTCTGGTATGACTTCGCCTTGCCCCCCAACACGGCTCGTCTGCTCTAATGACAGGTTGGCCTGCCAATCCGGGCCTGGAGTCGATTCATGTCCAATACGTCCGACGCGCTCACTCTCGGCAATCCACATAAAGGCGCCCAAACCCGTCCCACGCGCCACCTCGGCGTGCTCGGCGTCCCCATCGATCTGGGTGCCAGTCGTCGCGGTGTGGATATGGGGCCGTCCGCGGTTCGCGTCGCGGGCCTCGACACGCGACTGGCAGCGCTCGGACACACCGTTTCCGACTCCGGTAACATCGCCGTCGAAATCGCCGAAACCCAGCACTTCGGCAGCCGTAACGCACACTATCTGGACGAGATCGCCGACACCTGCACGCGTAGCGCTGCGGCGGTTCTCGACATTCTCGCCTCCGGTCGCACACCGCTCGTCCTCGGCGGCGACCACTCCATGGCCGCGGGCACCGTCAGCGGCGTCTCGGAGTTCTTCCGCCGCAAGGGTGAGCGCATCGGCCTGCTCTGGCTCGATGCGCACTCCGACATCAATACGCCGGAGACCTCACCTTCCGGCAACGTCCACGGCATGCCGCTTGCCGCGTTGCTCGGCCTTGGGCCTGTGACGCTGGGTTCCATCTTCCACTCCGCACCCAAGGTTGCCGCGGAAAACACGGTGCTGATCGGCATCCGTGATGTGGACGCCGCCGAAAGCGACAATCTCCGTCGCGCCGGGGTACGCGTCTTCACCATGCGCGACATCGACGAGCGCGGTTTGCGCGCCGTCATGGAGGAAGCCTTGCGTCTGGTCTCGAACGGCACAGTCGGCTTCCACGTCTCGCTCGATATGGACTGGATCGACCCGGAAGACGCGCCCGGCGTCGGCACGCCCGTCCGCGGCGGAGCCACCTATCGCGAAGCCCACCTCGCCATGGAGATCGTCGCCGACCACGGCGGCCTGCTCAGCCTTGAAATCGTCGAGGTCAATCCCGTCCTCGACGAACGCAACCGTACTGCCGAGCTTGCCGTCGAACTCGCCTGCTCCGCCTTCGGCAAGAAAATCCTATAACAGACGATCTGATCCGTGCGGCAGAGTTCCCATTCCAGCACCTGTTGTCCCTCAAATCACCCGCTCGCGCATTCTCACCAAACTCATCTGTTCCCGCTCACTTCGGCATCTACAATAAACGTTGTGAAACGCAAAAAACTCCGGGTCGGCATTCTGTTCGGCGGGCGCAGCGGCGAGCATGAAGTCTCCCTGCGCTCGGCCACCTCCATCCTTGCCGCCATCGACCGCCGCCGCTTCGAGGTCGTCCTGCTCGGCATCGACAAATCCGGTCACTGGCTCACTGGCGGCTCCGCCCGCGCGCTCCTCAGCGGCTCCTCTGCCAGCGATGCCGCACCGAATACCGCGGCCAGCGCGCTTCAGCTTCACGCCGCCGCCACTCAGCTTCCCGAGCCAATCTCTACCCGCTCCGTTGATCTCGTCTTCCCCGTTCTGCACGGCACCTTCGGCGAGGACGGCACCATCCAGGGGCTGCTTGAGTTGGCCGACATTCCCTACGTCGGCTCCGGCGTTCTCGGCTCTGCCGCCGGCATGGACAAGGACGTGATGAAGCGCCTCTTCGCCCAGGCACGCCTGCCCATCGTGCCGCACCTCACGCTGCTGCGCACCGAGTGGGAAGCACATCCGCGCAAATCCATTGCCGCCATTGAAGCCGCCCTGCGTTATCCGCTCTTCGTCAAGCCGGCGAATCTCGGCTCCTCGGTCGGCATCAGCAAAGTCCACGACCGCAGCGAACTGGCGCCCGCACTCGCGCTCGCCGCGCGCTTCGATCGCAAGCTCGTCATTGAGCAGGGCGCAGCCCTCGGCAGCAAACGCGCACGTGAACTCGAAGTCGCCGTCCTCGGCAACGACGCGCCCACGGCCAGCGTCGTCGGCGAGATCATTCCCGGCAAGGAGTTTTACGACTACGAGGCGAAGTATCTTTCGGATGCTTCGATACCCATCATCCCGGCTAAACTCACCGCCGCCGAATCCAAAAAAATTCGCGCCATGGCCATCGAGGCCTTCCGCGCCTGCGACCTGGCCGGAATGGCCCGCGTCGATTTCCTCATGGAGCCGGATGGCAAGCGCCGCATCTATCTCAACGAGGTCAACACGCTGCCGGGCTTCACCTCCATCAGCATGTATCCCAAGCTCTGGCAGGCCACGGGCGTCGCCTACTCCGATCTCATCACGCGCCTCATCGAACTGGCTCTGGAGCGCAGTGCCGAACGCGCCCGCACCAGTTTCACCTTCTCCGCTTCGGAGTAAACTGGCCTTGCGGGAACCATCCCGCCCTCCGCGTTGTCTATTTTCTTAGCCAGAGGCTTCGCGCCGCGATTCCTTCTGCAAGGTGACCGCATGACCCTGCTCGATGCTCCACGCTACGACGCTGAAAAAGCCCGTCTCCACGCACGCATTGCGCTTGGCTCCATCGCCGCGCTGGTTGTGCTCTTCATCGCCACATGGCTTGCACTCGGCCACCCCATTGAAGCTCCCTGGAACTGGTACAGTTACTGGCGCGCCCAGCGCGTGACCAACCAGTTCCTCGCCGCCGTCGAGCACAACGATCTCCCCACCGCCTACGGCATCTGGAACGACGATTCAGCCTGGCAGCAGCACGCTGCGCGCTACACCACCTATCCCTTCTCGCGCTTCAGCCAGGACTGGGGCCAGGACAGCATGCAAAATGAGTACGGCACCATCTCCAGCCATCGCATCGTTGTCGCCAAAACCTGGGGATCGGCCGTCATCGTCGGCTCACTCATCAATGGACGCAAGAGCCACGCGCTCTTTCTCGCCTGGGACCGCTCCAGCCACACGCTCAGCTTTGCGCCTGTCGAGCTGACCCTGCCCGGCAATAACTGACGCCGCTTCTACTACGGACGACGCTGAAGGGAACAACTCTGGCTTGCGCCGCGTACTCACTCCGCATGCGGCGTCGCACTCTGCTCCAGTTTGTTTGCTGTCTTCTGTCCGCGCCACTACTCGCGCAGACGGCCGTATTTCATGCCGAAACACATCTCGTCACTCTCACGTTCTCTGTACACGACTCCAGTGGCAGTCTTGTCTCTAACCTCACTAAGCTTGATCAAAACAGCTTCAGCATTGAGGAAGACGGCGTCCCGCAGTCTGTTCGTTTCTTTTCCACCACATCCAGCCTGCCGCTCGCGCTCGGCCTTCTCATCGACGCTTCGCCCAGTCAGGATAAGTTCGTCCGGCAGCATCTGCGAGACGTGCGTTACTTCCTCGACATCATTCTTCAGCCGCGGGACCGCGTCTTTGCCCTGGGTTTTGGAGACCACCTGCGCGTCATATCCGACTTCACTTCCGATTCCGGCGCAATCGTCCGCGGCATCCAGAGCTACGGCAAAAACGACTCGGCATTCCCCGAGTTAGACCCCGACCCCACGCGCGACGGTGGTACCGCGCTCAACGATGCTGTCGTCACCGCTGTCAGCGAAAAGCTCAGCGCCATCCCAGCGCAAAGCTCTGATCCTCTTCACTGACGGTGAAGAAAACTCCAGCGCGCACGACGAAATCAACGCCATCGCCTCAGCCGAGGACGCCGATGTACTTCTCGACGCCATTCGCTACACGGAGACTCAACACAACAGGCCCACCGCCGACAGTCTCCACGGAATCGCCGCGCTCAATCACATGACGCAGCAGACCGGAGGTACGAGCTTCGACGCGCTCCACACCAATCTGGATCAGGACTTCACACAGATCGAGGCTGAATTGCGCTCGCTCTACTCCATCAGTTACTACTCCACCCATCCCATGCACGATGGAGGCTTTCGGAAGGTCGTCATCCGCGCTCGCGTCCCGGGATTGACCGTGCGCGCGAGAGCTGGCTACTACGCGAAATAGTCCCCCTACCCCAGCTCGGCCAGCGTCTTCTCCAGGCTCGCCGGGTCTTCCACGTTCAGGCACTTCTGCTCGCGGTCCATCTGCCTCATCAGTCCGCTCAGCACCTTGCCCGGACCCACCTCAACCAGCACCTCCGCACCAAGCTCAAGCAGGCTGGCTACGCAGCTCACCCACTGAACCGTGCCTGTCACCTGGTCGATCAACGCCCGCTTCGCATCCGACGCCGTCATCAGCAGCGCACCGGTCACGTTCGCTGCCACCGGAAAGCCCGGATCCAGCAGCGTGATCCCGTCGAGCACTCGCTCGACCTCCTGCTGCGCTGGAGCCATCAGCGCGCAATGGAAGGGCGCGCTCACCGGCAGCGGCACCACGCGCCGCGCGCCACGCGCCTTCAGCACTTCTCCGGCGCGCTCCACCGCCGCCTTCGAGCCGGAGATCACCGTCTGGTCCGGCGAATTGAAGTTTGCCGCAGAAACCACCTGTCCCGTCTCTGCGGCCACCTCGGTGCAGATCGCGGCAATTGTTGCCGCGTCCAGCGCCAGTACCGCAGCCATCGCGCCCTCGCCCGCTGGAACCGCCAGCTGCATCGCGCGCCCACGCGCTTTCACCGCGCGAACAGCATCGGCAAACCCAAGCGTCCCTGCCGCCACATGCGCCGACCACTCACCCAGCGAATGCCCTGCCGCCAGCCACGCATTCACGCCGTGCGCCGTCAACACGCGATACGCCGCCACGGAAACCGTCAGAATCGCCGGCTGCGTATTCTCCGTCAACCGAAGCTCGTCTTCCGGACCCTCGAGAAAGACCCGGCTGAGCGCAAATCCCAGCGCTTCGTCGGCCTCCGCAAAGGTCTCCGCCGCCACTGGAAATGCCTCAGCCAGCGCACGGCCCATGCCAACCGCCTGTGAGCCTTGACCTGGAAACAAAAGTCCTACGTTTTTCTTGCTCATATCCTCTGCATTTTATGCCATTGCGCGGTCTTCCGGGTGACTGTTCCCTGTCCTTCCGGAGCACTCCAGCAGCAGCCCCGCAAGACTGCCGGAATCTGTCCAGTGCACCTCGGCCAGCATCCTTGCCGCAGCCGCCAGAAATTCTGCATGATGATCTACCATGCGACTGTAGTTCTGCACCAGACGCACGGCGTGCTCGGCCGAGAAGTCTGATCCTCGCGTTGCAGCCACACCAATCAGCAGCGTGCGAAGGACGACAAAATGCGTCAACAGCGCGTGGCAATCTTCCTCTGGATTGGGTTGATCCCAGTCCTTGCCAAAGGGAAATCCACTGCGATCCAGAGCATGTTCCAGATAGTTTTCAAGCAGCCAGGGATGCGCTTCCACCCACGGCGCAAAAGCCTCACTCTCGGCTCGCAGCCAGGATGGAGCCAGGCTCTCCGGAGTCATCCCCGGCCGATAACCGATCCCATCCAGAAAAGCTTTGAAGTCATCCAGAAAGCGCAGGCTGTTCATCGCCCGCCCCAGCCGTTGATTCACCAGCCCAAGCGTCAACGCCAGTTGCATCGTCGCCTCACCTGCCACTTGCGCCAAAGCAGGAAGAATCGTCCCGGCTTGAGCCAGTCGGCAAAACTCCGCGAGCAGTGCTGGAAATTGTTTCGCTGCGCCGGAATCCCGGATCGGCAGCAAGGCCTGCATGCGGCATGCGAACACACTCATCAGCCAGAGACGTTCGCCGAGCGAATAGCGGCGATCACGCAGTAGCAGCCGCAGAAAGCTACGCGTCAGGACCAGAATCATTTCCGCAAATCGAGTCCCGTCGAAGTGGGCAGCATCGGAGGCAGCCATCGCACGCAAGCTCTGTTTCACCAACGCGTCATACCCGGTCAGCAAACTGGGCGCAGCCGACAAATTGGACGCGGCGGTTTTCCCTCCAGAGACTCCAATCCTCTCCGTGCTTCCGGTCAGGAGCATCAGCCGAGCTGCCTCCGGGCAGGAGAGATGCAGGGTTGTCTCGATGCGTCCCGAGGGTAACTTTCGCGCTATGCGCGGATACGTCCGGCAGATTGGCGATAACGCTTCTTCCCCAAGAGTCTGCTGGATGCCACACCACTTTTCTTCCGTCAGAAACGGGCACTCCAGAGCCTCGTTCAGCAGAATCCGCGCATACGACTGTTGCTCGCGCGGCTCTGGCAGCACGACTACGGACTGCTGCACCACCTGTCCCAGCAGGCTTTCGGCTGGAATCAACTGATAGCGCTCATATGTCGCCTGGTCCATCCGTAGATCCCATGCCTTGCAGCAGCTATCCTCGCAGGCCGGCCCAACACATTGAAAACCCACCGCATAGTCCAGCGGCGGAAGGATTGCTCCTGGCGCAAGTGGCAGAGAGCGCTTGTCGATCGGTGGCAGCACCGGAGGCAAGTCTGGAATCTGACCCAAACCTGGCACAACCGTCGGCAAACTCGGAACCTGCGTCGCGGGATGGGAAGATCGAGCCATGCACAGATTGCAGGCAGTTCACGACCCATGCTGACGGGAGAAGCATGGGAGAAAACTCATTCGACCCGCATCGCCTCAGTTCCAATGGCTTCGGTCGTTCCCCGAGTCTTGATCGTCCTCGATCAGACGGCCCTGGCTGTCAAACCGCACCGTCCGCCCCTGCTTGCGCATGTAGACCTCAAAGCGCGCCGCCGCACGTCGCCGCTTCCATCGGTAATACCGGTTTCGCAGCCCGTACCATCCTTCGCTCAGGCTGAAAAACAGCCCTTTGCGCGGCGCCAGACGAAGATACAGATACGCCGCCAGACCTCCGCCCAGTTGCGCAAATGCATAGATACGCTGGTCGCCAAAGGTCTCCGCCAGCGCAATCAGACCATAGAGAATCGCCAGATACTTCGCCTTGATGCCGAGCACGAAAAAAAGCTGAAACTCCATCTCGCCGTAGAGGATTCCGATGGCCGTAATCAGCCCGAAGATGCCGCCCATGCACCCGGTCAGGATCGCCATATCGCCGTAGTGGCCGGTCGCCAGCTCCAGCGCATAGATGGCGACCGCGGTCAGAGCCGAGCCAATCACCGACGCCGCATACAACCCCATCACCCACTTGCCCGGATGGAACGATTCCAGAAAACCTGCGATGAACCAAAGTGAAAGCAGTTCCAGCGCCGTGCCCAGCAAGGAAAGATGGACAAAGCTGTAGGTCAGCGGCTGCCACAGCATTCCGTGCAGAAAATACGGCGGCAGCAACCCCAGCCAGCCCGGAAGCAATCCACTACCCGGCAGATGCAGCGCACCAGCCACCAGCAGGACAAAATAGGCAGCCAGATTCCAAAGAATCAGCTTGCGTGTGGCTCCGGAAAACTCCGGAAAAGCGAACTGGACGGAACGATAGCCGGGCATGGGTCTCTTTCGTCAGGTTACATCCACACTTGCCGCGCTGTCATTCCGGGACGCGGGATTTTACTTCGCCGTTTCCCACGGATGCTTCGCGCCGCCGGGCGTTCCCGCAGGCACTTCCACCGTCGTCACAACGCTGGCATGTCCATCCGCATCCACCGTGCGCACACCAAAGATTACATTGTCCTTGGAAACGGGCACCGTCACCAGGACCGGCTGCGCGCCCGATGCCGGAATAGCCTTGCCGTACTGCCAGTCCGCGGCATCCGTCACGCGCCACACCAGTTGATAGTGGAAGGCTCGGGAAGGCTTTGGTTCCGGTGCATTCCAGCTCAGAGTGGTCCCGTTTTCCAGCCGTTCGGCATGGATTCGCAGGCCGCGCGGCGCGCTCGGTGCTGCGGCCAGCGTGGCCAGTGTCGCCGCATTCAGCCGCGCCACATTCGCCACATAGCGGAAGTCCACAAACTTCAGCAGATCGCCATACTGCACGCCGTTTTCCACGCGTACATTCTGGTGCTGATGGTCAAAGTTTTCTCGCCACTCCGTCACGCGCACTGCGGCAAACCCCTGTTGATTGAAGCTCATGTGGTCGCCGCCACGCAGATACCGATCCGGCCTGGCTACCAGAAACACCGTGAACTTCGGCTCGCCGTGCAGCCCGTTCAGATACGTCCTTGCCGCGGCATCCATCGCGCGAGCAAGCTGCCGACTGGGCGCGTCGTCCATCAGCCCCAGTGCGCGAATGCGTCGCGTCTGCTCCGGCGTGGCCGTTGTCGGCACTCCCTCGGAGAAGACGCGGACCACGTCCTTTCGCTGCAGGCTGTCTCCCGGCGTCGTATCGCCGCCCACAATGTCGTTGTTCAGCACCCCGGCCAGATTCCATCCCTGGCTGCGCGCCAGCTCCGCCAGATGTCCGGACCCGTACAATCCCTGCTCTTCGCCGGCGACGGCGACAAAGATAAGCGTGCCCGGCCAGCCGGCTTTGCGGCTCGCTGCCGAGAGCACCCGCGCCGACTCCAGCGAAACCGCGACGCCGGAAGCATCATCGTTCGCACCTGGAGCCACCCCATGATCGTCCATGATCGCAGTGTTGCGGGAGTCGTAGTGCCCGGTCACTAGAAAGATCGGTCCGTTTGGCTCGGTTCCGCGCAAAATCGCGTACACATTTGTAAGCGTCGTGGGTCGCGCCACACGACCCGACACCGGCTGCACAAAGGTATCGCGCTTCACCTCCAGGCATCCGCCACACTGCTGGCTGATCGACTCGAACTGCGCGTAAATCCAATCCGCGGCCGCGGTCACGCCCTGTCCCTGCGGCAGGTCCGTCTCCATGCTCGAGAGCGTGCTGCGCGTGCCAAACGCAACCAGCGTCGCAATCGTCTTCTGGATCCGCGTTGCAGAAATCTGCCGCAGCGCCGCGGAGATTTGCGGGTCAGCCGGTGCGGCTGTCAGCGGCGCGCCATAGGCCCGATAATCCGGCAGAACCTGCATCGTTGCGGCTTTCGACTGTTCTGACACACTCGCCGCACAGAGGACAACCGCGGCACACACTCCACCCATCCGACTCCAGCGTTTCACTGTTTTTATCCTCTCCGGCTCACGATCCCCATCTGCATCGGATACAGGACTCGACATGCTGCGGGGCTTGCCTGGGGCTTGACCACGGCCCGCCATTCACCTCAAACTAGCCAAGTCAGGGCTGCATCCTGATGCAATCATAAATTGCCGTGCCGCGATTGCCGGACGGCTTCCGTCCGCAATCGAGATACCTGGAGGATTTACCCGCTATGCCGGATTGTTCTGAGTGCGAAAGCCCGCTGGACATTGACGAAGAGATTGTCGAGGAAGGCGACATCGTGGTTTGTGATGAATGCGGCGCGCAATATGAAATTGTTGCCATCGATCCGCTGGAACTGGCCGCTGTCGATCCCGATGACCTGGACGAGGAAGATGCAGACCTGTACGAGGAAGGCGAAGAAGAATGACCGCACCGGAATCATCCTCGGATCAACGTGGCGTCATCTTTCGCCGCGCTGTGTCCGTCTGCCTGCTTGCGCTGGCCTGCGGCATTCTGCTGTCCACCCCTCTCACTCAAGCACAAAACTTCAGCCGTCGCGATATCGAGGGCATCGTCATCGATGATCACAGTCAAACCGTCAGCGGCGCGACTGTGTTTCTCGAAGACCTGAAGACCAAAAACATTCGCAGCTTCACCAGCACCGAGAAAGGCGACTTTCGCTTTGCCCAGATCGGAATGATTGACGACTATCAGGTATGGGCGCAAAAGGGAAAGCTCAAAAGCAGCGTGAAAGGCATCAGTTCCTTTGATTCACGCACAGAACTGCACTTTGAGCTGAAGCTGAAGTAGCTGTTTGTTTATGCCATCACCGGCATCGCCGCCGACAGAATATTCATCGGCGTCAGTCCACGCTGGCGCAGCGTGCGCAGCGCCAGAGCATCGTGGCGCTTGGCCAATCGCTGCCCGTTGTGATCCAGCACCAGCTCGCAGTGAAACCAGTTCGGCGCCGCGTAGCCCAGCGCGCGAAACAACAGAATCTGCCGCGCTGTGGACTTCAGCAAGTCCGCGCCGCGCACCACTTCGCTGATCTCCATCATGCCGTCGTCGACCGTCGAAGCAAGCTGATAGCTTGGCACATTGTCGCGTCGCCACACCAGAAAGTCTCCAAAATCCACACCGGCCACAAAACGCTGCGGTCCCAGATTCCGGTCCACAAACTCCACCGGCACGCCGTCCGGCACGCGAAAGCGCCAGTTCACATTCTGAGGCAGTAGCCGCGCGGACGTTGGCCCGGGAAGCTGCGCCAGCTCCACATCAAACGTCCGGCAGGTTCCCGGATAGATCGGCTCATCGTCCGTGTCGATATTACGCAAGTCCCCGCCACGAGACTCCGCATCACGCAAGTCCCCGCCACGCAGCTGCATCCCATGCCCGGCTGAGCTATAGCTGGAACGACTCTCATGCGGAGCCAGCGCGCTTCGCGACAGATCGCGACGCGAGCAGCGGCAGGGATAGACAAATCCTCGGCGAATCAGCTTGTGCAGCGCCGCCTCATAGTGTGGCAGGCGCTTGCTTTGCTGATACGGTCCCCGTTCGCCGCCCTTATCCGGACCCTCCTGCCAGCGAATGCCCAGCCAGCGCAGATCCTCGATCGACGCCTCGGCATACTCGGCGCGGCTGCGCTCCGGGTCCAGATCATCCATGCGCAGAATCAGCGTTCCACCCGCATCGCGCGCCCGCTGGCTCGCCGTCCAGAAGGTTCGCGCATGGCCCACATGCAGCAGTCCGGTCGGCGACGGTGCCAGCCGTCCTCGATAACTGGTGCGCGCCTGCTGTGTCTTCTGTATCGCCACGCTGTCAGTCTAGTGCATTTTCGCAGCTTGCAGTCACGTAAGACTGTTGCGGGAAAAGGCACATTACGCTGCGCTTCAGAACATCTCCGGGATCGATGCAAACGCAATCCGCGTCGGAGCCGCTTTCAGCGCGGCCATCATTGTCGCCGGAGCCAGCGTGCTCATGCCGTACTTCCGGTTCAGCGCATCCATGGCGCGCGACAGCTCGCGTCGCTGATCGCTCCTGTCCTCGCCGTCAAACAAGGTAAGCGAGTGCTCCGCGTCGCTGACCAGTCCGCCCAGCGTCACCGAGACAAAGAACGGCTGCTCATGCTGCCGACCCTGTGGTCGGCTCTCCCACAGCTTGCGCATCACACCAATCAGCATCGCATTGTCCTGAGACTCGGCAATCACCGCCTCGCGATGCCAGCTCGCCGACCGCCCCGGCCCAAAGGCCGAGGCCGATCGCACCGGAGCCTTGCCCACAAAACCCACACTCACGCTCAGACGACTCGCCCACAGACCCTCCTTGCGCATCCGCATCGCAGCCTTGTGTAGCAGCTTCAGCGCCACCGCCCAGGCTTTTTCCACCGATCGCATCTCCGGCCCCAGCACATGCTGGTGCCCCAGCGACTTGGAGTGCTCGGTTTCGCCAAGATCAAAATCCTCTCCGCGCAGCCAATACCACAGGCGGTCGCCCCATACCGATCCCCACAGCTCGTGCATCTGCTCGCGACTCTTCGCCAGCAGCTCAGCCATCGACGATACCCCCTGCGCATGAAGCCGCTTTTCGGTTCGCGCGCCGATCCCCGGCAGGTCGCGCAACTCCAGGCTCGCCAGCGTCTCCTGAAGGATGTCCGGAGTCAGCGCCACGAGTCCATCGGGTTTTTCCATATCGCTGGCAATCTTTGCCAGCCATCGATTCGGCGCCAAACCCACCGAGCAGCGCAGCGTGCTGCCAGCTTTTTCGCGAATCGCCTGCTTCACCCGCTCGGCCAGTCGCATCGCCTCCAGCAGCTCGCGCTCTCGTCCCATCAGCCGACAGGCCATCTCGTCAATCGAAAGCACCGCCGCTACCGGCAGGCAACTCTCCACCGCAGCCACAATGCGATGATGAAATTCGACGTAAAGCTCGTGTCGAGCCTCCACGAACTGAATGCCAGGACACATGCGGCGTGCCTCACTGACCAGCGTTCCGGTCTTCACGCCAAAGGCCTTTGCTTCGTAACTTGCTGCAATGCAGCAGGTTGTCTCAGCTTCCATGGGCACAACCGCCACCGGACGATGGCGCAGCTCCGGCCTGTCCTCCTGTTCGCAGGAGGCGAAAAATGAGTTCAGATCGACAAAAATCCAGTTCAACTCGCGCCGCACTGTGATCCGTGGCTCTGATTTTCGCGTCTGCGTTGCCGCCATGAGCAGGAAATCCTCGCGAGAATCATATTCGCCTTATTTTCGCCTATTTGCAAGCGGAATTTTCTACTATCGTCTTCTATTCTTCCGGTGCTACACTTGCCAGCAACGGTTCCTTGCCAATCGCTTTTCTATGCAGACTCTTGTCGGCGAGGAAACTGCTGATCTGGAAATTGCGTCCAAGAAGATGTGGACCCTCGAAGACAAGGGGTTCCATGAGGTAAACCAATGATGCACTCGCTGATCCACACGCTCTTCTCCGCGAGCTTTCTACTTGCCGGGGTCATCACCTTGGGTGTTGGCGTGTTGCTCTTCTGCTGTGTGGGATGCACACGCTGCCCCGGCAAGGAACAGGACGATCTCTTTCGTCATCGCTCCGCGTAAAAGCCGACTTCGGAAGTGAGGACGAGGCCAAATGTGGCTTGAGCTTACTCGCTCAAACCCGATCGGGTCTCAGTCTGATTCTCAGAGATCTTCGTCCTTCAGGAGTGCTCGCTCGGACTCTGGTTTTGCTTCCTCCACTGGCTTGGAAGCTTCTTCCGCTTGTCCCTCGCGATTCAGTTGAATCGTGGTGGTTGGAAACGCCGGGGACTTTGGGTTAGGAATCTTACCGGTCACCACACGCCCTCGCTGAATGGATTCCGCCAGAATCATCTGTCGCTGCTCCGGATGCCGCGTCCACCCGTGCATCTTGCGCGGCAGGAAGGCATCACGGAACCACTTGAGCGCAATGAAGGCGTGTCCGCCGCGCTCGGCTTCGGCCAGCGCCACGCACAACTCCTCCACCGCAGCATCCATCTCTTCCGGCAGCAATGCCACAGGATCCTGCGTCCAGGCACGAACCGACGTTGCACGCGCCCCGCGCGCACCGTTCCGCATACGCACTGGGGGCGACACGCGATTCCAGGGATCGCTCGATTCCTCTTCCTCGTTTCCCTCTTCCACGGGTTCAAAGTAAATCCGGATTTCGTCTTCTTCCGGATTCCAGCTTGAGGCGGAAGCGCCACGACGCTTGCTGCGTCCGTTTTCGCTGCACAACTCCACCACAACCTGATATCCATCGGGTGCAAGGAACCGCAGCGCACGCTGCAAATCCGCGTTGGCTGACTCAGACAGGTTTTCCAGAGCTTCTTCAATCAGCTCTTCTGCTTCCGGGATGCTCATCTCCACCAGAGGCATACTCAACCCATTTTTATGCAATGTACTCATCTCCATGTACCTCTCTAATGCTTCCGTGCGATCAACTTCAATTTCTTCCGCATCTCAGTTCAAGTACGTCCGAGCACGGGCAACGGATGGTTGTTATATCGTCTCTAGCCATTGTCCCGCAAGCGAAGCCTTTACTCCAACTGCCCAGCGCGTAAAGTGATCCATACACCCATCTCACTCAAATTTCCGCCGCCGCGTTTTGACCGCGTCAACGGTTCTTCCACAAACGCATCCGTTCGGATGGCTCCCGCACCCGACGTGTTCCCGCCATCGCGACCGTACAATACAAAGTATGCTGCGTCGCGGCTTATTCCTGAGCCTGGTTTTCGTGGGGCTTCTCGGCCAAGCTTCGGCATGGGCCGATGCGCCTGCCTTTGATCTGGTCGGGCCCAGGATCGATGTCCACGTCCAGCGTCATGGCCGCACCCTGCCCATTGCTCAGGTGCCGTGGCTTCAATCGGGCGACCGGCTGTGGATTCACCCTGACTTTCCGCAAAGCCAGTCAACGCATTACGTTCTCATCGTAGCCTTTTTGCGCGGAGCCACCAATCCTCCACCCGTCGAGTGGTTTCACCGCGTGGATACATGGACCCAGTCGGTGCGCGAAGAGGGCGTCTTCGTGGTGGTTCCACCGGAGGCACAGCACTCTCTGCTCTTCCTTGCGCCAGAGACCACCGGCGACTTCACCACGCTTCGCAATGCTGTGCGCGGGCGCCCCGGAGCCTTTGTCCGCTCGGCTCAGGACCTCCAGCAGGCAAGCTGGGACCGCATGCGGCTCAATGCCTATCTCGCTGACGTCCACGCCGCCGCCACGTCCGATCCGGCCCACCTCAAGCAGGATTCCGAATTGGCTGCGCGCACCCTCGGCATGCGCCTCGATCAAACCTGCTTTGACAAGCCTTCCGAGCAGCAGGCCCCTTGTCTCGTCCAGCACACTGACGGCATGGTGCTCGACGATAGCACCGCGCAATCCCGCGTCACCCAGCTAGCCAGCGGATCCGCGGCTGACCTGATGAACCAGCTCAGCTACTCCACGGCTGCCGGCGGCGGCATGTACAGCCCTTACGTCGGAGCCATCGTCGATGTGGTGCGCATCTTTGGCAGTGTTCACACCGCCAAATACCAGTACATTCCCGCGCTTGCCCTGCCCCTCAAAGACCCATCGGAACGCCCCGAACAGCAGGGCGAAACCCTCAATCTTCGCCTCAACGTTCCACCGTCTTTCCGCGATCCCAAGTCGGTAATCGTCGTCGCGCTGCCGCCGATCCTCACCCCGGAGCAGATCCCGGACAACCTTCCCCAGTTACGCCCTGTGCATCCCTCACTCGTCGAGTGCGCTTTGAAGCCGGATCTGGTCCTTCCCGTCGAAAGCGCGCCGCTGGTCTTTGCCTCTTCCATGGCTTCTTCGCTCACGCTGCACGTCCAGCCCGTCACAGGCGACCAGTCCCATGCTCCCGCCGCCTTCGATGTGCCGCTTCGACGCAGCGATATTCAAGGTGGGTTCGTCCTGGTCAAACCCCTTCCGCTGCTTGCAGCGCCTCAGGTCACAGGCCAGATTCGCGGCAACTGGGGCTTTGATCCCTGGAGCGGGCCAGAGTTCACACTCACCATGCCTCACCCCGACGGCTGGTATCCCGTCGCCGCCGATCACAACGCACTCATCGTCGGACGCAGCGACATCTTCCACCTCGAGGGTGGCAATCCGCTTTGCACCCAGAGCGTTGCCTTGCAGGTCGGCGATCAGGCGACCGTCCCGGTCCAGTGGAAAAAAAGCAAATCCGATCAGTTGGAGCTGGCGCTGCCTCTGCAAGGCGCGGCACCGGGAAAGGTTACTGTCCTGGTCCATCAGTTTGGACTGGACAAGCCGCAATCCATCGCCCTGCAAGCCTATGCGGAAGCAGCGGCGCTCGACAGCTTTCAGTTGAATGCCGGAGACGCAATGGCCATCCTGCGCGGCAACCGCCTGGACGAGGTTCGCTCGCTCGATCTGGCAGGCATCACTTTTGCCCCTGCCGCGCTCCACCGTGTCGGCGACCACGACCAGCTCACGCTCACCGCCACCGGAGTCACTTCCACGCTCCAGCCGGGGTCCGACTATCAGGCTCACGTCACGCTGCGCGACGGTCGGGAACTCCACACTCCGGCCACCGTCGCCCCGCCACGGCCACAAATCGAGCTGCTCAGCAAATCCCAGCCGCCACTGCCCGGCGAAACCGCCGACACCCTGCATCTGGGCAGCGCCAGCGACTTTATGCTGGGGCGCAAGATTGTCCTCTTTTTGCGTTCCCAGGTTCCGCAGACCTTCCCTCGCCAGTCCAGGGTCGAGATTGCCGCCACCGACGGCAGCTTCCAGACCACCCTCAGCCTGGCCGACAACTCGCTCATGCTGGAAGACGCCCACACTGCCGTAGCCACCTTCGATCCGCTCGCACGCTTCGGTGCCTCGGCCTTTGGACCCATCCAGCTTCGCGTTATCGCTCCCAACGGAGTGGCAGGCGACTGGATCCCGCTTGGCTCGCTCATCCGCTTCCCGAACTTTGACAATCTGAGCTGCTTCCGCTCCCTCGCGCGTCCTTGCACACTCACCGGCAGCAATCTCTTCCTCATCGACGCCATCGGAACCACTGCGGATATGGCTAACGCGCAGCAGGTTCCTCCGGAGTTCACCGGAACCCAACTGACCCTCGCCGACCTGCCGCGCGCACAGGGTGTTGCCACCATCTACCTTCACCTGCGCGATGATCCCCAGCCCGTCCAGGCGCTTGTCTTGCCGGTGACTCTGATTCCATCCCCGGTGGAACACAGCACCCGCGAGCTTCGCTCCGGCAAGGCTCATCCGGAGGAGTCTGCACAGAACCCGGGCAGCGCAGCCACTTCCGCTCCTGCACCCGACACGGCACCCGACGCCTCAGAACCTGACGCCGCTGAATCAGGCAATTCTCCAGCCCAGCCCGCACCCGGCCAGTCGAACTCGACCAGCACCACGTCTCCAGCGCAAACTACGCCGCCAGCAAAAAACCGTCCGGATGCATCGCATCCGGACGGCTCCTCAAGCTCTTCGGCCGGCAGTGCCGGGGATTCCACTGCTCCTGCGACCAGCCCTGCCACTACGCCCAACTCCGGTTCACCGCAGGCTCCACAAGCCCGATAAGCGTATCCGCGTCCATCGCGCCGCTACACATGGCTTGGTTGTTTACGCGGCCCGGTCGTTCCCGGTCTCACGCATGCTCAGTGATGAGATTTTTTATTGCTTGTCAGCGTAGCCCACAACACGCAAGTCAGAAAGACCACCGCCAGCAGCGGCACAACAAAAAACGGCGACGTGATATCCATGACATCTCCCTCAAAATCAGACTAGCACGAACTACTTTCACCCCGCAGCAGCCCGGCGCCAGTTGGGCCAGGCTGCTGCCGGATTGTCCCATTCCTACTCCGCCGCCGCTTGCATTCCCGCCCCATTCTGCGGCGGGTAATCCACGCGCATCGTCAGAATCTCATACGGCTTGATGCTGACCTTCACGGCATCGCCCTCCAGCGTAAGCGGCGCGTCTTCCGGCTTTTCCATCATGTTCGTGAGGGTAGCTCCGCTTGCTCCCCGCGGCACATGGACGGCCACCGTCGCGGCTTTGCCCGCCCACTCATACATGCGCAGAATCAACCCATCGCTGTCCTCGGCCTTTTTGACCGCCGTCAGCACCACATTCGGCGTGTCCACTTGAACGAACGAATGCTGCTCGGGCAGCTCGCCTGCATGAGCAGCAGTAACCACCGCTTTCAGCGGATAGTTGTACTCCCAGCCATGCCGCACCGTCATCGCCTGCTTCCAGTCGCCGACATGAGGATACAGCGCATAGTGGAAGTGTTGCTCGCCGCGATCCGCATTCGGATCCGGCCACGTCGGCGAGCGCAGCAGGCTCAGCCGAAGCACATTGCCTGCGCAATCGTAGCCGAACTTCGATTCGTTGATGAGGCTCATGCCCATCCGGCCGTCAGCGCCCGTCAAGTCTGCCCAGCGCTGCGCAGGAACCTCAAACTGCGCCTTTTCCCATGAATTGCGCCGCTCGGTCGTCCGCTGAATGCTGCCAAACGGAATCTCATAGGTGGCGAATTCGTTCTGCACCGCCAGCGGAAACGCTGCCTTCAGCAGAACATGCGTCTCATGCCAGTCGATCCGGTTGTCCACGTCCACCTGATCGGCCTCCGGCGCCAGGCGAATCGTCTGCACAAACCGCGAACTCTGCCACCTTCGCGCCACTGTCACCGCCTGCCCGCTGGCATCTGCCGTCACCGCATCCACCATCGTCAGCTCGGTTGGCTTCCGATCCAGCGTGCCGGGGTCGATATTCCACGCGTCATATTCCTTCGGCGTATCCCGAAAGGCTTGCAGCTCGTTGCCGCAAGCGCCCGTCTCCAGCGTCTCCGCCTGCGCCTGCTTGTCATAGAGGCTCGTAATGCAGCCGGTCGCCTTGCTCACCTTCACGCGTATCCGCGCGTTCTCCAACACAAAATCACCGCTGTCGTCATGCAGCGTCCGCGCCGCATCCTCGTTGGTGGTCGCCGCCGTTGGTTTGATCCACAGCACTTTGTAGCCAAGCGCGGGCACATTCTGCGCGTGGATTCGCAGCGTCGTCACGCCTGTCTTTGCATCGCGCCGCACCACATGCGCTGCGGCAAAGACAGAGCCGTTGCCCGTCATCGCATAGTCCGCAATCGTCTCCCCCGGCCGCATCTGGATCGTTGCCGTCACTTCACCGGAGCGCGCCCAACCCAGTGGATTCATCACCACCACGGGAACACCGCTCCCATCCGGACTTTCCGTCTTCACGTGCTCCAGCAGTGTCTGGCTTGCCCGGGCGGTGATCTCATTCGTCGACCAGCGCACCACTGCGTAATCCTTCTGCGCATCCTTGTAGATCACGCCAATGCCCGAACCCGCCGCCAGGTCGTGAAACTGGTTGAAGAGTACTTTTTTCCAGTCCTCGGTCAGCTCCGCGCCCGGATACGCGCGGCCATCCAGCCACGCCAGCGAGGCCCACTTCTCGGCATTCAGCACTTCTTCGCTGCTCTCGCGCATGCTGCGCTTGTGCTGGGCCTGCGTCGTCATCACACCACGGTGATATTCAAAATACAGCTCGCTCTTCCACGTCGGAATGCTGATCTTGCCCGGCACCTCCGGCGGAGCGACATAGCCCTTGGCGATCGAGGTGTAATCCCACGTCCGGCTCTCCGGCGCAATCT
>JAJZEA010000063.1 GCA_021851335.1 Acidobacteriota bacterium | reverse complement strand
TCCATGACATAGGCGACCAGAGAACCGGCAGCCGAGCCACGACCCGGACCGACAGGAATGCCCTGCTCGCGGGCATAGCGGATGAAGTCCCAGACGATGAGGAAGTATCCGGAGTACTTCATCTGTTTGATAATGCCGATCTCGCGCTCCAGCCGCGCTTCGTACTCGTGCATCTCCGAGCGCAGCAGCCCGCGCGCCTGCAGATGACGAATGGATGTCTCCAGACGCTTGCGATAGCCTTCGCGGCAAATCTCCTCGAAGTAGCTGTCGATGGAGTGCCCGGCGGGAACGGCAAACTCCGGAAATGGATTGTCCACCTTGCTCAGCTTCAGGTTGCAGCGCTCGGCAATCTCCTGCGTGCGCGTCAAAATATCCAGCCGGTCGGGAAAAAGCCGCTCCATCTCCTCGGCGGTCTTTACATAAAACTGGTCTGCGTCGAAGCGGAAACGATTCACGTCCTGCACCTTGGCGCCGGTCTGCACACACAACATCACATCGTGCGATTTGTGGTCGTCTTCACATAGATAATGGGAATCGTTGGTGGCCACCAGCGGAATGCCCAGTTCCCGCTCCAGACGAAACAAATCCTTGTGAATCTGCTTTTCCTGAATCAGCCCCTGATCCTGAATCTCCAGATAGAAATTCGCTTTGCCAAAGATGTCCTGGTACTGCGTCGCCGTGGCTCGCGCCGCCGCATAGTCTCCGGCCAGCAACTGCTCGCACAACTCACCGGACAAGCAGCCGGAAAAACCAACCAACCCTTCGGCATGCTGCGCCAGAAAAGCTTTGCTCACACGCGGCTTTTTGTAAAAGCCATGTACGGAAGCCTCCGACGTGATGCGGATCAGGTTGCGGTAGCCCTCTTCGTTCTCCGCCAGCACCAGCAGATGGTTATATTTGTCGCCGCTCGGGTCAGCGCGATGATCCTCGTTCTTGCAGATATACAGCTCACAGCCAAGGATCGGCTTGACGCCTTTTTTCTTTGCCGCATCAAAAAAATGAACTGCGCCATAGATATTGCCGTGGTCGGTCATGGCTACCGATTTCTGGCCAATCTGAGCCACGCGCTCCACTAGTTTGTCGACGTCGCAGGCGCCGTCCAGCAGCGAGTAATCCGTATGCAGATGAAGATGTGTGAACTCAGCCATAATCAGCCTTCATTGTAGGCGCTGCACGCTCCGCCGCTGCGCCGGGCACGCCTCGAAGGCGAGGAAAACCCGGTACGGAATTCACACGGCTCAACTGCCTGCGACATCCAGCCCGGACCGCTTCGTAGTACTATCTATCGTGTCTGGAGGGTGAGATGAAAATTGCCTCATATATCGTTGCTTTTTCTTTGCTCACGATGGGAATCATTTGGATTCTGCAGGGCGTCAATATCCTACCGGGTAGCTTCATGACCGGCCAGATCATCTGGGCAAAACGTGGCGCGATTGTTGCGTTGGCAGGCTTGGCTGTACTCGCGTATGCCTTGTGGCGCGGCCGCCAACAATCCGACAAAGCAGCATGACCTGGCGGCGGTCAATACTTGCTGTCGGAGAAAGATTGAGGATGCGATGTCGATGTTGCATGGTCTACGAAGCGTCGGAACTCACATGGCAACCATCGCTCTGGCAACGGTAGCTTTAGCTTTGGGTGTTGGCTTTGCACGCTCGCAGCCCGTGACGGCTCAGAGTGCAAATCAATCACCCATCTCAGCCACTACGCCTGCTGGTTGCGATCTGATTGTTCACGTGGACAAACTGCGCAATATGCGCGGCAAAGTGGGCACCATCGTCTTCAACTCTGCTGCCGGATGGCCCGAAGACCAGTCAAAATCCCTTCGCCACGGGCCGTCGGAGATCGTCATGACACCTTCCGGACCGGCTTCGACCGTTACCTGGAAAAATCTTCCTCCCGGCAACTATGCCATCGCAGCTATCCACGACGAAAACGAAAATCATAAGCTCGACCGAAATTTCTTTCACATACCGACTGAGGGATTCGGCTTTGCCAACAATCCGCACGTCGTGCTTTCGGCCCCATCGTTTTCCGCAGCAACGGTCCACCTCACCTGCCCGTCCACCCAGACCACCATTCACATCCAATATCGCTAGCATATATACACCGGTGACTTCGTCGCGGCTCGTCAGACCCGCTTGGATGGCGGGTCGGATACGGGTTTTTTTTGACTTTCGCTCATTGATGAAACACGCTTTTAAGGTTCCTGCCGCTGCAACTTCAGCGGGGCGCGCCTTCCCAGGCTGAATCTTGAGACGCTTGAAGCCAGTCGCCGCGACATTTGCTCCAGCGATTCTCCGCTGCTGCGGATATCATGAACCGTTGAAGCGGTTGACTCCAGATATTCGCTGCTCTCGCTCATCCTTTGCGTGACCTGCCGCATCAGCGACTGCTGTTCGCCCATTGCGTCCACCAGAGAAGACATCGATTGCGCATACTGGGGCAGTTTCTGCGCTACGGATTGGAAGACTTCCCAGGCCGCCTTCATCTGTTTGCCACTGTCTTCGGCTTCCTCGCGGCTCCTCTGCGAGATCGTCCGGGCATCCTGCGTTGCACTTCGCAATCCAGTAACCACCTGCTGAATCTCTGCGGCAAACTCACGTGTGCTTTCACTCAATCGTCGAACTTCCTGCGCCACCACAGCGAAGCTTCGACCGGCTTCCCCGGCTCGCGCTGCCTCGATCGAAGCATTCAGCGCTAGCAGATTGGTTTGCTTGGCAATGCCTTCAATCATCTCCACAATTCTGCCAATTTGCTCAGTCTCGTTCTCCAGTCGCTCCATCTCGGTCGCGGTCTTTTCCACCGAAGCAACCAGCTTCTGCAGAGAAGCGCTCGTACCTTCGATTCGCTGCTGCGCGTCCATCGCAGCCTCCGAGGAATTCAGCGCTTCAGCCGCCAACGATTCGCTGCGCGCGCTCACCGTGGCCGCCACGGAATCCATCTGATTCACCATTCGCACCACGCCTTCCGTCTCAGACTGCTGGTGCTCGCGAATCTTGACCATCTCGCCGGAAGCTTCCGCCATGGTCACCGTTGCCTGCAAGATCGAGGAAGATACTTCCTCGGCCTGCGCGATCGCTGCTCCAATCTCCTCCAGGAACTGTGCCACCCCTTGCCCCGCTGCTCCTGCTCCCTTTACGCGCGATGGATCCAGATCGATCTCCGTCGAGCCATCCCGTTGCGCGCCAAGATTTGCCAGCACGACCGTACTTCGCATCTCCTGGTGCAAGCCCAGCGCCATCTTCACCAGCACCGCCGTCTCCACCACCACATAAGCCGCATGAACAACCACCATCATCGGCATTCCAGAGTGAGAAAAGACATAGACCGGTGCGCCTATGCTTTGTAGCCAGTAAAAGCCCACATGGTGCAAGGCGATGACTGTCGCACCAAATACGAGCGGTCGCCAATCCCTGTAGTAAAGCAGAAAAGCAAGCAGCGCAAAGATGCTGAAATGCGTCTCCACCACCCCGTGCGCCTGGTCAATCAGCAATGCGGAATAACACATCAGCGCTGCAGACATCGTCAGTCGCGACAGTAGCGTTCCACTCGCCAGATGCGCTACAAGCATGGCTCCAAGACTGATGGCCGTCCCCGCCATCGCCCACAGCAGCCACGTACCATGAAGCCAGGCAAAGCCAAACGAGGCAACCCAAAGAAACCACAAAACCCCAACCATCAACCGATCCGCTTCTGTCGATAGCCGAAGAACATACTCGGATCTGCTCCACAGCGCCTGATTAGTATCGATCAATATAGAACCCGCCTTTCGATGTAACTTCCCAGCTTCAGAGTGACTGATCGGCCTTTACTCATCAGACTTGAACCCAGTTTTGATTCCCGTTAGCATTTTCCTCAGAAAGGTGCAGCCAATGGATTGCATCAAAAAAATGGATTTTTATTTGTAAAGTTTCCGTGTGGAAAGCCGAAAACTCATTAGAATTAACAGAGGTTGGGGAATGCTCCACTTCCCAGCGTCTTCCTCCGGCGCGAACAACTGGTGACCAATATGCATCCAACATGCAAGGAATGTGGCTCACAAGCAACACGCCGGACACGCCGCCGCACGACTCTCCTTCATCGCCTGCGCCACTTTCTGGGGTATTACCCGTGGGAGTGCATGGATTGTCAGGCACGCTTCTTCAGCCAGCAACGCTATCCGCACGGCAAGCGAAGCGAACTCGGAGAAGTCTATGTTGGAGAGAAACGCAGATCCGCGCCGGATGCAAAGCCCGCTCGTGACGATAAGCCTTAACGGGCGAATTTCAACGCCGCTGCCCAAGCTCGCCGCCTGAAACCTCGTCTGTGATTCAAACACATCTCCCGGATCATCTGCGCCGATTCTTAAGGCGCTTCAGCGCTTCTTTTTTGCAGCAACCTTCGCCATCTTTTTCGGCGATTTTGCTGCCGCTGGCCTGGCAACTGGGTGTACTTTGCGTGCGGGTGCTTTGCTGCCTTTGGTCGTTTTTTGGTTCCCTTTGGCGGTTGTCTCAGGAGACCGCTTGGCGACAGGCTTGACCTTCGCTGATGCGCTGGCTTTGGAAGCTGGTTTCGCAGCAGGTTTCTTTCCAGACTTGGCTACCGCAGGCTTGGCGACAGCTTTTTTCTCGGCTGCTTTCGTGGCTGCTTTTGCCGGTACACTGGAGTGTTTTCCAACCGTCGGCTTTGCCACTTTGGCCGCAGCAGGCTTCTCGGTCGGCTTGGATGCGGCTACAGGCTTAGCTGCGGTTTTTTTCCTTGGCTCCGCAGCTTCTGGCTTCTCTTTTTTATGCTTCTTTTCGGAGCTTGCCGCCTCCGCTTGCGCCGAAGAAACGGCATGTCGCGGCGATGCCTCTTTTCGAGCCTTGCCCGAAGACTTCACCGGCACATCGTCCTCGTCCTCTTCGGCATCCACGTCGTCTCCACCCACGGAATCATGCGCGAAGACATCGTCGTCGTCTCCATCATCCTCATCGCCCAGAATCCTGCCCTCATCGCTGTCGCCGATGCGGAAGTCCAGATCTGGGCTATCCTCATCGACCTCAACCGAATCTTCTTCGTCCTCATCCTCGGCGAGTTCATCGTCATCGACAGCTCGCGATTTGATCCGAATCTCCGCTGACTTTCGCGAGCGACTGCGTTTGATCGAGACCGGGGGTGGTGGCGCAGGGGGTGAAAACGGCTCCAGAAATGCGCGCATCTCTTCTTCCGTGGTCAACTCTCCGTCGATCAGTTGCAGAAAAAGCTGATGCGAAAGGTCAGCATAGCCCGGCAATTCGGGTGTGATGCGCATCTCCGCCATCAGCGCGAAGGGCAACTTCTGCTTGAACTCGGGCCAGGTCTTCAGAAACGCTTCAAATCTCTCTTTGACCGCCGACTGCCGCGTCGTCAATCCAAGCCACACCACGGCCTCGGGCGCGAATGTCGTCAGCAGCTTATAGCAGGCAGAGGGCTGCGCGTTCTCCTTGGAAGTGAGGGTTTTCGCAAGCTGAGCGCTGCTCGCCTCCAGACCCTCCCACGCCTTCACAAACCCGGGGCGCAGAAACTTCTCCTTGAGCGCGGCAAGCTCCTTTGCCGAGAGCTTTGCCGTCAAATAATGTGCCTGCGGAGCCGACAAATCAGCCGTCACGCCCTGCATCTGCAACTGAATTGAGAAGTCATGCAGCGCTTGCAGCTTTTCCACGTCCACCTTGGCCGTCGTCCATCCTGGAAAGAGCGCTTTCATCCAGCCGTCAGCTTCATGCGCCGTCATCACCTGCAGTGCTTCTTCTTCGTGCACAATCTGTTCCAGTTCGCGGCGGCGCTCTTCGTCAGACAGATACTGCATCATGCCTTCGTCACGAGCGTTGTCAAAGCGTCGCTGGGTTCGTTCCTCCATCGGAAAACCCAGACGAACGCGCAGACGTGTCGCGCGAATCATCCGCGCTGGTTCCTCCAGAAAGCCATAGTTCGAAACCAGGCGAAGTTGTCGCACCTCAATATCCGCAACGCCGTTCAGTGGGTCCATCAACAAACCGAACGATCCGTCATTCAAAGAGATCGCCATCGCATTCACGGTGAAATCACGCGAACGCAGATCCTCATGAATCGATGCCCAGCTATAAACCGGCTTCCCGCACTTCGGATAATCCGTATGTCGCGCGCTGGCCAGTTCCAGCATCACACTGCCAGGAAAGCGTAAAGAGAGCCTTCGAGCCGCGGCGTTTTCCCACCATACTGCCGCTCCTGCCGCCGTCAACGCCTTTTTCAGCTCGGCCGTATTGCCGTGGATCACCACCTCCAGCTCGCGCACCGAGTTTCCGCAAACCAGGTCTCGCACCGCATCCCCCACCAGGAAGATGGGCATCTGCGCCTCACGCGCTGCATCCCGGACAGCGCGAAGCGCAGCCTGCTGATGTGTGCTCAGCCGATTTTCGAGCAAATAGATGTAGTCAGGCATTTTTGGTAGTTCGCTCCCGCCGGAATTATTCCATCAAGTTGCTGAAGATAATATGCTTATCGAACAGCAGAAAAGACCAGGCAACCACAGTAAGTTAACACAACGGAAACCTGTTGGCTAGCGCGGACACGGATTTCTGCCGCAAAGCTCGCCCTGAACCAGCCATTCTCCGCAAAAATGCCGACTCAACCGGCATTGCTGTCGGAATCTTGCCTACACCCTCCGGTCCGATACAATCGAACCATGACCCTCGCGGAACTTGCCGAGCGGCTACAGGCAGATCTGGTAGGCGACGGCTCCATCGAGATTCTCGGCGTACAGGGGCTGGAGGAAGCCGGTCCAAACGATCTGACTTTTGTCGCCAATCCCCGCTACACGGCTCTTGCCCACACCACACGCGCGGCTGCCATCCTGGTCCAGCCGGAGTTCCCTGCCCTCAGCACGCCAACGCTGCGTTTGAGGAATCCCTATCTTGCTTTTGCCCGAGCGCTGAGCCTCTTTCACCCTCCTCCCACCTTTCCGCCGGGCATCCATCCCACGGCCGTCATCGATCCCACGGCCATCCTTGGCCCGGATGCCCATGTTGCAGCGTATGTTGTTATCGGCGCTGGAGTTCGCGTCGGCGCTCGCGCCACGCTCCTGCCCCATGTCGTCCTCTACCCGGATGTTCATATCGGGGACGACTTCTTGGCTCATGCTCACGCCGTCGTTCGCCAGGGATGTCATCTTGGCGATCATGTAACGCTCGAAAACGGCGTCATCGTCGGGGCAGACGGCTTTGGATTTGCCAAAGACAACCACGGTCAATGGCAAAAGATTCCGCAAACCGGCCCAGTCCGCATCGGCTCCCACGTCGATATCCAGGCCAACGCCTGCATCGACCGCGCATCCGTTGGCAGCACCACCATAGGCGACGGAACCAAAGTCGACAATCTCGTTCAGGTCGGGCACGGTTCGCGTGTCGGCAGCAATACGCTGCTTTGTGCTCAGGTGGGGCTTGCCGGCTCGTCCGTGGTTGGCTCAAACGCCATCCTCGCCGGACAGGCGGGAGTTGCCGGGCATTGCGAACTCGGCGACGGCGTCATCCTCACGGCCCAGTCCGGCGTCTCCCATGACGTTCCCGCAGGAAAGATGATCTCCGGCTCGCCAGCCTTTGATAACCGCCTCTGGCTGCGCGCCATCGCACTCTTCCAGCGCCTGCCGGAACTGGTTCGTCGCGTCAGCGCACTGGAAAAGCATCTGTCCGCCACACAGCCCCCGCCGGACGGAACTCGGGACTCCGGAGGTCAGCCATGAAACATTCCGACGCTCTTCGATATCCGCTCATAGCTGTGGCTTTGCTGGCCGTCATCGTCGCCACCGGCTGCAAGGAATATCGCTCGTTCTGGGTCAATGTAACCGTCGTCAACCACACAGCCGCACCCATCAGCGAGATTGAAGTCGACTATCCCACCGCCAGCTTTGGCATCAATCAACTTGCAGCCGGCGCCGCCTATCACTATCGCCTCAAAGTCAGCGGTAAAGGAAAGATCCACGCGCAATATCCCGGCGCACTCGACAAGCCAATCCGCATCGATGGCCCCGTGCTTCAGGATAACGATCAGGGGCAAATCCAGATTGCTCTGGAACCAGGCAACAAAATCGAGTTCACACAGACTCTGTCCATCGGCCACTAACACCGGTTCTCGGAGAGCTGAACCCCATTCCGATTGAAACAACTTCCATGTTTTTTTGAAGAATAAAGCGAACCTTCTTCAGGTTTCAGCCGATAGATCATGCAGACGACTTCTGGGCAGTGCTCACTGGTTCGCACCCAGATGCGGAATTCAGATGCGGAATTCAGATGCGGAATCCTGATGCGGCAATCCAGATATGGCGCCCCTGTGCCCGGAAGTGAATCCTTGACCCAACTGCATCCAATTTGCCGACGCTCGACGAAACAATTTCTGGTGCGGATGGTCTTGCTCGTCCTCGCCGTCACGATCTCCATCCTGTGCGCCCACAACTTCGATGTCAACCAGAGAGGTTTCAACATCATCTGGTTTGCCAACGGCATTCTGCTCGCCGTCCTGCTGCTCGCCCCTCGCTGGCATTGGCCAGGATATCTTGCAGCAGGCTTTGCCGGCTTGTTTCTGGGCAGCCTGCTCATCCATGAATCCTTTACGCGAAATCTATTTTTCAACGCTCTAAACATTTTGGAGATTCTCTTACCCGCCTGGCTGCTTCGGCCTCGCTCCAGCAAGCTGCCTGACTTCACACGGCTCCCCTATCTCTTTCGATTCCTGCTGCTGGCCTGCCTCGTCGGGCCAATCGTTCCCGCCGCGCTCAACGGCCTCCACAACGTGGCGTTGCATCAGGAAACCTTCCTGCGGAGCGTGCTCGAATGGCTTTTTGCCGATTGTCTTGGCATTCTCTGCGTCACGCCCGCGGTCGTCGCCATCCTGCGCACGCATCGGCGCCATCATGACTCGCTCAGTTGGAAGTGGATCTATCCACTCCTGTCATTGCTTACAACGACGGCAATCTTCAGCCAGTCGCGTCTCTCGCTGCTCTTTCTTACCTTCCCGCTACTCATCTTGGTGGAGCTGGAAATGGGCCTTGGCTGGGCCGCGGGCTGCATCCTGGCAACGGCCACCATCGGCGGCTGGTTCACGGTTCACGGCCGCGGTCCCGTCATGCTCAACACGCTTTACGGTGACCACACGCAAGCCATCTTCTTTCAGGTCTTTCTTGCTGCCCAGCTTTTCACCATCTACGCGCTTTCCCTCGTGCTCGACAACCTGCGCAAGACGCAGCGCAAATTGGAGCAGGTTGCTCAACTCCAAACACTCGTCGCCGAAACCTCGCGCGATGTCATCATTCTTGCCGACCTGAAAGGCCGACGACGATGGATCTCCAACGCTGTCGTAGCCATGACCGGGTGGCAACCACAGGATCTGATCGGCCATACCTTCCACGACATCGTTCACCCGGAGGATGTGCCGGTCATTGAAGAGGAACTGCGCAAACTGATCGACGGCCTCGATGGAGGCTCTTGCGAATACCGTGTTCGCAAACGCGATGGCTCCTACATCTGGGCTGAAGCAAGCGTTCGCGTGTACAGAGATCCGGTCACCGCCAGGCCGACAGGGTTCCTCAATCTTGTCCGCGACATTCATGACCGCAAGCTTGCCGACGAAAAGCTGCAATCCGCCTATCGCACCATGGAAGACCTGGTTACCGTCGATGCCTTGACCGGAATTGCCAATCGTCGCCGATTCGATGATGTACTTGCCCATGAGTGGCGGCGCAATCTTCGCGATGGAACTCCGCTCTCGCTGCTGTTTCTGGATGTGGATCGCTTCAAGCTCTATAACGATGCGCTCGGACATCTGAAAGGCGACAGTTGCCTGCGCCAGATTGCAGAGGCCGCGCTGGACATCGTCCAGCGTCCTGCCGATCTGGTCGCGCGTTACGGCGGAGAAGAGTTCGCGATCATTCTGCCAGCAACCGATGCCACGGGCGCGCTTGTCATTGCAGAAGATATCTGCGACGCTCTGCGCAACCGCCGCCTGCCTCATCCGGCCACTGAGTTCGGCTTTGTCACCATCTCGGTCGGCTGCGCCACCATGGTGCCTCGGCCCGGCACTCAGGCGCTGGAACTATGCGCACGCGCCGACAAGGCTCTCTACGATGCCAAACATAAGGGCCGCAATCGCGTTTGTCGCTTCAGCGGGCCGTATCTGCCCTCAGTCCACTCCGTCGAGGAGTTGCAACCCATCGGCAAATCCAAAGCGAAAGAAGCAAACCACGCGGACAGTCCATCGCTGGACGACGGCGCACGATTTGCTTCCTGAAATTCGCGACGAGCGCGCTTGTGCTCAGTCTCGCCTCGCCATCGTCCTCAATGCACCATGCTCTTGAACATATCGGACTTCAGCAGCGCCTGAAAGTCGTCATCCGACGCGCCAAAGTGAATGTTCAACTGGCCGCCGCTGGAGCTGATGGAAGCATCGTTCATCGCCATCTTCTCGGAGTCCGTCCCGCTCATCTTTTTGTAGAGAACGGCTGCATTCAGCAAGGAAGAGATGGTTGCCGCGGCAAAGTTGTCGTTGGACTGCACCGCCAGGTTAAAGCTCACTCCATGCTGAAAACTCATCGAGTACCAGCTTCCCACCAGCAGATTCTTCACCGAACTGAAGTCAGTCACGGAGCCGGCCATCTGCCCCATCTGGCTCATGAGCTGCTTCATCATCGTCTGTGTGCCCTTCTGATCCAGAATGCTCCAAAGCGGCGAACTGTCCACCGACTGCATCTCGCCCATCATCTGGTTGTTGGTCAGGAAGCCCTGCTCCATGCCGTCACGGACATTGATCGCTTTCTTCACGGACTCCAGGCTGCCAAAGACCATCGTCGATTCATCCAGAAACACCACGCTCATCCCCGACGCGCCCAGCGGATAAATCGTCGTCGTCCGAAGCATCGTCGGCTTCATGTGCCGCTTCTTGAAATTGGCCATCACATCCTGCACCGGAAACTGCCCCTGCGCAATCCCCACCGTCTCCACATCGTCCGATCCCGGCTTGGTGCGATACAGGATAAAGGCAAGCTGATCCAGATCGTTGTTGTCGTTCAGACCCGCTTTTTGCAGTGTATCCTCGAGCCGCTTCAGCTCCGGTGGCATCACCTGATTCCGCAGTTGCATCGCCGTCGGCGAGTTCTGCATCACGCGATAGTCCACCACCACCATCTGCTGCACATCATAAGGAATCGCCGACCGCGCATCCGACGACAACTGCGCCGCGTAGCCACTCATCGCAGCACCAGAAAGAGCAAGACCCATAACCCAGAACTTCATTTTCTTCACGTACATTTTCACCTTTCCCTTCGACCACCTCACAGGAATGGTCGACTTTTTGTCTACCGGATTGCAGAAACGGCCGCTTCATCCGGCCACTCCATCGGCATCCTCAACCGTCGTTCAATCACCTTCAACTCAGGATCGAACTCAATACTTAGACGCATCCACTCGCTATCCCGCTCACAGGCCATCTCCGGCAGCAGCCCAATCAGCTCCGTGCGCACCGGCGCCACGCGATTCTGCAGGGCCAGCTCGCTTGCCTTTTCGTACGCCTGCTCGATGCTCACCGCTCCCAGGTCCGTGATATTCATCGAAAGCTGTGCCTGACCTCGCACCATCACTCCCATCGCCTTCACCCCAGGCAGACCACCCGACGAGGCTCGAATCTTCTTCGCCATCGACCGCACAATGGATACGTCGGCCGTGTCGAAATAGATGTTGAACGCCACCAGAAAACGCCGCGCGCCCACTGCCGTCGCCCCTGCCGTCGGATGCAATCCCGGCCCGCCGAGATCCGGACAACGCGCTGGATCGCGCAAGACCAGCTCACGCAGTTCCTCAAACTGTCCTCGTCGCACATCCTCCAGATTTGCACGGTCGGGCCTGGATGCCGCCGCGCCATAGAAGTACACGGGCACCCGACAGTTCCGGTGAATCTCCGCGCCCGCCTGCCGCGCCAGCAACGCGCACTGCTCCAGCGTGATTCCCTGCACCGGGACAAACGGAACCACGTCGGCCGCTCCCATCCTTGGATGCACGCCCTGCTGCCGCGTCAGGTCAATCCGTTCCGCGGCTCTGCTCACGCCACGCACTGCCGACTCCACCACCGCCTGCGGCTCGCCGGCCACCGTCACCACTGAGCGGTTGTGGTCAGCGTCCATCGACCAGTCCAGCAGCTTCACGCCATCCACGCGCATCGCGCTCACAATCGCGCGCACCACTTCTTCATCGCGGCCTTCGGAAAAATTGGGCACGCACTCCACAACCGCGCCCGGCAAAATGCTCTGCATCACTACTTCCACCACGTATAGCCAACCTGCAATTGCAGGCTTGAGTTCACGCCCGGATTCTTGTCGCCAAGCGAAGCCGACGAGATATGCACCGCATTCAGCCCCACATCCAGCGAGCGCTTCGGGCGCAGAAAATAATGAAAACCCACTCCGCCTTGCGGCATGAAGTTAAAGACCGACGTCCCACCCGGCGTACCGTGCGGCACCAGCAGATTTGGCGGAAACTTGTGCGTCGTATAGATCACCCCGCCCGCAGCCTGAAACCACGGAATGAATCGGCGCGACCGCGTCGCAAAGTTCCACCGGAAGATCACCGGCATCACCGCCACCCCATAGAAGTTGCCGCCGCCCCAGTTCTGCACCACCGGCTGCCCGTTCACCATCACGGTTTGCGAGTAAGGCGCGGGCGTGTAGGCCTGCCACACCGGAAAAACCTCGGCGCCAAACTCAAACTGGCCGCTCAACGGTCCGGCGTGGATCATCGGCGTCAGAATCTTGCCAGCCTGCGCGCCAGCCCAGAAAAAGTGATAGCTCGATCGGTCATACAGGCCATTGCCGCCGTTGACCACCGGACCAAATTCCCAACGCTGATGCTGGCCCACGTCCCCGGCCCAATCCAGACTCTTCGTCCCTTGCGCCGATTGCGCCCGACAAAAACTCATCGACACCATGATCCAAACCGCTACTGCTGCGATACATCCGTATCTCTTCAAACCAGACTCCTCATTTTGTCGCCGTAGATGCCAACCACGGAAAAGGCCGCCTGCACCGGCGGCCCTCCTCGTTCCAGCCTCTTTCGGCGAATCGATCAATCAACCTGCCGCAGCTTCCATCGCCGCCGCGTCCATGTCAAAGTTCGAGTAGACATTTTGAACATCGTCCAGTTCTTCCAGCGCATCCAGCAGACGAATCATCTGGTTTGCCGGCGAACCTTCAAGCTTCGTGTAGGTGCTGGCCACCATCGTCACTTCGCTCATCACTGTTTCGATGCCCGCAGCCTTCACCGCGTTGGCCACAGCCTCAAAACTTCCCGGATCTGTCACGATCTCCCAGCTTTCGCCTTCATCGTTCAGGTCTTCGCCGCCATGCTCCAAAACGATATTCATGAGCGCGTCCTCGTCGGCCACGCCTTTTTCAATGCCGATCACGCCCTTCTTGCTGAACATGAACCGCACCGAACCGGACTCACCCAGGTTGCCGCCGTGCTTCGAAAACGCGTGGCGCACCTCGCTCACCGTCCGGTTGCGATTGTCCGTCAGCGTGTCCACGATAAGCGCCACGCCGCCCGGCCCGTAGCCTTCAAACGAGATTTCTTCATACGATGCGCCCTCCAGCTCGCCTGTCCCGCGCTGGATCGCACGCTTGATGTTGTCCGCAGGCATGTTCTCGGCCTTGGCCGCCAGAATCGCTGCGCGCAACCTCGGGTTACCGTCAGGGTCTCCACCGCCGCTCTTGGCCGCTACAGAAATCTCCTTGATCAGACGCGTGAATATCTTGCCGCGCTTGGCATCCAGCGCGCCCTTTTTGTGCTTGATTGTGGCCCATTTGGAATGGCCGGACATAG
>JAJZEA010000062.1 GCA_021851335.1 Acidobacteriota bacterium | reverse complement strand
CAATACTTTTGGATGGTTGTTCATGTGCGGTTGTCAGGTCCCGCTTCGGCATGCGCAGCAGCGCGTAAATCGTTTCCGAAAGCATCCTCATCCTAGCAGAATCCTGCCCCACATCCTTTGACGCGCCGACACCTCGCTAAGGCCTCCGCCTGCATTCAGGCTTGCCGTTTCAGTTGCACGGCTGCATGCACGCGTTCGCGCTCACCGCAGCCGAACTCATCCCGTCTTGCCCAGAATCTTTTTTGCATGAAGCTGCTCCTCATCGCCCGCGCGCGGCAGCGCATATCCCTGCTCCCGGAACATCGTCGCGCACACCCTCACCACCTCAGCATCCAGCTTGCCCTGCGCCGCCAGCGATTCCACCTCTTCCAGCGCAGCCTCCACGCCCAGCGCCCGGCGATACGGTCGCTCGCACGCCATCGACTCCACAATATCGGCCACCGCCAGCACGCGCGCCCCCGGCAGAATCGCGTCTCCATTCAATCCCTGCGGATATCCCGATCCGTCCAGCTTTTCGTGGTGCTGCCGCATCGTCTCGGCCACCGGCCACGGAAATGGAATATCTTTCAAAATTTGATAACCCACCTCGACGTGCGTCTTCACACGCTCAAACTCCTCCGGCGTCAGCCTGCTCGGCTTGTTCAGAATCTCCTGTGGCACCGCCAGCTTGCCAATGTCATGCACCATCGCCGCCATGCGCAGCCCGCGCAGTTGCTGCGCGTTCCATCCCATCGCCGCAGCCAGATCGCATGCCACTCTGGCCACGCGCCGCTGATGCCCAGCCGTGAACGGATCGCCCGCATCCACTGCCCCGGCAATTGCACCCACAGCAGCCGAGAGCGCCTCGGTCAACTGCTGCTGTGCCGCCTCGCGCTCCTGCCGCGCACGCTCCATCTGTTCTCGCTGCCGCAGCCCGTGCAGGCCTACCCCGATCTCCTGCGCCAAATGCTCAAAAGCTTCATGGACCACCTGCCCAAACGCATTCCGATTCGCCGAATACACCCCCAGCAAACCATTCTGATTCGGGCCAATCGAAAACGGCACCGTCATCGTGCAATGAATGCCATGCCGCAAGGCACGCTCCCGCCACGGACCATACATCGGATCGGTCGCTACATCGGAGACAATCTGGCTACGCTGCGTTCGGAAGGCTTCGCCCCCAGGCCCTTGACCTTTTTCCACCCCCGCAGCCGCCGAAATCTCGATTCCATCCATGTACCCGACTGCCGTACCGGCTTTCGCCTGAATCTCCAGCCTGTACTCCGGCGCAGGCCCCACGACCGCCACCGATGCCAGCAAAAACGGCGAATCCTGCGTGATTACCTCGCAAATCTGCTGCAACAGAGTCTCGGAAGACTCGGCCCGCACCAGCGTCAGCGCCGCAGCCGCATATGCGCGCAGCGCCCAGCGCTTAGCCGCCAGCCGCTCTTCCATATCCTGCTCGCGCGCCGCATTCCTCACCTCAAACACCAGCAGTCGCCGACCCTCAAATGCATACGGGCGCGACAGTACTAACCACACCGGAATCTGGCTTTCATCCCGTTTCGTCAGGGACAGACGCAGCGTGATCCCATTTTCTGAAGGACTTTGGAACGCCAGCTCCAGTCGCGCGCGACCCAACTCCGGCAAAATCGACTGAATCTCCACGCCGACCAGAGCCTCAGGCGCATACCCGGTCATCGCCCCCAGCAGTTGGTTGGACTCCACGATCATCCGGGTCTCGGCATCCAGCACAGCCGCCGCAATCGGCAGATGTTCCCAGCGTGCATTCGACCAGCTTGCTGAATTCTGCGTCCTGATCTGCGTCCTGGCTTTATCCGTCACCGCATCGGACCTCGCACCGCGCTGTCAATCGTTAGAGTTTAGACCTACAATTCGCGATTTAGAATGCGCACGATTGGTCATGACCAATCAGGGGAATAGCCTAAGTTCACTCCCCACGCACAGTCAACCATAAAATCGCTTTTCCGCAAGAAACTTGAATCCAAGCTGCCCTTTTGCTACTCTATAAAAGAAATGGCTGGATTGACTCACAACTTCTCCTGTTGTCGCCTGTCGATGTGTTTCGACGGGTGTTGTCTCTAGTCTCTGCTTATTTCCTGATTCATCCCACAGAGAACGCACCCGATCCGTATAGCCGGAGCGTAGTTCTGTGTTCCCCTCCGGCTGGCGAGTATCCACCCCACCAGTCTGAGGTTCCCAATGTCCCCTGTCTCCACGCTTCCACATCTGTCCACGCCTGCAGCTCCGCAACTTAGCCACCTGCGACAGCTTGAGGCCGAGAGCATCCACATCCTCCGCGAGGTTGCCAGCGAATTCGAGCGGCCCGTCATGCTCTACTCCATCGGCAAGGATTCCTCGGTCATGCTGCGCCTGGCGCAAAAAGCTTTTTACCCGGCTCCCATCCCTTTCCCCCTGCTGCACATCGACACCGGATTCAAGTTCCGTGAAATGATCGAGTTCCGCGACAATATGGCACACGAAGTCGGGACCAAGCTTCATGTCTGGCGCAATGAACCGGCCATCGCCGCAGGAACCAATCCCATCGCCCTCGACACCAAACGCTGCTGTGGCCTGCTCAAGACCCAAGCCCTGCTCGACGGCCTGCGCCACTTCAACTTCGACGCAGCCTTCGGCGGCGCTCGTCGCGACGAGGAGAAATCCCGCGCCAAGGAGCGCATCTACTCCTTCCGCGACGGGGCCGGCCAGTGGGACCCAAAAAATCAGCGCCCAGAGCTGTGGAATCTCTTCAACGCGCGCATCCATCCCGGCGAATCGATCCGCGTCTTTCCGCTCTCCAACTGGACCGAGATGGACGTATGGCAATACATTCACCTGGAAAACATCCCGGTCGTCGATCTTTACTTTGCCAAAGAGCGGCCCATGTACGTCCGTGGCGACTCCCTGATTCCGATCGAGCAGTCCTTTGTCGCCTTGCCCGGCGAACAGCCGCAGATGGTCAAGTGCCGCCTGCGCTCGCTCGGTTGCAGTCCCTGCACCGGGGCCATCCGCTCCGATGCCTCGACCATCCCCGACATCATCGCCGAACTGCTTTCGTTCCGTTCCTCCGAACGCGCCAATCGCGTTATCGACCACGACCAGGAAGGCTCCATGGAGCTGAAAAAACGCGAAGGATACTTCTGACCCATGTCCAACCCTCCCACCGCATCCGCATTTTCTCTCGATGACTTCATGGCCGCCGAGCAGCGCAAGGACCTGCTGCGCTTCTCCACCGCCGGCAGCGTCGATGACGGCAAATCCACGCTCATCGGACGCCTGCTCTACGACACACGTTCCGTCTATGAGGATCAGGTCCGCTCCATCGAAGGCAAAGGCACCACCGCGCCCGGCCAGATCGACTTCGCGCTGCTCACCGACGGCCTGCGCGCCGAGCGCGAACAGGGCATCACCATCGATGTCGCCTATCGCTACTTCTCCACATCGCGCCGCAAGTTCATCATCGCCGACACACCGGGCCACGAGCAGTACACACGCAACATGGCCACCGGATCCTCCACCGCCGATGCCACCATCGTCCTCATCGACGCGCGCAAGGGCGTCCTGCCCCAGTCCCGCCGCCACGCCTACATCGCCAGCCTGCTCGGCGTCCGCCACCTCATCGTCGCCGTCAACAAGATGGACCTCGTCGACTATAGCCAGCAGCGTTTCCTCGCCATCCGGGCCGATTTCACCGCCCTGCTGGACCAGATCGCCACCGACACCGGCAACCCGGTCGAGCCGCATTTCCTGCCCGTCAGCGCGCTCATCGGCGACAATGTCGTCCATCGCTCCGATGCGACTCCCTGGTACACCGGCCCGTCGCTCATCGAGATGCTGGAGTCGCTGCCCGCCTCGCGCCACGACCACTCTGCGCCGCTGCGCTTTGCCGTCCAGCGCGTCCTGCGACCGGATGCATCCTTCCGCGGATTCGCCGGCCAGATCGCCTCCGGAACCATCCGTCCCGGCGACTCCATCACCGCGCTGCCCTCCGGGCGAGTCGCGCAAGTCGCGCGCATCGTCACCTTCGACGGCGACCTCGACCAAGCCTCTGCGCCGCTCTCCGTCACGCTGGTCCTCGACCGCGAAATCGACATCAGCCGCGGCGACATCCTCGTCGCCTCCGATGCACCTGCTACCGTCTCCACAGAACTCGAAGCCTCACTCGTCTGGATGGATGCACACGATCTCGTCGCCGGCCGGCGATATCTGCTCAAGCACGCCAGCCACGTCGTTCCAGCCACGGTCACCGCGCTTCATCATCGTGTCCTGCTGGAGAACGAGGCTCACCATCAAACGCTCGATCACCTGCCCGCCACGACGCTCACGCTCAATCAGATCGGCGTCGCCTCCCTGCGCCTGCTGCGGCCCATCGCCGTCGATCGCTACGCCGACCATCGCCAGACGGGCGCTTTCATCCTCATCGACCCGGCCACCAACGGCACCGTCGCAGCCGGCATGATCCGCTCCGCCTCGCCTATTCCTGCTGCGCTCGCCGCTCATCTGCTCAGCGCCCACACCGGCCCCGTCTCCGCGCGCGAGCGCTTCCTGCGCTGGGGCCATCGCGGAGCCATTCTCGCCCTCACCGGACCCTCCTCGCTTGCCGATCGCCTCGAGCGCGCTCTCTTCCACGAAGGCATGGTCACGCTTCGGCTCAACGCCGCCGACAGCGACGCATCCACGCTCGCCGCGCAGGCCGCCCAGGCCGGACTGCTCGTCCTGCTCCACGCCGAAACCGACAGTGACGTTCTCTCCATCACCATCGGCGAACACGCCCTCACCCTGGCCGATGACGATGCCATCGCGCGCCGCCTGCAAACCCTGCTTGCCGACGCCGATCTGCTCCGACAGCCCGGCGTATCCGAGTACGAAATCTAACCGCAGCCTTCAGGAGCCAAGCCCATGTCCACCGAAAACGCCGCCATCCCCGCCGCTGTTCTCGCCGCGCTCACGCCGCTGCTGGAGCGCGTCCGAGCCACGCTCCGGCAGCAGCTCACGCCCGCCGCTAACGGCGTCTGCCTCACTTGCAGCTTCCAGGCGGAAGACGTCCTGCTCACCCGCCTGGCTTTGGAATATGCTCCCGACCTGCCGATTCTCTTTCTCGACACCGGCTATCACTTCGCCGAAACCTACGCCTATCGCGACCAGCTTGCCCGCGACTGGAAGCTGAACCTCGTCAACCTGCTGCCCGCGCAAACCGTCGCCGAACAGGAGAGCGAACACGGCCTGCTCTACCAGTCCGCGCCCGACCAATGCTGCAAATTGCGCAAAGTCGGCCCACTCTTCGACGCCCTCGCCGACTATCGCGTCTGGTTCACCGGCCTCCGCCGCGAACAGGCGCGCAGCCGCGCCGCGCTGGAGGAATCCGCGCCCTTCGCGCTGCCCGGTGGCCAAACCATCCTGAAGCTGGCGCCGCTGGCCGACTGGACCACGCGCGACGTCTGGTACGCCTGTGAACTGCTCGCGATTCCCCTGCTGCCGCTCTACGCGCAGGGCTACACCAGCATCGGCTGCCAGCCCTGCACCACACTTCCGCTTGATCCCAACGATCCGCGCTCCGGGCGCTGGTCCGGGCGCAAGGTCGAGTGCGGCATCCACATCCAGCCCGCACCGGAAGACGCATCCAGCTCGCCAACCGTTGCGTGACAGGAACGTTCATGCCCGCTTTGCTTGGATTTTTCATTGCGTTGTCCATCGCGCTCACCGGCGTCGGCGCCGGCACGCTCACCGTGCCGCTGCTCATGCTGCTTCTGGGCGTGCCTGCGCCGCTGGCCGTCGCGCTTGGACTCACTTTTGCCGCCGCCGTCAAGCTACTGCTCGCCCCAGCACAGATCGCGCGCCGTGCTGTCTCCTGGCCCACCCTTCGCGGGATGCTTTTGGGGGGTCTGCCCGGCGTCCTGCTTGGCTCGTTGCTGCTCAACCACCTGGTCAGCGAAAACTTCCGCGCACTGCTCCACACGGCGCTGGGCCTTGTTCTCATCGCCACAGCCGTCATCCAGATTCTCTTTCACTTCCATCCCGCGCGCCCGCAGCAAGACTCCGCGCGCAGCCGTCTTTCCCTGCTCGCAGCCCTCATGCTTCCCGTCGGCGCGGAGGTCGGTTTTTCTTCCGCCGGAGCCGGAGCGCTCGGCTCTGCCGCTCTGCTCAGCTTCACCACGCTTGCACCCGCTCAGGTCGTCGGCACCGACATCGTCTTCGGAGCCATTCTCTCCCTCACCGGCGCGCTCGCTCACGGCCTGCCGCAAACGCTCCACACTCCGCTGCTGCTCCCCATGCTCCTTGGCGGCGTTCCCGGAGCCTTTGCCGGGACCATGCTGGCCGCACGGCTGCCGCGCCGACCGCTGCGTCTCGCGCTCTGGCTGGTACTGCTCACCCTCGGCGGCCAGCTTGTTCACTCCGGTCTGGCTGCCCACGCTGGCTCAGCGCGGCGTACCACTTACGCCAGCCTCACCCGCAGCGCCGCAGCGTAGTTCACCACCGGGCGATACTCCTTCGGCAGCGTCACATGCAGCCCGTCGGCCTGCTGCATCCACTGCACCGCCTGCCCGGTTCCGATCAACTCCACCGCCAGGATTCGGCCTGCCGCCGTCGTCGCCGCCGACCCCAACGAAGCAATCACAAACTCGCCCCTCGGCCAGCCCAGCGGCATCGCATAGATCGTCTTTCCATCCTTGCTCCGCGTGAAGCGAATGTCCTGAGCGTTCAGCTTGCGAATGCTGTCTCCCTGGAACGATCCGGACTTGATCATATTCGGCCCTTCGCCAAAGACCTTCCACGGACGCGTCGCATAGATCGCCTCGCCGTTGGCCTCCATCCAGGCGGTAATGCCGTCAATTACTGCCTTCTCCTTGCGGTCGATCGTCCCATCCGGCTTGCCCGGAACATTCAGCACAAACGTCCCGTTCTTGCTCACCGTGTCAATCATCCAGTGGATCACCGCATCCGGCGGCAGATAGCCACCATACTCGCCCGCACGGTCATACAGCCTGCGCTGATAGTGCCACTCTCCAATGCACGTCTCCGACTGCCAGGCAAACGGTCGAATACCATCCGTCAGTCCGCGTTCAATATCCACCACCACAGCCTTGGCATGCTCCTCCGGAACATTCTTGATCGTCAGCACGCCCTGCACGCTGCCATTTCGCTTCACGCTCTGGTTGTAGTAGTACGCACTGACATTGATCCCCGCCCATCCCAGCGGAAACAGCGCATTATCGAAGTACAGCAAATCCGGATTGTGCTGGTCGATCAGGTCGCGCGTCCGGTCATAGAAATTCTTCGCAAAGCTGGCCGCCGGCAGCGCATTCTCCGGATGCTTCACACCATAGAGCCGCTGCGGGTCCAGACCCTCCCACCACTGCCCTTTGCCGTCCGCCGCCGTCATGCGCCCGTCATAGGGCACGCCCGCATACGGCCCCGTCTTGTCGGCTCCATGCGACGGCTGGAACCACCACCAGTTCCGCGCCTGATGCACCGTCACGCCAAACTTCATCCCACGCTCGCGCGCCGTGGCCGCCCACGTCCCCACCACATCCCGCCGCGGTCCATACTTCATCGAATTCCACGGCTGATGTTTCGAGTCCCAGCAGTCAAATCCATCATGATGATTCGCCACACACAGGAAAAACTTTGCCCCGGCGCGCTTGTACCGCTCCATCAGCTCTTCCGGCTCCCAGTTCCGCAGCGTCCACTGCGCGCACAGATCCTTGTAGCCAAACTTCGACGGGTGCCCATAATGCTCCAGGTGAAACTTGTACTGCGGCGTACCCTCCACGTACATATTCCGCGCATACCAGTCTCCATCCTCCGGCACACACTGCGGCGACCAGTGCGCCCACATTCCAAACTTCGCATCCCTGTACCACTCCGGGGCCTCGTACTCCATCATCGACTCCCACGTCGGCTGGAACGGACCCTCGCCGTTCAACCCGCTCACCGGAGCCACCATCGGCACGCCATCCCACGATCCGCCCTCGACCGGCAGCTTTGGCGGATCGCCCCATCCCGTCGGCTTCCAATCGCTTTCGTCCAGCTTCTCGCGCACCAGCTCGTCCTTCACCAGCGCAAAAAACTCGCGCTCGGCCGCCGGCGTCGCGCAATACGCAGCATAATCCACCTTCAGGCTGTTCATCGCCGTCTCAATCGCCGCCTGCGTCTCCTCGGCCGTCGCCCGCGCCAAGCCGCCCACCGGCGTCAGTTCCACTGCCACCAGCGCCGCCACCATCCGGCAGAAATCTCGTCTGTCCATTCCACCCGCCTGCTCGTTCACCGCGTACCCTCCTTGCAACACTTCGCAACCACGATAAGCCGAGACGGCCCGTCGCTCCGTGCGCCTGACTATATCGGCAGCCATCCTTCACTGTCAACGCTTCAGTAAACGGTTTTATTGGCTCGCATAACCGCTGCTCCACACACAAAGGCCGACCCGGTCTCGGGGTCGGCCTTTATTGCTCTTGTCTTCTGCTTTTGCTTTTCTTGTTGTCCTTCCCGAAGGGAATCTGCCGTTTGTGAATGTCCTCAGTTCCAGCACAAACGCGACCAACGGGAGCGCCACGATCCACCGTGGCGACCAAAGGTCGCGTCTGCTTCATGCAAGGGCAATGGTTAGAAGATGATCTTCATGGCCAATTGCGTGTTGTACGGCTCGCCGGAGCCGATGCCCGGCGCTCCATAGGACGTTCCAATCGTGGTCACGCTGGCGCCAAACAAGCCACCGTAGCCCATGTTGCTCAACGGCTGCGCCAGGTTCACGCGATTGAATACGTTGAACATCTCCACGCGAAACTGTGCGCTCACCCGCTCCTTGTACAGCGGAACATTCTTGAGCAGTGAGAGGTCGACATCCTCAAAGCCCGGTCCATAGATTTCGTTGCGACTCATGTTGCCATAGGTTCCAAGACCCGGCACCACAAAGCTGCTCTGGTTCAGATACTGCGCAAACGAGTTCTGCTGCACGGAGTGGTTACCGGTTATCGGAGGTCCCGTGATGGTGGCGCGATCCTGGAACTCTGTCGTGCCGCTGTTGTCCGCGCCTGTGAGCACGTTGATCGGCTCGCCGCCTTGAAATTTGAAGATGCCGTTCACCTCCCAGCCATGCGTCAGATACTGCGGTCCTCGGTGAGAACCGGGAATCGCATAGTTCAGATACGCCGCGAAGTGGTTCCGAATATCCTGGCTCGCATTGCCCCGGTCCCCATTCAGGTTGAACGAGTTTTGCGGAGCCACATAGAAGCCGCTGGCGTTGTCGATGTTGTGGCTCCAGGCATAGGCAAACTGGCTGGTCAGCCCGTGCCACAGGCTGCTTTGCAATGTCACCTGCAGCGCGTTGAAGCTCGCCGAGGACGTCGAGTTGATCTGGTTCACGATGCCGATGTTGGGAAATTTGCTGAAGAACGGACGCGATGCCTGCTGCGCGCTGAACGTATTGCCGTTCACCGTTACCGGCCCATAGGTCGTGCCGTTGGCTGCCGTCACTGGAGTCGTCACCTGATCCAGTTGAATTCCAGGCGCCAGAGCGGACTGGTTCACGTCCTCCAGCACCAGGTTATGACGGCTCACCGAACCCACATAGCCCACCGTCAACTGCCATGCGGACCCCAGGCTCTGCTCCACGTTCAACCCGAACAACTCCGCATAGGGCGTCTTGAAGTTCCGATCCACCGAATAAACCGATGCAACGTTGCTTCCTGTCGGTGTGCCCAGTGCCGGCGTAAAGATCGGCGTCGGCTGGTCATAGGTCCAGGTCGGCGCCAGAGGATTCGGCGAAGGCAGAACGATCGAATAGTTTGGCTCGCTGCCTGCCGGGTTGTTGTTCACGCCGTTCGCTCCGCCGTTGGCCACGCCCAGGTTGCCATAGAAGGCCTGGCCCGCCGGCTGGTCAAAGTAGATGCCGTAGTTGGCGCGAATCACCGTCTTGTTCGACACCTGATACGCCAGACCCAGGCGCGGCGAAAAATCCAGCTTGTTGCTGTTGTACGGGTACGTCGGCGCGTTGCCTCCTGTGCCGGCCACAAGCAGCCCGCCGTTATTCGGATCAAAGATCGAGCTGTTCGCTGGATTCGTATAGAACGGCTGCTGATAGTCGTAGCGCAATCCCAGATTCACGTTCAGCTTCGACGTCGCCTGCCATGCGTCCTGCACGTACAGCGAACCGGTATGCGTGTAGATGAAACGCTCCTGAATGCCCAGAATCATGCTGGGATGATTCGCATAACCTGCCATGAAGTCGGCTAGGTTCTGCACGTTCGGGTCTGTAACCGTGGTATCGCCCGACCACGGCCCGAGCACGCCGCCCGTGCCGAAGCCGAAGGTGCCGCGACCGCCAAAGTTGTAGTAGAGATCGATATACGCGCGACGATAATCCACACCCGCGCGAATCTGATGCTTGCCCACCGTCCAGGTAAGGATGTCGCTGAGCTGGCCCATGATGTCGTTGCGGCCCGAGGTAGGCGTCACGCCGATCGAGTCGAATCCATTGATCTGAATCAGAGGCGAGCCGGTAATCGCTGCACCCGTGTTCAGTCCCACGAGCGGCAGCAGTTGCTGTGTGTGTACCGCATCCGCAAAGCCCTGCGTAAAGAAGTTCGCCCCGGCCGTAACCTCGTTCGTCAGATTTGGACGCAGGATGTAGTTCCAAGTCACGTTGAAGTTCTCGTTATGCGACGGCACTTCCTGGAAATAGTTCGGCAGCAGCGATCCCGCCGGAGCATCGGCATACCCTTGACCCCAGTACCAGATCGCCGAGAGATGATTCTTCTCGTTGAAGTTCTGGTCCAGATGCACCACCAGGTTGTGGCTATAGCCGTTCTCCGGTGCATTGCTCGAATAGTTGCCCGGCACTGCGGTGAGACCGGCAATCAGATTTGGCTCCCAAAGCTGGCTCAGAATATTTTCCGATACCTGGCTCGGCGTCACGTTGTATTTCTTCAACTCCGCCAGCGCCAGCGCCTGATAGGCCGGCGAAGGCTCGGTCGTCGTATTCGACAAGCCGATCAGGAACTTCTGCTCCTCATACGTCAGAAAGAAAAACGTCTTGTCCTTGAGAATGGGACCGCCCAGCGAACCGCCATAGTTCTGGTTGCGCAGCGGCAGTTCGTGCGCAGCCGGATTCGCAAACGGCGACACCACCGCCAGCGCCTCGTTACGGTTGTAGTAGTAGGCGTCGCCATGAAATTCGTTCGTTCCCGACTTGGTCGAGATATTCAGGTTGCCGCCCGGGCTGCGGCCCGATTCGCTGTTCCCCGTCGTCTGCAGCGAATATTCGTCCAGCGCCTCCACCGGATACACCACGCCGGCGATGCCGCTGATGCTGCCCTGGTTGACGGCATTCACATTCAGATACAAGTCGTTGTTGTCCGTGCCGTCGATCGTGTAGTTGAGCTGGTTGTTGCGCATGCCGTTCACCGAACCGGAGTTGTTATATCCGGAAAAGGCCACGGAACTACCCATCAACTGCGTAAAGTCACGACCGTTCAGCGGAACATCCTGCAAAGATTTCCCTTCGATCGCCGTCGTCTGCACTTCGCTCGTCGTGTCCAGTGCGAGTGCGTTGGCCGCCACCTCCACAGTCGTTGCTGTCTGGGCAACACCCAGCTTGATCGGCAGCGTGTACACCTTGCCGGTCAGCACCTGCACGCCGTTCACCTGCTTGATATCAAATCCCTGCGCTTCAGCCTTTACGGTGTATGTGCCCTGCGGAAGGTCGTTGAACGAAAACTCGCCTGCCGCAGAAGAAACCGTCTGCAGCACGGTTGAAGTCGCCACCTCTGTGGCCGTTACCTTTGCCCCCGGCACCGCCGCTCCTGTCGAATCCGTCACTGTGCCATTGATGCCGCCGCGATATACCTGCGCAAAGGCAGGAGCAGCCACAAGCAGCAAAACCGCCAGAAGAATTGCCAAATACCGATTCAAAACTCGAGGAACACTCACTGCGCGCATTCATCCTCCTTAAATCAATGAACCATCCGTCAGCGGCGACAGGCATGCTCTGCTCGGTATGCTGCCGAAGACGAAGTTTATAGAAATGGAAAAACCATCCTGAAGATGCACGACGTAGCATCGCAGGGACGACGAGAAAATTTCAGGAAACAAGGAACCGTGAGACAGATGTTTTTCGGAAAACAGTTCGAAAAGACTGCCCCCAAGCGCCCAACAGCAGTAGCGGAACAACGTCAGAGGATCGTGAACAACAGGGGAAATATTGGTTAAATTAACCTAATCATAACGAAAGTTTGCTTCACGTCAATAGAATTCTTTCGTCGCTCCGCTCGGCTATCGCGCAAAACCCCTCGGCTTTCCGGAATCCCGTTGAAAACTCCCTTCTTGCCTGCTTCATGCACAAAGACTAGCAACCGGTGCGACAACGCTCACTGCTCCCAAAATGTGAGCGCGCGCTGCGAAACCAGAAGATGAGATCAGGAATCGTCGCGGAGACACATCACCCCCGCCAAGACCGCCCAGGCAACCCGCAGTCTCCCTCGTCAGTCTCTCGTCTCTTGGAATCGATACATTTTCGGCGTTGCGTCCGTGCGGAGGGTTGCCTCTGGCAGCGGCACGCGTCTAACTCACGGCGCACGTTGAACCCTCTGCGTGCGTCTTTCCCTCGGCGCGCATCACAGAGCCACGCTCCCAGGCTTACAATTCACGGAGTAGTCATTCAGGACGGAGCACGGATGAGAATACTTGTTGTCGAAGACGACACAACCAATCGGGAGTTTCTGCGACGGTCGCTGGAGGAAAACAGCTATCAACCCGTGCTTGCCGACAGTGCCGAGCAAGCCGAGCAGGCCATTCAGACCGTCGAGATCGATGGTGCCATCATCGATCTGATGCTGCCCGATGGCGATGGACTTTCGCTCATCCAGCGATTAAAAGCCGGTGGACTCAAAGCGCCGGTGCTGATTCTCTCCGCCAAGCGTTCTGTCGATGAACGCGTCCTCGGACTCGAAACGGGCGGCGACGATTACCTGACCAAGCCCTATGCCATCACAGAGTTGCTGGCGCGGCTGCGCAATCTGATGCGCCGCACCGAAACGCAACCACCCGAGACGAAAACCGTGCTCCAGGTCAAGGACCTGAAGATGGACCTGCTGCGACGCGAGGCCTCGCGAGGCGACCAGGTGCTCGACCTGACCACCCGCGAGTTCGCGCTGCTGGAGTTCCTCTGCCGCAACGCCGGACGCATGGTCACGCGCTCGATGATCCTCGATCAGGTCTGGGGCATGCGCATTGAACCAGAAACCAACGTCGTCGATGTACACATCTATCGACTCCGAAATAAGATGGAGCGGCGCGGAGAACGGCCGTTGCTGCGCACCATTCGTGGTATGGGCTATGTCCTCAACGACAACTAAAACCGGCGTGACCGCGGCCTGGCGCATCTCGCTGGGCAGCACCATCGTCTTCGCGCTCGGCACCACCATCGCTTTTCTGCTGCTCCATCACTACGTCGCGCAAGAGATTCAGCGACGCAGCGATGCCTGGCTGACCGGTGAAGTCAGCGTGCTCACCGATGTTGCCGAAAAAACTCCGCGCGGCGCTTTGTACGACCGTATCGTGGATGAGATCGCCGAGCTGGCCACCAAGGAAGTGCCCGTCGGCCGTGGGCCAGTCGGCGACCCCTCCCGTGCAGTTTTTTTCCTGGAAACCGATGCCCACTCTGAACTGAAGCTTTGGGTCGGCCCCGGCGACGGAGCCATCTTCCTGCAGGCTATTCAACAAAGTCGATTCACTCCCGAACATCCCGTGGAACTGCCCGTCGCTCAATTTCCCATTCCATATCGCGTCGTCCAGTACATAGCTGACGACGGCAGCCGCATCTATCTCGGCATGTCGGAGCGAAACGACCGTCAGGTTCTGGACAGGCTGCGCACCTGGTTCCTGGTCATCTTCATCGCCATTGTTC
>JAJZEA010000061.1 GCA_021851335.1 Acidobacteriota bacterium | reverse complement strand
TCGATTATCGCGAGCAGGCGCCCATCGCCGCCTCGGCCAACATGTATCTGGACGCCCAGGGCAACGTGCTTGCGCCGACCGATCCGCGCGGCAGCATCGTGGGCTATCGCGCCGTGGCCACTCCGGGGTCGGTGGCGGGACTGGTCTATGCCGAGCGCAAGTATGGGAAGCTGGGTCTGGCGCGCGTGATGGCGCCGGCGATCCGGCTGGCCAGCGATGGATTCACGCTGACGGCGGAAGAAGCCGCGGCGATGCACGATTCCGATCTCGCGCGCTATGCGGACTCGAAACGCATCTTCCAGCGCGATGGCGATTTCTACAAGACGGGCGAGCGTTTTCGCCAGCCCGAGCTGGCGGCCACGCTGCGGCGCATTGCCGCAAAGCCGGATGATTTTTATCACGGAAAGATGGCCGCGCAGATTGCAGACGCAATTCAGAAAGGCGGCGGACTGGTGACGCGTGAAGACCTCGCGCGCTATCAGGTCGTCGAGCGCCAGCCTCTCGTCGGCCACTATCACCAGTACACGGTGCTGAGCGCGCCGCCGCCCAGTTCCGGCGGAGCCGTGCTCATCAGCGCGCTCAATATCCTGGACGGATTTCACCTGAATACGATGGGCGACCGTTCCACACAGTGGATGCACCTCATCACAGAAGCCTATCGCCGCGCCTACATGGATCGCAGCGACTATCTCGGCGACCCCGACTACAACGCGCTTCCCGTCGCCGCGCTCACCTCGCCCGCCTATGACGCAGCCTGGCGCGCGAGCATCACGGATCGCGCCACGCCCTCCGCCGACCTGAAGCGCCCGGCTGGATTTCTGCCGCCGCCGCCGGCAACCGCCGGCCAGCGCACCGAGTCTCCGGATACGACACACTATTCGGTGGTCGATGAGGCAGGCAACGCGGTCTCGGTGACGACGACGTTGAACAACGCCTGGGGTTCCGATGTCACCGTGGGGCCGCTTGGATTTCTGCTGAACGACGAGATGGACGACTTCGCCTCCAAGATGGGCGTGCCCAATATGTTCGGCCTCATTCAAGGCCCGGCCAACGCGATTGCGCCGCGCAAGCGCCCGCTCTCGTCCATGACGCCGACGATTGTGACCCAGGGCGACAAGCTCCGTTATGTCCTCGGCTCGCCCGGCGGCGGACGCATCATCACCACTGTCGCCAACATTTTTCTCTCCGCCGCGGAGGGTGGGCTGAACATTCAGCAGGCGGTGGACGCGCCGCGCTTCCATCACCAATATCTGCCGGACAGGCTCTATCTGGAACCGGGCTTCCCCGCCGCGACCGAGCAGGCGCTCACCGCGCTCGGCTACACCCTCAGCATCTCGCAGCATACGTGGTCGGACGGCGAATGCATCGCCATCGATCCGAAGACCGGCGACAAACTCGGCGGCCAGGATCATCGCCACAACTTTGGCAAAGCCGCCGGATACTGATCGCACGCGCGAACGTTGATTCGGATACTATGCTGATATGATTTCGCCACACTTGTTTCCACGCCTTCCTGGATTCCTCGAATCGCTGGTCCGCGACCAGAATCCGTGGTGGCGGAACGAGCGGCAGGCAAATCTTGCGCAAGGCAAACGCTGGCTGTTCGCAACGGTGAAACGCAGTCTGGTAGAGGGACTTTCGCCGATCACGGTTCTGCGTGGCCCACGACAGGTGGGCAAGTCAACGCTGCAGAACCAGATCATCGATGAGTTGATTGCGGATGGCATTTCGCCCAAGCGGATTCTGCGCGTGCAGTTTGACGATCTGCGCGATATACGCGATCTTCATGAGCCAATTCTGGAGATTGCACATTGGTATGCGCAGACCGTTCTGGGCCAGACGCTGAATGTTGCGCTGCTGGAAGATTCACCGATTTATTTCTTCTTCGATGAGGTCCAGAACCTCCGCGACTGGGCGGTGCAGTCAAAACATCTGGTGGATATCCACAAGGGTTTGCGCGTGCTGCTGACAGGCAGTTCCGCCTTGCGCATCGAAGCGGGGCGGGACAGTCTGGCCGGACGCATCACGATGCTGGAGATGGGACCGCTGCTGCTGCGAGAGATCATGCAGTGGAGATTGAAAGAGGATGTTACTCCGTTGCTGACAAATGGTCCCACACCGTTGAAGCAGATCGCTTTCTGGCAGGCTCTGCGGCAACAAGGCATCGACGAGGTGGAGAAGCGACAACGCGCGTTTCAGATGTTTTCCGAGCGAGGCTCCTATCCTCTGGCGCAGTCAAATCCGTCGGCAACATGGGAAGAGATTGCTGATCAACTGAACGAGACGGTCGTCCGTCGCGCGATTCAGCACGATCTGCGCGTGGGCGAGCGCGGGATGCGTCGCGATGAAGGTTTGCTGGAAAGCGTCTTTCGCATGGCATGCCGCTATTCCGGGCAAGCGCCAAATCTGAAGCTTTTTGTCGAAGAACTCAACGAAACGATGCAGGCCGGCATCGGCGCGCAGCGGGTGAGGAAGTATATCGAGTTTCTGGATGCGACGATGCTGATCCGCACCATTGAGCCGCTGGAGCTGCGGCTGAAAAAGCGCAAAGGAGCGGCCAAGTTCTGCTTGTGTGACCACGCGCTGCGCGCTGCGTGGATGCAGGAGGTCGTTCCGTTGACACCTGATGCGCTGGCCCAGCAGCCAGCGCTCTCAGATTTAGCTGGGCGCATCGCCGAAAGCGTGGCAGGATACTTCTTTCGATCCATCATTAACCTCAATGTCGCGCACTTTCCAGCGCGTCCGGGCGAGCCTGAGGTGGATTTTGTGCTCACCCTGGGAGACCAGCGCATTCCGGTTGAGATCAAATACCGCAGACGAATCGACAGCAGCGATCAGAATGGACTGCTCTCGTTCCTCGACAAGATTCATTACAACGCACCGTTTGGCGTGCTGATAACGCTTCTGGATGAAGCACCGACTACGGATCCGCGCATTGTTTCGATTCCACTTTCCACGCTGCTCATGGCTCGATAACTCGATGCGCCGTGCCTGACCGCTCATTCCGTCGATTCCAGCATCTCCGCAATCGTCGCGCGTATCCGCTCCGTCAGCGCATCCACCTCGCGCACCGTCATTCCCGCCGTCGCGATCGGCGCGCCCACCCTCATCCGCAGCGGCGTCGGCCAATAGTGCCGCGTATGCATCGGCAGCAACTCATGGATGCCGCTGAGGGCGATGGGAACGATGGGAACCTGCGCGCGAATCGCCAGATAGGCCGCGCCGTTTTCAAACTTCTGCAAGCGGCCATCCGGCGTCCGTCCACCCTCCGGAAACACAAAGACCGACATGCCTTCGCGCAGCGCCCTCACGCCACCGCTCAGCGAAGAAAGTGCGGCACGCGCACTCGAAACATCGACGGGAATCTGACCGGAGCGGTTCAGATACCACCCAATAAACGGCAGCTTCCACAGCTCTTTCTTCGCCAGAATCCGGAACTGTCCCGGGATCGTCGAAAACAAAACCGGCGTATCCATGTATGACGTGTGATTGCAGGCAAAGACCACCGGCCCGTCCGTGCGCAGATGCTCACGGCCCGCGACAGTGAGCGGCGACCATGCGCTCCACAACAAAACTCGTGCCCAAATCTGCGCGATGCGATGTTGCAGATGACCGCTGCGATCCCAAAGCGAGGCGAGCAGCGCCAACGATCCAAAAAACACAGTAGCCAGCCCCAGGATCGGAGCCTGAAGCAGATTGCTGCGAAGTCGCACCCAGACGGGCAGTGTTTGTGGGCGTCGTCTGGCTGCGCTCACGGCATCTCCGCCCGCAGCAGGTGCCGCGTTTCGCCCACCAGATAGACCGATCCGCTTACGACGATGCGCCCGCCCGGCGCTGCTGCGGCTCGCGCTCTTTCCAGCGCCTCGGCGACGCTTTCGGCCTGCTCAACCCGGACTCCGGTCGCCTGCGCCGCGGCACGCAGATTGTTCATGCTGGCGGCTCGTGGCGAACTGACCGTGGTCAACACCACGGAGTCAAAAAGCGGAAACAGGATCTGTGCCAGTTCAGCAACCGGCTTGTCGCGCAGGCAGCCAAAGACCAGCACGCGCGGCGCGCGGGGAGCTTTTTCCTCCAGTGCATTCACGGCTGCGCGCAAAGCCCAGGCTCCGGCCGGATTGTGAGCTACATCGAGGATGATCTCCTGCTCGCCGCTTCGCCCTTCTGAGCAGGCAGCGAAAGTTTCCAGACGACCAGGCCAGATGGTCGAGCGAATACCGACTTCGATCACCGTCGGCGTAATGGGAAAGTGATGGTGTTCTGCCAGTTCTACGGCTGCGGCAATGGCCAGCGCGATATTGCGCTGCTGGTGCGCGCCATGCAGCGGAGAATCCACGGCGATTTGGGCGCCCATCACGTCCAGCCGATAGCTGCCCGCGGTGCCACGCGCGGGCATATACTCGGCTGCGTTCACCCCGCGCACGTTTCGGCTCACGGCCACTTCGCCCAGTGCCTGGTTGGCCTCCGGATGCTGGGGCAGAGTGACCATCACTCCTCCATCGCGCAGGATGCCGGCTTTTTCGCGGGCGATAGCGTCGATGGTTTCGCCCAGCCACTCCTGATGATCGAGTGCGATGTCGGTGATGACGCTGACAAGCGGCTGGACGATGTTGGTCGCGTCCAGCCGACCGCCCATGCCCACCTCCAGCACGGCCAACTCCACGCCCGCTTCGGCAAAGGCGCGAAAGGCGAGTGCGGTCAGCAGCTCGAAGTAGCTGGGCATGCCGCGCAGCGCTCCGTCCAGCACCAGCCTCTGCGCGGCGTCATGCACCGCAAAAAAGTGGCGCGCAAAAGCATCATCGTCGATCTCGCTCAGGCAGCCATCCGCACTGATGCGGACACGCTCATTCACGCGCTCCAGATGCGGCGAGGTGTAAAGGCCCACGCGCAATCCGGCAGCCTGCGCAATCGCGGCCAGAGTCGCCGCCGTCGAGCCTTTGCCATTGGTGCCGGCAATCAGCACGGAGGGAAATCTGCGCTGCGGATCGCCCAGCGCGGCGCAAAGCAGTCCGATCTCCGCCAGCGTAAACTTGCGTCGCTCGCCGGTGGGCAGCGTGTGCAGCTCCGGCGCCAGTGCGCTCAGTTGCGCCACAGCTTCGGTGTAGGTCATGACAGACATTCCACTCCCATTTTACGTTGTGGCGAACCGAGCGACAGTCGGATTGCGCAGGTATCCTTGTGCGTTGCACAGGTATCCTTGACGAGTATGGCAACTGTATCGAACCGACCATCCGCCTCCACCGTGCACTCGCCGCAGCTTGTCCTTGCTTCGGCCAGTCCACGTCGTCGCGAACTGCTCACGCAGGCAGGATTTCCCTTTCGCGTCGAGGTGGCCGATATTCCAGAGGATCCGCAGCCGGGCGAAGACCCCATCGCTTACGTAACGCGGCTGGCTCGCGAAAAGGCCGAGACCGTGTCACGACGCATCGCTGAGCCATCCGTCATCGTCCTCGGCGCGGATACAACCGTGGTCATCGATGGCCGCATTCTGGGCAAGCCAGATTCGCCAGACGATGCCGCACGGATGCTGCGGCAGCTCTCCGGACGAACGCATCATGTGATGACCGGCGTGGCCGTCGTTACCGGTGAGGGAGCGAACGTCCAGGCCTTGGTCGCCGCCGAGACGACAGCGGTCGAGTTCCGGTCGCTTTCGCAGCGGGAGATTGACGACTACGTCGCCACGGGCGAGCCGATGGATAAAGCCGGAGGCTACGCGATACAAGGCCGCGCCGCGCGCTGGATTCCCCGCATCCACGGCTGCTACTTCAATGTAGTGGGTTTGCCACTGGCGTTGGTCTCCAGCCTGCTGGCCGCGCTGCTGCCCGCAAACAGCAGCGCCTCAGAGTAGCCGCGCTGCGTCCTTGGCAAAATACGTCACGATAAAGTCCGCGCCCGCGCGTCGCAGCCCGATCAGGCTCTCCATCATCGCCCGCTCCGGCTCGAGCCATCCGCGCTCAAACGCCGCCTTCAGCATGGAGTACTCACCCGAAACCTGGTAAACCCCGAGCGGAATCTTAAAGCGATCCCGCGCGGCGCGCAGCACGTCCAGATACGGCATCCCCGGCTTCATCAGGATCATCTCCGCGCCCTCGCCCAGGTCCAGCTCGATCTCGCGCATCGCCTCGCGGGCGTTGGCCGGGTCCATCTGATAGCTGCGGCGGTCGCCGAACTGCGGAGCCGAATCCGCAGCCTCGCGAAACGGACCATAGAAGGCCGAAGAAAACTTCGCCGCATAGCTCAGGATCGGCGTCTCTTCCAGCTTGGCCGCGTCCAGCGCGCTGCGCATCGCCGCCACGCGCCCATCCATCATGTCGCTCGGCGCCACAATGTCCGCGCCCGCCTCGGCCAGACTCACCGCCGTCCGCGACAGCAGCTCGAGGCTTGGGTCGTTGGCGACGCGAAACTCGTCGCCACGCTTCTCGATGACGCCACAGTGCCCGTGGCTCGTGTATTCGCAGAGGCAGACATCGGCGATCAACACGAGCGATTTGGCTGCCGCTGTCTGGCGCAGCGCTCGCAGCGCCGTCTGCACAATGCCATTGGCATCCCAGGCTCCGGTGGCCTGCTCGTCCTTGGTCTCCGGCAGGCCAAAAAGCAGCAATCCGCCCAGGCCCAGCCGCGCCGCTTCCTCGGCCTCTTTCAGGGCTTCGTCCACGCTCAGGTTGGCCACGCCGGGCATGGAGCTGATGGGCCTGCGCACACCCTCGCCGGGGCAGACAAAGACAGGCAGAATCAGTTGCTCCGGGGTCAGACGGGTCTCGCGCACCAGGCGTCGCATCGCCTCGGTGCGCCTCATGCGACGCATTCTCACTGCGGGAAAGCTCATAGACCTGATTGTAGTCTTCTGGCGCAGCGAAGAGACGTGCTATCAGCGGGCAAGCGCCTCGCGGACGATCGCCTCGGCGTGGTCCAGCACCTCGGCAAGCGTCAGGTACGTCGAGTCCAGAATGACCGCGTCTTCAGCCGGGCGCAGCGGAGAGATGGCTCGATTCCGATCGCGTTCGTCCCGGGCGCGCAGTTCTTTGGCCACTTCGTCAGGAAGATGAGTGTGTTGTGAAGCGGTCGTGCCGGTCTGCTCGAAGCGGCGCTGGCCACGCACCTCGGGCGAGGCATCAAGAAAGATCTTCACGTCAGCATGTGGAAAGACGACCGTGCCAATGTCGCGCCCCTCCATGACGACGCCTCCGCGCGATCCAAGCTCCTGTTGACGCCGAACCATCCAGGCGCGAATCTGCGGATGGACACTCACGCGCGAGGCCGCATCGGTGACCGCAGGCGACCGCAACAGCGCGGTTACGTCCTGGCCATCCAGCAACACGCGGTTGCCGTCCGGCTGTGGCTCGAGCGCAAGGGTCGTCTCTGCGGCAAGCTGGCTCAGAGCGACGGCGTCGTCCACGGCCACAGCACTACGCTGCGCCTTCAGGGCAAAGGCGCGATACATCGCTCCGGTTTCCAGATTGAGCAGGCCGAAACGCTCCGCCAGGTGACGGGCAACGGTGCTTTTGCCCGCGCCCGCCGGTCCGTCAATGGCAATGATGAGGCCGCGTCTGGATGGGGCGGAATTTGCCGGGCCATCGATCACCGCGTGCGATTCCCCGCCGTGGGTTTGCTGGCCTTGGATCGTGACGAGGCAGGGCGCGAAGCAGCCGGACGCGCGGACTGCCGCGCCGAGGCGCCTGCCAGGCTGTAGCGCTTCGATGCTGAAGCGTGGCTGCCGGTTCGCCGGTCTGCGGGTCTCCGCTCGTCGGCCCGCCGATCCGCCGGACGGCGACTGGAGCTTTGTGCCTCAGCAGCCTTTCGCCGCACCGGCGTACCTTCCGGAGTGCGTGAGGGTTTGTGATCGTTCGCCTGGTTTGCCGCACGAGCGTTGCCGAAGCGCGTGGCTGGCTTTGCGGCTCCAATTTTGGCCACTCCGGCTGGCCGGGCCGAACTGCGAGCCGTGCCGCGGGCCGTGCTGTGCTCTCCGGGCTTGCGTGGCGCAAATCCGGCAGGCACGTCTGCGCTCGGAAATCGTCCCGAAGCTGCGGCTGGACGCGCATGGCGTGCTACTTTTTTGCCGGTGTGCGTGGATGGGCTGGTGGGCCGGCTTCGCCGAGAATCCCCCGCCGCTGGCCGACTTCCATTGCGTGCCGGAGTTGCTTTCCGGGAATGCGTTTCGCTGCCAGTGCGGGCGCGATCCCCTCGCGGCGCGGCTGCCGCATGAGGCCGCGTCGCCGGCTGCGCGCTGGTTTGTGAGTGCGTGGAAGCCTCCGTATGCGCCTGAGCTTCCTGAGAGCCATGCGAGGATGGATTCGAACGGTACTCTTCGTCCTGCGTCGGCTTCGATGAGCGCTGCCGCTCGGCAAAGGCTGCCAGAGAAACCGGCTCACGGGTATAGGAGTCACGCTCTTCTGTAAATCGCTGATAACGATTCAGATAGCTTGATCCGCTGATCGAATAAGAGGGATCTGCAGGAAACTCCGGCAGCGTGCCGGCCACGTAGTACAGCGGCAACTGGCCAAGGCTGGTGGTGTGCACCTGGCGCGTGGCGGCCAGTCCGCGGACAACCTCGCGGATCTTGCTGCGGGAGGTGAGCGCAGCCAGGAACATCTCCACATCCTCCATGGATGCGGCGATGACAGCCTGAAGATAAATGGAGGCGAGCACGGAGATGGCGGTCACCTGCGAGGTGGATGCGCCTTCGGCGATGGCCTTCTGGAAGCGCTGGCGAAGCGGCTGCCAGAGAGCTGGCTTGCCTGGCTCGGGGACGACGGGAATGACGCGAAGCTGACGCCACAGCTCATGGAGAGCGCGCAGGGTGGCGGATTCTGTGACTTCGCGTCCGAGGGCGTCGCGTAACTGAGGCGCGGACTGGTTGCCGGTCTCAAGCTGTTTGGCGACCTGAACGGCAAGCTGCGAGACCTGACGCGAGCCGGTCAACTGGGGCGGACGACGCCAGTCGCGATCCCCACGCAGAGCATAGACGTAGGGCAGAACCCAGCTTGCCACCACATAATCCGGCTGGTCGCCCGGCTGTCCGTTCAGGCTGAGGCGTACCGCGACGCCCTCGGCTTCCAGACGGACCAGAAGCTGGTCAGCGGTCGAAACGAGATCGAGATTGGTCTCCGTAACCCGCTTGCCTGCAATGGCTTCCACAAAGGTAGGGGCGGTGAAGCCCGCCTGCACAGACCGAGGCAAAAAAAGACAAAGTCCCGTCTCCTCGATCCACGTACGGATATCCTCATACTGCGTTGCGGCATGTCCGTTATGGCGCATCCGTTCGGAGCGCGCTGCTTCCAATTGCTCTGCTGTCAAAGAAAACCTCTTTCCAGGCTGATTCGCGGTGACCCTGGACTGCGAGAGCCGGTGGCCGGTGAAAAATCGCTGCGCCGTATGGGGGCAAAACGAAGCAGCGCCGGGCCGAATCTCGAATAGAATCAACGCGATCTGGCGGAATTGCGAGTCGCAAACGCTTCCTTGGAAGCAAAATCTGCGCTCTCCAGTGGATTCAAATCCGCTGGAATGCCCGCTGGATCTCTATCCAAGAATACCTCAAACTGATTGGACGTCCATGGGGACAAGAGGTTGGGTGGGCAGTTTTTGATAATTCTTCCAGAAGCCAGGCGATTTTTTGCGGTTCCAGCGGAGTATTGATCTTGATCGCGGCATGGCAGGCGATCGACGCAGCCACACGACCCCGCAGTGTGCCCAGATCGGCTGGCAGGTCGCGCCGCAGGATCGGCGCATCGGGAAAGTTGTCGCGGTCCAGTCCACCGAGTCCGCCCGTCTGCTCAATGACCTCCGTGAGCATTCGCTCCAGCTCGCGTCCTTCCAGCCCGATGGGCGCGGCATGGATGGCGATCGTGCGTGGGCCAAACGGCTGTGCTTCAAAGCCGTTACGCTCCAGCTCGTCGGCAATCGAGGCGAAGATCACCATCTGCCATGGTTGCAGCTCGACCAGCATCGGCATCAGCAGGCGCTGGCGCTGGACCGCCTCCACCTCGCGACTGGCCAGAATCTTCTCAAACAGGACGCGCTCGTGCGCCACATGCTGGTCAATGATCCACAGGCCCTCGTCGTTCACCGCCAGGATAAAGGAGTTCCGCAACTGTCCCAGCGGACGCAGCGAAGCCAGGCCATGCAGCGTGGGCGCGGGCGTGAACGACTCGGGCGCAAGCTGGGCTGGATCGGGCAGCGCCGTACCCGAAGCAGGTCCAAGCAAAGCTGGCAGCGCCGTCTGCCAATCGACGGCAAACGGCAAATCCTGCTCACGGGCGGGCATCGGCCGGGGATTCAGGCGAAAAGGCTCCGCATCGGCGCGAATGTTGGCCGCAGGCTGTCCTTCGGAGTCGGGCAAAGCCTGTGAAGCTGCGGCAGCGCTCGCAAGGGGAACGTCGGAGGGTCCGGGCAGGTGCGAGGCCACCGGCTGAAGCAGCGAGGCTGACGAAGCAGCCGACGGGTCAAGAGCGGCCAGAAATCCGGCTGCAGGGCGTGAGCGCACCAGCGCCGCGCGCAGGCTGTCCCGCAGAAAATCGTGGACCAGATTCTGCTGGCGAAAACGGACCTCGGTCTTGGCCGGGTGAACATTGACATCGACCTCTTCAGGCGGCATCTCCAGAAACAGCAGCGCGACCGGGTACGTGGTCGGCGGCAGAATGTTGCGATACGCCTCGGAGATGGCGTGCAGCAGCAATCGGTCGCGGATCAGGCGGCGATTGACAAAGAGGTAGATCGAGTTGCGATTCAGCTTCTGCAGTTCCGGTTTGGAGTAGAAGCCGCTGAGCCGCAGATGGCCCGGGTCGCGGCGCGGCTGGTCTGGATTGACCTTCCACGGCGGCGGCTCAGGCAGCCCGCCACGGTCAAGCGGAGCCTCGGCGGCGACCGGCAGAAGCTGGTTGAGAGTTTCTGCGCCGAAGACCTGAAAGACGCGCTCTTCGCTGCGCTGGACGGGCGGGGCGAGCAACAGCGTATGGGTGCCGCTGAGCAGTTCAAAGTATTTGTCCGGATGGGCCAGCGCATAGTGGGTGACGAGGGCGGTGATATGCGCGGTCTCCGTTGATTCGGCGCGCAGAAACTTGCGCCTTGCCGGAGTGTTGAAGAAGAGGTCGCGGATCGTGAGGCAGGCTCCTGCCGGTAGCGCGGCATCCTCGACGGCGAGGATTTTGCCGGCGGCGATTTCGATGCGTGTGCCGACGGCGGGTTCTGCCTCCGGTGCGTCATCCTCTGCCGGCGCCGTCTCTAGCGTCAGCCGACAGACCGAGGCAATCGACGGCAGCGCTTCGCCGCGAAAGCCAAGCGTGGCGATGGAGAGCAGCTCGTCGGCGGTGCGGAGCTTGCTGGTGGCGTGGCGCTCGAAGGCGAGCAGGGCGTCGTCGCGGTTCATGCCGCAGCCGTTGTCGAGGATGCGAATGAGGCGTCGTCCGCCGGCTTCGATCTCGATGCGGATGCGCGTGGCGCCGGCGTCGAGGGAGTTTTCGAGCAGCTCTTTGACGACGGATGCGGGGCGGTCAACGACTTCGCCGGCGGCGATCTGGTTGGCGACCTGGTCGGAGAGGATGTGGATGCGGCCCATGCACCATTCAGACTATCGCAGCGCAGACAGACTCGCTCCACCTGATCCAACGCATGCGGATGCGCGGGATTATTCGGTGATGCTCATGGAGTAAATCTTGCCGGAGCTGGCGAGGTTGGAGGTGGTGATGGAGCCTGGGGGCATGATGCCGTATTCACCTTTGCCCAGCTTGGAGTCGAGCGTGAAGGAGTAAACGCGCGGGGCGATTTTGGTGGCGGTAAAAGGAACCTGATCGCGCGTGGCTCCTCCGGAGGAATGGATGACGCCGCCGGTCATGGAGCGAAATTCTCGATTGTTGCTGTTGACGCGAAGGCGCAGCAGGAGGTACTCGGTGGGTGCTGTGCCCTCGGGCGCGTAAAGTGCGATGCGAACCGGGAAAGTGGTGACGAACCTGGATTTTTTGCCGGGGATGTGTCCGTTGAGATCGCCTTTGACGATGCCGTCGGTGGCCAGGGACTTAAGAAATCCGCCGGATTTGTAGTTGATGACCTCCGGCATCATCTCCGTCCAAGTGCCGGATTTGTTCAGGTAATAGACCCCAACCTCGTCGATGCCAGACGGCAGCGCGGAGCTTGGTTCGGGCGCGGCAGCACTGTTGGACGGGGGTTTGAGGCCGCTGGTTTTGTTGACGATCGCTTCGATGACCTTGTCGTCCAGCCCGGCGGATTTCAGCGCGATGATTCCGCTGGGGGAGACATCAAATTTTGCCTGAGTTGCCTGGATGGTGGTCAGGATGAGGTCGTCGGAAAGGCCGGCCTTTTTCATCTGGATGACGCCGTCGTTGGTGAGCGCCTGTTGCGCCATGGAAGCAAGGGGAAAAAGCAGGTAGAGCAAAAGGACAAGTTTTCGCATGGCGGGACGATAGCACAGAGGGGTGCGCGGTGCATAGGAAAACTGCCAGTGAAATTGCGGGTGAAAGTGCGGGTGGTGCGAGATTGCCCGCAGGCGGCGGCTGTGCTACGCTGAATGTCTGTGCCAATCCCGACGGCAGCGCGGCAGTGTGCCGAAAAAGTGGCCGCAGTTGGGGTCGAATTCAGGGTCTGGTGCAGGAAAAGGGCTTTGGAGAGAAGCCAGAGCGACAGAGGGCTGGCGTAGCTCAGCTGGTAGAGCATCTGATTTGTAATCAGAGGGTCGGGGGTTCAAATCCCTTCGCCAGCTCCAGCGAAGTTTGCAGGGAATTGGGTAGTGCGCGTCGATTGCGGAGGATGCGGAGTGGAGCATCCGGCAAGGAAGATTCGGAGTGGACGCGGAGTTGCAAAAGGTTTTTGAAGTGTCTGGCGGGATGGGCAGGATTCGATCCGACAGGCAGCATCCTCTCGCGGTGACCCCACAGAGGCGCAGAACAGGAAGGCCGGCAGGAATCCGGTTTCTTTTCGATGCGCGCAAGTGAGGAAGCCGGGTGGGATGGACGAGATGGGCACAGGTGGCCGAGTGGTTAATGGCAGCAGACTGTAAATCTGCCGTCCTTTGGGACTACGAAGGTTCGAATCCTTCCCTGTGCACCAGCAAAAGGCAGCGGGAAGAAGGCAGGACGGATGCCGGCAAGCGGGCGCGTGGAGCGGAAGTATCGAGTGGCTCTGGCGCTGTATGTGGTTCTGGGGGTGGTGGCCTGGACGACGTTGAGCAGCGATGCCGTGGAGGTTTTTGGCAAAGCGGTTCCACTGCGGTTGTTGCCGGTGCTGGTTTTGTGTGGATTTGCGCTGCGGACGTGGGTGGCGATGCAGGCGGAACGGATTCGGCGAAAGGCGGAAGATGGCCAGCCGTGATGGGATCGGGCCGCGACGAGTTTGGAAGGGCTGATGTAGCTCAGTTGGTAGAGCACTCCCTTGGTAAGGGAGAGGTCACCGGTTCAATCCCGGTCATCAGCTCCAGAGTTTGATTCAGGGTTGGGCTGCTGCGGGAAGTTTGGGCGGCAGGGTTTGAGCGGGAGTAACTCAGTGGTAGAGTCACAGCCTTCCAAGCTGTTGGTCGCGAGTTCGATCCTCGTCTCCCGCTCCAGAGTTGGTCGGCGCAGGTAGCCGAATTTTGCAAGAGGGTTGGAATGTTCGAGCAGGCTGTTTTTCCAGTTCAGAATCCTGCGGTGTTCGAGCCATTGCAGGGCAGAGTGCAGGCTGCCTTTGCCGCAAACCGGGTGGATTTGTTTCTGGCTTCGGTGAAGGCGCGGAAGTTACGGGTGCGGCAGTTTGAGGCGATTCTGGCAGCGGGGTTGCTCGGCGAAGATGGAAGCATGTTGTACCAATCACTGCCGGTCAGCGATCAGGCTTTGATGCGAGAGCGGTATCTGGCGCAGGTGGAACGGGTTCCACGGGAGCTGCGGCAGCGGTTTTCAGGGATTTATGCCTACTACTGAGCAGGCAAACGAGGTTCACGCCGGCTGAAGCCGGAGAGTGTAGACAAACGACGGGACGAGTCAGAAAGGGAATTGGGAGAGATGGCGAAGGAAAAGTTTGATCGCAGCAAGCCGCATGTGAATGTTGGGACGATTGGTCACATTGATCACGGGAAGACGACGTTGACGGCGGCGATCACGAAGGTTC
>JAJZEA010000060.1 GCA_021851335.1 Acidobacteriota bacterium | reverse complement strand
CAAGACGATTGATCGGCTGATTCGCAAGTATGGCTACTTTGGCACTCCGGCAACGCTGAAGGCGGTTGCGGAGAATCCTGAGCTTGCCGCCGATCTAAGCGCGGCGGCGCATCTGATCCACGGCTCGGCGGAAGGACGGTTCCGCATCACCTGGTGTCCGGGCCATCTCTCCCGCGCTGAAGTGGAAGGCGTAGGATTCGCTTTCGGCGAACTCGACCGTATGCTGGAGATTTACCAGCCGGAGAAGATGAACGCGGGCTATAACCGTGTCGCCGGAGAAGATGTTTTCTTTATTGCCAATCCAGGACTTGGACTCTGGGCGCACCCAAGCAGATTAGGAGAGGAAAACTCAGGTGGCGATACAAAAATTATTGGGTAGGTATTCCATTGGAACGGGCGACCGTTTCGCGCATCAGGCAAAGGCGCAGTTACAGGCTTGCATTCAGGCGCTGCAAGCCGATGTGGAAGTCACTCCGGTCTGGAATAAATCCAACCGCGAGCACCTCATCATTGGCTCGGAGCCAACCTCGGTGCGCCGCGCTGCCGATGCAGCCGTTCAGTCGCTCGGCTGGAAAGGTGCTTATTTCTGTGACGCGGACCACATCACGCTGCAAACCGTGGATCGCTTTGTCGATGCCTGCGACTTTTACACCATCGATGTCGCTGATGCCATCGGCAAGCCTGCCGCTTCGCAGGATGTAGCCGCATTTGCCGCGCGTCACGCAAATCTGATCGGCGAGATTGCACTGCCTGGCACGGAAGAAAAGTTCTTCATCACCGCTCAAACACTGCGCGCCACGGCAGAGAAATATCTGGCCGCCGTGCAGCAGGCTGGCTCCGTCTATCGGCACATTCTCGCCGTCAAAGGCGAAGGGAATTTTCTGCCCGAGGTTTCGATGGATGAGACCGACGCCGCGCAGTCTCCGGTTGAGTTACTTCTCATTCTCGCCGCAATCGCCGATGAAGGCATTCCCGTGCAGACCATCGCGCCCAAGTTCAGCGGACGCTTCAACAAAGGCGTCGATTACGTCGGCGACGTCGTCCAGTTCGAGCGTGAATTCGCACTCGACATCGCTGCCATCGCCTACGCCGTCCGACACTTCGGACTGCCCGCCACGCTCAAGCTCAGCGTTCACTCCGGCAGCGACAAGTTCTCCATCTATCCCGCCATTCATCGCACCATGCAGCGGCTCGGTGCCGGAGTCCACCTCAAAACCGCAGGCACCACATGGCTCGAAGAGCTGATCGGACTCGCCGAAGCGGGTGGCGAAGCTCTCATGCTCGCCAAGGAAATTTACCGCGAAGCTTTCGCGCATCAGGCGGAACTCTGTGCTCCCTACGCCACTGTGATCGACATTGATCCTGCGTATCTGCCTGCGCCCGCTCTCGTCGCATCCTGGAGTTCAGCGCAATATACCGAAGCGTTGCGACACGTCCAGAGCGCGCCGGGCTATAACCCCAGCTTTCGTCAGTTGCTCCACGTCGGATTCAAGATCGCAGCGAAGATGGGCGACCGATACCTCGCTCTGCTGCGCGACCATGAAGCCATCATCGCTCGCAACGTAACCGAAAATCTCTTCGACCGGCACATCGCTCCGGTCTTTCTGGGGCGAGCCTCATGATTCTTGTTCTGATGGGTGTCAGTGGAATCGGCAAGACTACCGTCGGCAAGTTGCTGGCCGCTCGCACTGGCTGGCAATTTGAAGATGCCGACGATTATCACTCCGAGGCCAATCGTCGCAAGATGGCCTCCGGCATTCCTCTCACCGACGAGGATCGCCTGCCGTGGCTGCGCACTCTGCACGATCGCATGGCGCAGCACGTGGGACAACAGCAGTCAGCCATTCTTGCCTGCTCGGCGCTCCGCGCCATGGCTCGCGAAGAGCTTGCCCGCGGCTTCGCTCCGGGCCAGATGCGTTTCGTCCTGCTCCATGCCCCGCCAGCCCTCATCGAGCAGCGCATCCTGGCGCGCAAACACGAGTACATGAATCCGGGTCTGTTGCCCAGCCAGCTTGCCACTCTGGAAGAGCCGCAGGACGCGTGGCGTGTCTCTGTCGCTGGAACGCCGGAAGAAACAGTGGCTGAAATTCTTCAGCGTATTCAATCAATCTCAGCTGAACACCGGAGAGGAGTACCAATGCAAAGCATGAGTCTGGAAGGCAAAGTGGCCGTCGTCACCGGCGGAACGTCCGGCATCGGCCTCGCGCTCAGTCTCGGTCTCGCCGAGGCCGGAGCCGATGTCGTCGCCACCGCTCGTCGCGCACAACAGGTCGAGGATGCGGCCGCAGCCATTGAAGCGCGCGGACGTCGCACTCTCCGCCTCACCTCCGACGTCTGTGACCGTGGCTCGCTCGATGCGCTGCTGGCCTCAACCGTCGCTGCTTTGGGCAAGGTGGACATCCTCATCAACTGCGCCGGAAAGATCAAGCGCACTCCCACCCTTACCCAACCCGAGGCCGAGTGGGAGGACATCCTGAACACCAACCTCACCGGCACGCTGCGCGCCTGCCAGGTCTTCGGCGCGCACATGCTTGCCAACCACTCCGGACGCATCATTAACATCGCATCGCTCAACAGCTTCGTCGCTCTCAAAGAGGTCGCCGCCTACGCTGCCAGCAAAGCCGCCGTCGCATCGCTCACCCGTTCGCTCGCCGTCGAGTGGTCGCGCGAGGGCGTCAACGTCAACGCCATCGCTCCCGGAGTCTTTCGCACAGAGCTGAACGCTGCCTTGCTCGATAGCACGCCGCGCGGTCAGGAGCTGCTCCTGCGCACGCCCATGGGCCGCTTCGGACGCACGGAGGAGCTGATCGGAGCCGCGGTCTATCTGGCCTCCGATGCCGCTTCCTTTGTCACCGGGCAAACCCTCGTCGTCGATGGCGGATTCCTTGCCAGCGGCGTCAATCAGTAAAAAACAGCTACTCGAATCCCCACCGGTTCTGCCTGAACAAAAAAGCCGCACTCAGTGTTCGAGTGCGGCTTTGTTTCCATGTTTTCGTCGATGGATTGTCAGCGTGTGGTGGTGAGTTTTGCCCCGGTCGTCTGCGTGATGCCCGGCCCGTCCTGCGCTATGACGTGAAAGTCCTTCGCCGTCACCTGCGCATAGCCGATCACCATCCCTTTCTGCGCGCTGATCGACACATGGTTCAGCACAATGCCTGGCATCGGAACCTCCGGAAGTCCGATGATCGCGCCCGCAATTTTGGCATTAGTGATCGTCACGTTCTCTACCGTAATGTCGTGGAAGTGTGGTGTCAGGCGTCCGATGGGCTGCGCCTTTTCTCCTGGCTGCGGAAACACCTTCGGATAGTATTCGCTGATAATCAGTCCATATTTCACGTTCTTGATCTGCATATCGCGAAAGACAATGTGAGAGACATCGTTGCCGCGATCACGATTCGCTTTCACGCGAATGCCGTTATCCGTTCCGTCCATCTTCACGCGTTCCACCAGAATGTTCTGCGCGCCGCCTGCCAGCTCGCTGCCGACAGAAACGCCATGACCATGCAGAAACGTGCAGTCGCGGATGGTGATATTTGCGCTCGGCGAGTCCGGCCCCGGCGAGCTGATCGCGCCCGATTTAATCGCGATATCATCGTCGCCCACATCCGCAAAGACATGATCGATGAGGACATTCGTGCTCGAGAAAGGATCGATAGCATCCGTATTCGGAGCATGCGGCGGCGCCAGCACGCGCACATTGCGAATCACAACATCGTCCGAGTAATATGGAACGATTTGCCACATCGGCGAGTTCTGAAACGTCACGCCATCCAGCAGCACATGCTTGCAATGCTCCAGCACTACCAGTCGCGGGCGCGGATGATCGGAACCCAGAATCCCTGTGTCTTTGATCGCGCGCGCCATCGCCCACCACGTCGCGCCATTGCCGTCCACCGTGCCCTCGCCGGTAATCGCGATGTTGCTCGCGCCCTTTGCGCTGATCAGTGATTGCAAACCCGGCTCGCGAAACTCCGTCTTCGCAGGATAGTCTGCATGGTCCGGCGAACCCAACAGCGTCGCGCCTTTGTCCAGATGCAGCGTCACGTTGCTCTTCAACACAATCGGCGCGCTCAAGTAGGTGCCCGCTCTCAGCGTCACCGTTCCGCCACCCTCTGCCGAACAGGCGTCGATGGCTTTCTGGATGGCGACGGAGTCTTTGGTCGCGCCGTCGGCTTTGGCTCCGAATGCGCGTGGATCGCAACTCGTGATCCCATGCGCGGGAAGCGCAAAACTCAAGAACGCCAGAACAGCCAGAGCAGGGAAGCAAAGTCGCAGAGCGCCTGCGACAGAAGTCGGTTGGGCAGAAGGTCGTTTCACGGGGAAACCTCGTCGAAATCTCGATTGAACCGCACACTGATCGTACACGGAAATATCTCAAGTGGTCCAACCACATAGAGGATTATTTTCTGGCCAACTTTTCAGGACAATCGTAGCAGCGCTTGGGATCTGTGCGATGGGCCGGCTTCCATCTACACGAAAACAGGCAAAGAATGTATGGAAAATATCAGAATGTCCTACGCTTCCGTTGGCTTTCCCGCAGAATTTCCTTCCGCCCCATCATTCTTTTCTTGACTCTGCAAGCACTGCGCAGTTATATAGGTAGAGCGCAAGAGGTCTGTCCACATGAAGCCGAGAAAGTCTGCGCGTCAACCCATTGCCTGTCTTCTTTCCACGGATAGTCAGGAGGCTTCCGATGCGCATCTGGTTCGTAGCACTGGTTTCAACAGGACTGATCGCGACGGCTTGCGGTGCCACGGCGTGCGCTCAGGATACGCGCATGGTCACCGAGCCACACCAACCGCCCGCCTGCATCGTACTTGATGCGCATCTGCATACGGACCGCGGACGGCTCCGCGATGCCGATGAGCGGCAGCTTGATACGGCCCGCATTCAGGCCGCGATCGACCACTGCGCTCCAGGCCACGCCGTTGTGCTGCGTGCTTCCGGTGAGAATCAGGTGTTTCTCAGTGGTCCTTTGCAGCTTCGTTCCGGAGTCACGCTGGTTGTGGATGCCAACACGGTTCTTGTCGGCTCGCGCGATCCGCGCGTCTATGATCTTTCGCCTGGAAGCTGTGGCGTCGTCAACAAAAAAGGGCACGGATGCAAGCCGCTGATTCTCGCCGATCATGCAATCGACAGCGGTGTGATGGGAGACGGCGCAATCGACGGACGCGGCGGCGCAGTGCTGCTAAGCCAGCACGAGACATGGTGGGATCTGGCGCATGAGGCCAAGCTACGCGACCTCAACCAAAGCGTTCCCTGGATGATGATTCTGCGCCACGCGGACAACTTCACGCTCTACAACATCACGCTTCGCAACTCACCCGGCTTCCATGTCGCAGTCAACAACACGAACGGCTTCACCGCATGGGGCGTGAAGGTCATGACGCCGAAGACCGCGCGCAACACCGACGGCATCGATCCCATCTCTTCGCAGAATGTGACCATCACGCACTGCTGGATTCACGTCGGCGATGACAACGTTGCGGTCAAGGCCAACGGCAGCGGACCGATGTCGCACATCTCCGTTACGCACAACCACTTCTTCACCGGGCACGGCATGTCGATCGGCAGCGAAACCAACGGCGGTGTCGATCACATGCTGGTCAGCGACCTCAGCATCGACGGCGCCGACAACGGCATTCGCATCAAGTCGGATCGCAGCCGCGGCGGCATGGTCACCGACGTTCGTTATGAGAACGTGTGCATGCGACAGATTGCGCATCCTCTGGTCTTCAGCCCTGTCTACACCACGCGCTCCGGCAGCCTCTTGCCGGAGTATCGCGACATCACGCTTAGCGACGTCACCATCGACGGCGGCGGTCGCTCAACCCTGGATGGCCTGGACGCGCAGCATCGCCTCGCGCTCACGCTCGACAATGTCTTCGCTTTCGATTCGCAGCACGGACGATGGGAGGCCGCTCACGCTGCCGTTTCCATCGGTCCTCGCCGCGGGAATCTGCTTCCCTCCGGCGACGATGTGCAGACGAAGGATGTGCCCGGAGCGAAGTCCGGTCATGCGCTGGACTGCTCCGCGCGGTTCCCCGTATTTCCTTCGCTTGCAACCGCTCCGGAGATGGCCGGCGCAGTCCCTGCCACGGATCGGACGCTCTATGTCGCAGTCGACGGCAGCGGCGATTATTCCTCCATCCAGCAGGCGCTCGACGCTGCGCCAGCCGATGGAGCCGTCGTGCAGATTGCTCCTGGTACCTATCGCGAGATTGTCACAGTCCTCAAGTCGAATCTCACGCTGCGCGGCGCTGGCAGCGGACCGGAGGCAACCGTCGTCGTCAACGATCACAGCGCCGGCGCCAACGGCGGCACCACCCACTCGGCCACCGTAAATATTCTTGCCGATAACTTTCTCGCCGAAAACATCACCTTCGCCAACGACTTCAACCGCACCCACTCGCAACAATCCGAAGGCTCGCAGGCCGTTGCGTTGCTGGTCAAAGGCGACCGCGCGATCTTTCACAACGTCCGCATGCTCGGCAATCAGGACACGCTCTACGCCGGCAGCCGCAACTGCAATCCAGACGGAGCCAGTTGCACTCCGGCGCGGCAATACTTCTCCGACTGTTACATCGAAGGCAATGTCGATTTCATCTTTGGCGATGGAAAGGCTGTCTTCGATCACTGCGTGATTCACAGCACGCCGCATCGCGGCGGCTTTGTCACAGCGCAATCGAAGCATTACCCTGGGGAAGACTCCGGCTATGTGCTCAACCAGTGCAGACTCAGTGGCGATCCTGCCGAGACGGGCGATGTCTATCTGGGACGGCCGTGGAGACCCTACTCCACGGTGATCTATCTGCACACGTGGATGGGTGCGCACATCGATCGGGCTGGCTGGCGTGAGTGGTCACCGGGAAAGACTCACTCGCTCGACACGGCCTACTATGCCGAGTTCGACTCGCGCGGCCCGGGCGGCTCACCCAAAGCCCGTGATCCGCACACGCATCAGTTGACGCCGCAGCAGGCGGCGCAATTTGAACCCATGCGCTTTCTTGCCGGCGCTGACCACTGGAACCCGCAGGCTGTGCTGGCTGCTCGCAGCCAAAGCGCTACATCAGATTCTCAAAGATAGCCGCAGCGCCCATCCCGCCGCCGACGCACATCGTCACCATGCCATAGCGCGAGCGGCTGCGCCGCAACTCGCTCAGCAACGTTGCCGTCAGCTTGGAGCCGGTGCAGCCGAGCGGATGGCCTAGTGCAATGGCCCCGCCATTCACGTTGACGCGCGCAGGGTCCATATCCAGTTCGCGAATGACCGCAAGCGACTGCGCGGCGAAGGCTTCATTCAGCTCAATGCGGTCAATCTGATCCAGCTTCATGCCACATTGCCGCAGCACCTTCGGAATGGCAAAGATCGGTCCTGCGCCCATCTCCTCCGGCAGGCAGCCAGCCGTAGAGAAGCCAACAAACCGCGCAAGAGGCTGCAAACCCAATTTCTTTGCGTGGGTCTTGCTCATCACCACATTGGCCGCTGCGCCGTCGGAGGTCTGCGAACTGTTTCCGGCCGTCACGCTGCCGCCTGCCTGAAACGCCGGCTTCAGCTTTGCCAGCGCTTCCAGTGAAGTGTCAGCGCGCGGGCCTTCATCGACGCTCACCGTACTCTGCTCCGTCTTCGTCTTCGTTGAATTTGTCGCTTGGGTCACTCGCTCCACCGTGACCGGAACAATCTCTTCGGCGAAGCGATTATCCGCCTGCGCCGCCAGCGCGCGTCGATGGCTTTCCATTGCAAATGCGTCCTGATCCTCGCGGCTAACGTTGTAGTGCCGCGCCACGCGCTCTGCCGTCAGTCCCATCGTCAGCAGCGCGGCGGGATAGTGTTCCGCAAGCCACGGATTCGGACTCGGCTTGTTGCCGCTCATCGGAATCATGCTCATCGATTCCACGCCGCCGGCCAGCACCGCGCGCGCCACTCCGGTCTGCACGCGCATCGCCGCCTGCGCAATCGCCTCCAGACCGGAGGCGCACAGCCGATTCACCGTCATCGCGCTCACCTCCACCGGCAATCCGGCGCGCAGCACGATGTACCGCGCAATATTCCATCCCTGCTCGCCCTCCGGCAGCGCGCAGCCAAAGACCACATCGTCCAGCATCGCTGGCTCCAGCGCAGGCACGCGATTCAGCGCGCCATGCACTGCCGCCGCAGCCAGGTCTTCCGGTCGCGTTGTTGCAAAGACGCCTTTGCCCGATCGGCCCACTGCCGTTCGCACCGCGCTTACAATCACTGCCTCTTCCATCGCATCGCCCCCTTGCGCATTGCCTTCGCGCATTGCTCTCGCTCGCTTATTATTCGTCCGCTTCGTACTGTTTCCACCTGCCCTGTTGATACGCGTGATAAATCGTCTTCTGGTCGATCACGCTGTCGGCAACGGTGTCATGATCCGGCGGCGAGGGTGGATTGTTCTGCGCCGCAAAGGCATCGCGAAACTGCTCCGGCGTGGCCGCATCAATACCCCAGTTGTAGCCAAGAACGCCGCTGGGATCATGCCGTTGCAGTCGTGATTCTTCCGGCCACTCGGCCAGCCGCTGCGGAGTCTGCGACTGAGCAAAAAAAACCAGCAGAGATGTCTCGCCCTTTGACGAACACAACACGGCCCAGTCCTCCGATCCGGCGTGGGCAAAGCTGCCATGAACCACATTCTCCGGGCGATGCGCCTGCCATGTCTGCGGGATCATACAGCCACGTTCCATCAGTGCTGTTGCAACAATTGGCGGCAGTTCAGGAAAGGATGAAACCGGCAATCGTCGAAAGCTGTAGGACTGCTCCTGTCCATGGATGCGGATCGATCCGGTTGCCACTGTTTCCACATCCGTCTGCGCGTGAAGACAACCCGCTGTGCAGACAGCGAGCAGCACGGCAAGCATGCGCCGTTTCACTCGAATCGTGGATGTATTCACTCTCATTCCACTCTCGCCCTCAGTTGCGCAGCGGCTTCCCTGTCTTCAGCGTATGCGCAATGCGCTCCAGCGTCTTTCGTTCGCCGCACAGCGACAGAAACGCTTCGCGCTCCAGGTCCAGAAGCGACTGCTCGCTCATCAGTGTTCCGGCCGTCACCCGCCCGCCGCACAATACATGCGCCACCTTGCGAGCCACTTTCTGATCGTGTTCGCTGGCAAATCCTGCCTCGCCCATCAGATAAATTCCCGTCTCCAGCATCGCCAGTACTGGCACGCCCGCGGCCGGAATCATCACGCGCGGCTGCGGAGGAAGATATCCGATCCGAGCCAGCAACTGTGCCTGCGCTTTGGCGTCCAACAGCAGTCGCTCGCGATTCATTGTCAAGCGATCCTCGCCTCGCAGCAGGCCCATCTCCCGCGCTTCCGCCGCCGAGGTCGAGACTTTTGCCATCGCAATCAACTCCAGCGAACGTTTCAGCGCCGCTGCATATTCAGCGGATTGCGCAAATTTCGACGCCGGATCGCGCGGCTCCGGCGGAGCGAAAGCCATGCTCGCATCCAGCGCGCGCAGCGCCATCTCCTTGGTGCCACCGCCGCCGGGAATCAATCCCACACCGGCCTCCACCAGGCCCATGTATAACTCCGCATGTGGCTGTCGAAGCGCCGCGTGCAGCGCCATCTCCGTGCCTCCGCCCAGGCACATCGCGTAGGGAGCAACCACAACCGGGCGCGGACAAAACTTGATCGCCGCCGTCATCGACTGGAAGGCGTGAATGGCAAGATTGACCTCATCCCAGTCGCCTTCCTGAGCCGCCAGCAGCAACTGCATCAGGTTCGCGCCAACGGAAAAATTCTCCGCATCGCTGGTGATGACAAACGCCTCAAAATCCCGCACAGCCTCACTGTTCGCCGCCAGCACCGATGTCACCAGCCCGACAACATCGCCGCCAATCGCTGATTTGATCGAGTGCAGCTCAATGCAGCCTACGCCGTCGCCCAGGTCGATCAACGACGCGCCAGGATTGCTGCGAACAATGTTTCTCTTCTCCTGTTTGAAGCTTGCCGCCATCGCATGGCCAGCCGTCTTCCGCACCGGCTCCCATGCGCCACTCGCGGGCCGATAGAAGCCGCTGCCATCGGCGGCATACCAGCTTGTCACACCCGTGGCCAGCATCGCTTCCACGCTTGCGCTCACCGGCAATCCAAGCGCCTTCATGCGCTCGACCGACTTGCCCACTCCCACCGCGTCCCACATCGCAAACGGACCCATCTGCCAGTTGAATCCAGCACAGATCGCCCGATCGATCGCCTCGCCGCTTTCAGCCACCTCGCCAATGCGCTCGGCGGAATAGTTCCAAAGCGCAGCGAGCAGCGGCCATAAAAACGCTGCTGCTTTGTCCTCTGCCGGGTCTGCAGTCAGCAGCGTGCGCAGCCGCTCCGGCAGGTCAGCGATATTCTTCGCCATCTCCAGCGACGGTAGCTTTGCTTTTTGCAGCGGGCGATATTCCAGCGTCTTCAGGTCCAGCGCCATCCGCTCTTCGCTTCCGTCCGGCAGACGATTCTTCTTGTAAAAGCCCTGCTTCGTCTTGTCGCCCAGCCAGCGCCGCTCCAACAGGCTCTGCACCAGCTTCAGCGTCGCGTCGCTTTGTCCCGGCTCGCGAAAATTCGATGCCACATGCGCCAGCACATCGATGCCCACCATATCCGCCAGCCGAAACGTTCCCGTGCGTGGCCAGCCCAGCGCGCTGCCCGTCAGCGCGTCCACTTCCTCCACCGTCAATCCCTGCTCCAGCACCAGCCGTGAAGCGCAAAACATATTCGCCACGCCAATGCGGTTGGCGATGAAGTTCGGTGTATCGTGCGCCTCCACTACCTGCTTGCCCAGCATCCGGTCGGCAAAGTCACAGAAGCTTGCAAGCAGCGCGCGATCCGTCTCCACCGTCGGAATCACTTCCACCAGCTTCATGTAGCGCGGAGGATTAAAGAAGTGTGTGCCGAACCATCGTCTGCGCACGTCGGCATTCAATCCCGCGGACTCGGCAATCTTCGCCACCGGCAGCCCCGAAGTGTTCGTCGTCAGCAGCGCCTGCGCCGCCAAATGCGGAACCACCCGCTGCAACAGCGCGGATTTGATCGCCATATCCTCGGTCACCGCTTCGATCACCCAGTCGCAGTTGCGGAGCTGGCCGAGGTCGTCGTCAAAGTTTCCCGTCGTCACCAGCGCCGCCGCTGCCGACGTGAAGAATGCCGCAGGCCGTGTCTTCAGCAACGCCTCTTTCGCGTTGATGGCAAGCCTGCTGCGTTCCTTCGCCGAGGCTCCATCCTGCGACATATCCAGCAGCAGGCAGGGAACGCCAGCATTGGCCACGTGCGCGGCGATGCGCGCGCCCATCGTTCCCGCTCCCAGCACGGCAGCGCGACGAATCATCAGCGGCTGGCTGGCTCCTTGTTGCAGATCGTTTGCATCGGCCATCCATTCATCTCCTGTGCGGCGCACGGCCGCGCGCGACCTCGCCCGAACCACTGGAGAATACGGCGATTCCAGTCACCCGGTCAAACGCCGGATCCCAGCCTCACTGACCGTACCGGAGATTTCCCCGCAGGATTTGTCAGTGGTATCCGTTTGACTCGCGCAACAGGCGGAGCTTAGTTTCATCAAAGGAGAAGTCCATTGATCTCTTCCGTTCATCCAATCCTCAGCGATTCTGACCAGCACCACCGCACTATCGTTCGGCTCCAATCTGCCGGAGCCATCCTTCTTCGTCCTGAACAAAGCGTCTTTTCCCCACAGGTCGTCATCGGCGAGGGCACGGTCATCGAGCCGGGCGTTCAGCTCCTCGGCGCCACCCGCATTGGAGCGAACTGCCTCGTGCGTTCCGGCTGCATACTTGAAAATGTCACTGTCGCTGATCGCGTCACCCTGCGCAACCATTGTGTTGTCGCCGATTCGACCATTGACAGCGACGCGACGATTGGCCCGTTCGCGCATCTGCGTCCGGGCAGCCATGTCTCTGAGCAAGCCCATGTCGGTAACTTTGTCGAGATGAAAAAAGCTCGCCTCGGCAAAGGCGCCAAGGCCGGCCACCTCAGCTATCTCGGCGATGCTACCGTTGGCGACGGCGCCAACATCGGCGCAGGCGTGATCACCTGCAACTACGATGGCGCGCGAAAGCACGAGACGACCATCGGTGCCGGCGCATTCGTGGGCAGCGACTCGACGCTCGTTGCTCCGGTCCAAATCGGCGATGGAGCCTATATCGGCGCTGGTTCCTGCATCACGCGATCCGTGCCGCCGGATGCGCTCGCTGTGGGACGCAGCAGCCAGATCGTCAAGCCAGGTTGGGCCGCCAGTCGACGAGCGCGCAGCGCAAAATCCTCTTGAGGCGAAGCTGCAATCGCCATGCGGCCACACCTATTTCATTGGCTCGATTCATCCTGCGCAGCCTTCTCGCCGATAAGATACAGGGAGCTTTTTCGTATCACTCACGCAAGCGCGGGAATGGCAATAGCTGGAGTCGTTGGGCATCCGAACGAAGACAGCGAATCGATCCTGCTTCAACGAAGAGGAATTGGCAACTGGATACGACCCATATCCAGTTTGTACAAAAGTGGAGCATACTGAGTAAGTAATAGCTCCTCCAGAGCACTCAGAGGACCGATATGCCACCACGGATTTTGATTGTGGATGATGAAGAGCAGTTGCGGTTCATGATCGCAGCCACGCTCACACGCCAGAACTACGAGGTGCGCCTTGCATCGGGAACCGCGGAGGCCATGCAGTGGCTGGATCGCGAGCCGTTCGATCTTGTCCTGAGCGAATTGATTATGCACGATGGATACGGTACCGATCTGCTCAACCGCTTGAATGCTAATCAGCAACAGATACCTCTGGTCCTCGTCACCGCAGTCCAGGATATTGGCACGGCTATTGAATCCATGCGGCGTGGAGCCTACGACTACCTCATGAAGCCGTTTGAGCGCGATCAGTTGCTCACCACCGCCATGCGCGCGCTCGAGCATCGCAGCTCTATTCATGAGACGCGCGCCTATCGCGAAAATTTGGAAGAGATTGTCCGCGCCCGAACCAAACAATTGCGCCAGGCCATCACCGATATCGAGCATTCTTATGACATCACGCTTGAGGCGCTCGGGAATGCACTCGATCTCAAGGACTCTGAGACGGAAGGACACTCACGCCGCGTCACTGCCTTCACCATTGCTCTTGCGCGCGCCATGAACGTCGATTCCGACCAGATCAAGATCATCGCGCGCGGCGCATTTCTTCATGACATTGGCAAGATGGCAATTCCGGATTCCATCCTGCGCAAGCCAGGAAAGTTGAACCCCAGCGAGCAGACCGTCATGCGCGAACACTGTGCGCGCGGTTATGAAATGCTGCGCAAGATCCCATATCTCAAGGAAGTTGCCGAGATCGTCTACTCCCATCAAGAGCATTTTGACGGTACCGGCTATCCGAGCGGCCTTGTCGCCGACCAGATTCCACTCGGCGCGCGCATCTTCGCCGTCGCAGATACTCTGGACGCGATCACCAGCGACCGCCCCTATCGACGCGCCAGCAGCTTCGGCGTGGCCCGGCAGGAGATTCTTCGCTGCTCGGGAACGCAGTTCGATCCCACCGTCGTCGAAGTCTTCATCAAAGTCCCCAGCAATCTATGGGTCGATCTCCGACGGGAGATCGAAAGCAAACCTCGGCTCTTTTCTGAAATCGACGCAGAGGTGAGTAAATACGTCGTCACCCGGAGCTGATCCGCAACAGGAGAGATCCCATGTCCTTGCTAAGCCCGTCTGAACTCAACCAGTCTGCTCAGTCGCTTGCCTCGTGGCAGGTTCACCCAGAGGCTCTCCAGCGAACCTTTGAATTCGTCGATTTTGTCGCCGCCATGCGTTTTGTCAACCATGTTGCCGCAGCCGCCGAGAGTCAGGGGCACCATCCCGACATCGACATTCGCTACAATCGGGTGCTTCTGCGCATCTACAGTCATGACTCCGGCGGTGTCACCGCGCGCGACGTTCAACTGGCCCAGACCATCGATCAGATCGCCCTTTGATCGCCGCATTCCCGAGTGCAGGCAGCGCTGTCTTCGAGAAGTTGCTTATATGGATCGGGAAACTCGCACCACAGCCCAATTGAGTCTCGCCATCCAACGCAGGAATCGGAAGATTTCGACGGATAGGCTAGCTAAGAACTTAT
>JAJZEA010000059.1 GCA_021851335.1 Acidobacteriota bacterium | reverse complement strand
GGAGCGTCGGATTCGCTTCAGCGCGGGCTGGGGCACGCTGCTGACGAATGACTTTCGCGACTGCGATCCGCGGCGCGACACCGGCGCGCAGTCCGCCTTTGACCCGATCAGCCTGGTGTGCAAGCTGTCCGAGGCCAATGGCCGCGCGACGGTGAAGCTGTCGGACAACTTTGCCAAGGCGAACGGAACGCCGGAGGATATTGCGCGCTATCGGCGCGTCTTTGGCACAGAGGGGATGAGCAACCTGCCGACGCTGGTGTGAGCGTTCGGTATCAACAAACCGGGGAGTTCCACTTTCTCACCTTCAGTTGTTATCACCGCCCGGCATACTGATCGCCTGCCGCGACCAAGGAACTCTTTGAAGACGCGTTGGAGCGCGTCCGGCTCCGCTATCTCTTTGTGGTGGCCGCTTACGTTGTCATGCCCGAGCACGTGCATCTGCTGGTCAACGAACCCAGGCAAGCGCTGTTATCCAGGGCCGTATCTCCCCCGGTCCCCAAGTGCGAGGGACCGGGGACACCCTCGGGGAGTTGTCCCTTCCCAGGATCGTGGCCACCGCCAAAAGCAACAGCAGATTCCCTTCGGGAATGACAACAAGAAAAGCAAAAGCAGCGGCACCGGTGTGGCTGACGGCTGGGCGGTTGGCTCATGCGCCGACTACCACTGCACACCGGGATAGAGGCTTGGCTCGCGGAGGACGCGATACTGCGCGGCGCTTGGCGTGGTTGCGTTCCAGATGACCTGGGTTGCGGTGGGATCGAGTTCCTGAATGGTGGCTCCGCCTACCTTGGCGCAGAAATCAACCTGCATGTCCCCGTTCGAAAGCAGTTGTGCGTCGCCGCCAAAATAGCTGTAGAACGTGGGTCCGGGGTTGTAGTGGGTGCGCAGAGTGGCCGTCATGTTCGATTCATTCACCTCGAGGACGGAAAGCGTGGAGTAACACTGCGGGCTTGCGGGCTTATTGGGCGTGCAGAAGACAGAGCCGGTGGGAAACTGCCGGTCGATGCCGTTGTCCATGAGTCCGATCTCGAAGTCGCCGGTGGTGTTGGGCGTGAAGTAGTTCATGCCGTGCTGGCCGTAGAACCAGTCCGTGGGATCGACGCCGTTTTCCAGCTTGAAGTCGCCGCCTTCGCCTAGATGCCACATGATGTCGCCGGAGCCGGCGCCGTCGAGGAAGTTGATTTTAATTATCCAGTTCTGATGGCGGATGGAGAGCAGAAGGTTGTGATCGTCGGCCGAGTAAAGCATGGCGTTGGAGTGGGTCCAGTCAGGGAAATTCATGGGACGACGATTGATGTCGAGGTGGTCAAAGGTGTTCCAGACCCAGTCGGGATTGAGGTTTTGATCGACGTCGACGATGGCGTCGCCGATGACATTGACCGGACCGCTGTAACCGCTGAGCGAAGGGAAGTTTTTAATCTCGGAGGCGAGCAGAACCCAGTGACCGTTGGGCAGGGCCAGCACGTCGTGGTGGAAGCTGCCGAGCTGGTAGAGATTGCCGCTGGCGTCGCGGAGATTGGAGGCGGCGAGCTTCTGGTTGAGCTGGGCCATGGTGATGTCTTTAATGATGTTGCCGGCGAGGTCGATCTCACGCACGTCGTCGATGGTGCCGTTGGGAATATTGGCGGTGACCGAGGAGAGATAGGAGACGATGGTAAGGAAATCGCCGTTGGGCAGCGGGTGCATGCCCTGGAGCAGATCAAGGCCGGAGCCGCCGGTGAAGCTGTAGGTCCAGATGACGTTGCCGTTGATGTCGGTGGCGAAGGCGTCAGTCTCGTTGTAGGGCAGGATGGTATTCCAAAGCTGGATGCCGGGCGCGGGAGTGCCGCTAATGGGCTGAAGCTGGATGGAGGCCATCGGCGAAGGCAGAGCGCCGGTGGTGCAGGTGTGATCGACGTCGGTGAAGGTGGCTCCGTTGGTGAGCGTGACCTGTGCCTGCATGTGATAAGTGGTGCTGGCGAGCATGCCTGCGACGTAGACGGATGTGGTGCCGCCATTGGCGCTGGGCGTCTGAACGGCCCAGGTGGATTTGCCGTAGTTGGTGGTGGGGCCGAAGTTGACGGTCATGGAGCCGGGCGCAGGCAGATATAGTCCATACTGCGCTACCTGGGGATTGCCCGTGACGCCTGGGCAGTTGACGGCGGCAGGCTGGATGAGCGCAACAGCGGAGGTGGCGTAGTTCTGAGCGCCGGCGCCAGCAAGCGCTGCGGTGACCGTGACGTTTCCGCTGATGGTGAGCGAGGCGGGCGCAGTATAAAGTCCACTGGAGCTGACGGTGCCATCGGTGGCGTTGCCCCCCTGAATGCCATTGACGTACCAGAGGAAGCTGCCCGGCGTGGTAGAGGCCGCTTTGAACTGAAAGCTCTGCCCAGGAGCGACTGCGATATATTGCGGGGTCATGGTGACGGAGCCTTTTTGTCCTGCTGTAGGCGGTGTGCTACTGGGCGGATTGGTGGGCAGAATCGCTTTGGTAGCGGAGCTGCCACAGCCAGCAAGCACGAGCAAAACAAGTGCGCTGGCGGTGATGGCAGCGACTCTCTGGAACGTTCGGCACGAGGTTGGAGTCATTCTGGTTCACCCACAACAATGGTCAGATGCAAGGATAAGACTCTCACGGCGGCTGTACAGTTGTCCGCAAAGAGTCGCTGGCACGTCGAAAAGCAAGCGCGTGTTCAGGATACCGACAAGCGCAGCTCAGTTGTTTGAATGAAAGAACCCAATCGGTGGCGGGAAGTTGCGTCAGCGCATGAAGAGATTGAGGGGAATGGAGTCAGCGATGGCTTTGTAACCGGCGGGTGAGGGATGCAGATGGTCGCCGGAGTCGAAGGCCGGAATCATGCTGTCGGGATGAGCCGGGTCGCGGACGGCGCGGTCAAAGTCGAGGACGGCGTCGAAGTGGCCGGGGGTGCGAATCCAGGCATTGAGAGCCTGGCGATCTGCTTCGCTGGCTGCGTCGGGATGGTAGTAGTCCGAACCGACGTAGGGCGTGAGCGTTGCGCCGTAGACGATGAGTCCGGCGGAGTGGGCGCGCAGGATGATCTGCTGGTAAGCCGCAATCAGGCGGGCGACAAGTTCGGTGTGTTCGGCGGCGGTTGCGCCGGGCATCCGGCTGAGCGCGCCGAGGTCGTTGATGGCCTCTAGAACCAGAAGATATTTTGCGCCGGGGCGAGCGAGGACATCGCGGTCGAAACGAGCGAGCGCGTTGGGGCCAAGACCGTCGGTGAGGAGATGATTGCCGCCGATGCCGACGTTGACGACGCCGAGAGAACGCGTGGCGGGGTTGACCTGAAGCCGGGCGGCAAGATCATCGGGCCAGCGGTCGTTTCCGTTGGTGGTGGCTGCGTGGCCGTCGGTGATGGAGTCTCCGAAGGCGACGATGGATGCTGTCTGTGCGGGCGCGGCGACATCGACGCCAGCCAGGAAGTACCAGTGCTCGACGGTGTGCGCGTGGGGCATCTCCGGCGCGGAAGCGGGGACGAGGTGCGCGATGTACGTGGTGGCGCGAGAGCCGGGATGGCCCGTCTGCTGGATGGGAGCATCGGGAATGGAGAGGGTGACGGCGAGCGTGGAAAGCGGCGCGGCGACCATGTCGACAGGGTCAGAGATGTATTCGGCTCCGGCGGGGATGGTGACTGAATCCTGACCGGCGAAGAGCACGACATGGTCGGTAGTGGGGTCAATAGCCGACGTTGCGGGTGAGATGGCGCGCGCAACGTGAACGGAGTCGATGCGCAGTGGTGCGACTCCAAAGGCATTGGAAACGCGGATGCGCAAGGACGGACCACCGATGGAGAGATGGACAAGCTGGCGGATGACGGCGTGATCGAGGTCATCAGGAGTGAGCGCGTTCTGCGGCTCGGGAATCTGTTGCGCCGCTCCCCAGGAGGCGACCCAGCGAGTGGAAGTGGCCGGAGGCGCAGCAGCCCGCGCGATGGAGCCGACGAAGAACAAGGTGGGGAGTAAAGAAAAAACCGTATACAGGCGAAACTTGTTCCAGTTTGAATTCGTCATGATGTACCATTTGGGCGCGAAGTAATTCGGTTTTCTCAAGCCCGGTACACGATAACAGATGCGAGGTAGAGCGTGACAAGGATATTCAGGATGGGCAAGTTGGTTGGCCGGATGGGCGTCTACGTGGCAGCAGTGCTGCTGACAGCCGGAATGACAAAGGCGCAGATGATAAGTGGGCAGGCAGGCAGCGCGCCGATGACAGCCGAGCAGGACCACGCCAACATGATGCAGCAGTTGGGCATTGAAGCGCTGCGACCAGGGCCGAGCGGCGACGAGAATGCGCCGAACCACGCCAACTACGATGAGTCGAAGGCGAATCCGTATCCGAATATCCCCGACCCACTGACGCTGGACGATGGCCAGAAGGTGACGACAGCGGCGCAGTGGTGGCATGAGCGCAGGCCACAACTGGTCAAAGAGTTCTCCGAGTATGTCTATGGCAAAGTGCCGGAGCATCTGCCGACCGTGCACTGGACAGTGACGGCAGTGGACCATGAACGGATCGGGTTTCGCCCGGTAATTGCCAAGGACCTGATCGGCGAGGTGGACAATTCGGGTGACCCGGCGATCACGGTGAAGATTCACATGACGCTGGTGACTCCTGCGGAGGCGAAGGGTCCGGTGCCGGTGCTGATGATGTTTGGCCCGGCAGGTTTTCCCAGCCCGCATGAGCCTTCGCCGGAGGAGTTTGCGCGGATCAATGCGGCATGGAAGAAGATGATGGCAGCGCAGGATGCGACGCTCGCGCAGATCTTTGCGGATCATCCGGCGTGGGAGCCATTTCACGCGACGCCGTTCCGGTTTCCTCAGTTGAATGCCGACGGGGGAATGCCAAATACCTGGCAGTTGATCGCCGATGGCTGGGGATTCGTGTTGATCGACCCGGCAAGTGTGCAAGCCGACAACGGAGCCGGACTGACGCAGGGGATCATCGGGCTGGTGAACCACGGACAGCCACGCAAGCCGGACGACTGGGGCGCGCTGCGTGCCTGGGCATGGGGAGCTGGCCGCGGGCTGGATTATCTGGCGACGGACCCGGCGGTCGATGCGAAACATATCGGCATCGAGGGCGTGTCACGGTATGGCAAGGCGGCGCTGGTGACGATGGCCTTTGACCAGCGTTTTGCGATGGTGCTGGTGGGTTCGTCGGGCAAAGGCGGCGCGACGCTGCTGCGGCGCAACTTTGGCGAAGCGGTGGAGAGCCTGACGGGTGGCGAATACTACTGGATGGCTGGGAACTTTATGAAGTATGGCGCGTCGAAGGCGAAGTTCGGAAGCATGAATCCGGGGGATATTCCGGTGGACTCGAATGAGCTGATTGCGCTATGCGCGCCTAGGCTGACCTTTATCAGCTATGGCAGTCCGGCCAAAGGCGACGCGAAGTGGCTGGATCACGAGGGCAGCTTCATGGCGACGATGGATGCCAATCGAGTGTTTAAGCTGCTGGGCGCAAAGGGTTTGACCATGGACGGCAAACCTTACAGCGGGGCTATGCCGCCAATCAACGACGGAATTCTGGATGGACAACTGGCATGGCGGCAGCACGATGGCGGACACACCGACGCGCCAAATATGAAGTACTTCATCACGTGGGCCGACAAATGGATCAGCCACGCGCCTCCGCAACCGTGAGCGGGCGACGGCGAGTGACTGGCTGGTACACTGAATGCACTCGAAAGGGGTGTGCCAGGCGACTATGGTGGAATTGCTGCCGTCTATTTTGTCAGCCGATTTTGCGAACCTGGAGCGCGATGTTCAGGCAGCCGAGCGTGGCGGCGGCACGGTGATCCACGTGGACGTGATGGATGGCCACTTTGTGCCAAACATTACTCTTGGCCCGCCGGTGGTGAAGAGCCTGCGCAAGGCGACGCGTCTGCCGCTGGACTGCCACCTGATGATCGAGAATCCCAACGACTTTATTCCGGCATTTGCCGAAGCGGGTGCCAATTGGGTGAGCGTTCACTATGAGGCCTGCCCGCATCTGCATCGCACGCTGGAGATGATTGTCGGACACGGGATGAAGCCGGGGGTGGTAGTGAATCCGGCGACGAGGATCGATGTGGTTGAAGAGATCCTGCCCATGCTGCATCACGTGCTGGTGATGACGGTCAATCCTGGATTTGGCGGGCAGCAGTTTTTGCAGTTCACCCTGGATAAAGTTCGGTGGCTGGCGAAAATCCGCGCTGAGCGCAAGCTGACGTTTAGAATTGAAGTGGACGGTGGAATCGCTCACGATACGGTTGCGGAAGCGGTCCAAGCTGGTGCGGAGTTGCTGGTCGCTGGCAATGCTGTCTTTGGCGATGGTCATGCCGAACAGAATGCCGCATCTCTGTTGCTCGCGGCGCGGTTAGCGGCAAAATCCGGTCAAGTTTGAAACGTGGATGGAAGCTGCTTCAGTATTTGGGCTGCGGATTGGCCGGGGTTGAAAATTGAATGGATGCGCAGGCACCCGATGCGCACAAGGGGTTGATGTTTTATGAGTTTTCAGCGGATGGTTGAGATGAACAAAGTGCGAGGCGCGAAGATGGTGGCCGCGGGTGTACTGGCGATGATGGTGCTGCTGGCGCCTACCCATGCATCGGCAAAGGACAAGAAAAAGAAGCAGGTGGATCTGAGCGCCAATCCGCTGGCCGACGTGAACAGCAAACAGCCCGACAAAGAACTGTATGACAAGGCGATGCTGGCGATCAAGAAGGGCCGCTTTGACCAGGCTCGACTGGACTTGCAGACGCTGCTGAACACGTATCCAGACTCCGAGTACCAGATGCGCGCCAAGCTGGCAGTGGGCGATAGCTGGTTCAAAGAGGGCGGCACGGCTGCTCTGACGCAGGCCGAGGCGGAGTACAAGGACTTCATTACGTTTTTCCCGCAGACGCCAGAGGCAGCAGAAGCGCAGATGAAGGTGGGCGACATCTACTACATGCAGATGGAGAAGCCGGATCGCGACTTTACCAATGCGCAGAATGCTGAGCGTGAATATCGTGCGATGATCAGCCAATTTCCCGATTCTCCTCTCGTGCCGCGCGCCAAGCAGAAGCTGCGCGAGGTGCAGGAAGTACTAGCCGAGCGCGAGTTCCTGATTGGTCAGTACTACGAAAGCCGGGCAAACTGGGCAGGCGCTCTGGCTCGCCTGCAAACGGTTGCCGACACTTATCCGCTCTACAGCAAAAGCGATCAATTGTGGATTCTGATTGGAGATGCCTATGCCGGTGAGGCGCAGCAGGTGCGTGCCTCAGCCGCACTGCCCGCAGCCGTCAGGGAGCGACTCACTCAGGTCTATCTGGACAAAGCAGCGGCAGCCTACGATCACGTCATCATACGATACCCCATGATGCAGCACGTCGAGGACGCGCGTGATCGGTTGATTGCCATGAATCGCCCGATTCCCGAGCCGACACAAGCTGAAATTGCCGCCGACGATGCGGAAGAGCGCAGCCGTCAGCCCATGCGGTTCACCGATAAGACTCTGGGAATCCTGAAACATGGCCCGACGGTTGTGGAAGCTGCCCATGTGGGTGATCCGACACTCGATTCTCCGGAACGGGTGATTGCACCCGATGTCACTCGGGAGAATCAGCAGATATTTGTCCAGGCGTTCAAAGCAGAGCAGCCAGGAGCAGCGGGCGCAACCCAGACAGCAAAGTCGGCAACTCCGGCAAATGCAGCAGCTCAGGGTACTGATCAATCCGCAACAGCTCCGCTGGAGTTTGAAAAGGTGCCAACAACAGGTGACAGCGGAACAGGAATCGGAGCTTCGATTGTGAGTTCGCCCAATGGAGCAGCTTCAGAGACCCAGGGATCTACTGCTCCGCCTCGCTCAACCCCGGCTGACCCCAACGCAGTGGTGAAGGCCGTGGGATCGACAACCACATCTCTACCGGCAGCTGAGGCACCTGTCGCGGCCCCGAGCCAGGTCAATGACATCAAGCCAGGTGAGGTTCCGGCTCAGCCTGTAGTTGCGACAACAGGCAAAGGCAAGAAGAAAGTAAAAGCGCCCAAGGCCGATCTGAGCAACGTTTCCAGCAGCAAGAAGAAAAAGAAGAAGGGCTTATCCAAACTCAACCCCTTTTGAGCGAGATCCGAACAGAACAATCACCGTAAATATTCAAGGGCGGCCAATGTTGGTCGCCCTTGAATATTTACGCAGCAACTTCACACAATCAACCGGTGTTGCGCAGACCAGAGGCGATGCCGCTAATGGTGGCGGCTATGGCACGGTTGATCTCAGGTGTGTCTTCACCGGAGCGCTTGCGTCGGAGCATATCCACCTGAATAAGGTGCATCGGGTCAACGTAGGGATTCCGCAGGCGGATGGAGCGAGCAAGCACCGGGTTGGACTCGAGCAGATCTGATTGCCCGGTGACGGTAAGAACCCCAGCGACAGTGCTGCGATACTCCTGCTCAAAGAGTGTGAAGATGCGGCTACGCAGGCTCTCGTCTGCGACCAGTGTGGAGTAAAGCCGGGCCGTGGCGAGATCCACTTTACCCAGAGCCATCTCGACGTTACGGATAAGGTCGATAAAAAGCGGAAATTCCGTTGCCATAGCGCGCAGCGTGGCGGCAGAACCCCCTCGCGCGAGAAACTCCTGAATGGCATGACCGACGCCAAACCATGCAGGAATGAGCAGACGGGATTGTGTCCAGCCAAATACCCAGGGGATGGCTCGAAGGGTATCAAGACTAAGCTGTCCCTTACGCTTCGAGGGCCGCGAGCCAATCTTGGCATGTTCAAGTTCGCCCATTGGCGTGGACTGAGAAAAATACTCGAGTACGCCAGGATCGCGAAGAATGTGTTTTCGATAAAAGCTGTAGGCCAGCGAAGACATCTGCTCGAAGGCATCTTCCCAGTCAGGCAGCAGTCGCCCGGTGAAGTGCCCTTCCGGATCACGCGCATTGGGCCGAGCCAGAGCATCCAGCGAAGCGGCCACCATCAGCTCCAGATTACGCTCGGCGAGAATTTCGTCAGCATACTTGAAATTGAGCACTTCGCCCTGTTCGGTGAGCCGAAGCGAACCATCGAATGCATCCAGAGGTTGAGCAAAGATAGCGCGATGCGTCGGTCCCCCGCCGCGACCAACAGTGCCCCCGCGACCGTGAAAGAGCCGTAGTTTCAATCCCGCGCCATGCGCCACTTGATGCAGTTCACGATGCGCCTTGAAAATCTCCCAGGTACTGGTGAGCATGCCTCCGTCTTTGTTGGAGTCGGAGTAGCCAAGCATAATCTCCTGCGTATTGCCCCAGGATGACAGCAGCGCGCGATAGTCGGGACGGGACCAGAGATCGGCGCAGATGGAGGGCGCGTTACGAAGGTCTTCAATCGACTCAAAAAGCGGCACGGGCATGAGTCCGGGATCGGCGGCGCGCCCATTGGCGGCAGCTTCCGGATGAACGCCACAGAGGCGCGCAAGACGAAGGACGGTCAGAACATCCTCCACGCTGGCAGCGCCGCTGATGACGTAGTGGCGCACTGTCTCAGGAGTAAGGCCGGACTTGATCTCGGCGATAACGCGGAAGGTGTCGAGCACATTGGACGTCTCGGCGGAAAGCGGGCCGGAAAGCGCAGGCGCAAGCGAGTCGTCGATCGACTCCCGCAGCGCCTGGGCGTGCAGCCGTGCATGCTGACGAATGTCGAGCGTGTGTAGATGCAATCCGAAGGTTCGCACCGCAAGCAAAATAGGATCAAGCAGGTTTTGCGCAATCCGCAGGCCACGATGTTCCGCCAGGGAATCCCGGACAAGGCGAAGATCATCCGCAAACTCGCTGGCATCTTTATAAGGTGGAAGAATTTGCGCGAGTGATTCCTGGTTTTCAATTGCCGAAGACGGGGCAATGGTTGCCGAAGAGATGCCGCGGCGACGACGACTGAAGACCAAGGCAGCCTGAAGCCGTGCGCGCACACAGAGCAGGAAACGCCGATAGATTTCGTGCTCGAATTGCGGGTTGTCGACGACATTGCCGACCTGCTGAATGCGGGAGTGATACTCGGCCATGCGCTCACGTAAAGCCAGGCTCACCGGCACCTGCTGCGCGGAGCTGGTCAGCAGGTCGATGAGTTGCTGCAGGAGTTCTTCGTAGTGGCGCAGCAGATGTGCGCGGGCAAGCGTGACTGCATCCCGCGTAACCTCGGGAGTGACGAAGGGATTGCCGTCGCGATCACCGCCAATCCAGGAGCCAAAGCTGAGGACCGCAGGCAGTTGGAATGTCTCCAGGGACTGTTGATAGACAGAATGAAAGGCTTCAGCGATCTCCCGGTAAAGGCTGGGCAACGAGGCAAAGATGGAGACATCGTAGTAATCGAGGCCCATCTTGATTTCGTCATAGACGGTGGGGCGACGGCTGCGAATTTCGTCTGTCTGCCAAAGGGATGTGATCTCGGCGCGAAGCTGTTGCTCCAGCAAATCGAGCGTCTGTTGCGAAAGCGGAATTTGGTCAAGAGCATGGAGCAGTTCGCCGATGCGTCGGCGCTTGAACATTACCGAGCGTCGGGCAACCTCCGTGGGATGCGCAGTAAAGACCGGAACGACGTGAATGCGCTGCATCCAGGCAAGCGCTTCCTGAGCCGAGATGCCCACGCGACACATCGCTCGAAGAGTCCCCCTGAGCGAGCCGCGCTGCTTGTCAGATTCACCACGTAATTGAACGGCGAGGCGACGGCGTTTCCGATGGTTGGTTTCGGCAAGGTTAATCAGCTCAAAATAGAAGCCAAAGGCGCGAGTCAGCAGCAGCGCGCGTTCCACAGGCAACTGATGGACGCGCTGCATCGCCTGATCGGTGTGCACGGCTTCAGCAGCTTTTGCGCCGCGATCCGTGGCTTCGCGGCGACGAATGGTGGATTGGCGCAGTGACTCAACCTGCTCAAAGAAGTCTTCGCCAACCTGTTCGCGGAGAACATCACCCAGCAGAATGCCCAGCGACCGCACATCGCGGCGCAGCGGAGCTTCCTTGAGTTCTGCTTCAGTTGCTTCCAGTTCGGCGAGGCGCTGTGACCAGCTTTCGGGGGTCCATAAACTCGGCATCGTACTTAAATTATGCCTGAGGATGAGCCTATGGTTCGATGCACTGGCCACAGCTTGGTACGCTAGCGCCGGGTTTCTGCAATCAGGCGAACTGGTCCCAGCAGCCCGGAGGGTAGCAGGGGCGAATTCGCGCGATACGGCTTGACATCGGTGAAGGTATATTGAGTCGCACCCGGTTGCAGGTCGCCAATCATACGATTCACCCATGCGTTCGTGACGGCAACGCGGAGAGTATTCCTACCGGAATGGAGCGCGCTGGTTATATCCATGCGATAGGGGGTGTGCCAGACAACACCCATCGCAACACCATTCACGCTGATCGAGGGCAAATTTTTCACCTCGCCAAGATCGAGCAGAATCCTTGAGCCGGTGCGAAGCGCTGAAGCAGGAATCTGCACGGTATGTGTGTAAGTTCCGGTCCCAGAGAAATATTTCACACCTGTTTCGGAGCTATCCGGCCAGGAGATAAGGGATGGAAGCGTAATGCTGTCGGGTGCACCCCAGTTGGGCGGAAAGTTGACAGTCCACGAACCGCTCAGCGTTTCCAGAACCGCGTCTCTCGGCACAGGTGCAGTGAAATGCGTCACATGGGTTGGAGTACGGAAGACTACAAAGATCGTGCCCCAGGGTTCCAGTTGTAGCGGGACGAACGTCTTGCCCCCTGCAATCGTGAAGGAAGCTCTCTGGATCGATCCCGTGTCGGCGCGCCACAACTCCGGCTGGCGACCCGCAATGCGGAAGCTAGCCGTGACATCGACAGGAAGATTACTGCGATTATCCACAAAATGGATATCCGCTCCGCTCAGTTTTCGATGGACAAACTCCAAATGCGTCTTCGCTTGCTCACGGCTGGAATCAAAGTCCGGAGCAAGGTGGATCGCCTGGAAAGCCTCTGCTGGCGTCGATCCCGCATAGACCTTTCCCATGCCAACAGTGTGAACACCCGTCCCATCGCCGAAAAGCTCCTCGCGCAGGCGGCGAAATCCTGCGTGATCGTCGGCTAGGCTGGGGTCGTCTACAGGTTTTGGCCCTGCAACAGTTGCGCCCTGCTCAACCAGCTTGTGAATGGCGCGCAGCACGGGCAGCGACATGTGTCGGCTGTAAGGATCAAGACCAAGAACGCTGTATGTGACTCCGCCAGGCGTTGTGATTTTGCCGTCACGAACGCCCAGCACGTGGATGAGCGCATCGGCTTTGACGTAATCGAAGCCATACCCCGCTGGTACATTCGGCGACGAATGCGCAAAAATCGCCGTCAGATTTGAGTCTTCACCATAGAAATAGATCAGATCCGCATCAAAGCGGCCCTGCTGAAGCATATAACTGGTCCGCGCAAGATACGTAGCCTAGGCACCCGCCTGGTTGGCCCAGGTTTCATTGCGATTGAACCACTGGCCAAACGGTCCCAGCGTGAGTCCGGGCTTTTTGTCGATCAGAGGCTGGTGGGCGGATTCATGAATGACGATCCGGTTGATGCCATTGAGAAACTCCTGATCCGCGGTAGGTTTCAGAATCGCCGGATACCAGGCAAACGGTGCCGCGGCTGCCGTCATGGACTCGGCAGCTGCAAGGTTCTGCCCATAGATATGCGCGACCGAAGCCGATTCGCGATCATCCGCGTTGTAGCCATACTGCACGTGGCTCACGCCAGGAGTCTGTGTCTACATCGCGCCCATTGGCACTTCATTGAACTTCTTCACTTCCATACCATCGTCAACAAACGCGCGACCCGATTCGTGAGATTCTCCGTAATGTCCCATACCCCATTGATGGAGGGTCTTTTCCAACTGTCCATAGTGCTCGTCGGCGATCAAGTCTGCGATGGTCTTGCTAAAATCCCAAAGGAATTGATCTGCCAAGGGCGGAGTAAAACCAGACCAGCGGGGCGGAGTAAAACTAGGCCAGTAGCTGGCAGTCAGGTTGTTGAGTATTCGGGGGTAGAGTCAGCGTTCGGAAGGTGGGGGACGTTTGCGGCGGCTTTGTTTGAGGCGGAAGCTGTCGACGTTCATCTTGAGGATGTGGACGGAGTGGGTGAGGCGGTCGAGCAAGGCTCCGGTCAGCCGTTCCGAGCCGAGGATCTCGGTCCACTCTTGTAACGGGAGGTTCGACGTGATCAGAGTCGATGCGCGCTCGTAGCGCTGGCTGAGCACCTCGAAGAGCAGCTAAGCGCCGGTCTTGGACAGTGGCACGAAGCCCAGCTCATCGACGATCAGCAGTTTGTAGCTGGCGATCTGCTTTTGAAAACGGAGCAGCTTCTTGTCGTCACAGGCCTCGATCAGTTCGCTGACCAGGGCCGCAGTGGTGGTGAAGCGCACGCGATGTCCTTGTTGACATGCAGCCAGGCCAAGCGCGAGCACGATGTGGGTCTTGCCGGTGCCGCTGTTGCCTAACAACAGCAGGTTTTCGCGGCGAGCGAGGAACTCGCAACGGGCTAGTTCGAGCACGAGGGTTTTGTTCACCGAAGGCATGGCGAGGAAATCGAAGCTATCCAGTATCTTGACGACTGGGAACTTCGCCTGCCGGATGCGACGATCGGTGGCCCGACGTTCGCGGTCCAGTAACTCCAGCTCGGTCATCCGCAGCAGGTAGCGTTGATAGTCGACCTGTTCGACCGCGCACTGTCGGGCGATGTGATCGTACTCGCGCAGCATGGTGGGCAGGCGCAGTTCCTTCAGGTGATGCTCTAACGGCAACTGCGGGGTGTTGGAGGTATGAGCCGCAGTGTTCAAAGTATCGTTGCTCATGCGCATGCCTCCGTCAGGAGCGTCATGTAATCGTCGGCCTGCGTGTTGTGCACCTGGCCCAGCGGCAGGTGAGGATAGTTCTCCATGTCCAGTCTTGGCTGCCAGCGTTCGGTGCGGCACAGCATGAGATGACTCACTGCATCGAAGCTGATCGTGCCCAACTTCAAGGCATCTTCGATGGCGTGCGTTACTTCCGAGAGATCGAAGGTCTCCATCAGCCGCAGCACCTGCACACACTCGCGGCTGCCATACTTCTTGAGTCTGGCTTCGAGCAGACGGCGCAGTTCGGAGAAGCACTCCGGCAACTTCCAGCCGGCGAGTGGAGCGGCCTGATCGAGCGCCCGCCTCTTCTGTTCGAGCAGCGCCAGATAGTGCAGCGGATCGAAGACCACAGCCTCGCGTTCATAGCTGCGCTGGTGTCATGCGATGACCTCGCTGGCGCAGGTAATCACCACTTCATGCACGAAGCCCTTCACCAGAACCTGACGGTGTCCGTACTCGGTTGGTACCGAGTAGTCGTTGCCCCGATAGCGAACCAATAACAGCGAAGTAACTCGCACCGTGATCTTCTCGCAGGCTTCGTATGGAGTTGCGGGCAACGGCAACATCCGAGCGCGGTCGCGCTCGAAGCGCTCACCGATGGTCTCCGTGTGCCCGCGCAGCCGTAGCTCGCGCCGCTTGCGGCACTGCTCGCCGAGGTATGCGTTGAGCTCCTCCCAGCTGTTGGAGCGCGGAATCGGAACCAAGAAGTTGCGTCGCGCATACCCGACCAACCCCTCGACCTTGCCCTTACCACCCCTCGGACGAAGACCTGTCCGT
>JAJZEA010000058.1 GCA_021851335.1 Acidobacteriota bacterium | reverse complement strand
GCTTCACCGTCGTGCGCACGCGATAACTCCCCGCCACATTCGGCGCGAAGACCATCGGAAATCCCCCGGAGAATCCCTCTTCGCGCGCACCGACGGACAATCCCCACCGACGCTTCACCGGATTCAGATCCAGGTCCAGATATCCCGCCGCACGATTCCGAGCATGGTCGCCAAGATTGTTGCTGCGAATGCTGTCGCCATCGGCTTCCACGCCGCCCAGCAGCACTGCGCCGACGCCAAAATTCTGCGTCCGGTGCAGCGAAGCCTGCCACGATCCGTCGATGTGATTGTTCTCGTAGAGCGCTGGGTTGTTGCGCACCAGCACAAACTCATCGGTGTGCCGCCGATATCCGTAATCGGCCTCGGTATGCGCGCCCAGTTCCTGGCGAATCGAGCCAAACCATCCCTTTGTCCGCTCCCACGAGGGAAAGTTTCCATAAAACTGATTTGCGCCAAACGACCGGTCGCTGCCGGCTACCAGGATATCCGTCAGCCCCAGCCGCGATTCGCGCCACAACTGATCCGAAGCCGTCTCGTTCCGATAGTCGCGGTCGTACATGAATCCGGTCGAGAGATTGTGCGTGCCCGTCACGCGCGTGCTCCACCTGCGCCGCATCAGCTCGCCCATCAGCGCCTGCTCGTTCTCGCCAAAGCTGCCAAAGCCGGCGCTTGCCATGAGCGATGTGCTGCGCGGCGCGGCCGTCAAAAAATCCACGACACCGCTCAGCGCGTCGACCCCATGGAGCGTTGAGCCAGCGCCATGCAGCACCTGGATCGAATCCATCGCCTCCATCGGCAGCGGCAGATCAAGGTTGTGATGCGCCGTCTGACTGTCGTTGATGCGAAACCCGTTCAGCAGCACCAATGTCTGCTCAAAGCTGCCGCCGCGCAGCGTGATGTCGGTCTGTGCTCCGCCGGCTCCGCGCTGCTCCAGAAAGACCGAAGCATCATTGCGCAGCGGGTCGAGCGGCGTGGCCAGCATGAACTGGCCTGGATGCAACGGCTCGACTTCGACGACCCGCGCTGACTCCGAGAGCGGAATCGGAGAGGCGCTGCCCAGCACCACCACAGTCGTCCGCACGCCCTGCTTCACCTGTTGCGCGCCCGGATCGCTTTGTGCTGCGGGCAGTTCCTGCGGCAGAGCGTTCGTCTGTGCTGAAACCTTTGCGATGCACGCCGACAAGAGCAACGCGAAGAGAAAAATTCTTCGTTCTATCTGTCTCATTTTGATTTTTGCTTTACAGAATGTAGCGGCTCAAATCCTGACTCTTGACGATCTCGGCGACCATCTGGCGAACGTAGACATCCGTCACGAGAAAGACCTTTTCGATGCCAGTAGCCGTTTCGCGCTCGATGTAAGGAAGAGGCGTCGTAGTCTCCGCCTTCACAATCTCCGCCACTTTTTGCCGCTGCTCCACATCGGCTGCTGCGCGAGCCAGGTCAGGAGCCAGAAAGCTGATCTCCTCCAGAACCCGTTCCATGATGGTGTGAAGCCTGCGCGCGCCAATATTTTCCGTTGTCTCGTTCACGCGAAAGGCAAACTCGGCCATCTCGCGCAGCGCCTCTGGAGTGAACTCCAGCCGGATGCCTTCGGTCTCGAGCAGCGCCGTCGACTGCCGCGTGAGCGACGACTTCGGCTCTGTCAGAATGCGTAGAAAATCCTCGACCGTCAGCGACTGCAACTCCACCCGAATCGGAAAACGTCCTTGCAGCTCGGGGATCAGGTCGGAAGGTTTGGAGACGTGAAAGGCGCCCGCAGCAATGAAGAGAATATGATCGGTTCTCACCATTCCATAACGTGTATTGACTGTTGTACCTTCGACAATCGGCAGAATGTCGCGCTGCACGCCTTCGCGCGAGATATCCGGCCCGTGTCCGCCTTCGCGCCCGGCGATCTTGTCAATCTCGTCGAGAAAGACGATTCCGCTTGTCTCCACGCGATCCACCGCCGCGCGTGTCACCTGATCCATGTCGATCAACCGACTTTCTTCTTCCTGAATCAGATAATCAAAGGCCTCATTGACCTTCATCTTGCGCTTGCGCGTGGCCCCGCCAAAGATATTGGGCAACATATCTTTGAGGTTCATGTCCATCTCTTCGAGATTCTGGTTGCTGATGATGCCGAACTGTGGAGTGTTGCGTTCGCGCGTCTCCAACTCCACCATGCGGTCATCCAGCTTGCCCTCGCGAAACTGCTGTCGCAGCTTCTCGCGAGTTCGCGTATAACTCTCCGCGCCGGGCAGCGTGAGTTGACCCTCCGCCTCCGGCTGCTGGACTTCGGGCGGAGGCGGCAAGAGCAGATCGAGCAGCCGCTCTTCCGCGCTTTGCTCGGCCTTGTCTTCCACCTCTTCCAGTCGTTCTTCACGCACCATGTCGATGGATATCTCCACCAGATCGCGGACCATGGATTCCACGTCGCGGCCCACATAGCCCACCTCGGTGAACTTGCTTGCCTCCACTTTCAGAAAAGGAGAGTTGGTAAGCTTTGCCAGACGACGCGCAATCTCGGTCTTGCCGACGCCGGTGGGGCCGATCATGATGATGTTCTTGGGCATGATGTCGTCGGCCAGATCAGGCGGCAGCTTCTGTCTGCGCGTGCGATTGCGCAGCGCCACGGCTACCGCGCGCTTGGCCGCGCGCTGTCCCACCACATGCTTGTCCAGCTCTGCCACAATCTCACGCGGCGTCAATTCTTCCAGCACAATTTCGTGATCGTCGGCCACACCGGGCAAAGTAATCGCCATAGTCTCCACAAACAGGCCGAGCACATGGGTGCTCTTAAGCCTGCAACTCCTCAATCGTGATCTTGTCGTTGGTGTAAATGCAGATTTCGCCTGCGATGCGCAGCGATTTCTCGACAATCTCTCTCGCCGACAGCTCGGTATTCTCGAGTAGCGCACGAGCTGCCGCCGTGGCATAACTGCCGCCGGATCCAATTGCGGCAATCGGCTCGTCCGGATCGATCACATCGCCCGATCCAGAGATGAGAAACGTCTGCCCCGCATCGGCCACAATCAGTAACGCTTCCAGATTGCGCAGCATCTTGTCAGTGCGCCAGTCCTTGGCCAGCTCCACAGCGGAGCGTCCCAGGTTGCCGCTGAACTGCTCCAGCTTTGCCTCAAAACGCGCAAAGAGCGAGAACGCGTCCGCCGTCGATCCGGCGAATCCTGCCAGAATCTTGTCCTGATACAGGCGGCGAATCTTCTTTGCCGTATGCTTGAGAACGTGATCGCCAAGCGTCACCTGGCCATCGGCAGCCATCACTACTTTGCCGTTGCGACGGACACAGACCACGGTCGTCGAGCGAATCCGTCGACGCTTGCGCTCCTCTGCAACTGCGTCATCAGCTTCGACTTTGTGGCTTGCCGTCTGTGACAGACCGCGATTTTTCATCTTGCCAACCATCACCGAAAAATCTCCCACCTTGCTCCGTTTCGCCGCGTAAATACTTGCGTTCCGCATATGCGGCATAAACTCTGATTGTATCGCAATCGCGCCATAATCCGCCTGCTTGACCCAAGCGCTGCGGCGGAACTTGCGCTCCATGGCCGGCTCGCATATGGTGATTCCAGTTGCAGGTTATCGTATTTCCACCGGGTAATCGCCCTGGCTCAGACGATACTTGCGCGGAGGTTTCAGCCATGCTTTCAATGGATCGTCGCAGCTTCGTCCGCAACTCGATGCTTTCTGCCGCAGCACTGGCACAATCAATCTCCCATCTGACCGCGCTTGCGGAGCAGGTGGCACAGACGCGGGACTCCAACGGGATGCTGTATCGGACACTGGGCAAAACCGGCGAGCGGGTCTCAGTCATCGGGCTGGGTGGGTATCACATCGGCAAGCCGAGTTTGAGCGAAGAGGACTCGATTGCGCTCACCCGTAAAGCCATCGACGGCGGCATCAATTTCATGGACAACTGCTGGGACTACAACGGCGGAGTCAGCGAAATCCGCATGGGCAAAGCGCTCCGCGATGGCTATCGGCAGCGCGTTTTCCTCATGACCAAGATCGACGGTCGAACCAAGGCCGCCGCCGCGCAGCAGATCGATGAGAGTCTTCGCCGACTCCAGACCGATCACGTCGATCTGATGCAGTTGCATGAAGTCATTCGCCTGGAAGACCCCGATCGCGCCTTTGCCGCTGGAGGCGCGATAGAAGCTCTGACAGAAGCGCGACAGGCGGGCAAGATCCGCTTTATCGGCTTCACGGGCCACAAAGACCCGTACGTCCATCTGCGCATGCTGGAGATGGCCCGCAAACATGACTTTCATTTCGACACGGTCCAGATGCCGCTCAATGTCATGGACGCTCATTTTCGCAGCTTCGCCCACGACGTGCTCCCTGTGCTTGTCCGCGAAGGGATCGCACCGCTTGGGATGAAGGCGTTTGGTGATCACTTTATCCTCGACAGCGGCACCGTCCAGCCGATGGAGTGCCTGCATTACTGCCTGAACCTGCCCATTTCTGTACAGATCACCGGCATCGACAGCGATGCCATCCTGCAGCAGGCGCTCACGGCAGCCAGCACTTTCCGGCCACTCAGCCAGCAACAGGTGGCATCCATTCTGGACAAGACTCGCGTCGCCGCTGCGAACGGACAATACGAGTTGTACAAAACCACCAACCACTTTGACGGCACCGCGCACCGCCCCTCAGTTCTCGGCTGATTTGCCCTCGCTCATCCCCGCTCGAAAGACAGGAAACGCTCGCATTCTGCGGGATGTCAAAATAAATATTTGCCCTGTCAAATACCTTTCGGTCTTCTTTTTGTCCTCTGAACAGTGAGCTGGACACGGATTTTCACAGGCGATACTGTCAGTCTGGCAGCTCATCAAGCGCCTGCACGATACTCCATAGAAAATGACTGAGGTCACTTATGCGTAACGCACCAGCTCTCGCAACCACATCAGCCATGCTTTGTTCCTTTGCCGCCGCGCTCGTTCTGGCAGGCTGCTCCAGCGGCGGCGGCATGTCCTCGATGTCCTCCGGCTCCGGAACTTCCTCGATGAACAGCGCTGTGCTCAACCAGCTCGTCACCGTGCAGACGATCGGCTCGACGGTCGACCCGATGAACGGCGACAACAATCCCTACGGCCTGGCCATTGAACCCGTCACCGCGGGGACAGAGACCATGGGCAATCTGATGGTCTGCAACTTCAATGACTCGATGGGCAACGCCGGCAACGGCACCACAATGGTCCAGCTTGCGCCGATGCCCGGCTCCAAGCCCATGCGCTTTGCTCAGGATCCAAGCCTGAAGGGCTGCGACGCCATCGCCATCAACACCAAGGCGGGCTTCCCCTGGGTAGCGGCTTACACCGCCATGGACAACCCCATCGTGAGCACCTCCGGCTCGGTCGTCAACACGCTTGCAACCGCATACACCTGGATGCATCCGTGGGGCCAGGTCTACGCCGTGCCGGCGGCGACGCTTACCATGGCCGTGCCAACCTTCTACGTGACCGACGCCGGCGACGGATCGGTGGTCGCCATCCGCCTCACCAGCTCCGGCTTCATGTTCCAGAAGATCGCCAAGGGCTTCCCGGTCAACCTCACTTCGTCCTACGGCATTCTGGCGCCAGCCGGACTGACGTATGACCAGCCCTCGGATACGCTGTACGTCGTCTCGAGCGATACCAACAGCATTGTCGCGCTGACCAACGCCTCTACGCTCACCGATGGCGGCATCACCGTCTCCGGCACTGCCTCCACCGGACTCAGCTTCAGTGGACCGATGGCCAGCCACGCCAAGGTCATCTACAACGGCATGCCGCTCAACTATCCCGTCAGCATGGCTGAGCTGTACAATGGCGATCTGATTGTCGGCAACACCGGTGACAACAACATGATCGAGATCACGCCCACCGGACTGGTTGCCGCCACCAAGCTCGTCGACAGCGGCAACGCCGGAGCCATCTTCGGCATCGCCACAGCGGGCACCAGCGTTAATAGCCAGGTCGTCTTCTTCAACGACGATAACACCAACACGGTAGTCGCCATCAGCCTGGCCGGCTCTACGGCCTCGATGGGCGGATCCGGCGGCGGATCGCCTTACAACAAAGGCGCAGGTAAGACGCTATAGTCGCCTTCAAAACCCGGAAAGGCGCAGGAATAATCCTGCGCCTTTCGTCTTTTCCACGAACTCGGCTTGCTTAGAAATCTTCGCCGAAAGCAACCTCACCCTCCACTGCGGACTGATAGGCAGAGACACGACGCTCAAAGAAATTTGTCAGCTCTTGCACGTCCTGCAGCTCCATAAAAGCGAAGGGGTTTTTGGTTTTGAAGACTGGATCAATTCCCAGACGCTTTAGCCGAGCATCGGCCACATAGCCAAGGTACTGACGCATCTCACGCAGCGAAAGTCCGGCAACGCCGCCCGCCAGCAGATCTTCGGCAAACTGTACCTCGGCGTCCACCGCCTCTTGCAGCATGGTCACGATCTTCCGCTCCAGATCAGCGTCCCACAGATCCGGCTCCTGCGCCCGCACCACATTCACCACCTCAAAGGCAAACTCAAGGTGGCAGCTCTCATCGCGAAAGACCCAGTTTGTGCCAGCAGCCAATCCATGCAGCAGGCCACGCGAGCGGAAGTAGTAGACATACGCGAAGGCTGCAAAGAAAAACAGCCCCTCGATGCAGGATGCAAAGCAGATCAGATTCAGCAGAAACTGTCGCCGGTCCTCGCGCGATCGCAACTCATCCAGTTTCTGGATGGAGTCCATCCACTTCATGCAGAAGTCAGCTTTCTTGGAGATCGACGGGATGTTTTCAACGGCTGCAAAAGCGGCCGCGCGCTCGTCGGGATCGGGTACGTAGTTATCCAGCAAGGTCAGATAGAACTGCACGTGCACGGCTTCTTCAAATAACTGCCGCGACAGATAGAGCCGCGCCTCGGGTGAGTTAATGTGCTTGTACAGATTCAGCACCAGATTGTTGGAGACGATGCTGTCGCCCGTGGCGAAGAAAGCCACCAGCCGTTGAATCACATGCACTTCTGCGGGTGTAATTTTCTGTTTCAGGTCCGTCAGATCGCTTTGGAAATCGATCTCTTCGACGGTCCAGGTGTTCTTGATGCCGTCGCGAAACATCTCGTAAAAAACAGGAAAGCGCATTGGACGCAGCGTGAGGCAAAGACCCGGGTCCAAAATGAACTCAGGGGGTGCGACGGAACTGCGCCGAGCGGGTGCTGCGGGAATTGCTGTTGCCATGATGCTCTCCTCAACTTCCAATCATTGTTTGAAAACTTCTCTCGATCGCGGTTACTGGCAGGCTTCACAGGACTCTGGATTTTCCAGCGAACAGGCCACGGCGGCCTGCGCGCTGATCGTGCTTCTCGTGGTCGCTGTCTGTACAGTGGTCTTGGCAATCTTGGTGGCTGGGCGAGAACGCAGATAGTAGGTCGTCTTCAGCCCCTGCTTCCAGGCGTACATATACATCGAAGAGAGCCGGCCGATATTCGGCGACTCGACAAAGAGATTCAGCGACTGCGCCTGATCGATGAAGGCTCCCCGCGCTGCTGCCATGTCAATCAATCCGCGCATGGGGATCTCCCATACAGTGCGATAGAGCTGCTTCAGATCGTCCGGGAGTTCGTCGATTCCCTGCACCGATCCTTCGCCGAGCTTGAGCTTCGTGCGAATTGCCTCCGTCCACAAGCCGCGCTGCTTCAGGTCTTCGATCAAATAGCGATTGACCTGGAGAAACTCGCCGGAAAGCGTTTCGCGTTTGAAGAGGTTGGAAATTTGCGGCTCGATGCACTCGTAGCAGCCGACGATGGAAGCGATGGTGGCCGTGGGCGCTACGGCGATCACCAGGGAATTGCGCACACCGGAGTGCAGGATGCGTGCTCGCAAAGCATCCCATCGCTCCATATCCATCGGCTTCACACCCCACAGATCAAACTGAAGTTGCCCTTTGGCCAGCCGTGTTTCGCTGAATCGCTCATGGGGTCCAGCAGCTTCGGCCAGCTCCACGGAGGCCGTCAACGCATGGAAATAAATCTCTTCCTGAATCTGCGTGGAAACCTGCTGCGCCGCAGCGGAATCAAACGGTAGTCGAAGCTGGAAGAAGACATCCTGAAGCCCCATCACACCGAGTCCAACCGGTCGCCATTGCGCATTCGAGCTGGCTGCCTGTTGCACGGGGTAATAGTTGATGTCGATGACGCGATCCAACATCGGAATGGCTGCTCGCACGGTTCTGCCCAGCTTCTCAAAATCAAATACCGGCTGACCCGAAGCATCTGTTGTCACATGACGGCCCAGGTTGATCGATCCCAGATTGCAGACCGCCGTTTGATCCCTGGAAGTGACTTCCGTGATCTCGGTGCAAAGGTTCGACAGATGCACCACATTGCCCGGCGCGCCCGTCTGGTTGCACTTCATGTTGGTTGCGTCCTTGAAGGTCATCCATCCATTGCCCGTTTCGGCCAGCGTACGCATCATGCGCGCATAGAGATCCCGCGCCTTCACCTGTCGCTTCCACAGCTTTTCTGCTTCGGCTGCTTCGTAGGCTTTGCGAAAATCCTCGCCAAAAAGATCCGGCAGCGTGGGAACGTCTTTGGGATCAAAGAGTGACCAGATGCCATCGGTCTCCACACGCTCCATGAAGAGGTCGGGGATCCAGTTGGCAAGATTCAGGTTGTAGGTCCGTCGCGCGCCGTCGCCGGTGTTGTCCTTCAACTCCAGAAAGGATTCGACATCGGCGTGCCAAGGCTCGAGATAGACGCAGCATGCGCCTTTGCGCTTCCCACCCTGGTTCACCGCTGCCACCGATGAGTCCAGCGTTCGCAGCCACGGCACGATTCCGTTGGACAGCCCATTGGTCGCGCGGATCAGCGAACCCTCCGAGCGCACGCGATGAAACGCCAGCCCGATGCCGCCTGAAAACTTCGACAACAGAGCTACATTTTTGTACGTGTCGTAGATGCTCTCCAGCGAATCCTGCGGCGAGTCATGCAGATAACAGGAGGACATTTGCGCATGCTTGGTGCCGGAGTTGAATAGCGTCGGGGACGAAGGCATGTAGTCGAGCGAAGCAATCAGGCGATAGAAGTCAATGGCCTCCTGCGGTGAGCCAGCCAGTCCGCACGCTACGCGCAAAAAGAAATACTGCGGCGTCTCGATGACATGCCGGGAGATTGGATCGCGCAAAAGGTAGCGATCATAGACGGTGCGCAGTCCAAAGTACTCGAAGCGGTCGGAGAAGCTCTCATCCACAGCATGATTCAGCTTGCGGGCGTGCATCGCCACAAACTCCGCCGTCGCCGCGCTCACCACGCCTTCCTGGTGTCCGTAGGCAATGGCCTGCGAAAACGAATGTAGATTCTGCCCGCCCACTTCCTTCACGATCGTGCCCAGCAACAGGCGCGCAGCCAGCCGCGAGTACTGCGGCTCTTCAGCAATCAGCGCCGCCGCCGTGTCAATCGAGATCGCATCCAGCTCGCGCGTTGTTGCGCCGTCATAGAGGCCTCCGATCGTCTTCGAGGCGACTCGCATCGCGTCCACATGCGACAAGCCCACGCAGCAGCGCTCCACCGCGCGAACGATTTTGTTCACATCCACCGGCTCCAGAGAGCCATTGCGTTTCTTCACGTGCATCACGGCCACTTCTTCGCGCGCCGGGAAAGCCGGATCAAGCTCGGAAAGGCTCGTCTGTAAATGCAAAGCTTCTGTCGTTGTGGCCATCGCGTCGTCTCCTTTTGCGCGCATCCGCAAACAGCGAAAACACAGCAGAAGCCACGCGGCCACACTGCTGCTTTCACTCCCCTCGGAGGCGCAGTCCATTGAATCCTCATGGCAGGTCTTCGGACTCGACGGGCACCCTACTCGCCTGACTTCCCGGCCCACGTTTCGGCCAGTGTCTTCCAGGTTTTCGCTCCCGTTCACCGCTGCGGGGCAGTTCCGGATTCACACCGGATTCCCTCTTCACCCCGGCTTTTCCGGAGCACCATGAAGATGAACAAACCCAACACTATCTTGCGTTGCCCAAAATAGCAAGCTCTATATCTTGCGCTTTCTGTGGAAATCCCCGCCACCTCGCCCAACCATCGGAAACCACACAGATTGGAGTAAAACAGGAAGATAATTCGCGAAATTGATTTATGCTATAGTAGTTTTCCAGAGAGGGATCTCATACCCTCCGTTGATCGACGCTCATCCTGCTGACTGTGCCCGAGTTCTCCCCCATCGAGAGATCACAATCTCCGAGGAGAAGCACACGATGTCACCCCAAAAAATGAACAACCCATTCCTTCTGCCCTCCGCAATCTTGTTTTGCGGACTCTTCGCGCTGGCGCTCTTTCTCTCCGCCTGCGGCAGCGGCGGCTCCAGCTCTACAACCACCACCGCCTCCAGCATGGGCATGGTGAGCACCTCGCTCAGCGACCCGGCCACCTGCCAGGCGCCCGACGGCCAGTTCTCTCATGTCTACGTGACCGTCACCGATGTCCAGGCAAGCACCAGCGCCACGGCTTCCAGTTCCTCCAGCGGCTGGGTCGATCTCACCCCCGGACTGTCCAACGCGCCGAAGCAGATTGACCTGCTCGGTCAGGCCAACAATCAATGCTTCCTGGCCATGCTCGGCGATAACGTCGAGCTTCAAGCCGGAACGTACCAGCAGATTCGGCTGATCCTGGCCGACAACAGCATGAGCCTCAGCAACAACGCCTGTGGCAGCGCAGCCAACTGCGTCGTACTCACCTCCGATGGCAGTGTCCACACCTTGCAGCTTTCCAGTGAAGCGCAAACCGGCATCAAGATTCCATCCGGCCAGATCGCCTCAGGCGGATTCAGCATAGCTGCTGGACAAACCGAAGACCTGGATATTGACTTCAACACCTGCGCCTCCATCGTCGAAGAAGGCAATGGACAATTCCGCCTGAAGCCTGTCCTCCATGCCGGCGAAGTCTCCACCACGTCCAGCTCGATCAACGGCAAAGTCTACGACGCCTCCACCGGTAATCCGGTCAACGGCTCCGCAACGGTTTCACTTGAGCAGAAGGACTCAAACGGTGTCGATCGCGTCGTCATGTCCACAATGGCTGCCTCCGACGGCTCCTTTGTCTTCTGCCCGCTACCGGCTGGAAACTATGATGTGGTCGCGGTCGCCACGCGCGCCGACGGCACGATCTATGCTCCTTCGATCGTCACCGGCGTCGCCACCGGCAGCACCACGGGCACTATCCTGATGCACGCGCCCACGGCAGCCGCACCCACCAGCACAGCCACCCTCTCCGGCCTCATCACCTCACAGAACAGCTCCATGACGGGCACCATCGCCGACATTCAACTGAGCACTCTGGAGACGGTCAGCTCCACGATCTATACCATTCCTCTACCGCCCACCTCCATGCAACAGGCGGCGACGCTTTCGCTGGAGACGTCTGCCTCCGCGGGAACGACTGTCTGTCCCACGGGTACTGATTGCTCCACCTACTCCATCCAGCAGGCCTCCGGTGGCGTTTACATCGGCGCATGGTCGTCCAGCGGCGCCACGCTTGCGCAGAGCATGCCTCTTGCCAGCTACGTCCTCGATGGAGAAGCCTTTGTGCAGTCCTCCGGTGGAACCGCCGACTGCTCTCCCACCGAGTTGCAATCGACCGCCTACGCTCTCACCGGCAGCGGCCCTTACACGGTCGCTGCCAGTAATCTGGCCTTCACCTCCTGCCAGTAGAGCGCTACTCCAACCTGCGCAGCACAAGCCTGGATTTTCTATCCAGGCTTGTGCTGTTCATCTTGCAAACGCTTCGCGCCACTCCCGCCTACCTGCCGACCGCTGCCTCGTCTACGCGTATCGCCACCACATTCACGCCCGCCGCGTGAGATTGCAGGCTCGTTGTGCGCAGCAGAATCTCAAAGGGTCGTAGCGTGCCATCGGGCAACTTTGCCTTGTCGATCACCTGCTGCATCTCGGGCGATCCCAGCACAAAATCCGCAGCCGACTGCGTTCCCGCAACGTCCAGACCCTCCAGCAGCAGAATCCATCCCTTGCCGCTCAGGTTTCGCGTCAGCGCCACAATCCCCCAGGTTTCATGCCGGGCTTCACGCCAGCGGCTCACATAACGCGCACTCTCACCGGGGAGCGGCTCACGGTTCATGATGCTTGCGCCGCTCATTCCCGGCTTCGGCACAATGCGGAAGTTTAGCGACCCATCCACCAGAGCCGACCAGGGATTGCTCAACTGGGAGCCAATCAGGATGACATTCTGGTCGCGCAGATCGTCCAGCCGAAGATCATGCGGAAATCGTAACGCTGCTCGTTGCGCTGAATACTCTGGCAGGTGCGTGAACTCCGCCGCAATCTGCGCACTGGTAAAGTCGGTAAATTCCTGGGTGTGCAGGTCATTGGCCGTCTGCGCGTTCATGCCATGCAGCGGCCTTTGCGCGGTGACGCTCTGCATGTAATCGGACAAGGGAATATTTGTCTGCGCGGCATCTTCCATCAGATTGAATCCGGCATCGGCAGGCACGATATTTGTGAACGTTCCAGGCGCAAAGATCAAAGCCCATAGCGCATGCGTCGGAAGAGCATTGGACCCCACATGCGGCGATTCTTGCGCGTGGTTCCTCTGCTGCGTCAGCCACACCGTCATGCCCGCTGTCATCAGTGTCCACACGGCAAGCGCACACCCCATCGCGATCAGACGAAACCTGCTCGAACGCGTGGACAGCCCGGTTCTTTCCGGCGCGCTTATCTCTTCCTCGGCACTCTGAACAGCCTCCGCTTCGTATGGCTGTTTTGGAATCGCATCCGAGGTCAACGACGGCATGACCACTTCTACACGCGGGCGAAATTGCGGCACATAGCCGCCCGTTGGAATCTCCAGCAACAGCGGTTCGTCCCGGCCTTCTTCCGCAAAGTACTCGGTCAGCCGCCGTCGCAGTTGTCGCGCATAGTTGCGCACAATATTGTCATCTTCCGTGCGATAGCCACGAGGCCGCCCAAAGACAGCCATACCGATCTGATGTTCGCTCAGCTTCTCCGGCGTCTCCGACAGGACTGCTCGGACGACATGAAGCAAAAAGCGGCTAAGCAAACGGGAGCGAACAAATCCGCTGCTGGCGACAATGCGCTGCGCCAACAGCCAGCGCTCATCGCTGTGCAGCCCGGACACAGGATCGTCGAATACTTCGTCGGCGGTCGTCACGCGCATCGCGGAGACGCGCACGGAAGAAGCACCCATCGGCATCCGATCATCCTCTCTGGCTCAACCGCTCATCTGTTGCTGGTTTCAACATAGTCGTTTTCTATGAACAGTCGATGAACCTTCCCTTGCGCATCCGGTTTCACGTGAAATTCATCCAGCCTCCAACTTCCTCCAGATCCAGCATTTACAGATGCTTTTCCCCGTCTTCACCCCGGTGTAAAGCCGGGGTATACCCGTTTCCAGGTCAAACGAAAGACGCCAAGATCGACTAACGCGGCACAATCTCATCTTTGTCCGTCGCCAAGGAGCGCTTCTATGTACGCACTTTCTCACTCAACGGCACGCCACGAAGCGGCTGAGCGGAAGACTTTTCCGATTGTCTGGGCAGCCATCCTGATGCTGCTTCTCTTCATCAGCCACAGCGCAAAGGCGCAGGTGAATACCGGAACTCTCAGCGGACAGATCACGGACAGCTCCGGCGCCGCTGTCGCTGGTGCGCAGGTAACCGTCTCCGACCCTGCCACCGGCTACACCCGCAGCGACAAGACGCAATCCGACGGCCAATACAATCTGCCCAATCTTCCCATCGGTTCCTATACGCTCACCGTCGCTGCGCCGGGCTTTGCCGTCGAAAGCGAATCGGTCACCATCAATGTCGGCGCCCGCGCTCGCGCTGATCTCCGTATGCGCGTCGGCTCCGAGAGCCAGACCGTGCAGGTCACCTCTCAGGACAACGCTCTGGCGCGCGACGACGCCTCCATCAGCTCGATCGTCACCGAGGACACGATCAGCGAAACTCCGCTCTTTCTGCGCAACTGGGATGATCTGCTCCGAGTTGTTCCCGGCGTTCAGATCAATCGCTACACCAACCAGGCCGGCTCAACAGCCGCCGGACGCACTGGCGATTTCAACGTCAACGGCGTCCACTCGCTCCAGAATAACTTCATCCTCGACGGCATCGACAACAACACCTTTTCCGAAAACGTCCAGGAGCTGAGCACCGAGGCAGCGCACCCTTCCGTCGACGTCATCGCCGAGTTCAACGTCATCACTAACCCTTATTCCGCCGAGTACGGACGCGCACCCGGCGCCGTCGTCTCCGTGAACACGCGCAGCGGAACCAACCAGATTCACGGCACCGCTTATGAGTACGTGCGCAATCAGTTCTTCGACGCCTTCGATTATTTTTCCAAGCAGTCGCTGAAAACCAAGGCCGAAGACAACCAGAATCAGTTTGGCGGCAGCCTCGGCGGACCGATCCTGCGCAATCGTCTCTTCTTCTTTGGCAACTATGAGGAGACGCGCATCAAGCAAGGCGTCTCGCGCGTCGCCACCGTGCCGCTCGACAACGAGCGCGTGGGCAACTTCAGCCCCGCCGCTGCCGCAGCCGACGGCATCTCGCCCTACCCGACCATCTATGACCCAACCACCTGCTCCACGCCCT
>JAJZEA010000057.1 GCA_021851335.1 Acidobacteriota bacterium | reverse complement strand
CCGGCAACTGCGCCAGCGTCAGCCCATTCCTCGCCAGCACTGCGTCGTTTCCATTCGAGTAGTCGCCCACAATCAGCGCCGTCGAATCCACGCCCGCAGCCGCCGGCATATCCAGCGCTTCCATATTGGTCATCGTGCAGGCGTCGATATTCTTGCCCACAAACGCATCCAGCGAAGCGGCATAATCAAACCGCTCCACCTTGATTACCACCCCATATTTATCGGCCCAGCGCTTCAGAATCCCCGACCGCGCCATGTAAAAGTAGGGATTCCAGCCCGCATAGACGCTCCAGCCCACCGTAAACGTCGGCGCAGCCTCCATCTTTGGTCCAGCCGCCAGCAACGCCCCGGACAGCGCCACCAACACCGCCGCCCGCATCACCGCCGCCCGACTCACCGTTCGGGCCAACGATACCTTTCGCGTCAACGACCTCGTTCGCAGCCTGCGCCTTGGCTTTTCTTCGCTGTCATTCCCGCAGAGAATCTGCTTTTCCTGTTCCCATACCCTGCCCGTGATCGTTTTCTCCTGTCGTTGCTGCCTGTTTCTCAACTCGCGCGCGAAAAAGAACCTCATGCACTCAAGATACCCGTAGCTCGACTTCGCTCAACCCAGTATCAAATTCATTGATACCCTCAATAAACAAACCCCAATCCCCACGCATCCTCCCCACAACCTCTTGACCTTTCTACAGGTACCCAAAAAGCTAAAGCGGCGACACGCAAAATTCTGCGTGACCGCCGCTTTTGGCTGTCTATGTTGGGCCTGAATACGCGTGGCCTGAATGTGATTCCGGGGGTTCCGTTGGTTGTTCGCCCGCGTCCCGCGAAGCCAATTTTCGGCAAAGACAGACTCGATTTATCGGGGATTGATGCGGACACCCATGCCATTCAGACGGCTTCGTGCCTGCATCGCCTCCGGCGTCTGCGGATATCGGTGGATCAGTGCGCGATACTCGCGAACCCCGGCCTCGCGCTGGCCCAGTGTAATCAGCGCCTGCCCTTTGCGAAGCTGCGCTGCCGGCGCCTTCACATTGCCGCTGAAGTTGTTCAGCACCGCGTTGTCATACCGGATCGTGCCCTTGTAGTCGTGCTGACGAAAGGCAATTTCGCCCAGATAGTACTCGGCGTTGCCCGCCAGATTGTCGTTCGGGTAGTACTGCGCCACGGCGCCAAACTCCGACTGCGCCGCCTCATAGTGCGCCGCGTTGAAGTCGCGCAAACCGCCCAGATAAGTCTCCCGCAAGGGCGGTGCCTGAGCGGTGGCTGGCTGGGATGCTGCGGGAGCAGCCCCGGCGCCGTTCGCCGCATCGGGCGTAGTTGGGGCAGCGCCCGATGGGGTCATGCCCGGCTGAGCCATACCCGGTTGAGCCATGCCCGGCTGCGTCGCGCCGGGTTGTCCTGCTCCGGGCTGGCTGCCATCGCCTGGCTGCGCCGGTTGCTGCGGAGCCGTCTGCGCCTGCACCGTCTGCATCTCCGATTGGAGCGTCTGCAACTGTGTTTCCAGCTTGCCCAGACGCGTCTTCAACTCGTCGATCGAGTCGTTCATCGTCTGCACCTGGCCCGAGACGGTGTCTACCTTGCCGCTGGTCGCTTCGGACTCCGCATTCAGCTTCTGCTGCATCGTGTTTAGCGCCGTGCTCATCTGGCTCACGCTGGCCGTGCTTTGCTGCACCAGATTTTCCATCTGGCCAAAGTGCGAATCCACCGTCGATTGCAGCCGCTGCACCATCTCCACGAGTTGCTGCACCTGCGTCTGGATCTGAATGATTTCCTTCGATGCGGCGTGGGCCGGAACTGCGGGCAGCGCCAGCAGCAATGTGCCGACAATCGCCCAGCGAAGCTGTTGTGTGCGCGCCATGGACGTTCTCTCAATCCTTGAATTTGCGGAACAGCGGAGCGCAGGGAGAAACCCTGCGCTCCGCCTTCGCTGTTCCCAGTATAGTTTCCCGCTTCGCCGTCAGTTGCCCGACGAACTGTCCATCGAGAATCCCGCGCGGCGATTCTGCTGCCAGCACGACTCCGTCTCTTCGGTGCAGAACGGACGTTCCTTGCCATAGCTCACCACGCGAAGACGGTTCGGCGCCACGCCATCCTGCACCAGAATCTTCTTCGCGGCATTGGCCCGGTTTTCGCCCAGCGCCAGGTTGTACTCGTTCGATCCTCGGTCGTCGCAGTAGCCGCCAATCACCACCTTGATCTCCGGATGCGTCGCCAGATATGCCGCCGCCTTCGACAGCGCGCTGTTGTCGCTTGTTCGCACGTCATAGCTGTCATAGTCAAAGAAGATGTCCTGCACATTGGCCTTGAACATCTGCTCGGCGGTCATCGGCTGGTTGTTCTCCGGCACGGCCACCGCGGCCTGTGCCGGGTTCACCGTCACCGTCGCCGTCGCATCCGTCGATCCGCCGTCGCCGCGCGCCGTCAGATGATAGGTCGTCGTCATCGTCGGCGTCACGGTCTTCACGCCGGAGCTGGGCACGGCGCCCATTCCGTCGATCGACACGGATGTCGCGTCCACCGTCTTCCACGCCAGCACTACCTGGTCGCCGGCGGTAATCGTCGACGGCGTCGCCGTCAGTTGCGCCGTCGGAGCCGGTGTAGCGGTTGCCGCTGGCGCAGTGGCCGCCTGCTGCACGGGTTTCTTCTTGCAGCCCGCGATCATCGCCAGGGAAACGGTCAAAGCAAGAATCGGTAGAATCTGCCAGCGGGTCATGTTGCGGGTCAAACTGCGTTTCATCGGGCTGCGTTTCATGGGGATCGTGCTCCTGTCGCGGTTGAGGTTTGGATGAGTCTGCATCGTAATCCTTCGTTGCCGCCGGTTCTTACTTCCAGCTCCAGTTCGGCATGAAGTCTTTGCCGGTTCGAGTCAATTGCTGTTGTTCGGTACCATCAGCCAGCATCGTCCAGATGGACGTGTGACCGTTGATGCTTCGTTCAAAGACCAGGTGTCGGCTGTCCGGAGACCAGCTTGGAAAGTCGTTGCTGCCCGAGTCGTGCGTCAGTTGCAGCCAGCGCAGCGAGGCAATGTCCATCACGTAGATGTCCTGCCCGCCCGGCGCCCCAGGGCCATATTTGCGGTTCCAGCTAAAGGCCAGGAATTGCCCATTCGGCGACCACGACGGTGAGATCGCATAGCCTCCGTCGGTCATCCGCTGCACATTGCCGCCGTCGGTGTCCATGATGTAGATCTGTGGCAGCCCGGTCCGTCCGCTCACCCAGGCAATCTGCGCGCCCGTTCGCGGATTCCACACCGGCGAGACGTCCGGCCCGCGAAAGGCCGTCAGTTTTTTCAGGTTGCCGCCGTTGGTGTCGCAGGTCCAGATCTCCGGGTCGCCCGAGCGCGATGAAGAGAATGCGATGTGATTGCCGTCCGCCGACCATGCCGGCGACAGATTGCTGCCGCCCTGTGTGCCGGGCGGAAACGCGACGAAACGTCCCAGATCGAACGAGTACATACGAATCGCCCAGCCGGAGCTGCCCAGTGAAGCAAAGGCAAGCCGGCTGTTATCTGGCGAGATGCGAGGCGAAAGCGAAAGGATGCCAGAGCGGGCCACCTGATGCTGATTTTCTCCGTCGTAGTCCATCGCCCATATCTGCTTGTCGCCGCCGCGGGCGCTCACAAAATAAATCTTCGTCTCTGCGATGCCGCGCACGCCGCCGCCCAGCGCCGCGATGATGTCGTCGGCAAACTGATGTGCCAGATTGCGAGCCTGATCGTCGTTGGCGTCGCCGGAGTACTGCTTGGTCAGGATCGGAGGACTGCCTGCGTTGCGGTCGTCCTGGAGCCAGCCATAGATCACCAGATGCCCGGCCGTCGAAGAGAGCGCGCCGTAGGCGACAAAGGCCGCATTCGCCGGAGCCGCCGCCCACTGCGCCAGGTTGATCTCCTGCGGTGAACCGGGCCTCGCCGTTGGAGCCATGCTTTTGGAGACCATGTCGAAGATGCCCGCATTGGACAGGTCATGGAAGAGAGTGGTGTCGAAGGTGGCCTTCATCACCGGCGTCTGCGGGTCGTTGCCCACTGGCTTCATCTCGGCCGCCGCGAGCCGGATGCGCTGCGTGCCGACCGGAATGTTGCTGCCAATGTGAACCCAGTCCTGCGCGTTGACCGGTAACGCCCAGAGCGCGCAGCAGGCAGCGCCGACAAGCACCAACCTCTGGAGGGAACGGAAACCATGCATCATGACGGACAATCCTTCTTCTAGTATTCACAATAATAGGAAACGTGCAGCGGCCCATCGGTCACCGGTGAAGGCAGTGGACCGAAGGAGTCAACCCGCTGCGCCGCTCGAATGCAGGCCTGGTCCAGCGTCGGACTGCCACTGGAACGGTCCATGCGAATCTGGGTTGGCGCGCCGTTGCGCTGGATGGTGAACAGAATGTAAGCCTGCGCGCCTTTGGCGGTGCGTGGGTCAATTTCGCCGCGATAGAGGCTTTGCAGCATCCGCCGCTTGATGTTCTCCACGTAGAACGGATAGTTGAAGCCACGCGTGCCGGAGGTGACCGAAACCGGTCCGTCGCTGGTCGCCGTCACAGAGCGCTCCATCTGCGATCCGGCCTGCTCGCCATAGGCGGCGCGATTCTGCGCAAGCGGCTTGCTGTAGGGGTTCGAGCGTTGCTGTGGCAGAGGCAATGGCAACGGGAGCTGCTTTGTCTCGTGCTGCTGCTGTTTGGCCAGCTTCTTGGGCGGAGTCACTTTGGTGGCAATGGGAATGGCGTCCTGGTCCTGGGTCGCCTTGACGTGCGCTGTCGGCGGAGCCGGCGCCTGGCTCGGCGTCTCGGTCGCCAGCACGTTGTCGTTCGGCTTCTGGTCGGCGGGCAGAGGAATAGCGTTGGAGACAAGCTGCACGGCGACCGCGCCGCCTTCGTTGCTGCCCCAGTTGTTGTGGGACCACCAGCCGTGAATCAGCGCCCAGGCAACGATGCCGCCCGCCAGCAGCAGATGCGCCGCAATTGCGGTGATCATTGGCTTGCCCAGCGGCTCCGGGGCAAGGTGTGCGGTTCGGCTTGTGTAGAAGGTCGCGCTCATGGTCGGCTGCTCAGGGCGTGCTGGTGCCGTTTGAGTTTACCGGCTGCGTCACAATGCTGATGTTGGTGATGCCTGCCTGCTGAATCGCATCCATCACCGCAGCAAAGGCGCCGAAGGGCACGCGCTCATCGGCGCGGAGATAGATAATCTGCTTCGACGGGTCGGTGTTCTGCTGGTGGAGCCGACCCGCCAGGTCGTGCAGGTTCACCGGCTGGTCGCCGAGATAAACTTCCTGATCGCGCGTGACGGTGACCACCAGCCGCGGCACGGTGATCTCGCGCACTGTGCGCGTCTTTGGCACGTTGACCTCGATGCCCGATTGCAAGACTGGCGCGGTAATCATGAAGATGACCAGCAGCACCAGCACCACGTCCACGAGCGGCGTGATGTTGATCTCGGCCAGCGAGCTTTGGGTTCGTCCATTGGCTCCGGTAAAGGCCATCGTTTATGCCTCGCGCTCAGGAGAGCGCAGATCCTGCGGTCGAGCCGGTCCTGCGCCACCCCCCGCGCTGCCGCGAGCGGGAATCTCTTCAAGCGAGTTGAGCAGCTCGCGGGCAAAGTCGTCGATGCCGGAGGCGAAGACGCGCAGCCGCGCCGCGAACTGGTTATAGGCGATGCCCGCCGGCACGGCGACAAAGATGCCGGCGGCGGTGGTGATGAGTGCTTCGGAGATGCCTGGCGCAACGGCTCGCAGTGTGGCAGAGCCTGCCGTACCCAGTCCGTGAAAGGCATCGACGACGCCCATCACCGTGCCGAAGAGTCCGACGAAGGTGCTCATGGAGGCGATCGTCGCGAGCCACGTCAGCCGCTGCTCCAGACGCGTGAGCGCCTCACTGCTGGCCGTTTGCGCGGCGCGCTCGAGCGGAGTAATGTTGCGCGGCGGTCCGTAGCCACCCGTCTGCCGCTTGTAGGCTTCGTAGACTTCATCGAAGACGGCGGCCAGCGGACTGGGCTGAAACTCGCTGGTGGCCGCGGCAATCTCCTGCAGGCGCGTGGCCTTGCGAAAGACGCGCAGAAAGCGGCGGCTCTGTTGCGTGGCTTTTTTGAAGCCGCTTATCTTGGAAAAGATCAGCGTCCATGAGTAGATGCTGGCAAGCGCCAGCAGCACCAGCACGCCAAGCGCAACCGGGCCGCTGTTGCTGAGCATCTCGACAAAAACATTGGAGCCACTGGACGCACCGGTGGCAGCAGGCGCGGCGGCGTCGGCTTGGAGAATGAAGATCAGGATCGAGGGAAGAATCGGCGTATACCTCTCACTTTTGAACGTAGCAGATGCAGGAATGAGCCTCCAAGTTTTCAATCAGGTACGTTCCGCGCGGAGCGGGCGTCGGAATTGGGATGCAAAGCTGGATTCCCATCCTGAACCACGGTGCGGCGGACGCTGGCGCGAGAAGCCGTGAATATGCGCATAATGGGTTCATGCTGCTTGAATTGCGCGCAGAGAATTATGCGGTGATCGACCACGCCATCGTGCTGCTGGGTCCGGGACTGAATCTGCTGACCGGCGAGACGGGCGCGGGCAAGTCGATTCTGGTGGACGCGCTGGCGCTGCTGATGGGCGGCAAGGCTTCGGCGGAGGTGATTCGCCACGGCGCGGAGAAGGCGGTGGTCTCCTGCGTCTTTGAATCGACACCCGGAGCCGAGGCGGTGCTTGAAGCCAATGGAATCGATATGAGCGGCGCGGAGATTATCCTGCGGCGCGAGGTGATGCTGAACGGCAAGGGCCGAGTCTTTGTGAATAACCAGCCGGCGACGGTGGCCGTGCTGCGGCAGCTTGCGCCGGAGCTGGCTCTGGTGCATGCGCAGAGCGAGACGCTGTCGAGTTTTGACCAGGCGCAGCAGCGTGTGCTGCTGGATCGCTTTGCCGCGTTGAGCACTGAGGATGTGGCTCGCGCGCACGGGCAGTGGAAGGCGGCAGCGGAAAAACTGGCGGAGATGGAGCGCGGCGAGCAGGAGCGTTTGCAGATGGCCGATCTGTGGAGCTACCAGAGCCGCGAGATTGCCGACGCGCGGCTGAAGCCGCAGGAAGACGCGGAGCTGCAAAGCGAAAAACGGATTCTGGCCAATGCGGAAAAGCTCTACACGGCGGCGATGAGCGCCTTTGAGCAGTTGTATGAGGGCGGTGGCTCGGCGGAGACGACGCTGCGCTCTGCGCTGCGCCATGTGGAGGAGCTGGCGCGATATGACACGCGCTTTGGCCCGGCCGTCGAGCAGCTTGGTTCGGCGCGGGCGATGGTGGACGATGTGGCCGAGTCGGTGCGGGATTACGCCGAGTCGATTCACGCTTCGCCCGAGCGGCTGGCCGAGATCGAGGACAGGCTGGCGCTGATTGACCGGCTCAAGCGCAAGTATGGCGCGACGGTCGATGAGGTGATCGCCTTGGGCGAAAGCGTGGCGCAGCGGCTGGCTGAGGTGGAGGATCGCGAGAGTATTTTGCGCGGATTGCAGGCCGAAGTCGAGACAGCGCGAGCGCAGTTTGTTGTGGCAGCCAAAGCGCTGACCGACCGTCGGCAGAAGGCCGCAGAACGGCTGGCGAAGAACGCTGAAAAGCAGATCAACGAACTGGCGATGAAGGTGCGTTTCGATGTGACTGTTTCCGCACAGGTGGAGAGCGCGCACTGGACGGCGCAGGGATGGGACAGCGTGGAGTATCGCATTGCCACGAATGTGGGCGAGCCGCTGAAGCCGCTTGATGAGATTGCCTCCGGCGGCGAGATGAGCCGCGTGATGCTGGCGCTGAAGGTGACGGTGGAGGATGGCGCGCGAACGCATCAAACGCGGGTGCTTGCGGCACCGCGCACGCTGGTCTTCGACGAGATCGACATTGGCATTGGCGGACGCGCAGCCGAGGCTGTGGGCAACAAGCTGAAGGCGCTGAGCCGCGGCCAGCAGGTGCTCTGCGTGACCCACCTGCCGCAGATTGCCGCCTTTGCCGACCAGCACTTTCTGATTGAAAAGCAGGAGCGGCAGGGACGCACGCAGACGCAGGTGCGGTTGCTGGACGAAACCAGCCGCGTGCAGGAAGTGGCGCGGATGCTGAGCGGAGCCGTGGTGACCGAGGCCAGCGAACGCCACGCCAGTCAGATGATTGCCGCCAGCCGCTGAGAATCAGAACGAACGCGCGGCGCGGTACACTGCTGTGCATGAAAAATCCTTCTTCTTTCCGAGCTTCGTTCATGGCGGCGGCTTTGGTGTTTGTGCTGTCTCCTGTATCTCCGGCACAGTCTTCGCAGGAGGCGGCGATTCGCCCTGGGGAGTGGCTGGTGAAATCCGTGGTTACGCCTTCGATCGGTCATCCGGTTACGGCGCAGACGCGCATCTGCGCAAGCGGCGCGGGCGACTTCTGGAAGACGCCGCAACCTGGGATGAGCTGCGAAGCGCCGAAGGTGTCGGCAAGCGGCAGTCAGGTGGTGGTGGAGATCGCCTGTCACGGAGGCAGCGGTCCGGTGACGTGGACGACCCATTCCAAAGTAACCGAGGTCTTCAACGCCGCTCGAAGTCAATTTCACGCTACGGGAACGACCACGACCGCGACGACGTTGCCGGGGCGCGGGCCGATGACTGTGACGGCGGGGATTGCCTCTGACGGCAGCTACCAGGGCGCTTGCAGCGCCGCGAAATAAGACATCAGGCGGAAGCCGGGGACTCGATAATCGGCATCTCCAGCGGCGGGGCGTGACGCGCTCCGCGAAAGAGCAGCGCGGCAGAGACGAGCAGCGTGGCCAGCGTGGCGGCCAGCCCGATGCGCAGGTTGCTGCGGTCGGAGATGGCTCCGATGATCTGCGGCGAAAAGGTGTCGCCGAGCATGTGGATGAGGAAGAGATTGAGCGCCAGCGCGCTGGAGCGGACCGAGGCGCTGACGGAGTTGCAGACGGCGGCGTTGAGCGGGCCGGTGTTCAGGAAGAGGCAGAATTCGGCGGCCAGCAGCGCAGGCAGCGACCAGCCCGCCGGACCGAAGAAGACCAGCGCGGCCAGCGGCAGCGTGAGCAGCACGCTCCAGGCCGAGAGCAGATAGAGCGCGCGGGGATTGGTGCGCAGCCAGCGCTCGGCGAGCCAGCCGCCAAACCAGGTTCCGGCTAATCCATCGACGACGGTAATCGCGCCGAGCACGGTGCCTGCCGTGGCCACGCTCATGCCGCTGAAGCGATAGAGAAAGGTCGGCATCCAGGCCGAGATGCCGCCCATGGTGAAGACCATCATGGCCATGCCAAGCGTGGCCAGCATATAGGCGGGATTGCGCAGCAGGGCGGGAATCTGGCGCGAGAGCGGACGGGTATCGGGGAGGATTTCGGGTGCGGTTTCGCTGGCTCCGCGCTCCGGTTCCACGCCGAAGAGCGCGTAGGCCAGCGCCAGCAGCAGGCCGGGAACGGCGCCAATGAGAAATGGCGCGCGCCAGCCAAAGCGTGCTCCAAGCTGGCCGCCCAGCAGGTATCCGAGCGCCGCGCCGACGGGGATGGTGAGATAGAAGATCGAGAGGATGCGGTTGCGCGCGCGGGCCGGGAAAAAATCGGAGAGCACGGCAGGCGCGAAGATGCCGAAGGTGGCCTCGCCGACGCCCACCAGCGCGTGGCGGAAGTAGAGCGAGCCGTAGCTATGGACGCTGAAAGTGAAGAGCGTGGCCAGGCTCCAGAGCGTGGCTCCGGCGACGATCAGCGGCTTGCGGCGGAAGCGGTCGCCGAGCCAACCGGTGAGCGGCGCGGTGAGCATGTAGGTGACAAAAAGCGCGGTGGTCAGCGCGCCGAGCTTTTCATCGGAGAGATGGAATTCGCTTTGCACCAGCGGCTGGGTGCCGGGCAGCAGATAGCGGTCGATGTAGTTGAGCAGGCTGAGGCCGAGCAGCAGTAGAAAGGTGACCAGCACGGGCCGCGCGCGGAGTCCGACTCTTTCAGCCGTGGTGGTCATGGAGGCTCTTTCGTGCGCGTGCCTGCTCTTAGACTTGTGGGCGGGATTCCACCTGCGGACGGGGCCAGCGCGCTTCGACGATGGTGGAGATGCCGCCGCGCGGGCGGAAGTCGCCACGAATGACGGCCCAGACCGGGTCGCAGGCTTTGACCACATCGAGCAGCACCTGGTTGACGATGTTTTCCTGAAAGATGCCGAGGTTGCGATAGCAGAAGAGATACTCTTTCAGGCTCTTCAGCTCCAGGCAGCGCTCGCGCGGCATGTAGCGGACGGTGAGCGCGCCGAAGTCAGGCAGTCCGGTCTTGGGGCAGACGGAGGTGAACTCCGGATCGTCGATCAGAATCTCGTACGCAGGGAACTGATTGGGCCAGGTCTCGATGGCGGGAAACGGGAAATCGAGGCCAGCCTTGGCGTGTTCATCGGTATAACGTGGTTCGAGTGCCATGCACACCATTCTAGCTGGTCGAAGTCACACTGGCGTAGTCGATGATGGGCGCAGAGGGTGAGGAAATTCATGGAGGGTTCATCTGGCTGGCTTGTAGCGTAGATTGTTGCATGGTTCTGAACCCTGAGCCGCCATCGATGCGTCCTATATACTGACGACTGGCCGAGGGGGCGCTCGCGCAGAGTTTTGCGGTGGCTCTGCTCAGCGATGCGCACGAGAACGAGCAGGCATGGCAGAGGAAGCAAAGCAGAAGCGACGGTACTGGTTGTGGGCGGGCATCGCGGTGATTTTGATCGCGGTCTTTGTGGTTTCACGGCAGTTGACGCAGGACGAGATTCCGATTCATGCGGCAGTGGTGGCGCGGAATACGCTGCGCAGCACGCTGAGCACGAACGGACTGGTGGAGCCGGTCAAAAATTACGAATTTTACAGCCCGCTGGCGACCTCGGTGGTTCAGATTCCGGTGCATGAGGGCGACACGGTGAAGGCGGGCCAGGTGCTGATGCAACTGGACGCGGTGAATGCGCGGGCGCGTGTGTCGTCCGCGTTGAGCGGTTTGCGCGCAGCCGAGGCTTCGCTCGAAGCGCTGCGGCAGGGCGGTTCGCTGGCTGAGCAGCAGACGCTGGCCTCGAATCTGCGCCGGGCCAAGCTGAATCTGCAACAGGCGCAAAGCGAGTACAAGGCGCTGTCGATGCTGCTCTCAAGCGGGGCTTCGTCGCCGAGCGAGGTGTCGGCGAGCCAGCAGCGCGTACTGCTGGCCGAAGAAGCGGTGCAGTCGCTGGAGCAGCGGCAAAGCAAACCTTATTCGCAGATTGAGATGGAGCGGGCGCAGGCCAGTGTGAGCGAAGCGCAGACGGCGCTGGATGCGGCGCGTGCGGTGCTGGCGCAGACGACGATTGTGGCTCCGATCGCGGGCACGGTCTATTCGGTGAATGTGGGCGTTTCGGATTTTGTGGAGCAGGGCAAGCTGCTGCTGGAGATGGCGGACCTGAAGAAGGTGCGCGTGGTGGCTTACTTTGACGAACCGGAGATTGGCCGACTGGCGATCGGACAGAAGATTCGCATTGTCTGGGATGCGCGTCCGGGCAGCGAGTGGCATGGGCATATTACGCAGCTTCCTTCGACGATTGTCAGCTATGGCACGCGGAATGTGGGCGAGGTGCTGGTGGCGATTGACGACTCGGACGAGGGCCTTTTGCCGGAGACGCACGTGACGGTTACGGTGACCACGGCAAGCCAGGCCAACGTGCTGACAGTGCCGCGCGAGGCGCTGCACAGCGAGGCGGGCAAGCCGTATGTCTATCGCATTGAGGATGGCAAGCTGGTGCATACGCAGGTGACGACGGGCACGATTAACCTGACCGATGTCGCCATTCTCTCCGGATTGCACGAGGGCGATGTGGTGGCGACCGGCTCGCTGAGCGGAATGGCGCTGGCGGATGGTGATCCGGTGAAGGTTGTGCGGTGACGAACAGGCTGCGGAGCGGAGTTGTGGCCGGGTTTGCGGTGCTGCTGTCGCTGGTGGGGTTCGGTCTTGGACGGACGCCGTTGCAGCAGGCGCACCAGGAACTGGAAGCCGGCGAAGCTGATGCGGCACGTGCGCATTTGCACACGCTGCTCGAGAGCGAGCCAGACAATGGCGAGGCCTGGAATCTGCTGGGGCGCGTCGCATTTACGACGCAGGATTGGCGCGGCGCGGTGAACGATGATGAGCAGGCCGTGCGCCTGGCGCCGCAGGATGGCGAGTATCATCTGTGGCTGGCGCGCGCGCTGGGCGAAGAGGCCGGTCATGTCTCCTTTTTGACGGCGTTTGGGCTGGCGCGGCGGGCGCGGGTGGAGTTTGAAACGGCAGCGAGGCTGGCTCCGCGGAGTGCGCAGGCACTGATGGATCTGGCAGAGTTTGATATGGAAGCGCCGGCCGTGTTGGGAGGCGGATTGGACAAGGCCGAGGGTGTGGCGCGAGAACTGGATGCGGTCGATCCTCGGCGCGGTCATGAGCTGCGCGCGGAGCTGGCGGAAAAAGAGGGCGATCCGAGACGCGCCGCCGAACACCTGAAACAGGCGATGGAGGGTGCTCCGCATCCGGCGTTTGTGTGGCTGGCGATGGCTCGGCTGGAGATGCACCAGAAGCAGTGGACGGCGATGGGCGAAGCGCTTCACCACGCGGCCGATGCGGCAACGCATGATCCGGGAGCGACGATTGTGCTTTACGATGCGGCTTCGCTGATGGCGCGAACGCATCAGCAGACGGCGGAGTCGATTCAGTGGATGGAGACGTACGTGGCCTCGCCGACAAAGACCGAAGAGGGACCGGCGTTTGAGGCTCTGGTGAGGCTGGCGCGCTGGTACGATCAGACTGGGAATCATGCAGCGGCGGCACGAGATCGAGCGGCGGCGCTTGCGCTGGCGCGGGACTACGCACCGGCGAGACAACATTGAAGACGAGAGAGGGCGCAAGACGCATTCAAGCTGGGCAGATGATGGGACAGAGGTCAGGCAGAAAATTCGGGAAGCAATGGAGTGGCGTGGCCGCGCTGATGCTGGCGTGCGGATGGTGCGCGACGGGTGCTTCGGCGCGGGCGCAGATTTCGCTTTCGACCGTGGTGGATCTGGCGCAGCGCAACAGCAGCGGCGTGAAGCTGGCCGAGGCGGATGTGCAGAAGACGCGCGCCGTGCTGACGGAGATGAACGACGTCTATATTCCGAATCTGGACATCGGTTCAAGCATCGGGCCGCCGACAATTGGATTTCCTGCCGGGCAGCCGTCGATTGCCAATGCAACGATGTCTTCGCTGGTCTTCAGTTTTTCGCAGCGTTCGTATACACGGGCTGCGGAGGCTGGATATCGCTCGGCGCAACTGGCGCTGAAGGATGCGGCGGAGCAAACGGCGCTCGATGCTTCAAGCGCGTATCTGGAGCTGGACACGGTGACGCGCGAGATGGATGCGGCAGCGGCGCAGCAACAGGATGCGCAGCGGCTGGAGTCGATTGAAGAGCAGCGCGTGACGGCGGGCGTGGACTCGCACAGCGACCTGCTGGAGAGCAAACTGACGCTGGCGCAGCTTCATCTGAAGCAGATTCAGCTTGGGAACAGAGCGGCGATTCTGCGGACGCAGTTGGCGACGATGACGGGTCTGCCGAGGGCTTCGATCGCGACGCTGCGTGATTCGATTCCGCCGATTCCGGCGGTCAACACACCGGCGCAGCCGATGGCCGGACTGGCGGCAGCTCAGGAGCACGCTCGTTCGCTGCTGTTGCAGGCGCGGGGCGATGCGCAGGTGAATCATCTGCCGCTGGTCACCTTTGGCGCGCAGTATAACCGCGACTCCAACTCGCTGAACAACTACAGCACGTACTATCAGCACTTCAAGGCAGACAACTTCAGCATCGGAGTGACGATCCAGATTCCGCTGTTTGATCTGGTGCATCGGGACAAGGCTCGGGAGTCGGCTGCCGACGCCCTGCGCTCGCGCGTGGAGGCCGAGCAGGTGAGCCGACAAAACGATGTACAGGTGGCGACGCTGAACGCGCAACTGGCCGAGCTGGCGACGCTTGAAGAGATTGCCGCGCTGAAGCAGGAGATTGCGCAGGACCAGCTGCGGCAGGTGCAAAGCGAGTTGCAGTATGGCAATGGATCGGGTGCGGGAGCAGACGCCGCGCCGCAGGCGACGCCGAAAGCGCTGCAACTGGCTGAGATTGACGAGCAGACAAAGGTGATGGACGCCGAAGAGACGGAGTTCAACCTGAGCAAAGCGCGGCTGAGCCTGTTGCGAGCGCTGGGCCACATGCAGGATTGGCTGAGCACGCTGGGTGCGAAATCCGGTGGAGCGGCAACGGATATCGCCGCGCCGGGCCGCGGCCGGTGAGGCAAATGGGACGCCGGCTGGAAGATTCCTCACGCTGTGGCGTGAAAATTCGACGAAAATGCTAAACTGGAAGTGACTTATGCCATTGAAGACACTGTTTCTGAATCCGCCCTCGTTTGAAAACTTTGATGGTGGCGCCAGCTCCCGCTGGCCGGCCACCCGTGAGATTGAGTCCTACTGGTATCCAGTGTGGCTGACGTATCCCGCGGGCTTGCTGGAAGGCTCGCGCCTGCTGGATGCTCCGCCGCACCATGTGAGTGCCGACGAGACGATCGAGATTTGCAAGGACTACGAGTTCCTGGTGCTCTTCACCTCGACGGTGGGCTGGAAAGGCGACCAGAAGCTGGCCGAGGCGATCA
>JAJZEA010000056.1 GCA_021851335.1 Acidobacteriota bacterium | reverse complement strand
GTCGTCGTCTTGCTCACTACCGCGCCGCTGGCTCGAATCACAAACGAGAACTTGCGATCGGAGTCCTGGTTCGGCCCGCCTGCCATTTGCAGATAGTCGCGCACCCGTCGGCGCTGCGCATACAGAAACGAGTTCTGGTCATACACCGCGCCCACCACGTTCACGTTGTTCGGCTGCGAAGGCACAATGAACCGGTCTCCATCCTCCAGCGGAAGGTCGGGTATCGTGTTCACCCCCGTGCTCTTCGGCTGAAACTCCAGCACAATCCGCCCCGTCGCGCGAATCCGCGCCAACGCCGCAATCAACTGCTGCTCGCTGCCTTGCGCTGCCGCCGCCGAGCTTTGGTCCTGCGCAGAGGAAACGCCAGAGGACGCCACTGCCAGGTTCCCGCGCTGCACCTGCATATTCAACTGCTGGATATACTCATCGATCCGCGCCTGCTGCAGAATCCGCGTCGATTGCCGCGTAAACTCCGACCCGTACAGATACGCATCCGGCGTCAGCCCGCCGGCGCGGATCACCAGATGCCGCAGCGACTCGCCCGGTAGCGCCGTATACGTCCCCGCATGCACCACCTCGCCATCCAGACGGATCAGCTTCGTCTGCTCGGCGATCGGCACCCGCACATCGGCTTCAGAGAAGATGCTCACCACGTCGCCCGGCTCCAGCGCCAGATTCTGCGTCTGGTCATGTTGCAGCACCAGTTTGCCCAGGTCAAACGGCACCAGCACCGTCTTCAGCGTCTTCGGGTCCATCCGCTCGATCACTGCATAGTTCCAGTCGATCTCCGGAGCCAGCACGCTCACACGTGTGGACTGCACGCCCGCCAGCGAACGCCCGGAAGGCAGCGTCTGCGCTTCGGCCACGGAGATATTCGCGCCGCGCCCGGAGGCGTCTTCCGTTCCATTCACCCCTTCGCTGTCCAGGCCCTGCTCGGCGCTCAACGCGCTTTGCTGCATCCCCAGTTGCGCTGCACTTGATTCCGCGCTCAACTGCCCGTTCGTCCCCGCGCCCGGCGATGCAGCAGCGTGATTCTGCTGCAACTGCAAATCCGTCGTCGTCGCCATCTCATTTTGTGTCCGTCGCAGCGTCACTGCATGCCCATTCGGTGGTTGCAGCATAATCCCAAAGTTGGGCACCGGCTCAAACTCCGGCGTCGGCAATCCCAGTCGCGCCCGCCGCCACCAGTAGTTCTGCGTAATCAGCGAATCCTTGTCCGGAATCAGGTCGCTCACGTGCATCCCTTCATGCCACGCAAACCGCCCAGGATTCGCCACATTCCCCCGCAGGATCACCGTCTTCGCATATGCCGGCACAATCGAATACACGCGCACCACGTCGCCGTTGTCCAGTTTCGTCGCCAGACCGGCTTTGTCATAGCTCACTTCCATCGTGCTTCTGGTCGTGTGGTCCTCAATCCGTTCGATCGAGATGCGGCTCTCCGCCGCCACCGCCGACAATCCCCCCGCATCCCGCACCAGATTGTCCAGTGTCTCGTCTGCGCGCAGTTCATAGATGGCCGCCGTGCGCACCGCTCCCGTCACCGCCACCTGCGACCCCACGGGCGCAATGTAGATCACATCGCCCGTCTGCAACGGAACGTCGCCGCTCTTGTCCCCATGGATCAGGAGCGCATACAGATCGAAATCCGTCACCGTCTTGCCATTCCGCCGCAGCTCGATATGGCGCAATGAGCCATTCACGGAAGGCCCGCCACTGGCAAAGATCGCATCCACCAGCGTGCTCAGCGCGCTCACCGTATACACCCCCGGACGCTGCGCCGAACCGGAAACATACACCTGCACCGAGTGAATCTGTCCCACATCCGCCGTCAGATCAAAGTTCTTGAAGACCCGCGCAATCGCCGCGCGCAGATGGCCGTCCAACTCGGAAAATTGCAGCCCCGCCACGTGAATCGCGCCCACCTGCGGCAGATAGATATCTCCGGAGCGATCCACCCGCAGATTCGACTGAAAGTTGATCTGGCCCCACACCCGAATACGCAGCACATCGTCCGGACCCACTACAAAATTCGTCGGCACCTGCACCGTATCCAGCGGCGAAAACGTCGCCGGGATATTCCGAAACAGATTCGAGCCATACACCGGCAACACCTGCCCCGTCGTCGAGGCCACAAACTTCTGGAACTCCGTCAGCGGTTCCCGAGGCGCCTGTCGCTGCTGTGCCTGCTGTTGCTGCAAGCGCTGCTGCGCGGTCGCGCCCGTCTGCCCGGCCTGTCTCCCTGCTCCCGTCAGCGAATTCGTATCGTTGTACTGATCCGCCGGCGGAATCGTTGGCGTCGCCTGCAATCCCTGAAATCCTGTTCCGCCAGCCTGTCCGGCGCACTGCGGCATCAGCGCCTGCTGCGGATCGGCGCAGTTCGCTGCGCCTCCGTTCATCATTTGTCCCCCGGCGGCTCCGCCCGTCTGTCCCGCCGCCTGCCCGCTTGCGCTCGTCGGGTCCATGCCCGTCGGATCACTGCCCGCCGGGTACCCGCCTCCGCCGCCCATCGATTGCGCCTGCGCCCGTGCAGCAAATCCTGTACTCAGGCACACGCTCACGGCGCACATCAGGGCCATCGCCGCCGCACGGCGCATCATCCTCTTGCCTGTCTGTTGCCCGGTCTCTTTTTCCGTCTTTAAAACCTGTTGATTCATGCTTCTGCGCACAAGCCGCCTGTCCGTAGGGGGAAACTTCATACGTCCGAGTCTAGCATGCGTCGGCACGCTCTTCGGCGGATTTCCGCGCTGCAAATTCCGCTGCATTCCTGTCCAGACACCAGCCTCCGCGCCAGTCCCGGATCGCTGTGCAATGCGCACCTTTTCACGCAAATGCGCCGCCACGCAAAAACCGGCCCGGCAGCTTCGCCGGGCCGGTTTCGCGCCATCGCAGAGAGGCTCACGCGCTATACAACAGCACTCCGTCCCGTTTCTCTTCGTTCTCCGCGCGCTCTTCGCCCACGGAACGATAAAAGAGCTGGTTGTTGTCGATGTAGACATCCAGAAACGCCGGCCGATCCGTAATCTTGCCCCCGATCAGCGCCTCCGACAGCGGATCCTCGATATACCGTTGCAACGCCCGTCGCAGTGGACGCGCTCCATAGCTCCGGTCGCTCAGCGTCTTGGCCAGAATCCACCGTTTCGCCTCCCCATCCACCGAGATCGTGATCGACTTCTGCGCCAGATTCGCGTTCAGTTGCCCGATCAGCAGGTCCACAATCAGGATCAGGTCGTCGTCGGTCAGCGAACGGAAGAGAATGACCTCGTCGATGCGGTTGAGGAACTCCGGATTGAACGTCCGTTTCACCTCGCCCTTCACCAGCTCTTCAATCTTTTCCATCACCAGGTCTTCGCGGTCGCTGGAGAATCCAAGCCCCTTGTTCTTCTGCAGGTGCCGCGCGCCAATGTTCGAGGTCATAATCAGGATCGTGTTCTTGAAATCGACCGTATTTCCCAGCCCATCCGTCAACTGCCCATCCTCAAAGACCTGCAACAGCAGATTGAAGACATCCGGATGCGCCTTCTCGATCTCGTCCAGCAGCACCACCGAATACGGCGACCGCTTGACGCGTTCGGTCAACTGTCCACCCTCCTCGTAGCCCACATATCCCGGAGGCGAGCCAATCAGCTTCGAGACTGAATGTTTCTCCATGAACTCCGACATATCAAACCGGATCAGCGCCTTCTCGCTGCCAAAGAGGAACTGCGCCAGCGTCCGCGCCACTTCCGTTTTGCCCACGCCCGTCGGACCCAGAAACAGGAAGCTGCCAATCGGGCGATGCGGACTCTTCAGCCCTGCGCGCGAGCGGCGAATCGCACGCGCAAGCGCCGAGATCGCCTTGTCCTGCGAGATCACGCGCTTGTGCAGCTCTTCTTCCACGCGCAGCAGTTTCTGCGTCTCTTCTTCCTTGATGCTGGTGACCGGCACGCCCGTCCATCGGCTCACCACATCTTCAATATCCTCGCGGCCCACAATCCCCGCCGTCGAGTCGTCCAGGTGATATTTCTCCCGCAGCGCGCGCAGGTTTTCGCGCTCCTTCCGCTCTTCGTCGGAGTAGAAGCGCGCCTTCTCGAACTCATGGTTCGCAATCGCATTCTCCATGCGATGCACAATGAACTTGATCCGCTTCTGCACCTCGGTAATCTCTTCCGGCAGCGAGGTCTGTTTCAGCTTCACCCGCGCTCCAGCCTCGTCAATCAGGTCGATCGCCTTGTCCGGCAGGAAGCGATCCGGAATATAGCGGTTCGAGTGCGAAACCGAAAACTCGATCGCCTCATCCGTATAGCTCACCGCGTGAAACTTCTCATACCGCTCCTTGATGCCCATGATGATCTTGATCGCGTCCGCCTCATTCGGCGGTGGCACCTTCACCGCCTGGAAGCGACGCTCCAGCGAACGGTCCTTCTCAATCGACTTGCGAAACTCGGCCGGTGTCGTCGCCCCAATGCACTGAATCTCTCCACGCGACAACGCCGGCTTCAGGATATTCGCCGCATCCAGCGAACCCTCCGCCGAACCGGCTCCCACCAGCGTATGCAGCTCGTCGATGAAGACGATCGAATTCTGGCTCTCCATCAACTCCTTCATGATCGTCTTCAGCCGCTCTTCAAACTGTCCGCGATACTTCGTACCCGCCACAATCAGCGACAGGTCCAGCGAAAGCACCCGCTTATCGGCCAGAAAGCTGGGCACCTCGCCATCCGAAATCCGCTGCGCCAGCCCCTCCACAATCGCCGTCTTGCCCACGCCCGGCTCGCCGATCAGCACCGGATTGTTCTTCGTCCTCCGGCACAGAATCTGAATCACGCGCTCCAGCTCGCCATCCCGGCCCACCAGCGGATCAAGCTGCCCATCCATTGCCGATTGCGTCAGGTCGCGGCTGAACTCCGCCAGCAGGCTGTTCTCCCGCTGTCGCGCCGCTTGCGGTGTTTTCTCCTGCGTCACCCGCGCCAGTTCCTCGCGAATCTGCGCCAGCTTCAGCCCCCGCTCCTGCAGAATCTCCGCCGCAAAGCTCTTCTCTTCGCGCAGCAATCCCAGCAACAGATGCTCCGTTCCAATATGCTTGTGCCCCAGCCGCTCGGCCTCTTCCGCCGCATACGCCAGCACCCGCTTGCACTCGTTCGAAAGCGGCAGGTCCACTGAAGTCGAAACCTTCTCGCGAATCGTCGTATGCGCCTCGATCTGCTTCCGAATCGACTCCACCGACGCATGCGACCGCAGAAAGCGGTTGGTCAGCGCCTTGTCTTCGCGCAACAGCCCCAGCAACAGGTGTTCCGTTTCGATATACGGCGACCCAAACTGGCTCGCCTCATACCGTGCAAAGAAGATCACGCGTCTCGCTTTTTCCGTATAACGTTCGAACATGGTGCTCCTTGTCTTCTGACGTTCGGCTGCGGTCCCGGACCACGTTCACTCGCGTGGTCCCACTGCGGTTATAAGTCTCGCAACTCCGGTGAGGCATCCACCAGCCTGCCTCTTTCCAGACGGATGACGCGGGCGCAACGCCCGGCCAGTTCGAGGTTATGAGTCACCAGCAGCGACGTCAGTCCCTGCTCCCGATGCAGCTCCTGAATCCATCCAAAAACCATCTCCGCCGTCCCCGCGTCCAGGTCGCCGGTCGGCTCATCGGCCAGCAGCAGCTTCGGCTTCGTCACCAGCGCCCGGGCCAGCGCCACGCGCTGCTGCTCGCCTCCGCTCATCTCGCCCGGCCGGTGCGTCGCACGATTCTCCAACCCCACTCGATCCAGCCACCGGTTCGCTTCCGTCATCGCCGCTGTTCGGTCCACACCCCGCGCCATCAGCGGCATCGCTACATTCTCCTGCGCCGTAAACTCCGGCAGCAGATAATGAAACTGCCACACATACCCGATCTGCTCATTGCGAAAGCGCGCCGCGTCTCTTGCGTTCAGTTCGTTCACACAGGTTGTGGCGCAGTATATCCGTCCCGACGACGGTCGATCCAGCGCTCCCAACAGGTGCAGCAGCGTACTCTTTCCGCTGCCCGACTGGCCCACCACAGCCACCAGTTCGCCGGCGCCAATCTCCAGCTCCAGCCCCTCAAAAAGTCGCAGCTCCCCACGCGCCGTCTGGTGGTTCTTGGTCACTCCGCAGAGCCGGATCATCGGCTCACGAACTGCGGCCTCGCGCACCCCGGTCTCGCGCATAATCGGCTCACCGCTCGCTCCCGCTCCCAGCGGCCGGTCCATCGTCGAAGTGGCAGAACGTTCCATTGGATTCCTGGTAGATATATCGTACCTCTTTGCCTTGGAATTCGATGCGCAGCGAGGCGGCAAAACTTTGGTCCAGCCCAAAACCGTGTTCATCGCGCAGCGTCAGTCCCTGAGCCGGAATCGAGCGAATCTCGCCTGATCCGCTCCCACTCCACCTGCTGCCCCATTGCGTCCACCAGCAAAATCCTGTTCACCAGCAAAATCCCCTCTGCCTGCCAAATCCTGTCAAGACCCGCTCCCGGCAAAACCACCCTATCTCCCTCATTCCAAAAAGAAAATAATCTCCCCAGAATGGCAGTCAATTTCGCGCAATCTGCCATACTCTCTTCATCGCCGTCTGCTTGCGCCCATTCCACGCCCGCAGGGGCTTTTCCGACCACCCGCCGTTGCAGTTGCAGTTGCTTTTGCAGTTGCTTTTGCCTTTGCTTTTTGGCTGTCATTCCCGAAGGGAATCTGCTTTTGCTTTTGCTTTTGCAGTTGCAGTTGCAGTTGCAGTTGCTTTTGCCTTTGCTTTTTGGCTGTCATTCCCGAAGGGAATCTGCTTTTGCAGTTGCCTTTGCCCACCGCATCGCGCAGGGATCGATGATGTAACGAAAAAATCAACAAATTCACCGAAAGGCGTTAACCAGAAAAATAATATACCCCCCCCTCCCCCTGAGAAAAAACAAATCTCGATCTCCAGCTCCGGCAAAAGCAAAAAGGGTTGCCGCGATCCAGCAGCAACCCTTTTCTATTGTTTCACTTCGGCTTAGGAAACGCGTTCGATCGTCACCGACTCCAGCACCACCGGCTTCACCGGCTTGTCCTGGCTGCTGCGCGGAACCTGGGTGATCTTGACGGCAATCTCCTGGCCTTCGACCACTTCGCCAAAGATCGTGTGCTTGCCTGTCAGCCACGTCGTTGCGGCCACGGTGATGAAGAACTGGCTCCCGTTGGTATTCGGTCCGGAGTTGGCCATCGCCAGTTTGCCCGGCTTGTCGAAGCTGTGCCGCGAGCCGCGTGTCTCGTCCTGGAAGCGATAGCCGGGGCCGCCCATGCCGCTGCCGGCCGGGTCGCCGCCCTGCACCATGAAATCCGGAATCACGCGATGAAAGATCGTTCCATCGTACAGCTTGTCCGTCGAGGTCTTGCCGGTCAGCGGATGCTTCCACTCCTTTTTGCCTTCGGCCAGATCGATAAAGTTCGCCACCGTCACCGGCGCATCTTCGGGAAACAGCCGAACCGTGATCTTTCCCTCGCTGGTGTTGAAGATCGCATACGTACCCGTTGTCAATTCCATCAAAACTTCCTTTCGGTTGGTCCGGAACGCGCGCTGCACGCTTCGGAAAGTGGATCAATTCGGCGTTGTCGCCGCGGCCGACGGATTCGCCGGCAAAGGCGGAACCGGCTCGCCTTCCGGCACAATTGTCACCTTGTTCAAAACTACCGGCGTCAGCGGCTTGTCGCTGCCATCGCGATCCACGCGCGCAATGGCTTTCACCACTTCCACGCCGTCCGGATCACACTGGCCAAAGATCGTGTAATGCTGATCGAGCGAAGGATAGGCCTGTTCGGTAATGAAGAACTGCGCGCCGTTGGTATTCGGCCCACTGTTGGCCATCGCCAGTCGCCCCGGCTCGTCAAAGTTCAGATTCGGGTCAAACTCATCGTCAAACTTGTATCCCGGATCGCCCATACCCGTCCCTGTCGGGTCGCCACCCTGGATCATGAACCCAGGAATCACGCGATGAAACGTTGTCCCGTCGTAGTACGGCTTGCCGTGTACCTTCTGCTGGGTCGCCGGGTCAATCCAGTCCTTGCTGCCCGTCGCCAGCGCGATGAAGTTGGCCGTCGCCGTCGGTGCCTGCTGCTGATAAAACTGGCAGACAATCCGCCCCATCGAAGTCTGAAAGATCACGTGGGGTCCGTTGGGATGCACATAGGCCGAGGCCTGCGGAGCCGGCCCATCCGGCAGGTCAGCATCGGAGGCCGGAGTCGCCTGCGTAGCCGGAGCCGATGAGCCGCTAGGCGCTGCCTGCCCCTGCGCCATGCACCCGGCGCTTGTCACCAGGGCACAAAGAAGAATCCATGAAGTTCGTCGCATCACCTGTCAGGATAAATCACCGCGCCGCCTCACGACTCCTCGTTTTCTCTCAGTTTCGCCAGAGCTGAAAAGTCTTCGAGCGTCGTCGTGTCGCCGGAGATATGGCCGGTCGTTGCCAGCTCTCGCAGCAGCCGTCGCATGATCTTTCCGCTGCGCGTCTTGGGCAGCACCTGCGTGAAGCGAATCTCCTCCGGTCGCGCCAGCGCACCAATCTCCTTCGTCACCCAGCGCTTCAGTTCGTCCTTCAGCGCATCCAGGCTTTCGCTGACGGCCGTAGCGGCATCGAGCGTCACAAACGCCACAATCGCCTGGCCTTTCAGCTCGTCCGGGCGACCGACCACGGCGGCTTCCGTCACCTTCGGGTGGGCCACCAGCGCCGATTCCACCTCCATCGTGCCCAGCCGATGGCCGCTCACATTGATCACGTCATCCACGCGGCCCATCAGCCACAGGTAGCCGTCTGCATCCCGTCGCGCGCCGTCGCCGGTGAAGTAGCAACCGGGCACATCCGACCAATACGTCTTCTTGTAGCGCTCCGCATCGCCATAGACCGTTCGCGCCATCGATGGCCACGGCCTGCGCACCACCAGCAATCCGCCGCTGCCTGCCGGAACCGTCTTGCCGCTTCGATCCACCACATCCGGCTCAATGCCAAAGAAGGGAAGCGTCGCCGATCCCGGTTTGGCTGGCACCGCGCCCGGCACGGGAGCCACCATGATGCCGCCCGTCTCGGTCTGCCACCACGTATCCACAATCGGGCAGCGTCCGCCGCCAATCTTCTCCCGATACCACATCCACGCTTCCGGATTGATCGGCTCGCCCACCGTGCCCAACAGTCGCAGCGAACTCAGGTCATGCCGCTCCACATGCTCGTTGCCCCATTGCATAAAGGCGCGAATCGCCGTCGGAGCCGTATAGAAAATCGTCACCTTGTGCTCTTCAATCAACTGCCAGAAACGCGAAAAATTCGGATAGTTCGGCGCGCCTTCGTACATCATCACGGTTGCGCCGTTGGCCAGCGGACCGTAAACCACGTAGCTGTGTCCGGTGACCCAGCCAATATCCGCCGTGCACCAGTAGACATCGTCCTCGCGCAGGTCAAAGATGTACTTTGTCGTCAGATAGGTCTGCACACCGTAGCCGCCGGTCGTGTGCACCAGTCCTTTCGGTTTGCCCGTCGTGCCCGAAGTATAGAGGATGTACAGCGGATCCTCGGCGTCCATCGGCTCGGCTGCGCACACCGGCTGGGCCGCGGCCAGCAGTTCGTGCCACCAGTGATCGCGTCCGGCCTGCATCGGGATAGCGCTTCCGGTTCGCCGCAGCACCACCACGTGCTTCACGCTCGGAGCCTGCTCCAGCGCCTGGTCCACGGTCGTTTTCAGCGGAATCTCGTTGCCGCGCCGCCAGCTTCCGTCCTGCGTCAGGATGGCCACGCACTGCGCGTCGTTCACGCGATCCGCAATGGCGCTGGCCGCAAAGCCGCCAAAGATCACCGAATGCACGGCGCCGATGCGCGCGCAGGCCAGCAGGGCAATGGCCAGCTCCGGCGTCATGCCCATGTAGATTGCCACACGGTCACCTTTTTGAATGCCCAGCGACCGCAACCCGCTGGCTGCGCGCTGCACCTGTTCATGCAGCTCGCGATAGCTGATGCGGCGCACCTCGTCTGCCGGCTCGCCCACCCACAGCAGCGCGGTCTTCTCCGCGCGCGCGCCCAGCGCATGACGATCCACGCAGTTGTGGCACAGATTCAGCTTGCCATCGACAAACCACTTTGCTTCGGGCAGCTTCCAGTCCAGCACACGCGTCCACGGAGCGAACCAGTCCAGTTCCCGCGCTGCTTCAGCCCAGAACGCCTCCGGATCGGCAATCGAATGGGCGTACTTCTGCTGATATTCGGCAAACGACTTCACATGCGCTTCGGCGGCAAACGCGGCGCTTGGCGTAAAGATGCGATTCTCTCGTAAACTGGACTGAAGGTTCTGGTCTGGCGATTCGGTAGGTGAAGCCTGGCTCATGCAAATTACTCCTGAAAGGAATCGGTCAGGTTCAAAATGGATTTAACTGGAAGCGATGCAAGCCGCCCGAAGACGGACTACTGACCTGGAACGATCCCGCATTGCAACGCAATCAATCCGTTTTGCAAGGCACAGATCGGTCGAATGCAACAATATCGGTTGAGACACAGGCCGGGCAAGCGCGGCAGTGACGGATGCAATTCTGAAGTCACTGGCGTGATGCGAAAGTGATTCGGGAATGCGCGCCGCAATGACACTGAAGAAAAGCCCGGTGCAAGGCTTCTCACGCGTTTCTCCAACCCGTTTCCCACTGGAAAGGTAACCTGACTTCGTGCAGACTTCTACCTCCTTGCAGGATTCCCGCACTTCGGTTCGCGTCGTCGCCATCGCCGCCGTGCTCACGGAAGAGTTACTCACTCAGGCGCGGCAGTCAATCGTCGCGCACTCCGGGCAGATTGAGGCGGAGCGTTGGCTGACGGCTGCGCCGATGGGCATCTTTGGCCGCGGCGCAGTCGAGTGGACGGTGCAACTGCCCGCCGAAGCGATGGAGTCGCTGCGCACTGGATTCCGCTCCTTGTCCGAAGCTGCGCGCGCCGATTTTGCCGTGCTCTCCGGTTCACTCATTGGGCAGGTTCCGCGCATGGTTGCCTTCGATATGGACTCGACGCTGATTCAGGGTGAAGTCATTGATGAATTGGCAAAGCTGGCCGGCGTCGGCGACCAGGTTTCGGCCATCACCTCCGCCGCCATGCGCGGCGAACTGGTCTTTCAGGAGAGCTTTCGCAAGCGTGTGGCGCTCTTGCGCGGATTGCCGGAGTCTGCCGCTCTCGGCCTGCTCGGAAGCATTTCGCTGATGCCCGGCGCGGAGCGTCTGTTTGCCGTGCTGCGCGCTCTCCATGTGCGCACAGTCGTGCTCTCCGGTGGATTCACCTTCTTTGGCGTGGATTTGCAGCGGCGGCTGGACATCGACGAGATCCACGCGAATCTGCTCGACATGCGCGACGGCGTGGTGACCGGCGAGATTCGCGGCGAGATTGTCGACGGCGCGCGCAAGGCGGCGTTGCTGGGCCAGATTGCCACGCGCGAACAGATTGCACTGCATCAAACCGCAGCCGTTGGCGACGGTGCCAACGATCTGCCCATGCTGCGCCTCAGCGGACTCGGCGTGGCCTTCCACGCCAAGCCGCTGGTGCGGGCCAGCGCCGAATGTTCAATCTCCTATCAGGCACTCGATGCGCTGCTGTATCTGTTTGGCCTCACCGACGATGCGATTCAAAGGTGCGAAGCACAGGCCCGGTGATTGTCCTATCCAGCACACTTCATGCCGAATAGCGCTTCTGGTGCCAGGCCCAGGCCGTCCGCAGAATCGCGTCCAGCGTGGTGTAGCGCGGCGTCCAGCCCAGCTCGGCGATGGCTTTGGCGCTGGAGGCGACCAGCGTCGCCGGGTCGCCCGGTCTGCGCGGACACATCTGCACAGGAATCGCGTGCCCGGTCACGCGCCGCGCGGCCTCGATGACTTCCTGCACGGAAAATCCCGCGCCATTGCCGAGGTTATAGATCAAGCGATTTTCCGCGGCGCCAGGTGAATCGAGCGCAGTGAGCGCCAACAGATGCGCTTCCGCCAGGTCAGAGACATGAACGTAATCACGGATGCAGGTTCCGTCCGGGGTAGCGTAATCGTCTCCAAAAATTTTAATGGAGGAACGGCGTTCCAGCGCCACATCCAACACCAGAGGAATGAGGTGCGACTCCGGTTCGTGCGCTTCGCCGCGCACAATGCCCGCCTCGGTCTCCGCCGCGCCGGCCACGTTGAAGTAGCGCAATGCCGCACTGCGCAGGCCGTGAATGCGATGGAACCAGCCCAGCATCTGCTCGACCAGCAGCTTCGATTCGCCGTAGGCGTTTGTCGGGCGCAGGGTTGCTGTCTCTGGAATGGGCACAGTCTCCGGCTCGCCATAGACCGCTGCCGTCGAAGAAAAGACCAGCCTGCGCGGGCCACAGGCGATCATCGCCTCCAGCAGTGAGAGTGTGGAAGCGGTGTTGTTGCGGAAGTAGATCTCCGGTTTTTGCATCGATTCGCCGGCTTCGATGAGCGCGGCAAAGTGGATGACGCCGTCAAACGGCTGGCCGGCTGAAGAGGCGTCGCGAAAAAGCGTTTCGATCCGATCGCGGTCAGCCAGAGAAGCCTCGACGAACTCCGCACCGGCGGGAACAGCCTCGGGTTTGGCGTGGCAAAGGTTGTCCAGGATGGTGATTTGATGACCGCGCGCCATCAGCAGTTCCGTTACGGTACTACCGATGTACCCCGCTCCGCCGGTGATCAGTATTTTCATCAATGAGCCTCTCTTTTCCCTTCAACCCATATTAAGTTTAGAATATGTCTCAGATAAGAACACTTAGCCTTTGGCATGATTCAGGAACAAATTTTCACGCCTGCGGATGCGTTGCCGCGCAGGCCAGCCAATGTGAAGCTTTCTTCGCATTTGTAGCGCTCGTCGCATTTTAGGATCAACGCATGTCAACGCATACCGACTCGCTTCCCCCTCGTTTCGGACTGCTGCCAGAGCCTGAGCGGAACCCGGCAACCTTGTTTGTCAGCGCGGTTCTGAATCTTTCTCTACTCGCTCTGCTGCTGCTTCTGGGCACTTTTGCCCATCACGCCATCGTGCAGCGCAGGATGGAGTCTCTGACGCTTGAACTGCCGGTCTCCAAGCCTCCGGAGATCAAGGTGAAGACGCCTCCGCCGCCGAAGATGCCGCCGCCGCCGGTGCTGGAGACGGTCCACATTCAGCCTCCGCATCTGACCGTTGCGCGGACGGAACCAAAGCCGGAGCCAAAACCGATTCCGCTGATGAAGGAGACGGCGCAGCTTCCCGTGGTGCATGAAGCGAAGCCGCAGATTGTGCTGGCTCCGCAGCCCAAGGCCGCGCTGGCCTTTGCCGCTTCCCCTGCCGTGGCTCCACAGGCCAAGCCATCCACGACGGCTGTGCACTTTGGCGACCTGAACGGCGCGCGGCCCAATCCGAATGCAAACCGTCCGGCTACGGTGGCTGCGATGGGCAATCCCTTTGGGGGCAATCAGGGCAAGGCGGAAGCTCCGCGCGGCGTGGTCGGCTCGGCGGGCTTTGGCAACGGCACGCACTCCGGATCCAGCGCGGGAACCGTTGGCAAGGTGGCCTCGGCAGGCATTCCCGGCGCGGCTTTCCAGCAGAATACGCAGGCCGGGCATGTCGCTTCGGCGGGGATTCCAGGCATGGTGAAGTCGGCTGCTCCCGCAATGGCCGCCGCTCCTGCGGTTCGGACGACACCGCCGGTTTTGGTGAACAGCAACAAGCCGGAATACACGGCAGAAGCGCGCCAGATGAACATTCAAGGAGACGTGGTGCTGAGTGTCACCATCACCGCCTCCGGTACGACTGTTGTGCATGGTGTTGTGCGTGGCCTTGGACATGGACTGGATCAATCGGCGATCCGGTCAGCGTCAACCTACCGTTTCCGTCCAGCGACGCGGAACGGACAGCCGGTGGATTACTCAACCAACATCATCGTTCGCTTCCAGACTGCCTGAAGCCATGTAATGATGAGGAAAAGCTGCGTCATCCATTGAATTGCCCGTGCATCAGGAGATTGCAATGAAATTTCACAAAACATCCCTCGTCCTGTTGTCTCTCGCTCTTGGCGCACACCTGGCCTATGCGAAGAAAAAGCCGAAGTACGAAGTGACGCATCCGCTGACACCGGCGCAGTCCGCGCTGGTGGACAAGTCGATTGCGCGCGAGAAGGTCATCATCCAGAATATCCAGCAGCACACGCCGCTGGTGGAGACCTATATCCAGGACACGCGGCCTGATCCGAAGCTCTATCAGGTGCCGATTTCAGACACCTACATGCTGAGCCGGGTTGATTTTCACAAGACTTTTCTCGACAAGCCGTATGAGGCGCCGGTGAAGAAGGCGCACGGATTTTTCAAAGGCTCGCTTGCGGCCTTCACCAACATTAGCAAGGCGCTGCATCTGGACCAGGAGACCTACAACACGCAGGGCTTCATGGACATGATGTTTGTCGATCCGATCGGCTATGACCGGCAGCACTATGAGTTCAACTACGTGCGCCGCGAGTTCCTGGGCAGTATTCGCACGGTGGTCTTCGATGTGCATCCGAGGGTGAAGGGACAGGGACGGTTCAACGGACGTATCTGGGTGGAAGACCAGGACGGCAACATCGTGCGCTTCAACGGTAGCTACACGGAAAGCACCAGCGAAGACAATACGCGCGAGTACTTTCACTTCGATAGCTGGCGCATGAACATGCAGCCAAATCTGTGGCTGCCGGCGGCGATTTATGTGGAGGAGTCGCAGCGCATTGAAGGCAACAAGAGCGTGGGCCTGCGCGCGCAGACGCATTTCTGGGGATATTCGCTGACGCTGCCGACCCGCGACAGCG
>JAJZEA010000008.1 GCA_021851335.1 Acidobacteriota bacterium | reverse complement strand
GTGAGAGCACCACGCCGTCCATTGGCGCGGTAATCGTCGTGTAGCTGAGCTGCTCCAGCAGTTGGTCCAGCGTCGCCTGATTCTGCGTCACCTGCGCCTCGGCCTGCTTCAGCTTCGCCTGGTCCACCAGGATCGCCGCCCGCGAGCTGTTCCGTTTGTTCAGCTCCGCTTCGTAGTCGCGTCGCGCATTGTCCAGCGACTGCTGCGGCACCAGCCCTTGCTTCAACATCTGCTCGTTGCGATCCAGCGTTGCTTTGTACATCGGCAGATCGGGAGCCTGGGCATTCACGCGATCCTGTGCAATATTGGCCTCGATAATCCCCACATTCGCCTTCGCCGCGCTCAGTTGCGCTCGTTGCGCCGCCACCTGCGCTTCAATCTCCTGCTGGTCAAGCTGCGCCAGCGGCTGGCCTTTCTTTACGCGGTCGTTGATGTCGGCATACAGCTTCTCCACAATTCCCGAGGCCTTCGACTTCACCTCCACCTGCGTGATCGGCGTAATCTTGCCCGTAGCCACCACGGAACGCATCACATCGGCTCGCGTCACCTTCGCCAGCTTGTTTGGGTCAATGTGTGTGCCGGAAGCCAGATGCGCCAATCCCACTCCCGCGCCCACCACCACCAGCGCAATTCCGCCCCCCAGCCATATCCAGAAACGCGATTTCTTCTTCGAAGTCGACAACCGATCCTCCAAAACTTTCTCGTTCGCAGTGGATTGCCCGCAACATCAGCGCGCAAATCCTGCACTCATTTAGCCCATACGTAACCGCCCGACAATTCGTTCCATGCTCTCCGTCGCCAAAGTGTTAGACTCAGGTCCAAATGCACGGGCATACACTTCTTCAGTCGGTCGCCGTTGCAGCCCTCATTCTGGCCAACGGATTCTTTGTGGCCGCCGAGTTTGCGCTTGTCTCCGTGCGCCGCACCCGGGTCCAACAGATGGTCGAATCAGGCATCGTCGGCGCTGCCGCCGTCCGTCGTCTGCTTCTCGATCTCGACAGCTTCCTCTCTGCCGTTCAGCTTGGCGTCACACTGTGCAGCCTCGCTCTTGGCTGGGTTGGCGAACCGCTTGTCGCCAGCTTTTTTCTGGATCTGCTCCGCTACGTGCCTCACGCGCAAACGGCTTCGCACATTCTTTCGGCCGCGCTTGGCTTCGCGCTCATCACCTATCTTCACGTCCTGCTCGGCGAACTCACACCCAAATCCCTCGCCCTGCGCCGCGTCGAGCCGATGGCCATCGCCATCGCCGGACCCATGCTGCTTTTCATGGCGATTACGCGGCCAGCTTTGCGCTTCCTTCAGCGCTCGGCGCGCGCCGTCCTTGCCGTCTTCGGCGTCCCGCTCACCGTCGAGCTTTCCGCTCATTCGCCGGAGGAACTCAAGCTCACCGCCTCCGCCACGCGTCGCATGGAACTCATCTCGCCTTTTCAGGAGCAGATCATCCATCGCGCTCTCGAGCTGGACGAGGTCTCCGTCCGGCAAATCATGACCCCGCGCCAGAAGATCGTCTCGCTGTCCGCCGAGATGCCCATCGAAGAGGCCAGCGCCAGCATCAACGATCATCTTCACTCGCGCGTTCCTGTCTTTGAAGACGCGCCGGAACACATCATCGGCATCGTCTACGCCAAAGATGTCGCGCGCCTCATGCACTTCCTGCGCACAGCCACCACGCGCTCGCCTCACGCTCCCATCGCCGAGCTGCGTCTGCGCCAGATCATGCGCGATGTCCTCATGGTGCCAGAGACAAAATCCGTCGCCGGACTCATCGAAGACTTCCAGCGCCATCGCCGTCAAATCGCCATCGTCGTTGACGAATACGGCACCACCACCGGCCTGGTCACCGCGGAAGATCTCATCGAGCAGCTCACCGGCGAAATCGAAGACGAATTCGACGACCCCGTTCGCCCCATCCTCACCACCGCCTCCGGCGCGCTTCTGCTCGAAGGCAGTCTCAATCTTCGTGATCTGGAGACGCAGATGCAGTGGTCGTTGCCCCGCGAAGGCGACGTGGAAACGCTCGCCGGTTTCGCGCTCACTCAGCTCGGTCGCATCCCCACTCCCGGCGATTCCTTCGTCTTCGATCACCGCCTTTTCACGATCACGGAGATGGACGGCTACCGCATCCGCCAGATGCGTGTCGAACCCATGACCGAACCCATGACCGACGCCTCGCTCCCGGCGTTGAAACTATCTCCTCGGGCAGAGTCCAGGGCATGAGCCAGCCATCCCTACCACTCTCCCAGCCCGGCCATCTCGCCACCATTGCCCTGGGCGCCAACATGGATTCTCCCGCTGGCTCCCCCGCTCACACCCTCAGCGCCGCTATCGAACGCCTGCGCCTGCTCGGTGCGGTTCGTGCAGCATCCTCCATCTGGCTCACACCACCGGTCGGCTACGCCGATCAGCCCTGGTTCCACAACGCCGTCGTGCAGCTCCACACGACGCTTTCTCCCGCCCTGCTGCTGGAAAATCTCCTGCGCATCGAACTCTCCTTTGGTCGCAACCGATCCGGCAGCCAGACCGTACTGCGCAACCGTCCGCGTTCCCTGGATCTCGATCTCATCCTCTTCGACGATCTCGTGCTCTCCACGCCCGCGCTCACATTGCCTCATCCGCGCTTCACCGCGCGCGCTTTCGTACTTTTGCCGCTGTCAGAGATCGCACCCACTCTCATCCATCCCATCACGCAACTCGCCATCGAAGACCACCTCGCCGCGTTGCCCGCTGCCGACCGCGCCGCCTGCACCCGCATCGACTGACTGACGTCAAAGCAACTTTGATGGGTTCGTAATCAATCCTCTTTTTCCACAGCTTCACTCCATGCGATTGATCTTCCTTTAATTCATCTGCTGCATCATCAAGATGCTCAATCCTCATCTTGAAGATCGTCATTCCATTGTTGATGACGCTCGCTGTCCCATTTCTGCTTTGCAGTTTTCACATCAGGAGGCATCTTTGACACTCTGCTATTCTCTTCGCCATCTCGCAGCTTTAGTCATGCTCTTTGCATTCATAGCCTGTGGCATCGTTGCCCAAGCCCAATCCACCGTCGATGGAGCCATCGGCGGCAACATCTTCGACACTCAGGGCGCAGTCGTCTCCGGTGCCAGCGTCAGAATTCACAACAATGGCTCCAACGCCGACCAATCCGTCGTCACGGACGCCAGCGGATACTACCGCGTTGAACATCTCGCACCCGGTGATTACTCGATCACCGTCGATGCCCAGGGATTCAGTTCCTATCAGGCCAATCATGTCATCGTCGAGGTGGGACGTGTCACGGAAGTTGACCCGCGCCTCGCCGTCGGCAGTCAGGCGCAGACCGTTACGGTCAGTGCCGAGCCTCCTGTTCTCAATACCAACTCTGCTGATTTTTCCGCCAATGTGAACCAGACATCCATCGACAATCTCCCCATCAACGGGCGTCGCTGGACCAGTTTTGCCTTGCTCACTCCCGGTGCTGCGCTCACCAATCAATTCGGACTCATCAGCTTCCGCGGCATCTCCAACGTCATGAACAACAACACCGTTGACGGCATTGACGACAATCAGGCCTTCTTTTCCGTCGAACGCGGTTACACCCGGATCGGCTACTCCACCACGCAGGCCGCCATTCGCGAGTTTCAGACCAACACCTCCAACTACACCGCGCAGTATGGCGGCGCTGCTGGCGGCGTCATCAACGCTGTCACCAAAAGCGGCACCAACACTCTTCACGGCTCCGCCTTCTGGTACTACCGGGACAACGACTTCGGCGCCACCAATCCATTCTTCAAGCTCGGCGTCTACAGCGCATCCACCGGGACTGTGACCGAAGAACCGCTCAAGCCCAAGGACAAGCGTCACCAATGGGGACTTACCCTCGGCGGTCCCATCCTCAAAGACAAACTCTTTTTCTTCTACGCATACGATCAGCAGCAGCGAAACTTTCCCGGCGTCGCCACCGCACAGCCTACCTTTTTCAACATCACTGATCCCACCCAGAACATCTGTGTGAAAGGCGTCAGCGCTGAGAGCTGCATGCTCTCCCGAGGGCTTACCCAGAATCAGATCAACGCCGGAGTTCAGTTCCTCAACAGCCTCACCGGCATCGTCCCGCGCGTCGGCGACCAGATCATCAACTTCCCCAAACTTGACTGGACCATCAACGACCGCAATACTGCATCGATCGAATACAACCGTATGCGCTGGGACTCACCTGGCGGCGTTCAGACCAACCCTGTCGTCAATCGTGGCATCGCCAGCTTCGGCAATGATTTCGTCAAAATTGACACCATCAACGCCGTCGAAAATCTCTTTCTCAACAACGCGCTCAGCAATCAGGCTCGCTTCCAGCACACGCGCGAATTTGACTACGAAACTCCGCAGAATCCCGCACCCGGCGAGCCTCTCACCGGCCCCAACGGATTTCCGCCTTCCATTGCTGTCAACGACGGCGGCATCGTCTTTGGCGAACCAACCTATCTGCCTCGGCCCGACTATCCGCTGGAGACCGAAAACGAGTTCTCCGACACCCTCACCTGGGTTCGCGGCAATCAGGTCATCAACACCGGCATGGATTATCGCCACGTCAACGACCTGGCGAACTTCCTCAACGCCGGCGGTGGCTCGTACAACTTCGCCAACATCGCCGACTTCATCACGGAATTCACCCGCTCCCAGGGGCAGACGACAGTCGGTTGCGACGCCACGCGCGACAACAAACCCGGCGCCTTTCCCTGCTATCAGAACTACCAGCAGGGTTTCGGAACACCATCCTTCAGCCTCAACACCAATGACATCGCCCTCTACGTCCAGGACGACTGGAAAGCTACGCCCTTTCTCACTCTCAACATGGGCCTACGCTATGAGCTGGAACTTTTGCCCTCGGCTCAGATTCCCAATCCCGCCGTTCCTCAGACTGCATCGCTGCCCACCGACAAACGCAACTTCGGCCCGCGCTTTGGCTTCAACTGGGACCCATTCAAAACCGGCAAAACCTCCGTCCGCGGCGGCTACGGTCTCTTCTTCGGTCGCGTCCTCAATGGCACCATCTATCAGGCCATCGCCTCCACCGGAACCTCTGCTTCTCAGTTCCTCTACACGCTCAATCCAGTCAATAACGGCCAGCTCAACCCCAACGCGCTCATCTATCCCAAAACCATCGCCACCTCCGTCACCAACTCTTTGCCACCCAGCATCGATTTCTTTGCCTCCAACTTCCGCGCGCCCACCATTCAGCAGGGCGACCTCGCCATCCAGCGAGAAGTCGGATGGAACACTGTTCTCTCGGTCAGTTATCTCATGAGCCTCGGCCGTCAGCTTCCCAACTTCATCGACACCAATATCGCGCCCGCCACCTCCACCATCTCCTACTCCATCAACGGTGGAAAATATGCCGGCCAGACCTTCATGCTCCCGCTTTATTCAGCTCGGCTCAACCCCAGCTTTCAGGCTATGACCGCCATCGTCAGCAACATCAACAGCAGCTACAACGCTCTCGTGGTTCAAGCCGAGCATCGCCTCTCCAACGGCGTCCAGTTCCAGCTCAGCTACACCTTTTCCAAAGCGCTCGACTATGGTCAGAACCAGACCTCCGGCGCTGACACCAACGATCCCTTCGATCCCTTCACCGTTCGTTACGACTACGGCAAATCCGTCACCAATATTCCGCAGCGATTCGTCGGCAGCCTCGTCTGGGAGCCAACCGTCCATCTCGACAACCGCCTGCTCAACCAACTCGCCAACGGCTGGCTCGTCTCACCCATCTTCACCGAGCAGTCCGGCCTGCCATACTCCTACGGCGTCAACGGAACCGACACCAAGGTGAAGACCGTTCCCGGCGCCAGCCAGTCTCTCAACGGCTCCGGTGGCGCCAACTTTCTCATCCTCGCCGGACGCAACACCCTGGAACAGCCTCGCATCGAGGACGTTGATCTTCGTCTCTCCCGCAGCCTGCTCTTCGCTGGAAAATATCGCCTGGAGGCGCTCACCGAAGCCTTCAACCTCTTTAACCGCGAGAACTTCACCAGCGTCAACACCACCGCCTACAACGTCACCGGCAATGTCCTCAACGCCGTCGGCAACTTCAGCGTCCCCAACACCGCCGGCAACACCATCTACCGCGAACGTCAGATCCAGTTTGCTCTTCGCTTCGAGTTTTAGCTCAACCTCGCTCTCGCGGTCTGCTGCTCATTCGCAGACCGCTTTTCTTTTGCGCAATCCCCTCTGCTCACTTCCGGTACAGTAGAAAAATGCCCACCGCTTCCCGCGCAGAATGGAAGAGCGAGATCGCCGCGCTCACCCGTCTCGCCGTCCCCGTCGTTCTCAGTGAACTCGGCTGGATGGCGCAGGGCATCGTCGATACCATCATGGTGGGCCGTCTCGGTCCGGACTCGATCGGCGCGGTCGCTCTCGGCAACGCCGTTTTTTACATCCCTTCGCTCTTTGGCATCGGCCTGCTGCTCGGCCTCGATACCGCTGTCGCGCAGGCCTTCGGTCGCGGCGACCACGACGACTGTCATCGCTGGCTCGCGCAGGGCATCTATCTCGCTCTCGGCATCGCGCCCATTCTCATGCTGCTCGTCTTTCTGGCCAGCTTCGGATACGCGCGCTTTGGCATTGCGCCCGAGGTTGCTCATCCCGCCGCGGCTTATCTGCGCGTGCTCGTCTTCAGCCTGCCTCCACTGCTCATCTACGGCGCCGCGCGTCGTTACCTCCAGGGCGTCGGCCAGGTCAAGGTCATCACCCTCACCTACATCCTCGCCAATCTGCTCAACTGGGCAGGGAACTGGCTGCTCATCTACGGTCACTGGGGATTTCCCGCTCTCGGCGTGCGTGGCTCCGCGCTCTCCACCGTCATCGCCCGCATCGGAATGGCGCTTTCGCTTCTGGCCTTTGCCTGGCGCTATGAACGCCGCCGCGGCCACCCGCTTTTTCATCACTGGGCCGGTCCCCAGTGGCAGCGCATCCGTTCGCTCATCCGCCTCGGCCTGCCCGCCGCCGGGCAAATCACCCTCGAAGTCGGCGCCTGGAACACCGCCACACTCGCCGCCGGATGGGTCAACCCCATCGCGCTTGCCACGCACCAGATCGCCCTCAACTACGCCAGCATCACCTACATGGTCCCGCTCGGCATCTCCTCAGCCGCCGCGGTCAGCGTGGGCCACGCCATCGGCGCCAAACGCTTTCCCGCCGCTCGCCGCGCCGCCTGGATCGCGCTGGCTCTCGGCACAGCCTTCATGCTCCTCGCCGGGCTGGTCTTCCTGCTCGTTCCACGTCCGCTCATCGAGCTGTATACCGCCGACCCGCGCGTACTCGCTCTCGGTCCTTCGCTGCTGCTCATCGCCGCAGCCTTTCAGGTCTTTGACGGCATCCAGACCATCTGCACCGGAGCGCTCCGCGGCGTCGGCGAAACCCGCATCCCCATGTTCGCCAACTTCGTCGGTTACTGGATACTCGGCCTGCCGTTGGGCCTGCTTCTCTGCTTCCCCCTGCGCCAGGGCGTCCACGGCCTGTGGATCGGACTCACCCTCGCCCTCATCGTCATCTCGGTCACACTGCTCACGCGCTGGAGCAGGGAAGCGCGCCGCCTCACCTGACCTGTTTCACGCCCCGTATCGCCCAACCCAGCCACGGGCCTCATTTTTCCCTTGCATTCGTCTCTCTTTGGGTGTCTACTGATCCGCAATTCCCAGGGACGCGTCCATTCTCAACGCTGTTTTTGGGAATATCAGGCGGAGGTGCTTCATGCTCACTCGCGTCCATACTTCCTCGCTGCAAACCTTCCTCACCCGCATCCTGATCGCGCTGGCCCTCCTTGCCAGCCTTTTTCTCTTTGCTGTTCCGGCTCTCGCTGCCGCGTCCTCCTTTCCGTGGTCGGCGGCCATCTTCAACGGCCCGCCACGCTTCGATCACAGCTTCACCGTTCCCTTTGAATACTCCCACGACCACATCTTCCTCAACCTCACCATCAACAACCACCCCGGCATGGTCTTCCTCTTTGACACCGGCTCCAGCGTCAATATCCTCGATCTCGCCACCGCTCAGCAGCTTGGCATCCAGTCGGTCCTGCTCATCAAACAACGCGGTGTCGGCTACGGCAACGACAAGGTCCGCATCGCCGCTGCGCAGAACCTCGACGCTCGCCTCGGAGCCATCCCCATCGCCAGCTCCATGACCCTCATCGACCTGCACAACCTGGAGCTGCTCAACGTTCACCACCTCGACGGCATCCTCGGCCTGCCACTCCTCCACCAGTTCATCGTTGAAATCGACTTCGCCGACCGCCTCATCACCTTTCACCCGCGCGGCGGCTTCAGCTACCTCGGCAGCGGAGAAGTCCTTGATCTTGCTTCCAGCGGTGGCTCCATGGCCATCCCCGTCGAACTCGCCACCGGCAAGCGTCGCCAGCGATATGCGCTGCTTGACCTCGACACCGGCAGCGACGCCACCGTCATGCTCTACGCCAACTTCATTCAGAAATCCCACATCACCGATGCAGAGCGCAAGGGTTCGCTCACCACCGTCTCCGCCACCGCGTACGGCATCGGCGGCATCTTCGGTCTTCAGTCGGTCATCGTGCCGTTTTGCCTCATCGGCCACACCGAGATGCAGCAGCTTCCCGTCTTCCTCATGCACACCACCCCGGAGTTCTCTGACCGCCGTCGCACCGACGGCGTCGTCGGCACCAACATCCTCACGCTCTTCCGTCGCGTCGTCTTTGACGAGCCACACGGTCGCGTCATCTTTGAGCGCCGCGCAGCGATGAATCTCCAGATCGACAACACCGAAGACGCCACCGGCGTCGGCTCCATCTGGGTCAAACCGTAATCGCGGCCAAGTTGCTTTTCTTGTTTGTCATTCCCGCAGGGAATCTGCTTCTGTCTTTTGTTTGTCATTCCCGCGCACTCTGATCAAATGGACAACCCGTTGAACGGAAGATCGAGCGTCGTCTACGGCTTCCCATCCACGGGTCTGCTCAGCTTGCCAGCGCTTTTCGCCATCTGCTTTCGAATCGCTTCCGCATTGTCCATATCGAGCAACTCCGCCGCAGCTCGCCGGCTCTTCGGCTGCGCAAGGCGTGCGGCCATCGGGTCGAAGACGCGCGAGTCGGAGGGTTGCGCTGCAAATGGCTCAGGATGGAGTTGCCTGTCAAAGATGCCGGTCATCTCACCCGCCAGTGCATCCTCCAGATTGAGCGGTCCAAGGCCCAGCAGCTCGTCCATCGTGCGCGTAATCGATCCCATGCTCGTGTGCTGATGCGAGACCGCGCCGGGCCTCACCCATGGGCTGGCCACCAGCAGCACGCTGCGATGCGCATCCACATGGTCCACGCCGCCCTGCGCATCGTCTTCGGTCACAAACACCGCCGAGCTGTTCCAAATCCGCGTTCGTGACAGAAACGCGATGATCTCTCCGGTCGCCAGATCGTTGTCGGCCACATACGAAGCGCGATACGGGTAGCCATCGCGCGGTCGCGGGTTCGCTGTGTGATCGTCCGGCAGGCGGATGACGATCAGCCCGGGAACTTTGCCGGTGGCGAGTCTGCGTTGAAAATCGCGCTCGAACTCGCGCACGCGAAACTGGTCCGGAATGCCCAGATTGAAGGTGGGGTAGCGGCGATCGGTGGACTCAAAGACCGGCTCCGGCAACGGCGCATTCAGGAACAGTCGCTGACCCTCGGGCTGCGTCCCCGGCAGCTCGTCGTTGCCTTCGATCTCCAGGCCCTCCCCATAGTTCAGAATGCCTTTGCCGCTCGCTGCCACATGCTCCCACAGCGAGCCAAACTCCGGCTCATCTTCCGGCATCGCACCATCGTCGCCGCCAAAGGGTGCGCGACGGCCCGGCACAGTCGCAGTCGAGTTGCCCGTCCTTCGTCCGCCATAGTTCGAGGTCCATGCCGTCTCAAAAAACGGCGTCGGGCGAATGCCCATCGCCCAGCGGTGTCCATCGGCGGAGACATCGGAATCGACAAAATAGTTGTCGCTCGTCGCAAAGTGCGCAACCAGCGCGTGCAGATTCGGCGTAACGCGCAGATGCGTCGCCTCGCGGCTCTCTTCCGCCCAACCATTCATCCCGTACCGCGCCAGAGACGCGTCGCCGTTCGCTCCCGTCAGGTCGCCGAGCATCTCATCATAGGTCCGGTTCTCGCGAATCATCAGGAAGCAATGCCGCAGATGCGGAAGCGCTGGACGATGCACGAGGTCCGCCATATTCCCGTCGAGCACGCTCTGCGTCAGCGCCTGCGCCGGGGGCAGGGAATGCAGCGGAATCACGCTCAGGCTGCCTCGTTCCAGCGAACCGATATACGTCGGCGTATGCGGAGCGTGCCCACTGCCTCCATTCGGCCCCGTTCCTTTGCCCTTGGTGTTGACGACGTACAGCGTCGCTCCATCGGCAGAGAGCGCCACCGCCGTCGGATTCCATCCCACAGGAATCTGCTCGATGACCCCAAGCGACGCCGCATCGAGCACGGCAACGGCGTTGATGCCTGACTCCGTCACATAAACTCGCCCGTTGCCAATCGCCACTCCGCTCGGCATCACCCCGCGCAGCGGCCGCCCGGCGCGATCCTCAAAGCGCTCACCTGTAAACGGCGACAGCTCCATCTGGCTCAGCACCCGCGCTCCATCCGGGCTGATCTTCACCAGTTCATCCTCATGCGCCAGCGCCACATAGACCGCATCCGACGAAGCGGCCACCCCGGTCGGCGCCGCGCCGCCGACGATGCCACCCGGTACCTCGCTGATCTTGGCTCCGACCCGCAGCTTCGCCTTCACTGCCGGACGCTCACGGTCGCCAATCTCATAGGTCCACAGCGAACTGCCACGCGCCGAGTTCTCATCGCCCAGGCCGGGTACGGACTTGCCTTCCACCGTCGCGCCGTCCCGCGCCACCCGCGAAGGATACCCAAAGGGCGGAAAGTGCAGTCCCGTCGTCAGCGGATGATTGCGCGGATCGGCACCCGGAATCAGCCTGTACTCGAACAAACCCGTGTTGGTCACGTATAACCGTCTGCCATCCGGCGACAGCGCCATTGCGAACGGATAGGCTCCCGTGGGAACACTTGCGATCCGGTGCAACGTAGCGGCATCCAGCAGCACGATGCGCCAGTTTCCCTGATCCAGCACAAACAACGTCCTGCCATCCGGCGAAACAATGACCGCTGCCGCAAAGCTTCCGCTCGCCGCCGCAACCTTGCCATTCGCCTCACGCACCGGCCCGTCGAGCGATGCCTCGCCCGTCATCTTCCAGTCGCTCGTGCGATAGCTGCGAAGCCTGCCCGAGTCGCCCGTCGCGACATACAGCAGCCTGCCATCGCGCGAATACGCAAGTCCGGCATGGACGGCCATGGACGCGTCGTTTGCGCTTCCGGCTGGCATTTGATGCACCGTGGGAGCATCACTCCTCGGGTCGGTGACAACGTTCAGCGCAAATGGAAATCCAATGGAAGGAATCGCAATCTGCCCGCCATCCGGCCGCACTGCCAGCGCAAACGGGTAGGGAGCCAGCGGAATCCAGTTGCCCACGGGATGAATCTCCCGACCGTCGGGCAGTGTTGCCACAAATCCGGCCTGCATTCCGGCCTGAATTCCAGCCTGCGCTTGCTCAGCGGGCAGCCGTCCACAGGCCATGGCCCCGCAGACCATGGCCAACAATATCGCCGCAAAGGCGCGCGCAGAAAAGCTGTTCCCACTCGCCGCCAACAGCCCACGCGACCCGCAGGCCGGTTGAGCAATCGATGCAGATCCCGGTAGCTTCATGCAACTCCCGCCCTTCGCAAACCAAACCGTTGCAGCCCTAGCCAAAGAGCCGCCCGCAATCACTTCCGAGCGGCTCCCTGACCAGCCTATTTCCACCCCGCAATGTCCAGCTAGAACTCGAACCGCGCGGCCACCTGAATCGTGCGCCCGCCGCTGAAGTATCCGCTGTTCGTGCCCTCGATCAGGCCAAACGTCGGCAGCGACAGATTCATCACCGGATCCCCAAGATTCGTGTGGTTCAGTACGTTCGTAAACGTCCCTTCAATCCGGAAGTGCGTCTGCGCCGTCACGGCAAAGACCTTGTCGATGCCCGCCGACAGGTTCACCAGGCCAGGGCCTTCGATCGAGCCATTCCGCGCATTGCCAAAGCGGCCAATCGGCCGTGGCGACGCCGCGCCCGGGCCGGTGTAGCGCGGTGTCCCGTTTGCGTTATAGCCAGCGCCGGTGTAGCAGCCAAAACCGGGCTTCCAGCTAGAGTCTCCGGGGCAGGTGAAGGCCGCAGGATTGGCCCACAGCGTGCGTGTTCTCGCGCCTGAGCGCCAGTTCGCGCCGACCACCGAATCCGCATACTGCGTCCTGTGCGAGGGATCCCATCCGGCCAGCGACGAACTCAAGCCCGAACCCGTGCCCGATGGATCGCCATCGCCAGACGGGAAGTACGGCATCAGGTAGTCGCCCGTCTCTGCCGTAAAGATGCTGCTGATCTCCCAGCCGCCCACCAGGCTGTCGGCCAGGCGCGACATATTGCCGCCAAACGTCTTCCCGCGGCCAATCGGCAACTGGTACAGCCCGGTCGTATTCCACAGCAGCCGGCGCGTGCCATACACATCGCCAAAGTCCACCGCGCGATCCAGAACCGACGTGGCCCGGCTGCCGCCGCTTTCTCCGGCAAAGCCGCCGTTGTTCGGCCCCTGGTTATCGGCCAGGTTCTTCGCCCACGTAAACGTCGAGTCAAACTCCAGACCCTGTTGCAGCCGGTGACTGGCCTCAATCTGCAGCGAGTTGTAGCTGTCATTGGCTCCCGTCGCGCGCGTATTGATCCGGCCCCAGTTTGGAAACAGTCGCGCCGTGAATGGCTGATTGTACGCCGAGACCGTGTTCGAAAAAGGCAGCGTATTTTCATCCGGCGCCCACACAAGCTGGTGCGACTCCGAACCGATGTAGGAGACGCGAAGCGCATATCCCTGGCCCAGATACCGATCCACGCTCAGATTCCACTGATACGTATAAGGATCCTTCCAGTTCACGCTGTTCGCCGTGCCAAAGTAGTCCGTTCCATACGCATTCGTCGGCCCGCCGTTGCCTGACCCGGAATAGACCTGCGGCCACTGATAGGTGGGCGCACAGGTATTCGGCCCAGTGCAGTTCAGAGCATTCGTATAGCTTTGCGTCGCCGCCTGGATCGTCCCTGTCAGCGAGTAGAAGTTTGAGCCAAGCAGCCGGATGTCATACATGCCAAAGCCCGCCCGGATCGCCGTCTTGTCATCGCCAAACGGTCGATACGCCAGGCCAAAGCGCGGCATGAAACGTTTGTGTGGATACTCGCGCAACCCCTTCGGCAGGCCGGCCTGCGAATTCGTCTCTACCGGCATACACCCCACGCCGTTCACCGTCGCGTTGTTCGTATTCGTCACGCCATCCGGATCGCAGGCATTGGCCGACGCAAGATAATTCCTCGCCAGCAGCTTCTGATAGCCATCCATATACACCACCGCGCCCGAACCCGGAACAAAAGGCGAGAAGTTGCCGATATCGCCGCCCTTGTCATAGTAGGCCGGATGCAGCTCGTAGCGAACGCCGTAGGAGATCGTCAGCCTGTCATTGGCCCGCCACTCATCCTGCGCAAAGGCCTCGTAATCGACCGAGTATCCGTTGTTATCCTGCTGCACCACGTCATATTCGGTCCCGTTCGGAATTCCCAGCAGGAAGTCGGCAAAGTCAATACCCGTAAAGCACCCGCTGCTTCCATTCGTTCCGCACAGGTCAAACGCATACGTCCCGTAGTTATCCGCGCCAAAGAATCCCAGCGGAGTCCGCGCGCCCAGCGTCGAAACCGTTCCGCCAAACTTGAAGATATGGCTTCCTCGGGTCCAAAGCAGCGTGTCCTGATACACGTTCGTGATCGAGTTGTTCAGGCTCGTCAGGCGATCCGCTGTTAAGCTCTGCAGATTCTGAAAATCCATCTCCGGAATGCCGTTGAAGAACAGGTTCTGCAACCCCTGAAAATTTTCTCCCTGCGTCCACGCCGTGCCGTTGAACGGGTTCGACGTGCCGCCCCACACCCGCGTAAATCCGTAGCCGCCCTCGTTGATCAGATTCGGCGTAATCGTCCAGTTCGTATCCACGCGCAGCACCTTGTTCGTGTTGATCTGCGTCGACGAAGGCACATTCAGCAGCTCCGGCGAGACCGTCGGAAAATTCTTCCACGTAAACTTTCCCCACAGCAGAAACTTCTGATTCGATCCAAAATACTGATCCCCGCGAATATCAAACTGGTCCGAGTGCTTGCTCGCGTCCACATTCTCCGTCCAGTTCGCCGTCTCGCCATCCTGATACGTATTCGGGTTGCCAATATTCGGCGTCGGATAAAACTGCTTCAGCGTTGCCGCCGCAATCGGGCTAATCATGCCCGACGGAATCTGGCTGCCCCACATCTGCGTCGGGTTATACGGATCGCGCAGTGTGATGGCATTCCCCTGCGCATCGGTGTAACCGGAGAAATCTCCCTGCATCATCCCCTGCGTCGGCACCACCTCCTGCAGCACGGCCTGGGAAGGGAAGCGCCACCCCTCATAATCCCCAAAGAAAAAGCTCCGGTCGTGCCCATCGTAGTGCGGCAGAATCACCGGCCCACCCAGCGACCCGCCAAACGTCGTCCCGTGATACGAAGGCTGCTTGTACGGCGTAAAGCTGTAGGCATGAGCATTCCAGTTGTTGTCCTGATAGTAGGTGAAGGCCGAACCGTGAAAATGATTCGTTCCGCTCTTCGTCGTCACCACCACCTGGCCAGGATCGCCATACTCCGCGCTGGCCAGCACGCCGTCCACGCGAATCTCGCTGATCGCCTCCGTTGAAGGAAACGCGTCATTGATCCACGTTCCTCCCTGCGCATTCTTCACCGTAATGCCGTCAATCGTCACGTCCGTCTCAAACGGCAGCGCGCCCTGAATCGAAACCCCGGATTGATCGTCCTGCGCGCCCGGCAGCACACCCAGAATCGCCGCAGCCGAGGTGCCGCTGGCGCTGGCCCGCGTATTCACCGGCAGATCCTCGGCATCGCTCGCCGTGAACGTCCCGCTGATCGTCGGCGAGTCCGTCTGAATGTCCGAAACCGTATCGCCGTTCACCACCACCTGCTGCTTCACCGCGCCCACCCGCAGCGTCGCGTCCACGCGAAGCTGCTGCCGCACCACCAGCGCCACGCGGCTTGCCTCAAACGTCTCAAAACCCGGCACCGCCACCGTCACGGTATAGTGTGCCGCCACCACGTCCACAAACACATAGTTGCCGGCAGCGTTCGTGGTTGCCGTGCGGCTCACGCCTTCGTCCAGGTTGCGCAGCGTCACGCTTGCCCCTGCAATCGCTGCGCCGCTCGCGTCGCGCACTGTGCCAAAAACCGACCCCTGCGTCGTCTGAGCCACACCACGCGTGCCCATCGCTATCAGGAAAACCCCCAGAAAACAGACCAGGCTCCGCATCTTCAACGGAACGTCAATCCACAGAAACCTCTTCATCGCGTTTTGCCTCCGGAAAAAACAGGTAGATGAATTACACAAAGAACAGACAGCAACCTGCGACCCGGAAATCCCATCGCAAACGATCTGGCTCGGCGAGCCGTGCCGAAACGTATGGTCCCCAATGAACATCGCAGAATATGGATTCAATGTAGGGCGCGATTGTTGAAGGCATATCAACAGTGGGTAAAAAAATCCCCTACAGTTTCTGTCTTTTGTTTGTCATTCCCGCAGGGAATCTGCTTTGAAAGGCTATACTCCGCACCGGCCCTGAAGCTGGACCGGTGGACACTTGACCGAACCGTACGAGCAGAAGACGCAGCAATCTCCCGGCATTGGACGCATCAGCGCATGGCAGGCAACGCACTCATGAAAGAATCGGCAAGAATCGAGCGGCATCTTTTCCAGTGCCGCATTCCCACACTTCGGGCAGGTCAGCATGGATTCCAGGATGACACTTCCGATTCCCATCACTTCGCACCTTCTCGGTGAAGGGTCGAAGCGAAGCCCGCATGAACGGCGAACTCCATCGATTCCTCCTGCTGCGTCGTATACGGTTTGCATCAGTCCATCTGATTCGGAATCAATGCGAACGACGACGAATCGTTACAGCCGAAATGCAACCTGATCTCATGTCTGATAACAGATATTCTGTAATATAAACCCAGCTCGCAGAACCCGCTGCTACTGCCCCTGCGCTTTCTGCGCCTGCTCGCTTTCCTCGGCAAGCCTCTGCTTAAAGCTCTTCTTCGCTGCGTCGATCATCGCCCGATACCCTGCCGGATCAATCCACACCCGCTCGCCATCGCTCGGCATCCGTTTCAGCTTCGCCTGCATGTTGAAGTAGCTCCCATGCGCCCCCAGAAACACCGCGCACCGCAGCTCGCGCAGCTCCTCAAACGTCTGCTCAAAATCTTCCGCTATCCCCGGATACGACACCGGCTGGCCAGGGCGCGCCACCAGCCGATACGAGTCCAGCGGCGCATATCCGCCCACAATCACCACCGGCACCACTGCCGGATATGAAACCGGACCACCGGGGCGCTCATGCACCTGCGTCTCCATCGTCCACGTCGTACATCCCCGCGAATGCCCCGCCGTCCGGTGCGCCGTCATCTCCACACCGCCCAGCCGCACCACCTCGCCATCGTGCAACACGTGGTCCACATGCACCGGCGTATACGGCAGCAGGCCCGGCCCGCCAAAGTCGTGCGCGTCGCCCGTCTCCACGGCCTGCGCGTCCCCATCCATCACCATCAGCCGCGCGCCCGTCTCCTTCACCACCTCGGCCGCTCCTGCCGCATGGTCATAGTGCGGCTGGCTCAGCAACAGAATCTTCGTCGCGCGCCAGTGGAAGCCCAACTCCCTCACACTCGCACGAATCTGCTGCGGCGAACTCGCCAGGTTTGCATTCAGCAGAATATTCCCCGCAGGCGTCACAATCAGATAGGCCGCCAGGTCACGGCTCCCAACATAATAAAGGTTGTCGCCAATCTGAAACGGCTTTTGCGGCGCTGTCCAGTCGCTTGGAATTGCCGCGAATAAACCAATCTGCATCAACAACATGAGGAATACAATGAAACCACCATGTCCGATAATTCGCAGATATTCGTCACATCTTGTACTTGCCCAGATCCTCATCGTTTAGCCCTTCAAGCCATTTTTTCAGGTGTTCTGCGCTCATCGTTCCCTCGGCGTTTTCGGCATTCACACGCGCCACCGCCAGCAGCGACTCCGAAACATAGATCGGGCAATCCATCCGCAGCGCCAGCGCAATCGCATCCGACGGGCGAGCATCCAGTGTCACCCACTCCCCTGCCTGCTTCATCCACAGCACCGAATAGAAAGTATCATCCTTAAGTGTCGATATAACAATCTTTTCCAGTCGGGCATTCATGCTTTCAATGAGCCTTTTCAGCAGGTCGTGCGTCAGCGGACGCGGTGCGCGCACCTTCTCAATCTCCACCGCAATCGCATTCGCCTCGTAGATCCCCACCCAGATCGGCAACACCACCTCAGACGCCACATCCTTCAGAATCACGATAGGCATATTGGTGTTTGGATCCATCATCAAGCCCCGAATTCGCATCTCGACATCCATCTCTACCCTCCGCGGCCGCCTCATACCGCCTCACCCACCAGGCTGTTGGGAAACGTTCGTGTGATCCGTACCTGCTGGTAGCTTCCCGGCGCCGGTGCAATCGGATGAGGCCAGCTGAAGTTCACCGGAATATTCTGCGAACTTCGCCCCACGATCTGCTCCCGTGCCGGATTATTTCCTTCCACCATCACTTCCAGAACTTCTCCCAAACGACGGTCATAATTGGCCCGTTGAATCTCTCGCTGCCGATCCAGAAGAATCTGCAACCGTTTGGACTTCTCCTCATCGGAGATCGAATCAATCATCACCAGCGATGGCGTATTCGGCCTTGGCGAATACTTGAATGCAAAGACCACATCGTACTGCACCTCGTTCAGCAGCGTGATCGTCTCTTCAAACTCCGCCGGTGTCTCTCCGGGAAATCCCACGATGATGTCCGTCGAAAGCGAGATCTTCCGCTTCGCTGCCTTGATCCAGTCCATCCGCTCCAGATACCACTCCCGCGTATACTCCCGCGCCATCGCCCGCAGCACCCGCGTCGAACCCGACTGCACCGGCAGATGCACATGATCGCACAGCGTCGGCACCGCGTCGATTACCTCCACAATATCCCGCGTAAAGTCCCTGGGATGGCTTGTGGTGAAGCGAACGCGGCGAATCCCATCCACTTCGCCAACCGCAGCCAGAAGCTCAGCAAAGCTTTTTTTACCAGTTGGATCGCGGTAACTGTTCACGTTTTGCCCGAGCAGTTGAATCTCCGTATATCCCATCCCGGCGATCCGCTTTGCCTCTTCCAGCACGGACTCCGAGCCGCGGCTTCGTTCCTTGCCGCGCGTATACGGCACCACGCAATACGCACAGAACTTGTCACAGCCTTCAATGATCGTGATGTAGGCGCGATACGGATTCTTTCGCGCCGTAAACTCCGTCTCGAACGCCTCGTCCGTCTGCCGATCGTCCAGACCGGTCACCCGTGTCTCGCCCGCTTCCATCCGCGCAATCAGCTCCGGCAGCCGACGATACGAAGCCGACCCGGCCACCAGCGAAACATACGGCGCGCGCTCAAAGATCTTTTCCCCCTCCTGCTGCGCCACGCACCCGATCACGCCAAAGCGCTTCCCTGCCTTCGCCAGCTTCTTGTAGTCGTTCAGCCGATGAAAGACCTTCTGCTCCGCCTTGTCGCGAATCGAGCAGGTGTTATACAGCAGCAGGTCGGCAGCCTCTTCGCTGTCCACCTGCGCATAGCCCTGCTGCTCCAGCGTCCCGATGACCTTTTCCGAGTCATGGGCATTCATCTGGCAGCCAAATGTTTCCAGGTAAAAAGTCTTTCCGCTCACCTGCCTAGTATATGCGTTTTAGGCTTGTCGCGAACGCCCTTCGTCAATCTGCGTTTGTGTGCAGATACGCCAGCAGCGCTTCCATTTGCGGCTCTGTAAAACGACCCATGAAAGGCGGCATTTTGTTCTTCCCGTTCACCACCACGCGCATCACGTTCAGGTCGGTCGCCGGCTCGCCATCCGGCAGCCTGGCCCGTGTCAAAACGCCTCGAATCTCCGGCGGAGCCGGCTTCAGGTTCAGATCGTTTTCGCCATGGCAGTGCTCGCATCGCTGATGAAAGAGCATCTGCCCCTCGGCCTGCTGCGCCGTCAGCGGACTCTGGCTCCTGCATCCAGCCAGCGCTCCCGCCACGCTCAACGCCGCCACCCACGTCCAAACGCTGCGCCGTCTTCTCATGAACTGATTCTAGCCGTCGATGCACGCCTCACTCTTGTACAAATCTTCCACCCTGCGAGAAAGCCTCGCTGCCCTTTGGCAGCGAGGCTTTTCCTTTCTTTCAGCCCGCGCCGTCAGTTGCTCATGTCGTCCACATAGTGGCCCACCAGCACGGTCTGGCCGCTCATCGGATCTTTCAGCAGCACGCCCACCACGCGAACCTTTGCCCTGTCGGTGATGTCGCTCATCCCGCTCCATCCCTTCCGGAACTGCGTCTCGCCTGTCAGATACACCGTCACCGTCTGCGGAATCAACACGCCCGCAAACCCGTTCACCTGAATCTGGAAGCTGCGGCCGGAGTCGTTCTCGCTGCCTGGAACCACCGTGCCCACAAAACCCCAGTCTCGCAGCATCACGCGATGCACGGATACCGACTGCGCGTTGCTCGCCCCGCTTGCCGGACCACCCACCGCCACATCCTGCCCGGCGATTAGTTGGCTCTGGTTAAACAGGTACTGCGTCAGCGGATTGTGCATCCAGTAGATCGAGTATTTTTCGCTGCCCGTCAGATCCACCTGTGCAATCTGGCCCAGGGTCAGCCCGGTCGTTGTCGGCAGCAGCCCTCGCACATACAGGTCAAAGCTGCTCGCCGGCCCGCTCATCGGCGAAACATACGTCACCTGCCCGCTGGCCATGAAGCCCTGCTGCGAGAGAATCGCCACCTCGTCCGCGTCGATCGTCGCATCGGTCTTGTCCAGTTGGCCGGAGATCTGCACAATGCTGCTCGACGTCAACTGGCTCAGGCCCGCATTGCCGTCCCACTCCGTCTGCCCGTTCACGTTCACCGTAAACTGCCGCCCATGCGGTCCCTGAATCACAAACGACTGCGCGCTCGTATTCACACTGACCACCGCCGTCGTGAACTCATCGATATACGCGTCAGGATCGCTGGTCGTCACCGCGCTCACATCAAACGTCGGATCCACCGTGCCCGTGATCTGTCCATTGCTGTCCACTTCGATCGATTTCGCCAGCTTGAAGTCCAGATGGATGCCCACCGGCGCCGCATTCGCCGCCACCACCAGCGGCGTGCTCAGCGGAACCGTCACGGTTGTGCTGGTCAGTGTCGCCGGTTCCGTCGTAATCGTCGGAGCCGCGCCGGTTGACGTATTCAGATAGCCAAGCGTTGCGCTGCCCAGCGTAATCGTTACGCTCGAGTAGCTTCCCGCCGGAACATCGTTCATATCCAGCAGCGTGTTCAGCCCATTGAACCGCGCAAAGTCCACCGTCGGCGTCCCGCTCAGCAGCGAGACCGACGCGCCGCTCGAATTCGTCGCGGAGATGCCTTGCAGCACCACGGAAAACGAGGTTACGGAAGCCATCGGAGCATCTGTTCCCGTCACAAACGAAGCCCCTGTGGGGGTATTAGCCGGGGTTGGTGTGGGGGAGTTGCTACTGCCGCATCCGGTCACAGCCACCAGTGTGGCCGCGCCGCAGAGGGCGATGAGGAAGTGCTTGCGCATCGGTTGAAATGTAAACATCGAAGTTCTCCTGTGCTGAATTGGTCATCTTCCATCGGCCAAGGCGCAGGGAGCAGAGCGGCCGCAGATTTCGCCGCGCAAACCATACAAAACAGCAGTTGATGCAGATCGGGGATTGCTTTATTTCTCCGCTGCCATCCACGGAACCACTCGATGTCGGCTGTCCAAACCCGCACTGCAACGCTCCACGCGATGCCCGGCAAGCCGCCAGCCGAATCCCTCCTCTGTGAACAACACGACCCGGAAAACGCTTCGGATCGTATCGCACCCGGTCAGACGTCAATCTCGGAAAGAAAGTTGCGGGCGGAGAGAGATTTTTTTTGCGCACCCGCGGCTTGCTTCGGTTCGCTCTTCCTTGCGCCCCTGTCGTAATCTGAGAGCGCATGATGACCCCCGACCCAACCGCCCAGCCTGAATCCCCCGCCCATCCCATTCCGCCGCTCACCCACGGCCAGCGCAACCGCTGCTTCGGCTGCGGAGCCGATAACACCGTAGGCCTCCATCTCGCCTTCACCGCCGACGACAGCGGCGTCGTCACCGCCGAAGCCACTCTCGGCGACCAGTACGAAGGCCCGCCTGGTCACCTCCACGGCGGCATCATCGCCACCCTCCTCGACGAAACCATGAGCAAGGCCAACCGCGCCCGCGGCGAAATCGCCCTCACACGCCAGCTTCAGGTCGAATACCTCCGTCCCATTCCCTCCACCGCGCCCATCCGCCTCCTCGGCCACGTCCAGCGCATCGAGGGCCGCAAGCTCTGGACCGAAGCCGCCATCCTCGACGCCGCGGGCAACACCCTTGCCACCGGCAAAGGCTTCTTCATCTCCGTCATGAAGACCACTTCCTGAGCACCCTCCGCTTTCGCTCTCCGGGTTTCCGGATCTCTTTCTTCCGCAACCCACCGGCAAAGTCTGCTATCGTGCCGTCTATGCGCTGCCGATCCGTTTTCGCCTCGCTCTCTCCTCGTCCGCTGCCTTTGATCCTCTTTTGCCTCGTTCCCGCCGTCCTCGTTAGTCTCGCCACGCCCGTGGTTCTTCGCGCAGACACCTGCTCCAGCCCGAGCTTCCAGGCAACCTTCGCCGCCAGCGGCGCGTACTCGCTGCGCCTCATCCCGTCCGGCATCCTCGTTCAGGGTCAAACTGACTCCAGCGGTTCCCTGCCAACCCAATCCATCCAGCGAACTCAAGGCAGCGACGCACTCGACCACTACTGCGAACTCTCGCTTCACTCCCCCGTCGAAGTCGACTCCATCCGTGTCTACGTCCACTCTCCCACCGTCACCTTCACCGTTCGCACCCTGCGCACCACCACCACCCCCCTCCACTTCCCCACTCTCGATGGATTCCCGTCCACACTCCATCGCCTCGGTCATCGTGTCCAGCCCTTCGGCGGCTTTCAATTCCACTTCCTCGGTTCCCAGGGGCCGTGGCTGCTCTTTGACAACCACACCAACGCGCTTGTCCTCTCGCCCGCCGACCACTTCTTCATCAGCAACATGCAGATGCCCGATCGCACTCTGCGCTCCTCGCTCCTCGACTCCATCCATAGCCTTCCCGCAGGATTCTCCCACACCACCGTTCTCGTCTCCGGCAGCGGCATCCACGCCACGCTCGCCGCCTGGGGACACTCCATGCAATCCTGGGTCCATCGCCCTCCCGTCGCCAACAACGCCGACCCGCTCCTGCGCAGCCTCAGCTACTGGACCGACAACGGAGCCAACTACTACTACAAATTCGATCCCAGCCTCGGCTACACCGGCACACTGCTGGCGGTCGCAGATACGTTCCGCCAATCCGGCCCCAGGCTCGGCCTCATGCAGATCGATAGCTGGTTTTATCCCAAAGGGCCGCAAAAGGACTGGCGCGTCTTCAACTGGAAAAACGGCGCTGGTGGCGCTTATCTCTACCAGCCTGATCCCCGTCTCTTCCCCGGCGGCATGGCAGCCTTTGCCCGGCAGCTCAACCTGCCGCTTGCCGTCCACGGTCGCTGGATCGACCAAAGCAGCCCCTACCGATCCATGTACAGGATCTCCGGCAACGTCCCCATCGATTCTCGCTACTGGCAAGCCACCGCCGCCTGGATGCAGGCCGACCACGTCGCCGTCTATGAGCAGGACTGGCTCGGCTCCTTCGCTCAGGCCGCGCCCGACCTCACCAGTCCTCAGCTCTTCCACGACCTCATGGCCCAGGCCATGCGCCAGCACGGCATCACCATGCAATACTGCATGCCGGCTCCCGCCGACTATCTCCAGGGCACGCGCTACTCCAACCTCACCACCATCCGCACCAGCGACGACCGCTTCGAGCCGAAGAAGTGGGATTCCTTCCTCTACGACTCTCAGATCGCCTACGCGCTCGGCATCTGGCCCTGGACCGACGTCTTCATGAGCAACGAGCTGCCCAATCTCATCCTCGCCACGCTCTCCTCCGGTCCGGTCGGCGTCGGCGACGACCTACAGCACATCGACGCGGCCAACCTGCTTCGCGCCGCGCGCGCCGACGGCGTTCTCGTCAAACCCGATCATGGCATCCGACCGCTGGATCGTGTCTATCTCGCCGATTCGCTCGCCGATTCGCCCGCCGATTCGCAATCCAACGCGCAATCGACCGCGCCAGCCGCCAACCACCCCGCCATGCTCGCCCTTGCCGACTCCCGCCAGCCTGCCGCGCGCATCGCCTATCTTTTTGCCTATCCTCGGACCGCGGCGCAACCCGCAGCTTCCGCTACGGCTACCGAGGCTTCAGAAACTGCCTCCACCCGCTTCACCCCCGCTGAACTCGGCTACACTCACCCGGTCTTCGTCTACGACTGGCGCACCGCCACCGGGCAAACCGTCGCCGCCAACTCAACCGCAGAGATTGCCTTCCATGATGGCTGGGGTTACGTCGTCGTCTCTCCCATCCTCGCTCACAGATTCGCTCTCATCGGCGACCCGCAGATGATCGCCACCGCTGGCAAACAGCGTCTCTCGGCCACCAGCGACGCCTCCGGCTCGCTCCATCTCCAACTGCGCTTCGCCCCCGGCGAAACCACGCAAACCCTTCTGCTCTACGCCGCTCAACCACCCCATCCTCACACCGTCACCGGCCATCTCGCCCAAAGCCACTACGACGCCGCCACCCACCTGCTCCAGCTCACTCTCGACTCCCCCGCGCACGGTAGCGCGGAGATCACCCTCGCTCCCTGACCAACCCGCCTGATCCTGGCCTGGGCCACACGTCAGGGTGGCTCCGTGTCAAGCCCATGCCCTGTGGAAAACAACCCCATCCCATTCATTCCAAAGAGAAAATAATCCCTTCAAACATGGCATGATATTTCCTCCAATCTGCCATACTCGTCTCCATGGACTTGCCTTGCACGAATGCCTCAGCCGCGGTACGCCGTGTCGCTTATCCGGCGTCGTGCCTCGCGGGTTCAACCCTGGTTCTCGGTGCTCAGCCGGAAACGAACTCCTCCGGCAGAACAAGGTAACGGAAAAGTCAACAAAAATGCCGGATAGGGGTAACGAGAAAAATAATATACCCCCCCTAGGGGGGGTACAACGCGGCGCTGACTGGATTGCGTCCGCTTAATTAATATAAGTTACATATAATCAATTACTTGATTCACATTCAAAGCCAGAATCCAGGCAAGCTCCAACGCCAGGCATCCGTAACTTAAGCTACAACTTCGGCAATTTGCCCTGTTCGGTGATCTCGCGCGTCCGCACAAACTTCTCCGGCAGCGGATCGCGCAGTGAGTCCTCCACCGCTTTGCGATAGCCTCCGTTGTAGATCGTGTAAAGAACAGCCGAGGCGCAGCCCACGCCAAAGAGGAATCCAAGCAACAATCCAAAGAGCGCGGAGAAGCCAAAGATTTCCATCTGCGCTACACGGCGATCAGGAAGCTGTCTTCCGTGCGCGTCACCGCGTGATAAAGCGTATCGCGCTCGACCGGGACTCGACCGGCTTCGGTAATCAAACGGCAAAGCTCCTTGCGCGTCATTCCTTGCGGTGTCGTTGCTCCGGCATCGTGATAAATCTTCTCTTCCACCACCGTGCCATCCAGATCGTCGGCGCCAAAGCGCAGCGCGATCTGCGCAATCTTCGGCGTCATCATCTGCCAATACGCCTTGATGTGCGCAAAGTTGTCCAGCAGCAACCGGCTCACCGCAATCTGCCGGATGTCGGTCAATCCTGTCGTCACCGGCAGATGATCCAGCGCGGTGTTTTCCGGATGAAACGCCAGCGGAATAAAGGTCTGAAATCCGCCCGTATCGTCCTGAACCTCACGCAACTTCAGCATGTGATCCACTCGATCGGCGTCGCTTTCAATGTGGCCATAGAGCATCGTCGCATTCGATCGAAAACCCATCTTGTGCGCCAGACGCGCCGTGTCCAGCCACTCCTGACCATCGATTTTGTGGTCGCAGATCACACTGCGCACCTCCGGCGCAAAGATCTCCGCGCCGCCGCCGGGCATCGAGTCCACGCCAGACTCGCGCATCTGCCGCAGCGTCTCTTCAATCGACAGCTTCGCGCGACGCGCCAGATACGCGACCTCGACCATCGTGAAGGCTTTGATATGAACCTTGGGAAAGCGCTCTTTCAGTCCGCGAACCAGGTCCAGAAAGTATTGGAATGGAAGATCCGGATGCAAACCGCCAACGATGTGAAACTCCGTCACCGCTTCCGAGTAGCCCGAAGCCGCCGTCTCCCACGCCTCTTCCAGCGCCATCGTATAACCGGCTGCGTCGCCCTTCTTGCGGCCAAACGCGCACAGCCTGCAACTGGCCACGCAAACGTTGGTTGGATTGATGTGCCGGTTCACGTTGAAGTAGGTCAGGTCGCCGTGCATCCGCTCGCGCACCTGGTTTGCCAGCCAACCCACGGCCAGCACATCCGTCGAGCGATAGAGCGCCAGACCGTCGTCCATGCCGAGTCGTTCCCCGGCCATCACCCTGGCTGCGATCGGCTCCAGTGCCGGGTCGTGTGTCCGAAACGGATGTGCTTCCACAGTGCTCTGCATCGCCTCACTCCTGCACTCGATGATACTGGAAAATCGAAGCCACTCGAAACCATTCAATTCATCCCCTGAAACACGGTCCGTTCAGGGCTGAGCGATTACGCCGTTCTGCAACGTGGCGGCAAACCATTTGCCCTGCATCGCGCGCACCCGATACAGCGGATAGCCTGTATCGATCACGGTATGCGCAAAGGTCTGCTCGTCGATCACAAGCATGCGTGTGTCCAGCCGCGAGCCGGCCAGCACCTTGCCCGTCGATGTATCCATGCTCAAATCGTCCATAAAGTGGAACGGCAGCCGATCCAGCCAGAACCAGCTTTTGCCGCGATTGCGGGAGACATAGACACCGTCGCCTGCGCCAATCCACAGATCGCCATTCGGAGCCAGCATCGCCACATGGATGGTACGGATCCGCGCCGGCAGCGCCATCGGATCCCAGTGCTGGCCGCTGTCAGTCGAAAAAACCGCACCCTCGCGGCGCACAGCCATCATCCAACCCTTGCCGACAGCCACGGACTCGTAAGCCTCCGCGCCGTAGCCGATACCGCCCTGCCAGCTTTTGCCATGATCGACGCTGGTATACAAACCGTCTTCGGTTGCCGCAAGCCATGTGTCGGTATGCGCATCGAGCGCGCTCACTCTCCCGCTCAGCTCGCGTGCAGGCAACGTAAATTCCTGCATGTGGTCGATGCGCTGGCCATTCACGCGTGTCGTCACAAAGCGCGTTCCGTGATTCACAATATCACTGGCAATCTGCCAGTGGCGGCTTCCATCCGGCTCGCTGACGAGCATAAAGATTCCGTGGCTGGTGCCCGCCAGCACGGTTCCGGTCTGCGATTGTGCCAGCGCAAAGATATCGCGATTCTCCAGACCTTCGGAGAGCTGCTGCCAGCTTGCGCCCGCATCCTCGCTCACAAAAACGCCGCCATGCTGCTTGTCGTTCACAATGCCCGCCATCAACTTCGGCCTTGCGCCTTGCGTCACCAGAAGCGCGCCCACTTTCCGCGAAGAAAATCCGGCGTTCGAGGCGGCAAACGTGCGCCCATCGTCGTCGCTGGCCAGCACTCCGCCACGGTCGGTCGCCAGCAGGATTCTGCCTTTGCGCGAAGGATCAAGATAGACATCGTTGATGATGACGTCGGAGCCGGTCAGCAGATGCCAGGTCTGTCCAGCATCGGTCGTCCGATACAGCCCTTCGGTGGTTCCCGCATAGACGACGGCTCGATTGTGCGGGTCCTGACGCAGCACGCGCGTTCGCCGAGCCGTGGACGGGATTCCCTGCACCTTGTGAAAGAGTTCGCCTGAGGTTTCGCTTTTGTAGATGCCCGAGCAGGCGCTGATGTAGACCGTTTTGGCCTCTTTGGGATCGATGATGATCGAGAAGACATCGGAGTCGTCGATGACGCCGCGCTTGATATTTTTCCAGCTTTTGCCGCCGTCGCTCGTCTTCCACGGCAGATGCCAGGTTCCGGCGTAGACGATATCCGGGTCGCGCGGATCGATGGCCAGCGACTCGACCTCGTGGATCTCGCGGCTTCCCATCGGACTGATCAGACGCCAGTGTTCGCCACGATCGTCGCTGCGAAAGACGCCCTGCAAGGTGCCGGCGACAAGCACGCGCGGGTCTGCCGAGGACTGGGCCAGCGAGCGGATCGATTGCCCGGCCAGATCGGCAATTTCGCGCCAGCTATGACCGCCGTCTTCACTGACAAAGAATCCTCCATCGGGCTGATCGACACGCCAGACAGCCGCATAGATGCGTTGCGAGTTCTCTGGGTCCACGATCAGGTGATCGACGATATAGTTGTCCAGCGAGCGCGGATTGGCAGCAATCCGACTCAGCCGATGCCAGGTTGCGCCGCCATCCTTCGACTCGTAGACCCAGCTTGTGGTTCCGCCCAGATAGAGATGTTCCGCATGGGTCGGGTCCGCCACAAACGCTCGCGCGTCGCCGCCATCCGGTCCCACCGTGCGCCAGCGTGAACTTTCGGCAGGCAGTGCAATGGCGAGAGCGGAAAGAATCAAGAGATAGAGGAAGCTTCGATACAATCGCCTGATCTTCATCGTTCGGTACATGAGGCTTGTGGAACTCCAGAGAAAAGTGGGGAACTTCAAAAGAAACCGGGACTGACCTTATTGGGTCAGTCCCGGCTGGTTTGCGGAGCGAGAGTCACCGGGCTTCACTTCCACTTCTGTGCCAGTGAAGCCTGGCAACCGATTACATCGTGGACTTCTTCTTCTTGCTCGGATGACGCATTGCAAGAGGCTTGCGAGCCTCAGGCTTGACGTCGCCGTTGACCGGCGTCACACCGTTCACATCGAAGTTGGCGCCAGCCGGGATCAGGTAATCCTGAGCGGTCTGCGAGTTATCCGTGCCCGTGTAGGTGCTGATGCGGGAAGCATCAATGCCCTTCTCGGTTACCAGATAATCCTTGGCGTTGACGGCGCGCTGTGCGGCATCATCGACCATGACGGCATGCTTCTTCATGTGCTTCGGAGGCGTCTGCTCAGCCGTTGTTGCATTGCCAACAATGGCTGCCTTGGCATCGGCCTGCTGCTGCAGGGTGAGCGCGATGTCATCCAGGCAGGCTTTGGCTTCGTTGTCCACGCGAGTCGGACGCTTCTTGTCCTTGTCGAAGCTGAGCGAGCAGAGCGAGGAAATCTTCGGCGCCGGCACCACGGGAGCTTCGATATTGACGGAGGTATTGGCCGTCGCAGTCTGACCCTTGTCGTCGGTGACGGTACAGGTGACGGTTGCTGAACCACTCGGAGCGCCTGCGGCCGAGTAGGTGGCCGAGGAGCCGGAGCCGCTGACCGTGCCGGCGGATGCCGAGTAGCTGTAGGTCAAAGGACGATTCTGAGGGCTGACGCCAGTCGCCGTGATGGTGCTGCTGCCATTGGTCTGAATGCTGGTCGGGTTCGCGGAGCAGCTCACTGTGGGCGGCTCAAACTGCTTGACTGTGTACTGCGCGGTGCAATCGGCAGACTGACCCGGCTTGGAACCCTCGGAGACATTGGCCTTCGCCGTGTAGGTTCCGGGAGCGAGATTCGCCGTTGCCACCTTGCCGTTGGCATCCATGCCGGAGACGCCATCGCCGCTCCAGGTATAAGTTGCCTTCTTCTTGGGGTCCAGATTGGTCGGAGTAGCAACCAGATTGATGGACTCACCCGGGAAGACTGTGCTGGGTCCGTTGACCGAGCAGGCCAGCGTCACAGGGGGCGTGTAGATCGAGCCGATGTGATAGACCAGACCGGCGCTCAGACGAGCGGCATTGATGTTTGCGCGGCCACCGTAGACGACCGGGCCCCAGTTGGCATGCATATACATGAAGTCAGCCTGGAAGAGCCGAATCGCGAGATGATGATTGAAGAGCGGTGTCTCGTAATCCATGCCGCCGCCGACAGTGAGCGCTGGGCCGATCTTGCCCGGCTCGTGGTCAGGACCGCTTACGTCCGCCATACCGACAAGAGCATGGACGAACGGCGTGATGTCACCGGACGGGAAGCGGCTGATGATGCCGCCGGAGTAGGTCTGGAAATTGTTGCTGTTGCCGTTGGTGGTATCCGGGTGGACACCGGCCTCAACCTGTGCGCCGAGATACTTGTTGAAGTAGTAGGCTCCGCTGGCGAGAGCACCGTAGTTCACGGCATGATAGGTGAAGTCCTGGGTGGTGCCGTCGGGCTGAAGCACCGATACGGTTCCATGAGGAGCCAGATAGCTGTAACCAGCGAAGATGTCCCAGCGGGACGGCCCCTTCTGGTCGGCTTTGGCGGTCTTCGTCTGCGCAAATGCAGCCACACCCGCAAGCGAGGCAACAAGCGCAACGGCGAGCGCTTTCGATCGAATCATATGCAATTTCATTCTCATCCTCCGCAACCAATTTGATGAAGTATTGTGCGAACTGTTTTGATTTGTTTTGCGGAGAATCACCGCGGAATATCCGGGCTGCTCTCCGTCACTGCCTGAAAAAACACAATTTGCAACTATAACTTACCACAGGCGAAATGTACTTCCGACGTTATTTGTCTTACGGTCGCCTCTCTGATTAACAGCTTGTGCTGTTTTCGCTGGAGGCATTTGCCATGAATTACTCCAGATTGAGCGCTTTCCGCAACGTACCTTTTTCGCGTTGGATCTTTTCCTGAAGCAGCGTGATGGCATAGATCAACTGCTCCGGTCGAGGCGGACAACCCGGCACATACACATCGACCGGGACCACCTGATTGACGCCCTGCACCAGGGCATAATTATTGAAAACTCCACCCGAGGTTGCGCAGGCGCCCATCGAGATGACCCATTTCGGTTCGGGCATCTGCTCGTAGAGGCGCTGAATGACGGGGGCCATTTTGTTGGAGACGCGACCAGCGATGACCATGAGATCGGATTGACGAGGCGAGGGACGAAAAACCTCGGCTCCAAAGCGCGCAATGTCGAAGCGAGCCGCGCCGGCAGACATCATCTCGATGGCACAGCAGGCAAGGCCGAACGTCATCGGCCAGACGGAGTTCTTGCGCACCCAGTTCAAAGCAAAGTCGACTGAGGTCATGAAGACGCCTTCGGTCTGGTCATAGCCGTAGGTTGCCTCGCGCACTTTGGCGCGATTCAAACCGTGACTCTCCAGCGAGCCGAAGAGATACACATCCTTCTCCGGAGTATGCGTGCCGGATCGGACAGGCGAAGCCATTTGCGGGTTATCGTCCATGCCTTTGAGTATACGACGCGATGGCAGGAAGTTTGGTTGCCCGCACGGGCAGCGGTCCGGTTGCCGGAGCCGAGTCTGGATATGAAAGGGATAACGCGTACGAGATGACGGGGAAGGCTGCGCGAAAGCAATCAGAGATCAGGCGTGGGATGGGGTGCGGCATGGAACGCAAAAAAACGCAAAAAAAAGCTGGGCGCTGAGGTAGAAGCCGGTTAGAATGCAAGCAAATGTTACAGAATTTTTATACGCCTCCTGCGCGGGTTATACGCCTGGCGCAAGTCCTTAGTCTATTTCCACTCGCCATGCTGACCGGGGTCGGCGTGTTGGCTCAAGCCCCGGCTGTCGGCAGTCAGGCACCTGCGACTCAGGCGCAGATTGCCGCTTTGCAGACGGCGGTTGCCAATGCGCAATCGGCGGGCGATAACGCCTGGATGCTGGTTTCCGCAGCGCTGGTGCTGATGATGACCGGGCCTGGACTGGCTCTGTTCTATGGCGGTCTGGTGCGGCGCAAAAACATGCTGGGCACGATGATGCAAAGCTTTGCCATGATGGGCATCGTGACGATGCTATGGGCCGTTGTCGAGTATTCGCTGGCGTTCAGCTCGGGCAACAGCTTCATCGGAGGGCTGCATTATTTCCTGCTGCACGGCGTTGGGCTTGACCCGAATCCAAGCTACGCGGCGACGATTCCGCACCAGACATACATGGTGTATCAGCTCATGTTTGCCATCATCACGCCGGCGCTGATTACCGGAGCGTTTGCCGAGCGGGTGCGCTTCAGCGCGCTGGCCGTGTTTCTTTCGCTTTGGTCGCTGCTGGTGTATACGCCGATGGCGCACATGGTATGGGGCGTGGGCGGCCTGCTGAACTCGGCGGGCGGGCGCTTCCCTTGCCTGGACTTTGCAGGCGGCACGGTGGTGCATGTGACCTCGGGCGTCTCGGCGCTGGTTACGGCGCTGTATCTGGGCAAGCGCGTCGGATATCCGAAGACGGCGATGCCGCCGCATTCGATGGTTCTGAGCGTGGTGGGCGCGTGCATGTTGTGGGTGGGCTGGTTTGGGTTTAACGCAGGTTCGGCGCTGGCAGCAAGCGGGCTGGCAACCTCAGCGTTTGTGGCGACCCACTTTGCAGCGGCTGCTGCCGCCGTCTCCTGGACGGTGGCGGAGTGGATTCACAACGGCAAGCCGACGGCTTTGGGCGCGATCTCGGGCGCGGTGGCCGGCCTGGTGGCGATTACGCCGGCTTCCGGTTTTGTCTCGCCGATGCCGGCGATCGTCATCGGATTGATCGCGGGCGTGTTCTGCTTCTTGATGGTGACGACGGTGAAGAACTTCTTTGGCTACGACGATTCTCTGGATGCCTTTGGAGTGCATGGCGCGGGCGGCACACTGGGCGCGTTGCTGACCGGCGTCTTTGCGGTAGCGGTGATCAATCCTGTCTTTGGCAAGGATGCGCACGGAAATCTGCTGCCTGTGGGCGGACTGGATGGAAACTGGCACCAGTTGCTGAACCAGGCGGTGGGCGTGGCGATTGCCTGGGGAATCTCGATTGTGGGCACGCTGATTCTGCTGGTGATTGTGGATAAGCTGATCGGCATGCGCGTGAGCGAGGAGGATGAGTCGACGGGACTCGATCTGTCGCAGCACGGCGAAGAAGCGTATGACTTTGGCCAGTAAGGGAAGGTCTGTGATCAACTCCGCCGCGCCTGTTTTGTGGCTTAACGCAAGGGACGCGGCGATTTCCAGCCAGAGCTGTACCGAAGTGGATACCTCGCGTGCAGGAAACAGGATGCGCGTGAGCGGCAGATGTGCAGTCGAGGTTATATTCTTTGAGGCGAGGTTTGTGATTTATGCATAAGATTGAAGCGATTCTCCAGCCCTCCAAGCTGGATGCCGTGAAGGATGCGCTGCTGGAAGCGGGCATCGAGGGGATGACGATTCTGGAAGCGCGCGGCCATGGCCGGCAAAAAGGGCATACGGAGTTTTACCGCGGACGTGAGTACACGGTCGATCTGCTGCCGAAGATCAAGCTGGAGATTGTGGTGGTGGATGCGCTGAAGGAAAAGGCAATCCAGGCGATCATTGGCGCGGCGCGGACGGGCAAGATTGGCGACGGCAAAATCTTTGTAACGCGCATCGATGAGGCGATCCGTATTCGCAATGATGAGCACGGCGAGTCTGCGCTTTAGCGAATGAGCGCCGCTTGAGCCAGCTACCGGAACTCGTGGCGCATTGCGACTGGGGTTCGCAGCCCTCGAAGCGGTGGATCGCGATGGCGGAGCGGCAGCGGGCAGGGTTTGTGGCGTATTCGCCGCAGCCGGTGGGCGAGATGAGCACCCTGCTTGAAAGGCTCCGGCGGCACAGCGGCAGCAAGGCCAGCATTCTGATTGGATTTGATTTTCCCATCGGATTGCCGACGAGCTATGCATCGCTTTGCGGGATTGAATCATTTCCGCAGTTTCTGCAACAGCTTATCTTGAATGAAAACGGCTCCGGCTCTTCGCGCTGGAGCCGTTTTCACGAGGTTTGCGCAACTGAAGAAGAGATCACGCCGCAGCGTCCGTTTTATCCGCTGCGTCCGGGCGGCGCGCGTAGGGATGCGATTCACGAAGCACTGGGACTGGCGGACAGGAATGCGTTGTATCGCGAGTGCGAGTTGCGTCATGCGGAGCGGACGAGCGCCAGTTCCCTGTTCTGGACGCTGGGCGGCAATCAGGTGGGCAAAAGCGCGCTGCTGGGTTGGCGGAATGTGCTGGGTCCGGAGCTGGTAAAGCATCCTGAATCGCTGCGGCTATGGCCGTTTCACGGGACGATGGAATCACTGATCGCGCCGGGCGCGGTGGTGGCGACGGAGACCTATCCAACGGAATATCATGGGCGGCTCTTTGGCCATGCTCTTCGTGGAAAACGGTATGCATCACGGCGCAGGGAGTTGGCTCCGGCGTGGCTGGAGACTGCGCACCGAATGGGAGTGAGGATCGACAGCAAGCTGCGCCGGAAGATTCTGAATGGATTTATGGAGACGAACCTGACGCGCCCCGAGACGCGAGACGAACAGGATGATGCTCTGGATGCGACGATTGGCCTATTTGGAATGCTGGCTGCGCTAGAGGATTATGGCCCTTCGCTGGAGCCAAAGGATCCGCGGATTCGAGCCGTCGAGGGATGGATCTTTGGCCTGAAACATCCGTTGCCCAGGACGGAGTGATCCAATCGGCGGGTTGTTTCGCGCATTCTGGTCCAGGGGCGTGCGGAATCGCTTATTCTGAGGACGCGTCTCTTTTCATTCCACTGGCAGGAAAAAGGCAAACAGCCTGATGGAGTCAACTCTGCTGGCATTTGAAGACATCCAGGAACAGTACCTGCGTGAAACCGAGCAGCTTCGCCTGACGTATGAGCGGACCGGAGATGGCACGGCTACGATTCGCCGCAGGACGACGATGGTGGATCGGATTGTGACGGAGTTGTGGCAGCGCGCCACGGGCCGCGAGCCGCTGAATGGCGTCTGTCTGCTGGCGCTGGGCGGATATGGTCGAAAGGACCTGTTCCCTTTCTCTGACGTGGACCTGCTGTTTGCCTTCGCCAATGAAGAGCTGGAAAAACGCGCCAAGGACGCGGCGCGGGCTGTGCATCAGGCGATGTGGGATATCGGGCTGCGCGCCAGTCCCGTGTATCGCACGGTGAAGGAGTGCGGACGGTTTGATCGCGACAATCTGGAGTTCACGCTTGCCACCTTTGACCATCGCTTTCTGGTTGGCGACTTTCCGCTTTTTCTGAAGCTGAGGCAGGATGTCTTTCCGGGCGTACTGTTGAGCGACTGGAACCAGATTACACAGAAGCTGGGTGAGATTGCGCGCGCGCGCCATGCACGGTTTGGAAACACAATTTTTCATCTGGAACCGAACCTGAAGGATGGCCCGGGCGGTTTGCGGGATTATCATCTCGCTCCGTGGTTTGCGCTGCTCTTTCACCTGAAGGAGACGCGGCAGTGGCCGCGTATGCGCAATGAACGCGCAGGCGCAATCGGAGTGGAGGGCGACGCGAGCGCGGCCTTTGATTTTCTGGCGGCGACGCGCTGTTTTCTGCATCTGCGCCATGGCCGGGACGACAATACGCTGGACTGGCAATCGCAGGATGAGGCCGCAGCGAACTCGGTGGGGCTGGAGACGCGCGGCTCAGCGGACCCTGCCTATTGGATGCGCACCTACTATCGCCATGCGCGCACGGTCTATCGGCGCGCGGTGCTCCTGATGGAACAGGCGCCGGCGCCGGTCAGTTTCTATAAACAATTTCGACGACGACGGCAGCCGATCAGTGGAACGGATTTCTTTCTGGAACAGGGGCGCATCGACATTGCGACGATGCAGTCGCAGATGCAGGATACGGACGCGCTGCTGCGCATCTTTGCCATGATGGCCAATCACGGATACACGCTGAGCCAGGCGGCGGAAGATCGCATTACGGATGCGCTGCCGGTGCTGGCGATTCATCTGCCGGAGGGTCCGTATCTGTGGAACTGCCTGCGTGAGGTTCTGATCGGTCCCCATGCCGCTCATGCGTTGCGGACGATGCATGCACTGGGGATTCTGGAGATGCTGCTGCCGGAGTTTCATGGCATTGACGCGCTGGTGATTCGCGACAGCTATCACCGCTACACGGTGGATGAACATACCTTCCTGACGATCGACAATGTGCATGGGTTGCGCCGCCCGATGCACGACTATGAACAGCGGTTGGGCACGCTGTTGCCGGAGATGGAGCGTCTGGACCTGCTGCTGCTTTCGCTGCTGTTGCATGACACGGGCAAGGCTCGAAGGACGGGCGATCATACGGTGCAGTCCGTCGAGCTTTCAGAGAGTTTTCTGGCGAGACTGGACTTCGATCCGGAGGAACGGGAGACGGTTCGGAAGCTGATCCGGATGCATCTGGAGATGTCGAACGCGCTGCGCCGCGACATCTTTGACACGGACAATGTGCGTCGGCTGGCGGAGAAAGTGGGCAGTCCACAACTGCTGCGCATGCTGACGGTGATGACCTATGCCGATATCAAAGCGGTGCATCCGGATGCGCTGACGCCGTGGAAGGCGGAGAATCTGTGGCAGCTTTATATGGCGACGGCAAACTTTATGGATCGGTCGGTGGACGAGGAGCGCTATCACGCGGATGTGGACCCGACGCTGCTGTTTCGGATTGGCGCGATGGTCAGCGGAGCGGGAACGAAACACAAGCAGAATCCCTCGGAGGTGATTCGGCATTTTCTGGAGGGATTGCCGCAGCGCTATCTGCAGACGCGGCTGCCGGAGCAGATTCGCAATCATTACCAGATGGCCGCCCGGCTGGACAAAGACCCGGTGCAGATTGAACTGCGACCGCATCGACAGCTTGTGGAGCTGACGGTGGTTGCGCGGGATCGCAGCCGGCTGTTTGCCGACGTGGCCGGAGCGCTGGCTGCCTGGGGCATGAACATTGTCAAGGCCGATGCGTTTGCCAACGATGCAGGAGTGATTGTGGACAGCTTTCACTTCACGGACAGCTATCGCACGTTTGAGCTGAATCCTACGGAAAAGGACCGGTTCCTGCACAATGTGCGGGAGATTCTGGAGCAGCGCGTCTCTGTGGAGCAACTGCTGGCAAGCCGCAGAAATGCAGGCAGGAGCGGGTCAGCGAAGGTAACGGTCGCGACACGTCTCAGCTTTGATTCCGAGTCGTCGCAACACTCGACGCTGTTGCAGGTGGTGGCGCAGGATTCGCCGGGATTGCTGCGCCGGATTGCGCTGGTGCTGCATGAAGATGGCTGCAATATTGAAGTGGCGCTGATTGACACGGAAGGCGAGACGGCGATTGACGTCTTCTATTTGACGCACGAGGGCCAGAAGCTGGGCGAAGAGATGCAGGCTGGAATTGCGGAGAAGATTCAGGCTGCGCTCGATTCAGCGCGCCAGGCGCAATAAGTCCTCGCTGATCCAGAGCTGGAATCCGGCGGGTTGGAATTCAGGCCTGGGGCAGTGAGCCGTAGTCGATGCGTTGCATGGACGCTTGCCAGGCATCAAAGACAGCCAGCGCTTCCGCTTGCAGCATACCTACGACAGGAAGGGCGCGCTCGGCCGCAGGCAACGCGAATTCGCGATAGAGGGTTTCGTCGCCGAACCCGGCATTGTTGGCATCGCTTTGGGAAGCGCCGAAGACGACGCGCTCAATCTGCGCCCAGTAACAGGCGGCAAGACACATGGGGCAAGGCTCGCAACTGGTGTAGAGCGTGCAGCCGGTGAGCAGAAAATCACCCGTGCGGCGGCAGGCGTCGCGGATGGCGTTGACCTCGCCGTGGGCCGTGGCATCGAGCGTTCGCGTGACGGAGTTTGCGCCTTCGCCGAGGATCTGACCGTCTCGCACGATGACGGCGGCAAAGGGTCCGCCGGCGCCGGAGTGAACGTTGTGGACGGCAAGCTGGATGGCACGGCGCAGAAAATCCTCATCGGTTGGCATGGTCGATCACTCCTCGTAAAAGGATAGCTGGCTTTGCGCATGGCTGGCCGACGGAAAACACAGAGCCTGTGCTGCGGGAGCACAGGCTCTGTGTATGCGATCGGCGTCTATTCCCTGGGCTTTCAGGCCATCGTCGTTCAGGCCGTTGCAGTGGGTTCGCTGCCGGGCTGGAAGTGCGGCAGGCGTCCTGCAGGCTGGGCGAAGATGAGTGGAAGCGCGGCGGCCAGCACCTCTTCGACGCGCGTGACATAGTGGATCGTGACACCCTCCAGTTGCGCAGCGGTGAGGTCTTCGTCGACATTCTGACGATTCTCCGCCGGAAGGATGATGTGCTGCACACCGGCGCGGCGGGCAGCGAGGAATTTTTCCTTGATGCCACCGACAGGAAGCACGTTGCCGCTGAGGGTGATCTCGCCGGTCATGGCGGTGAAGGGACGGACCGGCGTGTTGGTGAGCAGCGAGACGAGCGTGGTGACCATGGTGACGCCGGCAGAGGGTCCATCCTTGGGAATGGCTCCAGCGGGGACGTGGATGTGCAGGTCGGTGGCCGAGGTGAAGTCCTCTTCGACGCCGATGAGGGCGGCGTTGGAGCGGACCCAGGTAAGCGCGGCCTGCATGGACTCCTGCATGACGTCGCCGATCTGGCCGGTCATGGTGAAGCCGCCCTTGCCCTTCATCTTGTTGGCCTCGACGAAGAGCACATCGCCACCTGCCGGTGTCCAGGCTAGTCCGACGGAGACACCCGGGCGTTGAGTGCGCTCGAAGATTTCGCTGTCCACACGCACCTGCTGTCCGCCGAGGAACTCCTGGAGAATCTCGCTGGTGACGACCAGAGTTGAGTCGTTGCCCTCGACGATGCGACGCGCCTGCTTGCGGCAGATGGTGCCGATGAGCTGCTCCAGTTTGCGCACGCCCGCTTCGCGGGTGTAATGGCGGACGAGATGGCGTACGGAGTCCTCGGGAAACTCGATCTGGTCGCCGCGAATGCCATTGGCCTCAATCTGACGCGGGATGAGGTAGTTGAAGGCGATGTGGACTTTTTCCTCTTCGCTGTAGCCTTGCAGCGGGATGATCTCCATGCGATCGAGCAGCGGCTCGGGGATGGGATCGAGCATGTTGGCGGTGCAGATGAAAAGTACCTTCGACAGGTCAAAGGGAACGTCGAGATAGTTGTCGCGGAAGGTGGCGTTCTGCTCGGGATCAAGGGTTTCGAGCAGCGCCGCGGCAGGGTCGCCACGGAAGTCGCGGCCAAGCTTGTCCACTTCGTCAAGCATGAGGACAGGATCGTTGACCTCGGCGCGACGAATGGACTGGATGATCTGACCGGGGAGCGCTCCGACATAGGTGCGCCGATGGCCGCGAATCTCTGCCTCGTCGTGCATGCCGCCGAGAGAGAGACGCTGGAAGTTGCGCCCAAGGGCACGCGCGATGGAGCGGCCGAGCGAGGTTTTGCCGACGCCCGGAGGACCAACAAAGCAGAGGATCGGGCCTTTCATGTCGGGCTTGAGCTGGAGGACGCTGAGGTAATCGAGGATGCGGTCCTTGACCTTCTTGAGGCCGTAGTGATCGGCGTCGAGGATCTGACGCGCGTAGGCAAGATCGATGGTGGTGCCGCTGCTTTTGCTCCAGGGCAGGGTGGCGAGCCACTCGACGTAGTTGCGCTGCATGGCGGTGTCGGCGGCCATGGGCGACATGCGGGCCAGGCGGCTGAGTTCCTTGTCGGCGACTTTGCGCACCTCTTCGGACATGCCGGCGGATTCGATTTTTTTGCGCAGATCATCGATGTCGCGCTGCCCTTCGTCGGCCTCGCCCAACTCCTTCTGGATGGCCTTGAGCTGCTCGCGGAGGTAGTAATCGCGCTGGGATTGCTGAACCTGGTCCTGCACCTCGCTTTGAATGCGATTGCGAAGCTGCTGGACCTCCAGCTCCTTGGCAAGAAGCTGGTTGACGCGCTCCAGCCGCTCGGTGGCGGAACTGAGTTCAAGCAGGCCCTGCTTGTCGGCGGTGGTGAGAAAAGGCAGCGATGCAGCGATGAAGTCCGCCGTGCGACCCGGCTCTTCGATATTGGCGGAGATGGTCTGCAACTCATCGGAGAGGGTGGGCGATGCGGCGACAATCTGCTGGAAGTGGGCGACGGCGTTGCGCTGGAGCGCCTGCACCTCCATGTCGGGCTGAGTGGAGTCAAAGGCGGACTCGGGAACGACCTCAATGGCGGCGATCAGGAAAGGCTCAGTTTGCGTGATCTTGCGCAGACGGACGCGTTCGGTGCCTTCCGTGAAGACAAAGCGACTTTGGTTGGGCATTTTGACGACTTTGTGAACAGTCGCCAGAGTTCCCCACTCATGCAGATCTTCGGGCTGCGGGTTGTCGACGCGTGGATCGCGCTGGGCGACGACGACGATGGTGCGCTGTTCACCGAGGGATTCGATGAGTTGGACGGAGCTTTCGCGCCCTACGGTGAGAGGCAGGACGGCATGCGGGAACAGAACCGTATCTCGCACTGGAAGAACAGGATAGTGGCGTGATCCTGTGGTATTCGCGGTGGAGTTGGCGCGTTCGTTGGAGTCGGATTGTCGGTTACCGGAGAGGTTAAACATTGAGCGTCCTCGTATCAACTTTCCTCATTAGACACTTTTAACCTTGCGAAAGTTTCAAAAAGCGATGCCGACCCTGAACCAACTTTGCCGTCGAGCAAAGGGCTGGCCCTTGAGAAACGATACGGAATGCGGAACAAATGGTTCCGGCAAGACGCGGAATGGTGCATACATGGTTGGTCATCTCAGCTTCATGCGTACAGTGGGGTTATCGGCGGTCAAGGGGAGGGCTTGAGGCGGGGGTGGGGATGAGATGAAAGGACGAACCTATTTCTGGACTGCTTCGCGATAACGTCCCAGTTCGCGCACCATGGAGCAATGCGCTTGGAGTGCGGCCAGTGCCAGGTCGGCAGCACCGGGGTGAGAGAGCTGGCAATCGACGTAGAAGATATATTCCCATGGGCGCCCGTGGACGGGGCGCGACTCGATTTTGGTGAGATTGGTTCCCTGCTCGGCAATCTGCTGCAAGGCAGCAACCAGCGTGCCGGGGCGATTTTCGACGGCAAACGCTACGCTGAGCTTGTTGGCATCGAGGACAGCGGGCGCGACGGAGCGACGATGAAGGAGAAAAAAACGGGTGTAGTTTTCCGGATTGTCTTCGATATCGGCGGCGAGGATTTCCGCGCCATATTCGTGCGCGGCATGGCGGCTGGCGATGGCGGCAGCGGAATGGTTGGCGGTTTCAGCGAGATGTTTGACACTGCCGGCGGTGTCATAAAAGGCGCAGGCATGGATGGCCGGATGAGCGACGAAGAACTGGCGACACTGGGCCAGGGCAACCGGATGGGAGTAGACGGTGTGAATCTGGAAGAGCGCGACGCCGGGCAGGGCGATGAGGTTGTGACGGATGCGCAGCAGCGCTTCCTCGACGATGACCAGGTCGTGTTTGAGCAGCAGGTCGAAGTGTTCGATGACCGAGCCGGCGAGGCTGTTTTCAATGGGAATGACGGCGGCATCGACCTGCCCGGTGGAGAGCGCGGCGAAGACGTCGGCCGAGAGTGAGCATGGAAGAATGGAAGCTTCCGGAACGAGCCGCAATGCGGCTTCATGACTGAAGGCGCCGATTTCACCCTGGATGGCAACAAGCGACAAGAGAACTCCCGGATCGCCGACCGCTGGAATTGGAAGCGCGGCGGCGAGTGCAACCTATCATCATATCGTTTCCAGGAGCAGGGAAAGAACAGGCCCCAACGAGAACCGGCCTCAACCCGGCGGGATCAGAGTCGGGACTTCAGCAGGAGGTCGGTTGCGACGGAGAGAAAGAAGACCGTGGCGATGATGCCATTCATGGTGAAGAAAGCAGCATTGAGGCGCGAGAGATCGCGTGGGGAAACCAGCCGATGCTCATAGAGCAGAAGCGCGGCGACCAGCAGAACACCTACATCTCCGGCCAAGCCAAAGTGGAAGAGAGCAGCAAAGATTGCCAGCAGCAGGACGACGGCGAGATGTGCCAGTTGCGCGATGCGAAAGGCGGCTTCGAGGCCCAGGGACTGGGGAATGCTGTAGAGGCCAGCCTGTCGATCATGATCGAAATCCTGGCAGGCGTAGAGGATGTCGAAACCTGCCGTCCAAAGCAGGACGATGACGGTGAGCAGAACGATGCGCGGGTCAAGTGAGCCGCGGACGGCGATCCAGGCCGCAGACGGCGCGATGCCGAGGGAAAGCCCGAGGACGAGGTGACTGAAGCGCGTCCAGCGCTTCATGTAGGAGTAGCCGAAGAGCACCAGGATGACAATGGGCGAAAGCAGCAGTGTGAGCTGGTTGAGCTGCCAGCAGGCAAGCTCGAAGGCTGCCGTCATCAGCAGGGTGAAGGTGAGAACGAAGCCGGGCGAGAGCAGGCCGGCGGGAATGGCGCGTGAGCGTGTGCGCGGGTTGGCTGCGTCAAGCGCAGCGTCTGCCCAGCGGTTGAAGGCCATGGCCGCCGAACGCGCGCTGACCATGGCAACGATGATCCAAACCAGGACGCGCATGGGCGGAAGTCCGTTGGCGGCGAGCATGGCGCCGGTGAGCGCAAAGGGCAGCGCGAAGATGGAGTGTTCCCACTTGATCATCTCGAGCGTGACGCGAATCTGGGCGAAGGCGGCCATGAATTTTCCTGCTTCCAGTGTAGCGTTTCGCTGCCGTGCGGCGGGTTGCCGGGGAGCACGGGCGAAGCTGATTTTTGCAGGAGAAAAATCTCTCGGGGAATCTCGCGATGGGGTGATAGGATGCAACGCATGCGATTCCTCTTCTCTCTGGTGGCGCTCTTGTGGGTGACGGGCCTGTCTCCGCAACTCACGGCTCAGAACCGTGCAACTGGCAACGCGGATGCGACGGTGGAGCTTTTGCGTGAGTTGTCGAATGCAGCCGGACCACCAGGAGCCGAAGAGCCGGTTCGGGCGATTATGGTTCCGAGGATGAAGGCGGCTTCAACGGAGTTGCGCTATGACGGACTGGGATCGGTGATTGCGCGACAAGGCAGCGCCGGACCTCGCATCATGATTGACGCACATATGGATGAGCTGGGCGGGATGGTGCGGCGTGTTACACCGAATGGTCTGGTGACGATGCAGATGCTGGGCGGGTGGCTGGATCAGGCGCTGGTCGATCAGCGATGGACGATTCTGGGATCGAAAGGCCCGGTGCGCGGCGTGACCGGGATTCGCGACATTCATGTGGTGCCCGCCGAGGAACGGGGTCGAGTGTATCCGCGCAATATGCTTGCAATCGACATTGGTGCAATGACGGCTGAGCAGGCGGCGGCAATGGGCATTGAGCCGGGTGATCCTGTAGTTCCCGATTCGCCGTTTGAGGTGCTGAACGGATCGGAGAACTATCTGGGCAAGGCATGGGATGATCGCGTGGGCTGTGCCGTGCTGATTGAGGCAATGCGGCGCACGGCGAAGAGCGCGCATCCGAACCAGTTGTTTTATGTAGCGACGACGCAGGAAGAGATTGGTCTGCGCGGAGCGCATACGGCGGCCGAAGCGGTAAAGCCGGATCTGGGCATTGCGATTGAAGGCGGCATTACGGGCGATGTGTATCCGGGGCATCCGGAAGAGACGCAGGAAAAACTGGGCGCAGGACCGGGGTTGTTTTTGTATGACTCCAGCACGCTGCCCAACCGCAAGCTGGTGACGCTGGTGAAGGCGACGGCGGCGGATAATCATATTCCGCTGCAACTGGATCTGGTGCAGGGATATGGCGATGACTCGGCGGAGATGCAGGCCAGCAACGGGGGAACGCCGACTGTAAATCTGGTGGTGCCGGTGCGCTATACCCATGCGCACAATGGAATTATGAACCGAGGAGATTTTGACCGGATGGTGGACCTGGTGGTGGATCTGCTGAACCATCTGGACCAGAAACAAGTGGATGCGATTCGCGATTTTGCGCCGCAGACGACACAGCCCTGAAGCAAGAAAACCATAAAGACAAGGACGAATGATGCAAAGACATTGGAGATGCACTGTGAGCTGCGCACTGGCGCTGCTGCCACTGGCGGGATGGGCGCAAAGCGCTCCGACGCAACTGTTTGGATACAGCAATCCGACGGCTGAAGCTCGGCTGGATGAGGAGTTTCTTGCCGTACCGGACGCAAAGCTGGCCGGTGAGGAACTGAAGACGCTGACAGCGGAGCCGCATCTGGCGAGTTCTCCGCAGGACTACAAGACGGCAGAGTATGTGGCAGCGAAGTTTCGCGCGGCGGGGCTGGAGACGGAGATTGTGCCGTATCGCGTGCTGATGAATCAGCCGCGCAAGGTGAGCTTTGAGGCGCGCACGGATGAGGGCGTACTGCTGGCGACTGGACCGACACCGGAACACGTTTCAAGCGACCCGTACCAGGACAATCCCAATGTTGTGATGCCGTTCAATGGGTCCTCGGCTTCCGGAGACGTGACGGGCGAGGTGGTGTATGCGAACTATGGCACGCTGGCGGATTTCAACCAGCTTGCAGCCGAGCACGTCGACCTGCACGGCAAGATTGTGCTGGTGCGATACGGGGCGAATTTTCGCGGCGTGAAGGTGTATATCGCGCAGCAGCGCGGCGCAGCCGGGGTGCTGATCTACTCGGACCCGCGCGACGATGGCTACTATCAGGGCGATGTGTATCCGCATGGTCCGTGGCGTCCTGCGACCGGAGTGCAGCGTGGCTCGGTGCAATATCTGTTCAACTATCCGGGCGACCCGCAGACGCCGGGCGTGGCTTCGACGATGACGCTGCCGGATTCGGCGAGGATGGACCCGATGAAGACGGGCAATCAGCCGACGATCATCTCCATCCCCATCAGCTATCACGATGCCGAGCCGATGTTGCGCGCGCTGAAGGGCGCGGCGGTGCCGACGAACTGGCAGGGCGCTTTGCCGTTTCATTATCACGTGGGTGGAAGCGGCGTGCGCGTGCATCTGGTCTCCGATCAGGATTACAAGATTCGCACCATCTGGGATGTGATTGGCAGGATTCCGGGCAGTGAGCAGCCGGATGCGTGGGTGGTGCTGGGCAACCATCGCGACGCATGGGTGTATGGCGCGGTGGATCCGAACAGCGGAACGGCGGCGATGCTGGAGGCTGTGCACGGCATCGGAGCCTTGCTGCGACAGGGATGGCGGCCGAAGCGGACGATCATTTTTGCGAGCTGGGATGCCGAAGAAGAAGGACTGATCGGGTCAACCGAGTGGGCCGAGCAGAATGCAAAGCCGCTGCAGAAGGCGGTTGCGTACTTTAACGTGGATGTGGCCGTTGCAGGACCGAGCTTCACGGCGGAAGCTGTGCCTTCGCTGAAGAAGTTTCTGCGTGAGTTGACGAAGGAGGTGCCCAGTCCGGTGAGTGGCAGTGTGTATTCGCAGTGGAAGCTGCGAAGCGCGCATGAGCTGGCGGCGGCGGACGCTTCCGCCGATGCGCCGGTGGGCGATCTGGGTTCGGGATCGGACTTCACACCGTTTCTGCAACATCTGGGTGTGCCCTCGACGGATATCGGCTCCGAGGGCGCGTATGGCGTCTATCACTCGGTCTTTGACAACTATGCCTGGTACACGATGAATGCAGATCCGCACTTTGTGTATTTGCAGGAGATGGCGCGCGTCTTTGGTCTGGAGGCGCTGCATATGGCCGACGCCGACGTGCTGCCGCTGGATTACGTGAGCTATGGACAGGAACTGACCCAGTATCTGAAGAACGCGCAGGCCAAGCCGACTGCTCGTGGAATCGATTTTGGCCCGGCACTGGCGGCGGCGACACAGTTCACGGCAGCGGCGCAACAGGTGATGTCGCTGGAGCTGCATCCGCCGGCGAACCCGACGGCGCTGAATACGGCGCTGCGGTCGGTGGAGACGGCGTTCCTGTCGGATGCGGGTCTGCCGGATCGTCCCTGGTACAAGCACACTGTCTACGCGCCGGGCGTGTATACCGGCTATGCAGCTGTAGATATCCCCGGCGTGAACGAGGCGCTGGACGCAGGGAAGACGGATGTTGCGAAGGCGCAGCTTCTGGCGCTGACGGCTGCGATTCAGAAGGCCGGCGCAGAGCTGGAATCAGTGAAGTAATCCGCAGCTTCTTTTGAATGGGCGCTGCGAGACGACGATGACGAGTAGCAAGACACGCTTCTAGGCCTTGTTAACCCTAGTCATCGTCGTCTTTGCGTTTGGCTGCATTTGAGCTGGCGTGGCGGAGTTGCAGAGGCACCGGATCGTTGCCCCGCGCGTCGCGCCAGAGGATGACGTTCAGCTTTTGAGGATTGGCCCGATCCTCATGGGTAAAGTCCATTTTGGCGGACTCGCTTGCGCCGGGTGATCGGGGTGTGTTTGCGGTGTAGATGAGGCCGTTGTCGCGGTTGCGTGTGTCGGCGGAGTACGGCGGCTGGTCTCCCGAGCCGGTGAAAAGCGGAGCGATGACCGGGGCGTGAGCATCGTTGTTGTTCATGGGCGGCGCGCCGAGCAGTTGCTCCATGGTGCGCAACACGCTGACCGTGGTGTAGAAGTGGGAGTCCACAACGGTCTGCGAGCGACGGGGCGAGTATTTGCTGATGACCAGGGCAAGGCTGCGATGCGCGTCCACGTGATCGGCTCCGTCCTGCGCATCATCTTCCAGGACAAAGATCGCCGTATCGTTCCAGTAGGGGCTGTGGCTGACGGCTTCGACGGTGCGTCCGACGGCCAGATCGTTGTCTGCAACGGAGGCACGCGGGGTGGGCATGCCAGGTGTTGTGCCGGCCGTGTGATCGTTGGGGAAACGCAGCATGACGAAAGCCGGCATCTCGTCCTTACCCTGCTGTGTGCGCTGGCTCACCCACTGCTGAAAGTGACGGTGAAACTCCTCGAAGCGAAGCTGGTCAGGAAAGCTGAGATTGAAGTCGGCGTATTCGGGATCGAAGTGGCCGACCAGCTCCGGCTTGGTGGCGACGTTCTCGAAGATCAGGGGAATCTTCCACGGATAGGGACTGTGGCCGCCGCCGTAGATGGCCGGAACCGCGGCTCCGGGCAGGATGGCGGGGTGGTCACAGTGCTCCGGACGCGGCTCCGGCGTGCCGTTGAGCGGTGAAGGGTCTTTGGGCGCTTCACCGGAGTCATCACAGAATTTGGTGGAGATGAATTCTCCGAAGTGATACAGCGAGATGTGGTGGCGCGCCAGATCGGTCCATAGATAGCCGCTGTCCGGCTCATCGATATCGGGGATTTTCTCAAGCAGCGGATACCCCTGCTCGACAACTCCCTCATAGTCGTAAGGTCGCTCGCGACCGCGATAACTTTGCTGCCAGGTTTTTTCGGTGTAATCGCTGGTGATACCGGCTGTGGACCAGACATGCCCATCGCCAGAGACTTCGCCGGAGTCATAGAAGTTGTCGAGCACGCCAAACTGAAGGGCAAGTTTGTGCAGGTTGGGCGTGATGGCCGAGCCGTACATGGTCAGACTGGGGTCGCCATTGCCGACGCCCAGGTCGCCGAGGTCCTGATCGTAGGTGCGATTTTCACGGATGATGTAGATCACGTGATGAATGGGATTGACGCCACCGGCAAAATGAAGCTGCTGTTGTAGCGTCGCATTCATCTGGTTGTCGGCAATGGCTTCGCGCGTCAACGTGGACATTTGGGTGCGGACGGCGTTGAGATCAATGGAGGCAACGGAGCCATGAAGCAGCGTGCCGATGTAAGTGTTGGGACGGTGGCGGAGACGCACGATGCCTCTGCCGGTGGCGTTTTCCGGGACGACCTGTGCGAAGTTGTTCGGGCCGGTTCCCTTGCCTTTTGCGGTTGCCACGTAGAGTTGGTGACCGCGCACGGCCAGCGCCGTCGGATACCACTCGGTGGGAAGAAAGCCGACAGGCTTCGATGAAGCAGACAGCGTGAAGACGGCGACGGAGTTGGAACCGGTGTTGGCGGCGAAAAGCTGCTTGCCGTCGGCAGAGAGTGCAAGCGCATCGGGCATGGCGCCGAAATAATTCTGCCCTGGCAGGCGCGTGTCGAGCGTCGCGGCCAGCCGCATTCGGGTTGCATCGAGATCGACAACGGCGACGGCATCACGATTGGCCAGTGCGACGTAAAGGCGGCGTCCGTCGGGAGCAAGGGCCAGAGCGGCCGGGTGGGAACCTGGCTCGACGGACGAATGCGGCGGAAGCAGTGGCAGGCGCTGGACCACGGCTCCGGTGCGCAGGTCCAACTGTGCAATCGACGAGTCGTTCCAAAGCGCAACGTAGGCGAAGTGAGCGGCAGAATCGGCTATGACAGCGACGGGATAGGTGGACGGAACGACGACCTGCGAGGTGGGCGATGCAGGAGCCAGCGAGAGATCGAAGCGTTGAAGGACTTTGCCTGTGGCCGGGTCGAGCATGAGCACATCGTCAGAGAAGTTGTCGGCGACCAGCAGGCGATCCGAGCCGCTTCCCTGCCCTGCTTTTGCCTGACCTGCGATGAGTGCGAGTCCGGCGGGCGCAGGAATGGCCTTACCCGCCGGGATGGGTGCTCCGAACTGGTTTTGTTTTGCGCCAGGCTTGAGCGGCTGCAAGCCGATGGGAAGAACGTGATCCAACTGAGGAACGCCGTCGGTGAATCGGTAGACAAGGATGCCGTTGCCGGTTTCGTCGGGCTTGCCGCCGAGAGGCGCGCTGAGCGAATCAACGCTGACGTAGAGATCTTTGCCGTCGGAACCGAAGGCAATGCCGGCGTAGAGCGTCTGTGGCGCGCCGAGTGAGCCGTGCTGTTCGGGGAAATCCTGCACCTTGCCCGTGGTTGTATCGAGGACGGCGATGGACTGTGCGAAGCCGGATTCGAGAGTGCCGAAGCCGGCGTTGACGATGGCCAGATAGCGGTGATCGGGCGACCAGGCAGCGGCCATGGGCAGGCTGTTCAAGGGCCGAGGCGATCCCGGCTCCTGCGGCTGGAGCTGCTTGCTGGTGGGCAGAGGAATTGCGCGGTCCGGATTGGCGAGAAGATGGGAGCCTTGTGCGTTGGCGATCCATGAAGCGGCGAGAATTCCGAGGCAAATTCTTGAGGAAAACTTCATACCGATCAACCTACCAGAGTTGGATTTTTCCAGATAGCGAAAGCAGCGGATCGGCGCAAAATTTCACGGGTTTTTGACGGAATGACGGTTGGTCGGCGAGCGGTTCCAGATTGCTTGTTCCGAGCCATTGGTTTAGGGCAGATCCGCCGGAGATTGGCTTGCAGGGTGGATGTCTGACAAGCGGCGTTGCGATTCCCCGGTTCCTGAAAACGGTTTTTCGCAGAGCGTTTCCATCTCCGGGTGGAGCGTTGCATTGACCCTCATGGAGTTACGCTCATAGACTAGGGGTAGACGGCGATGTTTCTGCGCTGTCCAGTGGGGAGCAGAATGCCCGGAATGAATCGTAATTCAGGATGGAAGAACTCCAAGTCGCTGCGAATGGTGGTTGCCGTCGTGGTGGTGCTGGGCACTATCGGCTATCTTGCCTATACCGGACAAGCGTCGGCAAAAAGCTACTACGTCACCATTCCCGAGATGCAGAAGATGGGGGCGAAAGCCTACTCCAGCAACCTGCGCGTCGAGGGTTTTGTGAAGCCGGAGACGATTCGCCAGGATGGCCCGAATGTTCGCTTTGTGCTTTCCGAGTATGAGAGCCACAACCCGAAGGCGCAGCAGAATCCCAGGATGATTACTGTGGATTATCGAGGCAGCGAGCCGCCGCCGGATACATTCAAGGACGATGCGCAGGCGCTGGCGATTGGCACATGGGGTCAGGATGGCGTCTTCCATGCAACGCAGTTGCAGGCCAAGTGCGCGTCGAAGTATGCGCCGGCTGCGAACGGTGCTCCGGCTGGCGCGAAAGTTGCGGCCAACGAAAGCTCGGTTGCCACTCCCGGCAATCGAGCCAACTGAGCGTTCCAGTCCATGCCCGCCGTGGACACAGGCAGCTCGAAGGGCTTTTGTCCGGCCGATGCGGAAGTTCCGCTGGCCCGCGTGACGGATCTATCTCGCCTGTTTGGATCGTTTGCAGCGTTGCGGCAGGTGAGCTTCGATTTTGAGGCGGGCAAGTGCTACGCGCTGCTGGGAGAGAATGGGGCTGGAAAATCGACACTGATGCGTATTCTGGCGGGGTTGTTGCCGCCCAGCCACGGCACGGTGCGTTTGTTTGGCGATCAGTCTCCAGCCGAGGCTTGTGGGCGAGTCGGCTACATGAGCCATGCGCCGATGCTCTATGACGAGCTGACGGCGACGGAGAATCTGCGCTACTTTGCAGCGTTGTATCCACGCGGCCAGTCGCTGACGCCGGAAGCCGCGCTGCGTCAGGTGGGACTTGATCCCGCGCTGCCGCGCACGGTGGGCAAGTATTCGCAAGGAATGCGTCAGCGGGCATCGCTGGCGCGTGTGCTGCTGGCGCAGCCGGAACTGCTGTTGCTGGATGAACCGTTTTCCAATATGGACGCAACCTCGGCGCATCGGATGGTGGAGCTGCTGGCGGGAATGCGCGCTCCTGGACGAACGATCGTATTGACGACGCACCAGCGCGAATTGGCGCTGCCTATCGCCAACCATCTGTTGACCCTGCGGGAGGGAAGGCTGGATTCGGTGATGGACGGAGGCCGCGCACAGGCATGAACACAAGCAAAACCAACGGAGCGCGCTTTCTGGATTCGCTGGGGATTCCCTATGCGCTGCGTACGTATGAGGTGGATCCGGAAGACCTGACGGCGACAACGGTTGCGCGCAAGATTGGACTGCCAGCAGAGCAGGTTTTCAAGACGCTGTTGACCACCGATGAAGCAGGCGGGTATTTCTTTGCTGTGGTGCCGGGAGATCAGGAGCTGGACTTCAAGAAACTGGCACGCGCAGCCGGAGCGAGGCGGACGACCATGGTTCCGCTGAAGGATGTGCAGACGCTGACTGGATATATTCGCGGCGGCGTTACGGTGTTTGGGGCAAAGAAATCGTACCCGGTCTACGCGGATGAGACGATGGTGCTCTTTGACGAGATCAGCATCTCTGCTGGGCAGCGCGGGACGCAGATGGTGCTGTCTCCGGAGGATTATCTGCGAGCGGCAGAGGCGACGGTGGTGGACCTGTGCAAGGAATCGCCGGGAGAGAATGGAGCAGCGCAGCGGCCATGACGGAAGCAAGTGCAGAGGCGAGCGAGGACGTGGCAGGCGTGGATGCACCGGAAGTTGACGTGACAGGCGTGGAAACCGCAGGCTGGTTTGCGCTGGTGGGAACGCATCTGCAGAAAGATCTGCGGATTGAGTGGCGATCCCGCGAGGCGATCCAGTCAATGCTGTTTTTTGCGCTCCTGGTGGTGGTTCTCTTCAGCATGGCGTTTGATCCAACGGCTGCGGCTTCTCGCGAGATTGCAGGCGGGGTGCTGTGCGTGGCCACGCTGTTTGCCAGTGTCAGCGTGCTGAATCAAGCGTGGACGCGGGAGATTCGCCATGATGTGCTGGATGCGCTGCGGCTGACGCCGGCGGATCGCTCGGCGATTTTTGTGGCGAAGGTGCTGGCCAATTTTCTGTTTGTGACGGTGGTGCAGGTTTTGCTGGGGCCGGTGTTTTTTATCTTTTACAACCTGCGCCCGCTGGGGAATGGCTGGCTGCTGCTGGCTGTGGTTCCGCTGGGCACGTGGGCGCTGGTTGCGAATGGGACATTTTTTGCGGCGCTCTCGATTCGCAGCCGCAATCGCGAACTGCTGCTGCCGCTGATTCTGTTTCCGATCTTTTTGCCGGCGCTGCTGGCGATGGTGCTGGCGGTGAAGACTGTGCTGACGGGCGATGGCAGCGATCCTCATTTGCTGTGGCTGAAGATGCTGGCGGGCTACGACATTATTTTCATGACGGTCAGCCTGCTGCTCTTCGATACGGTCTTGCAGGCGGAGTAGTTTGGACCCGGCGCGGAAGCAGGCGGCGCTACACTGGTAGGGAAAAGAAAACGGTAGAAATGAAACGGCGGATATCATGATGAAACGAATGCTTCTTCTGCTCACGTTGGCTGGCGTGGCGGTGCTGATGGCGTGGGGATTCCATCAGGCAATCTACGTGGCTCCGACGGAAGCGACGATGGGCGATGTGCAGCGCATCTTCTACTATCACGTGCCCAATGCGATGCTGAGCTTTTTGTTTTTTGCCATCAGCTTTGTGTCTTCGATCCTGTTTCTGGCCTGGAGGCGCAGCGCTCCGGAGCGGGCGCAGGCCGCGGATGCATGGGCGCTAGCCTCGGCTGAGGTGGGAGTGGTTTTCTGCTCGGTGGTTCTGATTACCGGACCGCTGTGGGCGCGTCCGGTGTGGGGCATCTGGTGGACGTGGGATGCGCGCCTGACGACGACGCTGATTCTTTGGCTGATTTATGTCAGCTATCTGCTGCTGCGGCGCTTTGCCGACGGCGCACAGATGCAGGCTTTGGCCGCTGTGCTGTCGGTCTTTGGCGCGCTGGATGTGCCGATCGTCTATATGGCCAATCGGTGGTGGCGTACGCAACACCCGGCGCCGGTCTTTGGCGGCGGTCCTGACTCGGGCATCAAGGATCCCAGGATGCTCGCAGCATTTGGATGGAATGTGCTGGCGTGGGCAGTCTGGGGTTTGATGCTGCTGGCGTTTCGGGTTCATGTGGAGCGGCGGCAGCAGAAGATTCGCCAGAAGCAAACCGTGGCCGCACTGGCCGGAAAGTGAGTGAACCTGTGGGACATCGTTTTTTGATTGCCGCCTTTACCGCGACCTGGATTCTCCAGCTCGGCTATCTATCTTTTATTGCGATGAGATGGCTGCGTCAGCGCAAGGAGTTTTAAGTTCTCTGGACCTGTTTCGGCAGGGTCGTTTTGGGATGACCTTTTACGCCTTCAACATTTATTGCCCACTTTTGCACAGTATTTTTTATAGTCGGCAAATTTGACTTGCCAACTGTATCTCAATAGTGTTCATGTTTACATTGATGTTAATTTATGTCTCAATTTGAGGCTTATTCCGATGTTCATTTTGCTCGTTGTCCTATCATTCCTTGGTTTGGTTCTTCTTCCTGTTGTTTTTCTCCTCGACCCTCTCGAAGTCAAGCTGAAGTTGCTTCACGAACGATTCGGAGTGAATCCGGCTTCCGGCGCGAAGACGGTAGAAATTCCCAGCGCTGCGCATAAGCGCGTGATGGTTTCACGAGCGAAATAGCATCTTCGTTGCCCATTCTCTGTTGGTGCGGATAAACTGGAAGACTGGGGGCGATGGCCATGCTAGTCGTGATGAAGGCGCAGGCAACGGAAGCAGAGATCGCAGCGGTCTGTGCACACATTGAACAACTTGGATACAAGCCGCATCCGATGCCGGGTGCGCAGCGCACGGCTGTGGGCATCACGGGGAATCAGGGAGAAGCCGAGCGCGGAAACCTGGAAGAGTTGCCCGGCGTGGCTGAGGTGATTCGCGTCTCCAAGCCCTATAAGCTGGCCAGCCGCGACGTCAAAAGCGACAACACCGTCATTACGTTTCCTGGAACCGATGCAGTGATCGGCGGCACGAACCTGGCCGTGGTTGCCGGACCCTGTTCGATTGAAAGCCGCGAGCAGGCTTTTGCCATAGCCGAGCAGGTGGCGGCCAGCGGCGCGCAGTTCTTTCGGGGCGGCGCATTCAAGCCGCGTACTTCTCCGTATGCCTTTCAGGGCATGGGTCTGGACGCGTTGAAGATCATGGCGGAGATTCGATCGGCGCTGGGGCTGCGCATCATCACGGAGGCGATCGACAACGAGAGCCTGGAGATGGTGGAGCAATATGCCGATGTCATTCAGATTGGCGCGCGGAATATGCAGAACTTCTCGCTGCTGAAGCGGGCTGGGCGCTCCCGCAAGCCGGTGCTGCTGAAGCGTGGCATGAGCGCGACGCTGGACGAGTTTCTGATGGCAGCCGAGTACATTTTGAGCGAGGGCAACTATCAGGTGGCGCTGTGTGAGCGCGGTGTGCGTACCTTTGCCGATCACACGCGGAATACGCTGGACCTGAGTATCGTGCCCGCGGTGCAGCGTCTTAGCCATCTGCCGATTCTGGTGGATCCAAGCCATGGAACGGGCAAGCGGAACAAGGTGCTGCCGCTGGCGCGCGCAGCGGTGGCGGTGGGAGCGGATGGAGTTCTGGTCGAGGTGCATCATCAGCCGGAAAAAGCGCTCTCCGATGGACCGCAGTCGATCTATCCGGAGCAGTTTGCCGAGATGATGGACGAGATCGAACAGATTGCTCCGATTGTGCATCGGCGCGTACCGCGCGGAATTCAGGTTGCCGCGACCGTCGAGGGATGATCGCCATTCAAGGCAAGACGTGGAAGGTCGAGTTGCGGCGTGCCGTGGTGCTGGGCTGCGTGACGGCGGGAATGCTTTGTGTGGCCGGATGCCGGCGCAATCACTTCCCCACGTATCCAGCCAACTATCGCGAATATCTGTATGTCGCCAACTCGGGAAGCGATACGGTTTCCGCGATTGATGTTGTCCATCTGCGGCTGGACCGCGAGATCACAGTCGGGGAGCATCCTGTTGCGGTGTTGGCCAGCAAGAGCCGGAATGAAGTATATGTGTTGAATTCCGGGCTGGCTGGGGGCGGATCGCATGGATCCGGATCGGTCAGCATTTTGGATGCCGAGCATCAACGCGTGACGGCGGCTGTGGACGTCGGGCCGGTTCCGGTTGCCTTTGCACTGTCTCCGGATGATCGGTTCGCATATGTGGCCAGCGCGGGCCGATCGAGCCTGGTGGTGGTGGATCTGCTGCATCGAAGAATTGCGGCCAGTCTTTCGCTCTCGACGGCACCGACGCAGGTAGCGGTTGCTCCCGATGGGCGCTCGGTGCTGATCTCAAGCGCTGCGGAAAGCAGCCTAGTGATGGTTGCGGCGGACGAGTCGAAAGGCCGCTGGTCGGTGCGTGCGCGGATTGCCGGATGTCCGGGAGCCGGGTCGATGGCCGTACTGCCGGACTCGTCCAAGGCGTTTGTAGCCTGTTCGCGGGGACATCAGTTGATGGCAGTGCGTTTGGCCTGGCAGCAGGACCTGGCCGCAGGCCGCCAGGAAACGCGCGCAGACGCGCTGGAGGCGCTGCTCGATGTGGGACAGAATCCTGGCTATCTGGCCTTGAAACCCGATGGCGGCGAGCTGTTTGTCTCAAACACCGGGTCGAATTCGATCAGCGAAGTGGTGACGTTTTCCGACGAAGTAGGTGGCACGTATCTGATTGGTTCGATGCCGGAGTTTGGAGTGGTCAGCGCGGACAATTCCCTGCTCTACGAGTCGAGTCTGCAATCGCAGCAAGTGGCCGTGTACAGCATTGATGACGGCCGACGGAAAGGCTCGATTCATGTGGGCGATGGTCCGGATCAGCTTGCGTTTTCCGCTTCCGGCTATCTGCTGTTTGCGCTGGATCGGCGATCGGGTGATGTGGCGGCCATTCGGACTGATACCCAGTCGATGTTTACTTTTTTTGCAGTGGGGCGCGCTCCGGTCGCCATTGCTGACAAAAGTTTCACGATTTAGTAGTCAGCATGTATGCTGGTGTGTTCTTATAACTCATTGCAAGAATCACGACGCCGATGACTACGACCATCCAACCCGAGATAAAGATTGGATCGCACCCTGGGTTCACATTTCTCACCAACTACTCGCATGTTCTGCTGCTAATTGCGGCCAATCCTGAGATGCGCATGCGCGAGATTGCCACCGTTGTGGGCATTACGGAGCGCGCGGTGCAGCGGATTATCGATGAGTTGAGCGCGGCCGGCTATCTGCTTGTGACCAAGGATGGACGACGCAATCGGTATCAGGTCATCCTGGAGAAACCACTGCGGCATCCGGTGGAGGGCCACTGCACGATCGGCGAGTTGATCCGCTTTGTCCACGGCGCCTGAGTTTGGGTGGGCTGTGGAGTTCTCAATTGGCTGGAGTCGATGCGTCGGTTGTACTCTTTGCCGAGAGTGCGGAGTTGTCTGAGATCGACTCGGAGATCATCTCGGTAATCTCAGACCAGCGAAGAGCGCTGAGTTGCGCGCCGGCAAAGAGCAGCATTCCGGAGATGTAGGCCCAGAGCAGCAGGCCGACGGAGACGTAGAACGGGCCGTAGAGCGCTTTGAGGTCAAGCCGCGGCAGGATGGCGACAAAGAGGAACTTGGCCGCGACCCAGACCAGCCCCGTCACGATTGAGGTGCGTAGCACAGGGCGAATGGGCACCTTGCGGTTGGGCAGCAGCCAGTAGACCGAAAAGAAAAATACGATGCTCGCGGCGGAAGTGGTAAGCACCAGCCAAGAGGCGGTGAGGGCGCGGTAGACGATGTTGTCGATGTGGCCGAAGAGCAGCACCGTGAGCACGAGATGCTCGGCGGCGTTGAGCAGAACGCAGAGGATGCCAAGAATGACCATGATGGCGGCCAGTCCCAGCGCGACGATCTGATTCATGATGTAGTTGCGGCTTTTGACTACGCCCCAGGCGCGGTTGAGCGCCACCTCAAGCGGCAGAAAGATTCCCGTGCACGCCAGCAGGATCATGAAGAGCGAGACGAGTTGGACGGTGTGGCGTGCGGCGACAACGGCAAGATTCTGCGCCACAAAATCCTGATTGGAAGGCAGAAAGTATTGAATCAATTCGGCGATCTCTGCGCTCATGGCGGCGGAGTGGAAGAGATTGCCTGCGAGCGTATAGAGCAGAACGATCAGCGGAATGAAGGAGAGGATGGCGTTGGCCGCGAAACTGAAGGCGAAGGTATGCACTTCGCTGTCGAGCAGATAGCCGAGCAACGCCTTGCCGTCGCGTTTGGGATGAAACCCTCGCGACCGCAAGGCTGAGTGTGAGCCTGGCTCGGAGAATTGCATCTCCTTTGGAGTTGCGCGGGGATCCATTCCGGGGGTCTGTTCCTGTTCTGCCACTATCAGGATGCTAACAAAGAGAGTGCGGGTTGAAGGTGGATCCGAGTGTGTAGCAGGCGAATTGCATGTGGGTCTTCCATTTTTTTCTTGCAATTTTGCGGGAATGCTGACATAACCAAAGCACGAACTCTCATTCATCGCGGGAAGAAGCAATCAGATTTCGGAGGATTGCGCGCATCCCCGTCAAGAGAATGCAACAGGAAGGTGCGGGCGCCCGTTGCGCCTGTTTGTTCTGACAGCAGCAGCCAGAGAAATTGGAGAGACGAGCGTGAAAGAACAGGGTGTGGTGAAGTGGTTTAACGGCGCAAAGGGCTATGGGTTCATCCAGCGCTCCACTGGCGAAGATGTTTTTGTGCATTTTTCGGCGATTCAGGCCGATGGATACCGCTCCTTGAACGAAGGCGAGAGCGTGGAGTTTGAGGTGCAGCAAGGCCCCAAGGGACTGAATGCGGTCGATGTGCGCCGCAGCAGCAACTGAGACAAACCGCGCAGGCCAGTTCAGGCGGAGGTCGATTCAGGCGGGCTTGTTCCGTGAGCGCAGACGGCGGAGCGCCCACTGAGCCGCGTGGCGGAAGGCAGCAGTGGCGGATGGGGAGTCCGCCTGATGCTCCAGCCAAGGAATAAATTGCGCGAGTCCGCTGTTCCCCATGGCAATGGCCACATTGCGGCGCATTGACCAGAAGCCGGTTCTGCGGATGGGCGAGCCATTGAAGAGGGTTTCAAAGCGTGACTCGTCCATTGCGGCCAGCCATTCCAGGGAAGGATTGACCAGTTCTTCGCGGCATTGCAGTGCTTCGTCACGCGCGATGGGCGCTTTGCGATTCCAGGGGCAGACATCCTGGCAGATGTCGCAGCCGAAGACCTGGCGGCCCATTCCGGCGCTCAGAGCGGGATCGATGGCATCGCGATGCTCGATGGTCAGATAGGCGATGCAACGCGTTGCATCCATCTGATAGGGAGCAATGAGCGCGCCGGTGGGACAGGCGTCGAGACAGCGAGTGCAGCTTCCACAGCGGTCGGGAATGACCAGCGGGGATTCAACGCTTGCGGGCAACTCCATGACGAGCGCTGCGAGAAATGTCCAGGAACCGTGCGTGGGATGAATGAGGCAGGTGTTTTTGCCGACCCAGCCAAGACCCGCCGCCCGAGCCGCGGCGCGCTCCAGCAGCGGTCCAGTATCCACAAACGCGCGACTTTCAAAGTCTCCATAGTGCTGCTTGAGGGTGGATTCCACCTGACGCAGTCGCTTGAGCAGGATCTTGTGATAATCGCTGGGGCGAAGGCCACTGTCCGAGTCGCGTCGTGCGGTCCAGGCATAGCGTGCGATCCAGCCGCGATCCTGCGGCGCGGGATCGATGGAATGCGGCGCGTCACCGTGGTAGCTTGCCATGCACAGCAATACGCTTTGCGCCCAGGGAAATGGACGATCCACCCGACCACGCACCAGGTGGCCGTGCTCATTGCGGCGAGCCAGATATTGCATCTGACCGTGATAGCCGGTGTAAATGAAGTCGCGGAAGCGGGCGTCGGTGGACTCCACATCCTCGGCGGGCAAAGCGAGCAGACTCGCCTCTGTGAAGCCAGCTTCCAGCGCAAGGGAGCGAGCCATCTGCCGATCAAGAGAGGGTGGAGTTGCGGTTGCTGAAATCGTCATCGGTCGTCTCCGGGCCGCAGGATCACGGCCCAGATTCTATTTTCCAGCAGCCCTGGTGGATGTGCCGCTGGATGGCTCAAAGTATCCCTCTGTCGTGATGACAAACATGGATTTGTCCTTGGCGCGCAGCGAAATCTTGTGGAAGCCATCGCTGAAGGAATCATCGCTAAGGTCGTTGGGCGCGTAGGTGAGCGCGAACTGCGCGTTCAGCTCATCGGCGATCTCGTGAAACGCTTCGTCGTAGTCGCCTTTGCGAATGTCTTCAAAGTAGCGTCCGCCGGAGCGAACGGCAATCTGTTCGAGAGTCTTTTTACCGTCGCCGTAGGCCACGGTCGGAGAGTTCTGGCGACCGTTGCCGCCGGGCTGACTGCCCGGATAACCACCTCCCGGGTAGCCCCCTCCCGGATAACCCGGATAGCCGCCACCGGGAAATCGACCGGGATAGCCCAGGCCAGGTCGCTGATTCTGGCCATTGTTCCCAATCTTTGGCTGCGGGCCTTCGCTTTTCACATAGACCGTGAAGACGCTGACCTGCGCTCGCTGCGCGGCGTCGATGGCCTCGTTCAGGCCGACCTTGCTGCCGTGGTCAAATCCGCTGGTGAAGATAACCATGAGCTTGCGGCCGTGCTCGGGGGCCATCAGCTCCTTTGCCGCCAGATAGACGGCATCGTAGACCTCGGTGCCGCCACGCACGGTCGTCTTGCCGACGCTGCCGACGGGAGACGCCGCGGAGGGTTGCTGCGGAGCCGAAGTGGTCATCTCGCTCAGCTCGGTGTGCAGCTTTTGCGACGAGGTGGTGAAGTCCTGCAGAAGCTCGACCTCATGATCGAAGTGAAGCAGGAAGATTTTGGTATTGGGGCGAGCCAGCATCTGATCGACAAAACGCGCACAGGCGGCGCGTTCGCTATCCAGCGCAGATTGCTGGCCGCTGCTGGTGTCCATGAGTATCCCGATGCGCATCAGTTCATTTTGCGGATGCTGAAAGCTCTGGATCGTCTGCGGATGACCATTGTCGGAGAGGGTCAGGTCCGTCGCCGGATAGCTGGTGAGCAGGTGGCCCTTCTTGTCGCGGAGCGTGACGGGAATATGGACCACGAATGGGCCGGAGTGGTTGGTCGGGGTGGAGGCAGCCGGTTTGCCGGAAACAGCCGAGGACTGTGCCGGCGCGGGCAACCAAAACAGGTTCACCGCAAGCGTTACCGCGGCGATACGAGATACAAGCAATTTGACGTTCATGCGTACCATGGACTCCCGAAGCGAAACACCCCCGAACCGTTGCGAGCAGAATGGGGCATCCTTGCAAGCGCGTTGACCAAGGGGACAAACGGCTTCCAGAATTTAGACGCAAAAAACGAACCACCCGTCACAGCGCATTGCGAATAGCGAAGAAAAATTCTTTCAACCGCTGGAAGAAGATCGCTCATCGTGCCTTGCCGATGCCGCTCAGCGCTGCGGACCCGTCCCGCCTGGGCCTGTCGAAGGCGGCGTGGAGGGCATGACGGAACTGCCCGGCGGTGTATCCATGGGTGGCGGAGTGCGCCAGTTGCCGGGCTGTATGCGTGCTGCCGACGGCGGCAGCGTGGGCGCATGGTTGGCTGGCTCGATCTGATGCTCGATCTCCATGATGTCGCTGTCGGGTCCGGTCCAGAAATCGGTTCCGGTATGGCTCAGCGTTGCGGATGCATCGTCCCAGTGAAGATGGCTGATGCGATCCTTGCCTTGCTCATAGCCGTAGGAGACGCCGTCATCGTTAAAAAGCGTGAAGTCGCCGTTCGCGCCGGGATAGACACGGACCTTTGCGATCTTCTGCGGCTGCGCGGTGCTCATGATCAGGTTGCCCATGGGAATGATGGAGCCGGCACGGACAAAAAGCGGCAGCGTATCGATGGGCGCACTGACGGTGATGATCTGGCCGCCGTGAACGCGCTGATTGGTCCAGTAGAAGTACCAGTCCGAGCCGGCGGGAAGATAGACGCGGCGGCTGGTGGCGCCCTGCTCCACGACGGGCGCAACCAGAAACGCTGGCCCCAGCATGTATTCATCGCCGATATCGGCTACGCGCGGATCGTTGGGGAAATCCATGAAGAGCGCGCGCAGGATCGGTGCGCCTGTCTGGGCCGTGTGATATTCGACGGAGTAGAGATAGGGCAGCAGTTCATAACGGAGCTTGAGATACTTCTCCAGAATCGGCTCGGCCTGCTTGCCGTAGGACCAGACTTCATTTTCCTTGCGGCTGCCATGGGAGCGAAAGATGGGCAGGAAGGCGGCATACTCAAACCAGCGCGTGTACAGCTCCGGATAATCGTCGTATCCACCGACGTTGTCGCGGGCGTCGGAAGGGTCAAGCAGCGGGCGATGGGCCGGATGGTGCTCGGCGGGAAGATATTGCCAGCCGCCCGTATCGTTGCTCCAGTTGGCGATGCCGGAGGCTGTGAAGTCGAGTCCGGTGGGAATCTGCCGGCGCAGCGTGTCCCATGTGGGAGCGATGTCGGACGACCAGACGATGACGCCGTTGCGCTGAATCCCCAGATAGGCATCGCGCGAGAGGCTGAGCGCGCGTTTGGCCGGGAAGTCTCGACGGAAGCCGTCAAAGAGTGCCGCGGTATGCGTGAGCGGATAGATGTTGAAGAACTCCGTGCCGGGACCGGCGTGGAGGTAACTGCCGTTGGGCGGCAGATCCGGCTCGGTTTCATCCAGCCAGATGGAATCGAATCCTTTGGAGAGGATGTTGTCGCGAATCTCATCCCAGTACCATCGCGCGGCAGCCGGATTCGTGGTGTCGATATCCGATCCCGCGCGGTCATAGGGCAGGCCGTTGGTGGGAGTGCCGTCGGCCAGATGCTCAAACCATCCGTGTTTGAGGATCGTGTCATAGAATCGCGAACCTGGAACGAAACGCGGCCAGACGCTGATCATGGACTGATAGCCCATGGCGTGCAGCTCGTCGTTCATGGCTTTGGGATCAGGCCAAAGCGTGGGGTCGAAATCCATCTGGCCCATGCGTGTGTAGTAGAACCAGTCCACGACGAAGACGTCGGCGGGCAGATGGCGGCTGTGATAGCCGCGCGCAACACCCAGCAACTCTGCCTGGGAGCGATAGCGCTGCTTGCACTGGATGTATCCATAGGCGGCCTTGGGCAGCAGCGGAGTGGGGCCGGTGAGCAGCCGATATCCGGCATAAATCTCATCGGTGCTCTGCCCGGCAATCACAAAGAACGAGACGCGATCGCCCACCTGCGAGGTCCACGTTGTCTGCTCGTTGAAACCAGGGCGGATCGTCGTCTTCGAGGGATTATCCCAGATCAGCCCGTAGCCTTTGTTGGTAACCAGGAACGGCACACAGACACTTTGTCCGCCGGTGGCGTTGTAGTCGTGCCAACACTCGACCGTGTGCCCGCGATGGTCGAGATACCCCTCCTGATTCTGTCCCAGGCCGTAGTAGTGCTCATCGTCGGGAGAGGCAAAGTATCCGGCAACCTGATAAAACGGCGGATCGGTCGGGCGACGGTCATGGAGGATGTCTTCATTGCCGTCTTTGTAGTTGGGCACAGACTGCGCCCAGCCCGTCATCTCCAGCAGACGTTTGCCATCGGCAGCATCAAACTGAATCTCGGCTCCGGGCGTCGAGCCGCCAAAGAATCGCCCGATATCGATCTGCGTGGTCAGAGGCTTCCAGGGGCGACCTTTGGGCAGCGTGACCACCATGCGCGAAGAGCGATAGACCAGGCCCTCCGCAGAGTCGCTGCGCGTCCAGCCCTGCGTATTGGGCTGAGCGATGAATCCGTAACCTGGCTTGGCCAGAGCGTGTGCGCGTTGCAGGCTGAGCGTGACGCGAAGAATGTTGGGCGCATAGGGCTGGAGCACAAGCGTTGCGCCTCGGTAGGGCAGGACCAGTCCAGGAACCGGATCTGTATTCGGCGTGGATGCTTCCGGCGAAGTGACCGCACTTTGTGCAAAGCTCGGAAGGATGGCGTATCCCATCAGCAGACAGAGGAACACGGTTCGAAACAGACTTCGCAGCATCCAGCTCAACTCCAGTATCTCGATTGTGGCGAGCGAGCAGAGTGAATTCGCTCAGCACGCTGAGTATATCGCGAAGCGCATTGTCTTGCTCTGTCCGGGAGTTCGCGTTAACCTTGTAAAAATCGTTTTCGATTCATCCCTGTGAAGACGAAAATGGAGTTCGAGATGCATCTGCCGCGCGCTCTCCACATCTGCCTGCTGGCTGCTTTGATGGCGAGTTTTTCTCCCGCGATACAAGCTTTCAGCCACCATAAGACAGCATCGCCCCGCCCTTGTATTCAGACAGACGATGCCGAGGATTACGTGGGCAAGGATGTGTGCGTCACCGCGCATGTATACGATGTGGTGGAGCTGAAGGATGGAACGCGGTTCCTGGATGTCTGTCCGCTTTCGATGCCCGACGCGGAGTGTCGTTTTCTGATGCTGAGCCTGTATGCCGACCATGGCGAAGTGGGCGAGTTGCGGCGCTATCAGAACCAGAACGTGCTGGTTCGCGGAGTCATTCGACCGATGCACGGGCGCATGGGAATCATGATCAGCAATGCCCGCCAGTTTACCGGAGGTCCGGAGAAATTCCGTCCCAACCCCAAGCTGCTGCGCGGATTCTTTGGCCAGTCGGATGCCATGCCTGTCTCTGACCCCAACCTGACGGCGCACGGCCGGCAACGCAGCTTTATGAATCGCTATTTGACCGAACAGCACACGACGGCTGCCAAATAAGCCGCGCAGAGAGTAGCCGTCACCAGCGATTGTTTGCAGCATCTCGCAACGTTTGAAGCGGATACAGTGTTCCGCGCCACACCACGCCGCCACGCACCAGAGTCATGGTGATGGAGCGAAGCATGGCAAAGAGAAACAGGGCAAGCGCCAGCGGGAAAAACAGCACGTACCCCACAGGGACACGCGTTCTGGGCTGCTGTACGGCATAAACCGTAGCCAACGCAAGACAGGTGAGCAGACCCGCAACGCGCGACCACCCGCCAACAGAAAGCGCCATCAGCGGCAAGACTGCGTGCAATCCCACTCCCGCGCAGGCCGCGAGCGCAAGTGAAAGCCGATAGCGAAAAAGCGCAAAGACATTCTTTTCGAGATTGCGCACCACGCCCCATGCGCCGTTGGCCCAGCGAACGCGCACCATTCCCTGCCCCCAGGCGATACGTTGCCGCAGACCGGCTTTCTTGACGCGCCAGCCCATGCGCAGGTCTTCGAGCACTTCCATGCGCAGCGCGTCAAATCCACCGAGCGCTTCATAACTGTTTCGCCGCATCAGGTTGAAGGCGCCGACGCCGAGAAAATCGCGCGCCCTGGGGTCGGCAATCTTCCAGTAACGCAGGCCCCAACCAGTCATGGCAAACATGGCCCCCTGCACGGCTCGCTCCGCGCGACTGGTGACGACCCACTCGGGCAAAACCGCGAGATGATCGGCCTGTTCCTGCTGCGCAAATGCCAAGGCTCGGGTGAGCGCCGTCGGGGCGAACTGAACATCGCCATCGGTGAACAGAATCCACTCTGCCTGCGCACGCCGGGCCGCAGTTGCCAGCGCATGAGGCTTGCCAAGCCATCCCGGCGGAAGTTCAGAGATGTGGAGCACCTGAAGCGTGTGGCCGCAGGGGTTGTCCGCGCCAGCCCACTCCTGCGCAATCGCCTCCATCGTTGCGCCGGTGGCATCGATCGAGCGATCATTCACCGCGAAAATCTGCAGGCGCAATCCACGTGAGGCGAGTAATCCGCGCAGCGTGGCCGCGATGGCTTCCTGTTCGTTGCACGCAGGCACAATCACGGCCAGATCGGGTGCGTCGCTCGTTGCAGGCTGCGATTCGGGCAAATCTCCGAGGCCGGAGATGGCATGGCGATGCAGCCAGCGATCCACAGCCTGCCACGTCCACCCCAGAGCAAGCATCCAGGCGGAGCAAGGCAGCGCCCAGCGCCAAAATATCCATGCGATTTCATTCACAGAGTCGATTATCTACTGAATTGACAATGGAACCGAAACGGCGATTTCACGGCATCACACTTCCAGAGTTGCATCTGCAAGCCGCAACTACTGCGGACGCTGCTGCTGTGCGTTCTGCTGCTGCATCATCTGCATTCGCTGCTGGTTAAAATCCTGCGGCGTCATTCCCGGAGGACGATTGAAGGGCTGCGGCGGAGTTTGCGGAGCGGGCGCAAGCTGCTGCTGAGCGAGCGCGGGATTCACGTAGGAGCTGTTTTCAGGCGGGGTGTATGCGGCGCGCTCGGGCGGCTCCGACGCACCGGAGCGACGGCTCAGTTCCACACTCTTCGGAACTCCTGGGTCACTGCCGCCGACCATCAGAAGGTCGTAACCGGAACCCTCAAGAAGGTCTGACAAAACCTGCCTCGGCGTCCCCGGGCCATAGTCGCCAAAAAGGCGCTGGTCGCTTTTCAAACCCGTGACGGGAATATGCGTCGCGGCACTTACGGCCTGGAGGGTCTGCATCAGGCTGGAGTTTCTTGCAGCAACGCTCAACTGCTTTCCATCCCAATGCACGATGGCGGGAGCCGGAGCGCTGAGCGCTGGCCAATCGGGTGGCGGAGGCGGTGGTGGTGGCTGCGGAACGCTGGCGACGATGGGAACAGGCCGCTTCTGTTTTCTGGCTGCGTGTTTTTTCCGGGTGTGCTTGGCGGAGTGCTTCCGCGTCGGAGCGTCTTTCGTCTTTGCGCTCATCTGCGCCGACGGCAAAGCTGCGGGAGCGCTTTGTGCGGCGGCAACGGTAGCGCTGCCAGCGAAGAGCAGAGCCCCGATGCAGGTAGCGCAAAGCCACCAGGTACATCCGAGCGCCAGACTTTTTGCACCTTCAACAATCGTTCCCATCCGTCTCCAGCCTCGCACGAGTGCACCCTTACTGTACTAGACTAACAATGTTGCCCATTCGCTCGGAGTCAGCGCCTTTCTTTTGCTTGCCGCTTTGCCCAAGGAGTTCCGCCTGTGAAGATTCGCGTCGCCTGCCTCACCTGTTTGCTTGTCGCTGTTGGAATTCTCTGCGGTGGCTCCTGGGCGCTTGCTTCCACATGCACCACTCAGGAATCGATGAATCCTGCGGACAAATCTTCCCTGTTGGCGATTGCCAACCCGCTCGCAGAGGCTGTGGCTACAGGGAACTCGGATGCTGTTCATGCTGCGCTATTGTCAGCGATTGCCGATCAATGGGACTCGATCCGCAACGTCGTCGCAAGCGCTCCACCGCTTTTCAAGGGCGGAACTCTGCGCTGGCGCACCATGTATCTGCTGGACGCTTCGGACCAGAAGGCGCCGCAGGATACGGAGTTTTTCTGCGCCAATCCGGAGAACACGCTCACGGTGACCGTGAACCTGCATAACCTGCCGCCGGGCCGCTACGCGCTTGTTCTGGGTGACTATCTCAAGGCTCCTCAGGCCGGTCAGCTCGCGATGATTCTGGCCGACAGTCAGGGATGGAAACTGGGCGGACTGTTCGCGCGTGAAGGCGCTTTGGACGGTCGCGATGGCGTGGACTATTGGAAGCAGGCGCGCACCGACGCCGCCACCACGGACAACTGGAGCGCGTGGTTCAGCTATGAAGCAGCTCGATGGCTTCTGTTGCCAATTGACTTTCTTTCTTCGCCCAACTTGCAGAAGCTGGACAGTGAGCAGCAGCAGATCAGTCCACCATCGCAATCCCTGCCGCTGATGCTGGCTGCATCGACGTCAACCACTGCTCCTTCGTGGAAGCTGACAGGAGCGCGACTGGATACATCGCTGCACAGCGCTGATATTGCTTTGACCTATGAAGGCAGCGGCACCACAGACCCCGTTGCCGCGCGCACCGAGGCCGTCAGTGTGATGAGCGCGTTGCTTCGGATTCATCCCGGCCTGCGGAAAAACTTCCACGGCCTGTGGGCCTACGCGGAGAAGAACGGCAATCAGACCTTTGCCATCGAGCTTCCCATGGCTCAGATTCCGCAATGAGCGCACCTGTAACCGGCGGCTCTGCACCACAAGCCGCGATGGAAAACTCCCGAGAATATCCTGCGCGTCCGCTGATGGGCGTGGGGGCTTTTGTCTTTGACTCGGATGGCGCACTGCTGATGATTCAGCGCGCCCATGAGCCGGCGCGAGGCAAGTGGTCGATCCCCGGTGGACTGGTGGAGGTGGGTGAATCGCTCCACGCCGCGGTTGCGCGCGAAGTGGAGGAAGAGACAGGGTTGACGGTTGAGCCGGTCGCAATGGTGGAAGTGGTCGAGCGCATTCATCGCGATGAAGCACCCGATGCGCGCGTTCGCTATCACTATGTGATTGTCGATTATCTTTGCCGCTCCACTGGCCACGCGATCACCGCAGGCAGCGATGCCTCGAACGTGCGCTGGGTGCCTGCAAAGGAGTGGCAATCCGAGAACAGCCCGCTCATCGAATCGTTCACACGTCCTGTGCTGAGCAAAGCCTGGCAACTGTGGTGTCAGCTTGCAGACGCAAGCTGACACGCGGACTACTCGTCTTCGCGCCACACGTAGGCGTCCTGCTGCGGCAGCCCGATATGCGCCAGCACGCGGCAAACAAACTGCCTGACCATCTCTGCGGAATCCATCGGCCGATTATAAAAAGCGGGAATCACCGGAAAGATCACCGCTCCGGCGTCGGCGGCAAGCTGCATGTTGCGCAAATGAATTCGATTCAGCGGCGTCTCGCGCACACACAGGATCAGCGGTCGACGCTCTTTAAGGGTCACATCCGCGGCGCGCGCGATCAACGTGCTGGCAAGCCCATTGGCAATCGCCGCCAGCGTGCCCATGCTGCACGGCAGCACAATCATGCCGCTTGAGGGATAGCTTCCGCTGGCAATCGAAGCGCCGATATCACTCTCAGCCAGTTGTGTCGTCTTGGTTGGCGCGCAACCAAGGAGCTTTTCCAGCAGGTTGTTGCGACCGGCCACATCCAGCTCCTCGGCCATCACGCGCAACGAATTTTCCGACGGCAGAAAATGCACTTTTTCGACACGCTCATCGGCTTCAAGCGCCAACAGCATCCGCTGGCCAAAGACGGCTCCGCTTGCGCCGGTGACTGCGACCGTCAGGTTCCATTTGCGATCCACGTGGCTCATGCCGGTTCAATCGCTTCCTTTGAGGCGTCGTTGCCCAGCACACGCGCAAAAATCGCATCGACATGCTTCAGTTGACGGCGCATGTCAAAAGTCCGCTCCAGTTGCTCTGCGGAGAGCTGCGCAGAAATCTCCGCATCCCGCGCAACCTCCTCGCGAAAGATCAGATCGTCTTTCCAGGCGCGCATGGCGTGGCCCTGCACCAGCCGATAGGCATCCTCGCGCAACATGCCCGCTTCGGTGAGATCGAGCAAAAGCTGTCCGCTGAAGATCAATCCACCCGTACTTTCCAGATTGCGCAGCATCCGCGCCGGATAGACCAGCAAGCGGTCAATCAGGTCGGTCGTCTTCGCCAGCAGATAGTGAATCAGAATCGTCGAATCCGGAAAGATGACCCGCTCCACGGATGAGTGCGAGATATCGCGTTCATGCCACAGCGCCACGTTTTCGAGCGCAGCCTGCGCATTGCCGCGCAACACACGCGCCAATCCGCTGATCTGTTCGCTGACAATCGGATTCTTCTTGTGGGGCATGGCGGAGGAGCCTTTTTGCTTTTCGCTGAAGTACTCCTGCGCTTCCCTGACCTCGGTACGTTGCAGATGCCGAATCTCAACCGCAATCTTGTCCAGCGTGGAGCCCATCACAGCCAGCGTTCCAATGTAAGCGGCATGGCGATCGCGCTGGATGACCTGCGTGGCCACTGGAGCTGGCTTCAGTCCAAGTCGCGCGCAGATACGCTCCTCGTGCTCCGGCTTCAGATGGCCAAAGGTGCCCACTGCGCCGGAGAGTTTGCCCACGCGCATATCCTCGGCTGCCGCTTGAAAACGGACCAGATTTCGCTGCATCTCGGCATACCAGTTCAGGAGCTTCAAGCCGAACGTTGTCGGCTCGGCATGAATGCCGTGTGTGCGCCCGATCGTCGGCGTGTTCTGGAACTCCAGCGCGCGTCGGCGCAGCACCACCAGAAATTTCTCGACGGAAGCATGGATCAACTCCGAAGCAGCCTTGACCTGCAAGGCCTGAGCGGTGTCCACCACATCGTTCGATGTGAGTCCGTAGTGAAGCCAGCGCGAAGCATCAGCCAGCCCCTGCGCTTTCAGCGACTCTGCTACCGCCGTGGTGAAGGCGATCACGTCATGGCGCACTTCGGATTCAATGGCCTGAATGCGCGCCACTTCAAAGCTGGCTTTTTCTGCAATCGCCTGCGCTGCCTGCGCAGGAATCACACCGTCAGCGGCCAGCTCCAGGCTCGCCGCCGACTCCACCTGAAGCCAGTAGCGATACTTCGATTCTTCGGTCCAGATTGCGCCCATCGCGGGCAGCGTATAGCGCTCGATCAACGTCGTTCCCTTTCCATCCTGAAAACCTGTCGGCCCGCTTGGAAACAACCCGGCAAGCTAGACCGCAATCCCAAGCCTGTGATTCAACTCCGCGTATAGCAACCCCTCACCGGGTCGATAGGGCTGGAACCATTCGCCATCAATGACCAACTGCGGAATGGCGCGCTTGCCCACGTGTCGGATTACCTCTTCGGCAGCACCCGGTGTCTCTTCAATATCGACCTCATCGAAGGCGATTCCATGTTCGTTCAGGAAACGTTTGACGGCGCGACAATCCCGGCACCACGATGCGGAATAGAGCACAATATGCATACACTGATTGTATCGCCGCCGGGCTGATCGCAGAGTCAGTTGGCGCGACCTACGCTCATGAACTCCGACCAGATCAAAAAGCTGCTTGCGCTTGAAGCTCATCCCGTCGAAGGAGGCAGCTTTCGCCGCACCTACACCTCGGCGCAATCGTTGCCGACCCCGCTCGGCCAGCGACCGGCAGGCTCGGCGATTTACTACCTGCTTGAACCTGGAACATTTTCAGAGATGCATCGGTTGACCTCGGACGAGATCTTTCATTTCTATCTGGGCGACCCGGTCGAGATGCTTCAGCTTTGGCCGGATGGCTCTCATCAGCGCATCGTGCTTGGCCCGCGCATCGAGAAGGGACAATCTGTTCAGACACTGGTTCCCGCCGGCGTCTGGCAGGGTGCGCGTCTGCTGGATTCCGGCCAGGTGGCCCTGCTGGGCTGCACGGTCTGTCCCGGCTTCGACTTTGCCGACTATCAAAGCGGCCTGCGCGACGAACTGGTGAAGCAGTGGCCGACAGCAGCGAAGTGGATTGGCGCGCTCACGCGCCGCTAAAGCGCAGCCGCGTTACACCGCGACAGCCACACGCGCCCGAATGCACTCCTTGCGCACGGTCAGTTGTTGCACACGATCGGTGCGCACGGAAAATCCTCGCCCTGGTGTATCGGCAATCAAGATTTCGCCCTGCGAGGATACGGTGACTTCAGGATCGATGATGTCCTCGGTCCAATATCGCTTGGACGCGGAGACATCGCCAGGCAACGAAAAATTGGCCAGACTGGAGAGCGCGATATTGTGAGAACGGCCAATGCCCGACTCCAGCATGCCACCGCACCAGACTGGAATGCCGCGCTCATACGCCGCATTGTGCACGGCGATTGCCTCGGAGAATCCACCCACGCGACCCAGCTTGATGTTGATGATCCGGCAGGACTCCATCTCAATGGCCGCCAGCGCATCACGCCGGTTGCGGATCGACTCATCCAGACAGATTGCGGTGGAAAGACGCTTCTGAAGCAGGGAGTGGAAGTAGAAATCGTCATGCCAGAGCGGCTGCTCGATCATGAGCAAGTCAAAGGCCTCAAACTGCACGAGGTGGTCAAAGTCCTTCATTCGATATGCCGAGTTGGCATCGCAGCTCAACGTGATCGCCGGGAAGCGATTCCGGACGCGATCAAAGACATTCAGATCCCAGCCCGGCTTGCACTTCAGCTTGATGCGCTGGTAGCCAGCGGCAACCTCGCGTTCAATCGTCTCCAGCAGCTCGTCGATGCCGGGTTGGATGCCAATCGAGACACCGCACGGAATCACCTCGCGCGTGCCGCCCAGCAACCGGCTCAGCGAGATTCCTTTCCGCTGCGCCTCAATATCCCAGATCGCATTCTCAAGCGTCGCCTTGGCCATGCGGTTTCCGCGCACCACGCCGAAGAGGCGGGGAATCTGGCCGCCATGCTCCGGTTCCGCAGAGGCCAGCATCGGTCCAAGCTCATCGACGATAACCTGCCAGCAGGAGTCGACAGACTCTTCCGAGAAGTGTGGATGCTCGCCCGCCGTGCACTCGCCCCATCCAACCAGACCCTCAGAATGCACCTCGGCCAGCACCACGCGCCGGTCGCGCGTGACACCAAAGCTTGTTTGAAACGGCTTGACCAGAGGCAGGTTCAGCTCGCGCAAATAAATCGCGTCAATCTTCATGGCATTCCATCCTTGCAGGCATGATTCGGTCTGCGATTCCCGGCAAACCCATACAGAGCGCCTGAGTGCATTCTCGATTGAGTCCACTTCTATCCTGCCACAAGTGCCTCATTCGCTTCTGCCCAGCGCCCCAGCACAAAGTGTCCGTTTCCGTCCTCGTCCACGCGATAATCCACGATAGCCAGCCCGCGCTCAAATGCGTCCTGAAGTCGCTCGCGATTCCTGGCCTGCACCTGTTCTGCCTTGCTGCGCGTCGTCGCTTCGGCCTTCCATGAATAGATGGCCGTCGGCACCATCAGTGAATCCACCTGCGACGATGCGGCACTTGGAAGCTTATTTCCGGCATCGGCGGATAGCCGCTCCTTGACGCGCGGCGAAGCCATAGACCACTCGGCCACCAGCCTGTCCGTGGGCAGGCCGCCCTGCAGACGGGAACTGGAGCTGCCATAGAAATTCGGCTCATAGCGCCGCACAATCGCGCCCAGTCGATGAATGTTCAGATACGCGTTTTTAATCTCAAGAGGATCAAAGGTCCACTCCATGTGCGTAATGCCGCGCCGCAGCGCATCTTCGCGCTGTGCAAGCTTAAGTCGCCTGCCGATGCCTGCGTTTCGGTAACCTTCGCGAACGGCAAGCATGTGGGAGTGGAGATAGCTGGTCACCTTGCCGTCTGCCCCAACAGGCTTGACGCCCGGCAGCGAGAGTGCGAACCCAACCATGCTCGCTGCGTCGCCCTGCTCGGGCGAGTCTGGCTGGGCTGCGTCAAAAGCGCCAATCACCTGACCGCCAATCTTCTGCGCCACCAGAAACACGCGACGAGGAATCACATCGCCATCGGCGTAGCCCCAAACGTCAATCTGCATTTGCACGCAGGCTTCCAGTTCCTCCAGCCCGCGACAGGCGCGCATCCCGATCATCGCTTCCCGTCTCCTGATTCTGTCGCTGCCAGCTCAAGCTTGGCACGTCGCCACAGTTCTTCCAGAGCCTCCGGCTCCAAGTCAGCCAATCCGCGATCCGCAGCCAACTCCATCCAGGCAAAACGCCGCCGAAAACGTAGACTCGCTCCTCGCAGAGCCATCTCGGCATCCACGCCGAGGTGTCGCGCCAGTTGCGCTGCGGTAAATAACAGATCGCCCAGTTCGGCTTCGATACGCTCCTGCCGGTTCGGAGTCGCTTCCGGTGTATGAACCTCCTGGATCAGTTCTTCGGTCTCTTCTGACAACTTCAACAGCAGATCAGTCCACACTGGCCAGTCAAATCCAACCTTGGCCGTTTTCGATCCAATCTGCGCCGCTTCCGCCAAAGCCGGCTGGCCACGCACCACGCCGTCCAGCAGGCTGCTGCGAGCATCTGTGCGTACGACTGGTTTTGGGAGATGCTTTTCGGCTTGTTTGATCGCCTCCCAATTCGAAAGCACCTGGTCTGTCGAGCCGTTTACGGCAGCGTCGACGCTTGCCCGATTTCCAGCCTCGCGGGAAGCTGCTTCGCCAAAGACGTGAGGATGTCGTCGGATCAGTTTGCGGTTCAAATCCTCCAGAACATCGGCGATGGAAAACCCGATTTCCTCCGACTCACTTGCCATCTGCGCATAAAAAAGTACCTGTAACGCAAGGTCGCCCAACTCTTCGCGCAGATTGGTCCAATCGCGCCGTTCAATCGCATCCAACACTTCCCAGGTCTCTTCCAGCGTATATTTTCGTATCGAATCGAAGGTCTGTTTTTGATCCCAAGGGCAACCATCCGGCCCACGTAATTGCGCCATGATCCGCACGGACTCGGCAAAGCGCTCCGTCACTTCTTTTGTATCTTTCGATATGGAATCTTTCCTGAGACTTGGCATGTTTTTACTCTAACCCGCCAGCGAAGCGTCTCCCCCACCTCTCCGCTGTCGAAGCTTGTGCTTCAACCATTACACTGCGCATAGCCCCATGCGCGCCTGGCTTCAACCCGTACCCGCGTTTTTTGCTCTTTTCGGACTGCTCTTCGGCAGTTTTCTGAATGTCGTGCGCATCCGTATGCCGGAGGGAATGAGCATCGTTCATCCTGGCTCGCGTTGTCCGCGCTGCCAGCACCCGCTGGCTGCCTGGCAGAACATTCCTGTGCTGAGTTGGATGCTGTTGTGCGGTCGGTGCTCCTTCTGCCATTTCCCGATCTCACCGACTTATCCGATCGTGGAGATCGCCACATCCGTGCTGTGGACCATGAGCGTGGTGGCCTCTGTGAGACAGCCTGCGCCGATCGTTCAGGCTGTGGCTTCAGCCATCTTCTGCTGGATCATGCTGCTGCTGGCGGCGCTTGACTGGCAGCATTTCTGGCTACCGGATCGTATCACCTGGCCGACCATTATGCTTGGTCTGCTTTGGCGTGGCCTCCACGCTTCGATTGCCCCCTTGCCCATCTCGCCGATGCTCGCCGCAGTGCTTCCCGCGATGGAATTGGAAGCAAAGCCTGGAGTCATCTTCGCCGCTGTGCTTGCCGCTGTGCTTGCAGCCCTGGCTGGTGCGGCGATTGTGCTTGTGCTTCGATTCACTTACTGGCTGGTGCGCAGGCGCGAAGGGATGGGACTCGGCGACGCCAAACTCCTGGCCGCAATCGGTGCATGGCTTGGATTCACAGCCATGCTTGATTCTTTCCTGGTCGCAGTCCTGGGCGCATCCGTTGCCGCACTGCTATGGATTCCCTTCCATCTCAAGCGACGAAGCAATCAAGGGTGGTCCACGATGTCATTCCCGCTGGGCGTCTTTCTCGCGTTCGCAGCCATAGCGGAGATCTTTTCTCCAGCCTGGCTGCTTCATCTGTGGCTACAACTCGCTTTCCGTTAATCCCGCTGCGTCTTCAGCGATTCTGTGCGCCGTCCGTCCGGGGCATCTCTTTCAAAGCCGTGCGTGCTTCCTTCGCCTCGCGCCCGTCCATCCCATAGCTCAGATACAGCTCATAATGCTGTCGCGCTTTGGCGTACTCCTGAAGATGCTGCTCGGCTACAGCCAGTCCCCACAACGCTTTTGGCTCTTCCGGATTCATCTGGAAAGCCTCGGCAAAGCGCGATTCGGCAGCAACCCAGTTTCGCTGGTCCTCATAAAACGAACCCACGCTCAGGTCTTCCTTCAACCGCTGCGCAGGAGTCTGCTCCACGTCTTCCTGCTGGCCTTTTTTGTGTTTGCCTTTGCCGGTGGGTGCGTCTGGAGTATTCCAGTCCTGCATTCCGGTGCTGCTGGAGCTAAATCCGCGCGAGGCCTCCTGACTGGCCTCCTGCACCGCGGGGTCAGAGACTTCATCGTTCCACTCCGGCATGCGAACAGGATCACCATTGGGATCGATGTCGCCGACCGTCGGGGACGGTGTTGTGTGCCTGGGGGTCGGATTCGCGCCTTCAGGTCCAACGGGAATAACAGGCGCATTGGCGTCTTCACCCGGGAATGGGTTTTGTTCCGTGCCGCTGGTGTTGGGAGCAGTCGCGCTGCCAGGCTTGGATGGCGCTTGCTGGGGCGGGGCATTCTGTCTTGTCGGCTGCGTCTGGTCCGGAAACGGGTTGCTTTGCTGACCGCCGCTTTGCGCCTGCACCAATGCGCCGCAGCACAGCAGCCCTACCAGCCAAAGCCTCTTGATTACCGTCATCCGTTTTTTCACTCCATGCATCTTCTGCCTTACACTCGCGCCTGAAACTCGCACTTGGCACTTGCGCCTGGTACTCGCAACGGAAAATGTCGCAGCCGCGGCTCACTCCAGCATAGTGGACAGAGCGACACGGCTGCGACATGGTTTGCGATCGACGGTCGATTACATCTTCATTCCGCCGTGTTTTCCGGGTTTGATGGGCAGCTTCTTCAGCATGTTATCCGCATCTTTGTCCAGCATCTTCTTGTCTTTGCCAGAGTTATTGGAGACATTTTGGTCAGCTACGCCACGAAAGAGCAGCTTTTTGCTGGAGCCTTCAAACAGATCCAGCACAAACTTGCCTTTACGCTGGGTCACTTCGGTTGTCGTTGCCGTGCTCATTCCACCCATTCCATCCATTCCATCGCCCCAGTCGCCCGCCCAATCGTCACCCCACGCCCAGCCGTCACCCCAGCCGCCGCCGATGCCGTTGTACATCGTTTCCAGATCATGCTCGGTTTTCACCTTATCCGTGGCGAAAACCACCAGATCCCCTCCTGTGGGCACCATCTGCAATCCACGCATCTCCAGATCGCGCGTAACCACTCGCTTGATCCGGCTTGCGTCCAGTGGATTGGAGGTGTTGAGCTTGCCGAACGAAAACGTGTGATACTTGGCAAAATCTGCATGATGGTTGAAATCGGTACGAATCGCCGCGGATGCGGTCAACGTGAGTACGCAGGCCAGCGCGGCCCCAATCAATCCTCTGTGCTTCATCGTTTCTCCCTTGCCTTTTGCTTTCCGGTCTATCCAGCGGATAGTTCCGCCTATGTGATGCCTTTTCCTGCACTTCAGGATGCCCGCGCTGCCAACATCCACAGGTACGATTTCGTCTTCATCGAGCAAACGATACAATCCGATTGGGAGCACCCTCGGATGGCCTATCAGGTTCTGGCGCGAAAATATCGACCGCAGCGCTTTGCCGACGTTGCCGGTCAGGAACACGTCACGCGCACGCTCAAAAATGCGCTCGAGCAGCAACGCATCGCTCACGGATACATCTTTTCCGGCCATCGCGGCATCGGCAAAACCACCATCGCGCGCATTCTAGCGATGGCGCTGGACTGCCGCGCCGCCGTGGGATCCCTGGATAGGCCCGATGTCGAACCTTGTCTGCAATGCGTCAGTTGCCGTGAAATCTCTTCAGGAGGCGGTGGCGAAGAAGTAGCCACCCAGTCCTTTGACTTCATCGAGATCGACGCTGCTTCCAACCGCGGTATTGACGATGTTCGCTCCATCTGTAGTCAGGCCACTGTGCGTCCCGCGCGCGACCGCTACAAAATCTTTCTGCTCGACGAAGCCCATCAGATTACCGACGCCGCCTTCAACGCCATTCTCAAAACGCTGGAAGAGCCGCCCGAGTGGGCTGTCTTCATGATGGCGACCACGGAACCGGAAAACATTCCTCAAACCATCCGCTCGCGCTGTCAGCACTTCAGTTTCCATGCCGTGCGTTTTGACGATATTCTCCAGCAGCTTCGCACCATCGCCGCCCACGAAAACATCGCCTTTGACGATGAAGCGCTGGCGTTGCTGGCTGAGGCCGGCGACGGATCCATGCGCGATGCGCTGTCTATTATGGATCAGGCCATTGCCTCTGCGCCCCGTCAGAACGACCGCCCTTTCCTGGAAGCTTCGCTCATCCGCGAACTGATGGGCGCTCTGCCCAACGCAACGCTTGAACGACTTTTCGAGATCATTGCACAGGGCGAATCCGCCCCGCTCATGCACGAACTGGACCGGCTGCTGACCAGCGGCAATAGTCCCGTCGCCATCGCGCGCCAGATGGTCCGTTACCTGCGCAATGCTTTGATGGCTTCGCTGGGGGGCGAAAACACCACACTGCTTCAGATTGCTGCCGAAGAACGCGCCCGCGCCGCGCGCACGGCCAAGCTGTTCAGCGAGGAAGAACTGACTCGGAATCTTCAGTTGCTCTTGCGCACCTTTGATGATCTCAACTTCCGCCAGGAACAGCGCTTCCATCTGGAACTCGGCCTGCTCCGGCTCGTCCATGCTCAGCGACTGATTCCCATGGAGCAGATTCTCAGCGGTTTGAGCGCGCTCCCAGTCAAAGCAGCAGCGCAGGCTCCTCGATCCGCTTCTGCCGCATCACCCTCACCCTCCGGGACCGCGTCGCGCGTTCTGGCCTCAACACAGTCATCCAGCGCGCAAGTGGCGTCTCCATCTCCCTCGCCGTTTGCTTCGTCGGGTTCCGCTACACTTTTATCGACTCCGGCTCCATCCTCGGCTGCGCGAGTTTCGCCCATCGCCGTCTCCACCGCTGTCTATTCCGAGTCGACACGCATCGAAGTCGGCCATACAGAGTTCAGCGAAACCGAAGGCGCGCTGGCCCGCGCAGTCGGGCCGCATCTTGTGCAGCGGACAGCGGCAGAGCCGGCTGCTGCGTCACTCCCCGTTCCTGTTTCCGAGTCGATCACGACGATCCAGGCAATGGCGAACTCCACAGTCTTGACCGATACACCATCTTCCGCCAGAGAGTTCTCACTGGAGGCAGCGCGTGAAGCCGTCGTTCAGGCGCTGGAAACAGGTGGCCACAGCTCTGCGGCTACGTTACTCGATGCCGGGCAGTGGATTCCCGACGGAGCTTCGCTGCGCATCGAGGTTCCAGCCAAAGCCACGATGATCCGCATCACCTTCAACGCTGCCGCGGAGAAGCTGATTCGTCAGGGGCTGGCTCAGTCCGGCGCGCCCACACGCTATCGCATCGTTCCCGGCGAATCCTCTGTCGCCATCACCCCGCGTGTTGCCAGTGCCGGCAGCATCGACCAGGAAGCGCGGAATCATCCGCTGGTTGTTCAGTCGCTGGAGATCTTTGACGGCGAGATTTGTAGTGTGATCGATTTGCGCCCAAAATAATTTCATATTCCGACGTCCTTTGCATTCCGCATCGCAGCCGCGCATCGTATGCTTGCCATGGATTGCGGAATTTTCCCGTGGAAGGAGTCTGCCATGTTCAATCCGATGAAGCTTCAGGAGATGCTTTCCAAAGCCGGTCAAATGCAGGAAGAAGTACAGCGCAAGCTCAGCCAGACCCAGATTGAGGGAGCCAGTGGCGGCGGCGCCGTCACCGTCCTCATGAATGGCAAGAAACAGCTTCTGCGCCTGCAGATTGATCCCGCGGCCATTGCCAGCCTAAGCGGAGAATCCCCCGATCTGGAGATGCTTCAGGACCTGATCGTCGCCGCCGTCAACGACGCCGGCAACAAGGCGGAACAGAACCTGAAATCGCAGCTAACAGGACTGCTGGGCGGCCTCAGCATTCCCGGCCTCAGTTGAGGCCGAAGACGACATTTTTTCGCACGTTTGCAGCACTGAAACCCGATCCGGCTCAAATCCGATCCAGAGGAAAGGAACCACCATGCTTGACCAAGACGCTACCACGCCGTCATCCATGTCCAACGCCAGTCGCCGCTCGTTTTTGAGCATGGCGGCTGTCGCGGGAGTTGCATCCATCTCGCCTCTTCGCATGCTAGCCCAGGCTGCGCCTGCAGACTTTCGCACCACCAGCCGCGCCGCCGCTGCCAAGACTCCCATTCGCGTCACTCAGCTTGCCGGCAACATCCATCTGCTCCAGGGCTACGGCGGTAATATGGCGGTGCAGACCGGCCCGGACGGCAAAGTGCTCATCGACAGCAGCTACATGTCGGCTGCGCCGCGCATTCTGGCCGCGCTTGACGCCATCAGCAAAGACCCTGCAGCCACGCTCATCAATTCTCATTGGCACGTCGATCACGTCGATGGCAATCAGCCCATGCACGAGGCGGGATTTCGTATTCTGGCGCACAGCAAGACGCGCGAGCGCCTGATGACTCCGCAGTCCATTGCGCTGCTTCACGTATCGCTGCCTGCGTATCCGGCTCCGGCTTGGCCCGTGACCACGTTTGACCAGTCGCTCACACTCTGGCGCAACGGGGACCAGATCACGCTGGCTCACTATGCACCCGCGCACACCGACACAGACATCTACATCCACTTTCCCCATGCCAATGTTCTGCATGTAGCCGATATCTGGTTCAACGGGGTCTATCCGCTCATCGACGAAAGCTCCGGCGGCAATATCGACGGTATGATTACCGCTTCTGCCCATGCGCTCACGCTTGCCGATGCTCAGACAAAAATCATCCCGGGCCACGGACCGCTGGGCACGCGCGCGCAGCTTGTGGAATACCATGCCATGCTGTCCACCGTTCGTGACCGCGTTGCCGCGCTCAAAAAATCCGGCCTCACCGAAGCCGAAGTCGTCGCGCGCAAACCCACCGCTTCGCTCGATGCAAAATGGGGCAAAGGCGGCATGACGCCGGATGTTTTCACCGGCATCGTGTATCGCACCGTGCGCGTCTGATCCGCGCACATGAGTTGAAGGAGCAAGCATCGTGCAGCGGTACGCAGAGCCTCTGGCCAGGCTCATTGAAGAGCTGAAAAAACTTCCCGGCGTCGGCAGCAAAACCGCGCAGCGGTTTGCCTTTCACCTGCTGCGAGCCAGCGAAGAAGATGCGCACGCGCTAGCTGAGGCGCTGGCCGCGCTCAAGGCAAACCTGCGCCTGTGCTCGGTCTGCAACAACGTCACCGATGTCGATCCCTGCGCGTACTGCTCCAATCCCGTGCGGAACCAGCGGCTGGTCTGCGTTGTGGAGGAGCCGACCAGCATCGCCTCGATTGAACGCGTCCGCGGCTATCAGGGTGTCTATCATGTGCTGCACGGCACGCTCTCGCCGCTGCACGGCGTTGGACCCGATCAGCTTCGCATCGCTACGCTGGTGGCTCGTGTCGAAGCGGGCGAAGTGGATGAGGTCATTCTAGCCACCAGCCCAACACTCGAAGGCGAAGCCACCGCCGACTGGCTTGCCGCGCTGCTGCGCCGGCTCTCGGTGCGCATCACGCGCATCGCCACCGGCGTTCCCGCTGGCAGTGACCTGGAGTACGTCGATGAGGTCTCCATGGCGCGCGCATTGGAAGGTCGTCGCGATTTCTGACTGCGTCACGCACGCGTCGTTTCCTCCATCAATCGCTGCTCTCGTATAATCCTGATGATGACCGGACCTGCAGTCTTCTTCGCCGGAATACATGCCGCGATTCTGCGCCGCCGCAGCCGTCTCGCTTTTCTGTCAAACTGCTGGATGCTCTCGATCGCGAGCTTGCTCTGGCTCGCTCCAGTTCATGCGCAACAGATGGGCGGTTCTTCCAGCGGTCCTCCGCAAAAGCCGCTTTTCGATGCGCAACATCGTCCCATCACGGCGGGCGGATTTGTCAAAAGCGGTCCCATCGTCTTCCAGAACATCGCGCAGCAGGCCGGTCTTACGGTCTGGCATCACACGGCCGGAACACCAGCGAAAAAATATATTCTGGAAGCCAAAGGCCCTGGTGTCGCGCTGCTGGACTACGATCACGATGGTTGGCTGGACATTTACTTTGTCAACGGTTCCACCTTTGACGCGCTCGACGGCAAAGCCCCAGCACCGCAGGCCGCACTCTTTCACAACAACCATGACGGCACCTTCACGAATGTTGCCGCGAAGGCTGGCGTCACCAATGACCGCTGGGGGTACGGCGTTGTTGTTGGAGATTTTGACAACGACGGCTGGCCCGACCTTTACGTCACCAACTACGGCAAAAACCGACTGTATCGCAACAACCACGACGGCACGTTTACCGACGTTGCGGAGAAAGCCGGAGTTGCGCTCGGCGGGTGGTCCGCGGGAGCGACCTTTGGCGACTACGACGGTGACGGACGGCTCGATCTCTTTGTTGATGGCTACATCGACTTTGACATTCACAATCCTCCGGAAAGCGGCAACAAGGTTGTGGGCTACTCGCGCTGCGTCTTTCGCGGAGTCACGGTCATGTGTGGTCCGCGCGGTCTCAAGGGTGAAGCCGACCATCTCTTCCACAACAACGGCGATGGCACCTTCACCGATGTGAGCGTCAAGGCAGGGGTCAGTGATCCGGATCGCTACTACGGCCTGGGCACGGTCTTTGCCGATGTCAACAACGATGGCTGGCCCGATCTTCTGGTTGCCGATGACTCCTCGCCCAACTATCTGTACATCAACAAGCACGACGGCACATTTGAGGATGACAGTTACACCAGCGGATTTGCCGTGAACGAAGGCGGGCGCGAGATCGCCAACATGGGACTCGCTCTCGGCGACTACAAGAACAACGGGCATCTCGACGTGGTGAGCACCACCTTTGCCGACGATTACAAAGTGCTTTTTGAAAACGATGGGACCGGCAACTTCAGCGACGAAAGCTACAAGACCGGTATCGCGCTGCCCACCATGCCGTTCGTCGGCTTCGGAAACGGATTTCTTGACTATGACAACGATGGCTGGCTTGATCTATTTATCGCCAACGGCCACGTCTACCCGCAGGTCGATCAGCATCCGGAATGGGGGCAGAGCTATGCGCAGCGCCCGCAGCTTTTCCAGAACAATCGCAATGGCACCTTCACCGAAGTCCCGCCCGTCGAAGGCACCGGACTTGCCACCGTCAGCGTAGGACGTGGCGCGGCCTTTGGCGATCTCTTTAACGATGGAAAAATCGACGTTGTCATCAGCAACATGGATGGCGTTCCGGTGCTGCTCAAAAACGTCTACCCCGACCATCATCACTGGATCGAGCTGAACCTGATCGGAGGACCGAAAAGCCCACGTGACGCTGTCGGTTCCACGGTGTATCTGACAGCCAATGGCGAGCGCCAGCGGCAGGATGTGCTCAGCGGCGGCAGCTATCTTTCCTCCAATGATTTTCGCCTCCACTTTGGCCTCGGCGATGCCACCCGCATCGACGCCGTGGAGATTCACTGGCCTGATCGCACCATTGAACATCTCAACATTCCCACCGTCGATCACATCCTGACCATCGAAGAAGGAAAAGGCGTCGTGGCGGGCATGGCCAAGACTTCCGCTACACCAAACTCCACAACTGCCACGAAATGAGGAACGCTATGCCCACGCAAAACACACGCCGCAATTTTCTCCTCCACGCGCCTGTCGCTCTCGGCGCAATCGCACTTGCACTCGACACTTCGCGCCTGCTGGCCGAGAGCGCAACGACGATTCCGTCCTCCGCTTTGCTTGAGCCTGGCTTCGTCAATGCGCAACTCCAGCGGTCGCACGCGGCGCCGTGGAAGATTTTGCAGGTTGGCTTCCATTCCATGTTCGATCAAAAGCATATTCGCGGCGCAATCTACGCAGGCCCGGCTTCGCAACCCGATGGACTCGCGCTGCTGCGTCAGACGGTCTCGTCCTGGCCGCGCACACAAGCGATTCTGCTCTATTGCGGCTGTTGCCCATGGACGCACTGCCCCAATATCGCTCCGGCATGGGATCAGCTTCAGTCCATGCACTTCTCGGCAGTCAAGGTGCTGCGAATCGAAAACAACTTCGGCGCCGACTGGGCTGCCAAAGGATATCCGGTTGCGTGAGCCTGCACAATCCGGCCGACGCAATCTGCTACACGCGTTGACGGCCGGCGTGTTTCTCTGCGCCTGTCCGTCCACTTTCGCGCGGACTTCATCGATTGCAGTCCACTCGTCGGCTCCGGATTTTACTCGCCCATCCATCACGAACCACGCGCCGGTGCATCTTCGCGCGTTTCGCGGCAAGGTTGTCCTGTTGAACTTCTGGGCAAGCTGGTGCGGGCCATGCCTGGCGGAGATTCCGCAGTTGGTTATCTGGCAGAATCGCTATCGTGACCAGGGGCTGCAAATCCTCGGTATCTCGATGGACGATTCATCCCGTGCGGCTCTCGAATGGGTCCACAAACTCAGCATCAACTATCCCGTGGTCATGAGCGACCCCAGGCTGAGCCTGCTCTATGGCGGGATTCTGGGACTTCCCGTCTCGTTTCTGGTGGATCGAGCGGGCGTGGTGCAAAGGCGATACGACGGCAGCATTGCAGACTCTCATACAGAGCAGGAGCTTGTCCGGCTGCTGCGTGAAAGCTCTGCAAAACCGTGGGCTTGAAAACTTCGCGAAACCGGGCGTTGTCGCGGGATCGGATCTTGCTTCACCGCCTCATGCGAGCCAGCAGGTCCTGCGGATGCACAGGTTTCGCCAGAATTTCAAAGTCATAGCCACGCGCGCGGGCTTTTTCCAGCAGGTCAGCCGTTGCCGCCTGTCCAGAGAACAGGAGCACCTTGATCTCCGGCAGCATCCGGCGAATCTCAATCGCCGCATCGATCCCGTTCACGCCCGCCATAATCACATCCGAGATCAGCATCTCCGGATGAAACTTGCCGGCAATCTCCACAGCCTGTTCGCCGGAGTATGCCACGCGTGTTTCAAATCCGCTTTGATTCAAAATCATCGACAGAGTGTCTGCAATCACACGCTCATCGTCGGCTACCAGCACTCGCTGCTTGCTTTTGGTTTCGCTCATACTCCGTCCCACCATCTCCTGCACTCCCGCTGTATTGTTCCTCGTTTCAAGCCTTCTGGAAGCGTATGACTGCAACCATTGTAGCGGTCAAAGCCAAGCCTGACGTGTAAACGGTGTACAGTTTGCCTCTGAAATTTTTCCTGTCTGCCATCTGTTCCACCCACCCACATTCGCGTTAAGCTAAGGACAGGCAATCTCCGCCCCACAACTGAAACGGAAGAGATTCAGATTCATCGACGGATTGCTCTTCCGCAACGACAGGCACTTCCTCCGGAACCAGCTTTCGCTGGTCCCTTGTTAAAGATTTACTCTGCGTTGCAAGTGCCTGGGCGCAATCTTTGTGCATCGAATGCAACAGGTGTGCGCGACGCGCATTCGGCAATGTACACTCTCACAACGACGATGGTTGAAACGTAGGTTCTGCTTCTTTCACAAGGATGACTTCAGGGGGAATGCAATGGACAACCTGCTCGGCAGCACTGTGATCCACCCCTCCGGAAGCGAGGCCGCTTCGCTGCCGGAGCCGATCATCCGCGCCGAGCGTATTGAAAAATACTACGCGCAGCCCAGCCAGAATCGCATCCAGGTCATCTCGCCCACCGATCTGTCCATCGTTCCCGGGGAGATTCTTGCGCTGCTTGGACCCTCCGGCTCGGGCAAATCTACCATGCTGCGGATGCTGAGCGGCCTCTCGCGTCCCAGCGCCGGGCAAGTCTACTGGCATGGACGCCCCATCGCGGAATCCAGCATCAACGTCTCCATTGTCTTTCAGAGTTTCGCGCTCTTCCCCTGGCTCACCGTGCTGGAAAATGTCGAGGCTCCGCTGCGAGCGCGCGGCATGGACGCAGACGAGCGCCGTGAGCGCAGTATGCGCATGCTCGACACCGTCGGTCTTGACGGCTTTGAAGCGGCATATCCCAAGGAACTCTCCGGTGGCATGCGCCAGCGTGTCGGCTTTGCGCGCGCGCTGGTCGTCGAACCGGAGGTGCTGTTCATGGATGAACCCTTCTCGGCGCTCGATGTGCTGACCGCGGAAAACCTGCGCAGCGAACTGCTCGAACTCTGGTCGCGCAAGACCATGCCCACCAAGGCTGTCTTCCTGGTTACGCACAATATTGAAGAAGCCGTGCTGCTAGCCGACCGCATCATCGTCCTTGGCCGCAATCCCGGCCACATCCGCACCGACTTTCGCGTACAGCTCGCTCACCCTCGCGACCGCAAATCCGAACCATTCACGCAGCTTGTCGATTACATCTACAAAGTTCTCACACGGCCTGAAGTTGCCCCGCTCGCCGCGCCCGACCAGAGCACCGGCAAGCCGCCGCGTGACCAGCGCCAGATGCACTATCAGATGTTGCCTCACGCGCGTCCGGGCGGAGTCGCCGGCCTGCTGGAGCTGCTCATCGACAAAGGTGGCAAGGATGATATCTATCGCCTCGCCGACGATCTCGCCTTTGAGATCGACGACCTGCTGCCGATCGTCGATGCTGCCCAACTGCTCGGCTTCCTCATCGTGGAAGAGGGCGATGTTGCCATCACGCCCACCGGCACGGCTTTTGCCAACTCCGAGATTCTTCGCCAGAAAGAACTCTTCCGCGAAGCTGCGCTGGAGCACGTACTTCTGCTGCGCCAGATTCGTCGCGCCCTGGAAACCAAGAACGACCACACCGTCCCCGAAGAGTTCTTCCTCGACATGCTCGACGAGCAGTTCAGCGAAGACGAGAGCCTGCGCCAGGTGGAGACCGCAGTCAACTGGGGCCGTTACGCGGAACTTTTCGACTTCGATGCTGCGCGTCGCCGCTTCATGCTTCCGGAAGAACCGGAGCCGACCGCATCGGACGAGGACGCCGCTTGAGTCTCCAGCACAGATTCCGCCCGCTGGCCAGTTCTCTGGTCATGCGCTCCACCTGGCCCGTCTTTATTGACGCGGGCGTAGCGGCGTGCGGTCTGGCGATCTTCTTCACCATCGTGCACATGGGCGCTTACTGGATGCAGGCGCCCATTCCGGTCGTGCCCATCTCGCACTCCATCCGCGCGCTTCCCGCCTACGCGGCTTATTCGATTGTGCGCATTGCCATCGCCTATGTGCTCAGTCTCATCTTTGCCATCAGCTACGGCTATCTTGCCGCCTACAATCCACGCGTGGAAGCATGGATGATCGCCACGCTTGACATCCTGCAATCGATCCCCGTGCTCAGCTTTCTGCCGCCTGTCGTTCTGGCCATGGTTGCGCTCATTCCCGGTCACCAGCTTGGCATTGAACTCGGAGTGATCCTGCTCATCTTTACCGGCCAGGTCTGGAATCTTGCCTTCAGCTTCTACACTTCGCTCAAAACCATCCCACGTGAGATGCTCGAAGCCGCCAGCATCTTTCGCTACTCCGCGTGGCAGCGCTTCTGGCAGCTTGAGATGCCCTACGCCACCATCGGCCTGGTCTGGAACTCCATCGTTTCAGTCGCCGGCGGCTGGTTCGCGCTCATCGCCTGCGAGATGTTTACCATGGGCGACCGAAGCTTCCAGCTTCCCGGCCTTGGCAGTTATCTGCAAACAGCGGCAAGCTCCGGAGACGTTCACGCCCTGCTTGCCGGCATCGCCACCGTGATCCTCATCGTCGTCGCCACCGATCAGATTCTCTGGCGTCCACTCATCGCCTGGAGCGATAAATTCAAATTTGAGCAGGTTGAATCCGACGACCGCGTTGTATCGCCGATTCTGGAGCTGCTGCGACGCTCCTCCGTCCTGCAATCGTTGCCGCGCCGCATCTGGACGCAGATCGAAGAACCGCTGTACCGTCATCTCGCTGCCTCGCACCGCGCCGAACCCACGCAGCCCCTCGATGAAACAGTTCCCAGCCGACCCTCTCTGCGCCTGTGGACGCTCGCCATCGCCGTTGCAGCGGCCGTGGTCTGGGGTGCGTGGCAGGGCCTGCTGATGTTGCGCGGCGTCTCCTGGGCTGACCTGAGACTACTGCTTGAAGGTGCTGGAGCCACCTTTCTGCGGGTCAACGCTTCCCTGCTCATCTCCGCCCTCTGGACGATCCCCGTCGGAGTCGCCATCGGATTCAACCCGCGTCTTGCCCGATTTGTTCAGCCGGTCGCACAGATTCTCGCCTCCGTTCCCGCCACAGCGTTTTTTCCCATCCTGCTCATCGGCCTGGTCAAGCTCGGCGGTGGACTCGGCATCGGCTCGGTGGCCCTGATGCTGCTCGGCACCCAGTGGTACATTCTCTTCAACGTCATTGCCGGCGCCATGTCCATCCCCTCCGACCTCCGTGAAGCCGCTTCTCTCTACAAATTCACACGCTGGCAACGCTGGACCACGCTCATTCTGCCCGGCATCTTCCCGTATCTCATCACCGGCATGGTCACTGCCTCGGGTGGCGCATGGAACGCCTCCGTCTTCGCCGAATACTCCCACCTCGGCAACCGCACTTTATCCACCATCGGCCTGGGAGCGCAGATCGACGCCGCCACCGACCATGGCCAGTTTCCTCTTCTGCTGCTGGCCACCATTCTCATCTCGCTCATGGTCGTCAGCATGAACCGCCTCGTCTGGAGACGCCTCTATCATCTGGCGGAGACTCGCTTCAAGCTGGAAGGCTGAGCGATCTTGCCGCCGTCACGCGCCCCTCACAGCGTTAGCGGATTCTCATGGGAAATTCTTGATACGATCATAAAAATGCGCAAATATTTTGGAAATTCCTAACGTCTACCGCCTGCTTGCCGATATATCCAGCAGGCGACACTTCGCCGTTGGGGATCCATGATGATGTTTCCTTCTTTCCAAACCAATCGTCACTCGCCACGCCACGCCGCCGCTGCGCTCTCTGGCTTTGCACTTTCCGCCATGATGCTCGCTCTCTCGCTCCATGCGGAAGATCGTGCGGTAAAACAGCGCGTCGCGCCCGTGTATCCTGAGATCGCCAAGCGCATGGGCATCACCGGCGTAGTCGAAATTCAAGCCGTTGTCGCGCCGGACGGAAAAGTTACCGCGGTCAAAACCGTGAGCGGCAATCACATGCTTGCTTCGGCTGCCGAAGATGCCGTTCAGCGTTGGAAGTTTGTCCCGGCTGACAGCCAATCCACCGTCAACGTCGATCTGAACTTCACACTCAACCACTGAGACCCATCGCGCGAGTAGATTTCGAGTACACTTTCTGACACGCTCGCGGATTTCTTCTTCCTTTTTCCTGCGTTGTCGCGTGGGATAACCGCGTTCCCTCCACCACGGTCATCCCCACAAAACCAAGAGCCTGGCGCGGATTGCGACGCCAGGCTCTTGGTTTTTGTGCACGTGTGCTTTTTCCCTGCGCCTCAGCCTTCCGTGCCGTGGCACTTCTTGTACTTTTTTCCGGATCCGCACGGACAAGGATCATTGCGTCCTACCTTGGCGCCCACGGTACGCGGCGTCGGCTGCGTTGCGCCGCTTGCTGGTCCGGCCATTCGCGCTGCTTCCAGTTCACGCTGTTTTCTGCGCTCAAACTCCCGCTCCAGCGCATCGATCGTCGTCGCCGGTGCTCGCGTCGGAACGGCGATTTCGCGCACCGGATTCACTGTCGCGCTGGCCACGGGAGGTGCCGCCGGAACCTCGCGTCGAACCGAGGGAGCCGCCGTCACTGGCTGTCCATCCGGACCCACAATCTGCATCCGGAACAGATACCGAACCGTATCTTCCTGGAAGCGCGTCATCATCGCCTCAAACATATCGAAGGACTCTTTTTTGTACGCCACCAGCGGATCCTGCTGCGCATATCCACGCAACCCGATCCCTTCCTTCAGGTGATCCATCGATAGCAGGTGATCTTTCCACAGCCCATCCAGCACGCTCAGCATCACCATCCGCTCGTGATACCGCATAGCCTCCATACCCAGGATCGATTCCTTGCTTTCGTAGTGCGCCTTCAACTGCGCGTAGATCGCCTCGCCCAGCTCATGCCGGGTAATCTCCAGCGGATCGATCTTCGCCTCTTCCAGATCGAAGCCAAACAGATCCACCAGCTTTGCTTTCATCCCATTCAGATTCCACTGCTCGGGATGCTTCTGCTCATCGGCAAACTCATCCAGCGCTGCTCCCAGAATCGTCGTCACGTAATCTTCCAGAATCAGTTCCCGCTGTTCCATGCCAAGCAGCAACTGATGGCGCAGACCATAGACCGCCTCGCGCTGCTTGTTCATCACGTCGTCGTATTCCAGCAGGTGTTTGCGCGACTCGAAGTTCTGCGCCTCCACGGCCTTCTGCGCGCCTTCAATCCGCTTCGAGATCATCTTCGACTCGATCGGCACGCCTTCTTCCATCCCCAGCCGTTCCAGCAGCGTGGAAACCCACGCCTTGGCGAAGATGCGCATGAGGTCGTCTTCCAGCGACAGATAGAAGCGTGACGCGCCCGGATCGCCCTGTCGTCCCGCGCGTCCACGCAACTGGTTGTCGATACGTCGCGATTCGTGCCGTTCCGTACCCAGGATGAACAACCCGCCGGCTCCGATCACCGCTTCGCGCTCTTGATCCGCAGCCGCCGCGTGGACAGCAAAAACCTCTTCCCACTGCCGCAGTTCGGTCTCAAACTCCTGCCCCTGATAATAGAACCGCAGAAAACCCGCAGGCGCTGTCGGATTGATCGCACCCTCGGCCACGCTGATCGATCGCGCCTGCGCCTTCTTCACCAACTCCTGACGCGTCATGAACTCCGCGTTGCCGCCCAGCAGAATATCCGTTCCGCGACCGGCCATATTCGTCGCAATCGTCACCATGCCAAAGCGGCCCGCCTGCGCCACAATCTCCGCTTCGCGCTCATGGAACTTGGCGTTGAGCACCACATGCTTCACGCCTTTGCGTTGCAGCGTCTGCGAGAGCAACTCGCTTTTTTCGATCGACGTCGTACCCACCAGAATCGGCTGTCCGCTTTTGTGAATCTCGGCAATGTCGTCGGCGACAGCCTTGTACTTTTCCTTCACCGTCCGATACACCACATCGGAGTTATCCGCGCGCAACATCGGCTTGTTCGTCGGAATCACCGTGATGTCGAGCTTGTAGATGTTGTCAAACTCCGTCGCCTCAGTCTCCGCCGTGCCCGTCATGCCGGAGAGCTTGTTGTAGAGGCGAAAATAATTCTGAAAGGTAATCGTCGCCAGCGTCTGGTCTTCCTTGCGGATCGAAACGCCTTCCTTGGCCTCCACCGACTGGTGCAACCCGTCTGACCACCGACGACCGGGCATCAGGCGACCGGTGAAGGTGTCCACAATGATCACCTCGCCGTCCTTCACCACGTAGTCCACATCACGCTTATACAGCGAATGCGCCTTGATCGCCGTCTCCACGTAGTGCTTCAGATCCCAGTTTTCCGGGTCGGCGATATTGCCGATTCCCAGCAGCTCTTCGATCTTCAGCCACCCATCGTCGGTCACGCTGATGGTGCGCATCTTCTCATCCACCACGTAATCGCCGGTCAGGATCTTGA
>JAJZEA010000007.1 GCA_021851335.1 Acidobacteriota bacterium | reverse complement strand
ACGGCCTCACAGAGACGAAAAAGGCAAGCCGCACCCCGCACTTTTTGACAGAAATCCGCTTCACAATTAAGAATTTATCCGCGCTCACGCCTCCGCTACAAAATCACGAACCTGCGCAGAGGTTCCCAAGATCATCCTTCGCACCATCGGCGTAGTCTTTGCCGGCACTGGTTCCTGATTGCAACTCCGGCGGGTCATGCTTCCATCGCAGGGTCGCGGCAAATCCGGCTCTCGGCTCATCAGCTTCGCAGCCTCAGGTTCTGGCGCATCTCAGTTACACTGATACTGTGAAGATCGCTCTTGCCCAGACCAACCCCACCGTTGGGGACTTCGCGGCAAATTCCAAACAGATTGAAGACGCAGTCCGTCGCGCGGCGGCTGCGCAGGCTCGTTTGATCGTCTTTCCGGAACTGGCCATCCCCGGCTATCCACCAGCAGACCTGCTCGACAAGGCTTCCTTTCTTGCTCGCTGCCAGGCTTCCACCGACTCGTTCCAGAAGCTCACCGCCGAGCTTCCCATCGCAATCCTGCTTGGTGTTGCGCTGCCTGCACCCGATGGCAGCGGCAAGCCGGCCATCAATGTCGCACTGCTGATCGATCGGGGCCGCATCGTCTTCCAGCAGCAGAAGATGTTGCTGCCTTTCTACGATGTCTTCGATGAGCAGCGTTACTTCGCCCCCGCAACGGAACAGTCCATCTGCGAATGGGAAGGCGAACGGCTGGCCATCACCATCTGTGAAGATGCCTGGAATGACAAAGACTTCTGGCCGCAGCGCTTCTACCCCGTCGATCCAATCGAACGCCTGGCTGCGGATCGCCCGACGCTGCTCATCAATATCTCAGCCTCGCCGTACTGGGTCGGCAAGCCCGCAATTCGCAAGCGCATGCTTCAGGCCATCGCGGCGCGTCACAGCCTGCCTGTCGTCTTTGTCAATCAGATCGGCGGGAACGACAGTCTCGTCTTCGACGGCTCCTCGTTTGCCCTCGATGCTTCCGGTCGGTGTCTCGCACAAGCTGACGCCTTCCGGCAAGATCTCGTCTATGCGGATTCCAATCAACTGCGCGGCATCGCTTCCCTCGATCCGAACCGCCTGGAAAACGCAGCGGAAACTCCTGCGACCCAATCCCCCGCAACCCAGCCAGTGGCAGAGCAGGAGCTTTTCGACGCGCTCGTCCTCGGCACCCGCGACTATATTCACAAAACAGGTTTTCGCAAGGCGATTCTCGGTCTGAGCGGCGGCATCGATTCAGCGCTGGTTGCTGTGATTGCCGCTGAGGCACTTGGCGCAGAGAACGTGCTCACCCTCGGCATGCCAAGCCAGTATTCTTCTCCAGGATCCATCGAAGACAGCCGACAGCTTGCTCGCAATCTTGGGGTGCGTTTTGAGATTGTCGGCATCCAGACCATCTTTCAGACCTTCACCCAGACACTTCAGCCGCTTTTCGCGGGCTGCACGCCGGATCTCACTGAAGAAAATCTCCAGTCGCGAATCCGAGGCACGCTGCTCATGGCGATGTCCAACAAGTTTTCCTCCCTTGTGCTCACCACAGGAAACAAATCGGAGATGTCGGTTGGATACTGCACGCTCTACGGCGATATGGTCGGCGCGCTCGCCGTGATCGGAGACTTGCTCAAGACACGCGTCTACGATCTCTGCCGCTGGATCAATCGTGAGCAGGAGGTGATTCCGAAGGCCATCCTCACCAAATCGCCATCGGCTGAGCTGCGGCCAGATCAAAAAGACAGCGACTCCTTGCCGCCCTACGATGTGCTTGATCCCATTCTCGCCGCCTACATCGAGCGCGGCGAATCCACGGAAGAGATCATCGTCCGCTCCGGTTTCGCTCGGCCTCTCGTCGAGTCTGTGGTCGCTCTGGTGGAACGCAGCGAATACAAGCGTCAGCAGGCTGCGCCTGTGCTCAAAGTCACTCCCAAATCGTTCGGCAGCGGTCGCAGATTTCCCATAGCCGCTCACCGTCAGGTATAAACCAGTAGATGCCGCTTGGCACCTTGTGTGCCTCCGCAAACAAAGGAGAATCGCCATTGAAGTTTCTTTCTTCGTCTCGTAACCTGCTGTTGCTGGCACTTTGCGCCACTGTTCTCGTCCCCGTGACCTACGCGCAGCAGAATATTCCTCCTGCTCCGGCGCAGGGCGCGGGTGCAATCGCCGGACCTGTCTTCCCCAAGCCGGATCCGAAAGATTTCACCGCCACTTCGCCCACCGTCGATCAGGTCAATGGTTTCCTGAAGTCCACCTGGGGCTATGACCAGAACCGGCTCTTCCAGGTGCAGCGCATCGCCAAAACGCAGGTTGATGGTGTCTCCAGCGTCGTCGTCATCGTGGGCACACGCGGAAACGCCCAACTCAGCGCGCTTCAGTTTTTCACCATGCCAGACGGAAAGCACATCATCACCGGCGGCGAAATTCTGCCCTTTGGCACGCGCCCCTATGACGAAAACCGCGCCACGCTGCTGAGCCGCGCAACGGGTCCGTGGGAGGGTGCGGCTCCGCGCGATCTCATCCTGGTCGAGTTCGCCGATTTCCAGTGCCCGCATTGCAAAGCTGCCGAACCGACCATGGAAAAGCTTGCCGCCGATTTTCCCAACGCGCACATCATCTTCCAGAACTTCCCGCTGACCCACGTTCATGCGCAGGCATTCCGCGCCGCAGCCTACGGTGTTTGCGTTGCGCAACTGGGCGGAAATGCGGCGTTTTTCAAATATGACAAGGCCGTATTTGATGGGCAGGCTGGACTGACGACCGATGACAGCACCACGCTCACACTCAACAGTGCCGTCACCGCAGCCGGTCTCAGCCCGGACAAGGTGCAGGCTTGCTCGACCACGGCGGCCACACAGGCAACCGTCCAAGGCCAGATCAAGCTGGCCGAGGATCTCGGCGTCAATCAGACCCCGTCGCTCGCGATTAACGGCCGCCTGATTCCGCTGGGTGGAGTGCCCTATGATGCGCTCAAGCAGATCATCGTCTATCAGTCGCAGATGGACGGTCCGGCACCCAAATAAGCATCATCGATTCGTCGCACTCAGCAGCGGACTGCATTGATGCAGTCCGCTGTTTGTTTCAGCCGGATTTTTCAGATTGTCCCAAGCGCCAGAGTGCACCGCCAGTGGATCCGCATTCTCCTCAAAGCGACGGGCGCGCTATCGTTTCCCACCGAAACCCAGGCAAAAAAGTACACCGCGAAGAACCGTGCTTCATTGCATGGAGTTTTTGTCCACCATCAGCATCGGGCCGTGACCATTCGGCTGTGTCGAACGAGCCACCGTTGGCGTCACCAGCACGACGAGCCGCGCGACATTCTGGTTCAGCAGAATGTCGCTGATGTCCTGCATCCCTGGAATATCGCCAATGCCCGGCAAGCCGTTCAGCACGCTGCTTTCCTGCCGGGATAAATCGCTGAATAACACGGCTGTCTCGCCAGCGCGTAGCGTCAGCACTCCGTCAAACTGTCGATTATCGAGGATCGGGATTCCATTCAGGCTTGGCCCGGCCAGTGCCTCGATCTTCAGGCTCAGCGTCAGGGCAACGTCACCGGAACGCATCACGCGAGGCCGCGATTGGAGTGTCAGCCCCAGGTCTTCGTATTGAATCTGCGGAATATTCTGCGACTGAGCCAACGCTCCATAGCCTGCCGCGGTTGCTGCCGCAGAGATCGCCGGAGAAAGCTGCGCCGAGGAGTACGAAGCTGTCTCGATCGGATATTTTTCACCATCCTTGATCGTGCCTTCTTCATCGTCGCCCAACCTCAGGTGAACGTCATTGAGGGTGCGCGTGTCGCTGGAGTTCAGGCTGAGCGTCAGGGTCGCAGCGCCGGGCGTCACCAGGCTTTGCGTCAGCCCGTGGCCAAACGGAATAAACCCCTGATTGAACGGTGTTCCGGTCAGCGCTCCGGATGCGGCAAGAATGGCGACAATCGCAATCTGGTTCGCCAGCGTATTGGCGTTGGGCACCAGTCCTGACGAGATAATCTGCTGAATGGCCGAAGCATTCTGCGTGAGGATGTTTTGAATCTCCGAGTATGCGTTGTAGACCCCGGTCTGCTGCAAAAACGTTGCTCCGGTCTCCCGCGTGCTCACATGCGCGATCTCAATGATCTTCACTTCCAGGTCAATCTGGTTATGTCCATCGATCAGTTGCTGCACGGTCTGGTTGAACGCGCCCAGTGTCTGCATCGGCGCCCGTACGGTAACCGTCTCCGAGCCTGGCTGCGCAATGGCCTGCTTGACCCCGAAGACGTTGTGCGCCAGATTGCTGACGTCCGCCAGTTCCTTGGCCGTCAGTCCGGGCATGTAGACCGTCTCCATCTCCTGACGATCCAGGTTGGTGTGGTTCTCCTTTGTATCCTTGGCCACCAGTACGCGATAGGGATCGAGCGGTACAAAAAATGTATCGGTCACCAGCCCCAGCGCTCTGGCTGCCTGCTCAAAACTGGCATCGTCCATCGCAAACTGCACCGTTTGCCCAGAGACGCTGGAGTGTATCTCCGCCGTCAATCCGTATGCGGCGTAGACCTGCCGGATCAGCTCCGGCGCACTCATTCGCAGGTGAAAGCTGTGCCGGCCCATCGACGGATTCAGCGCGACCGTCTGCGCTGCAATCTGGGTGGAAGCATCCTGAGGCGATTTGGGTTCGTTCGGAGCCGCATCGCCTGCGAGCAATTGCAGCGTCCGAATCGTCACGTCGTTTTGCTGATCCAGCTTGTACGCGCGCTCGACCAGCGACATCGCCGTGGCGTGGTCGCCTTTGGCCTCGGCACGATTGGCAGCATCGTCCAGTTGCGTCACTTCACTCTGGCGCGCCAACCCTGCCGCTCGCTGATAGGTCAGGCTTTGCGGCACCAGTTTGGAGGCCGCGTCCAGCAAGGGCAGCGCTGCCTCGGAGTGGTGCGCAGCCAGCAGCTTGACGCCGCGCAGATAAAGTCTGGCCGCTTTGCGCTCTGCCCGCAGGCTGTCTTCGGTCTGCGGCTTGCCCTGCTCGATCCCGTCCGGATTCTCGCTCTGCTTCGGGGCATCCTTGCTTTGGCTCGCTGTCGCGCCGCTGGTGCTCGCAGGCTGGGCGGAATTTTGCTTCTGGCCCGCTGTTTGCTTTTGGCCCGCTGCCTGGTTTGGATTCGCCGGTGCCATGGCAGCCGTTGCCGCCGTCGGCTGCTGAGCTTCAGATTGCTGCGCCAGCAGGAGCAGCAGACCCCACAGACTCAGGCTCATCCAGCGCAGGCATCGGCTCATCGCGGCCACTCCATCAAAGCGCAAAACGACGAGCAGCAGACCTCTGGCTCCAGCCGATCCAGCTCGGCAAAAGAATAATTTCCGGTGGCCACGGCAATCACCGGCAGCCCATTGCTGCGGGCCGCTTCGATGTCGCGTGGCGTATCGCCCACCACGCAGATGCTCGCCGGCTTGCGGCCCAGACGGGATTGTGCCCGCGCAGCCGCATCGCCCACCAGGTCTGCCCGGACAGGAAAGTGGTCGCTGAATCCGCCCAGAGCAAACCACGCACGCAGTCCGCACATCTCGAGCTTCGTCCATCCAATGCGTTCCAGATTTCCCGTCGCGACCCCCAACAGCGCGTCGCGCGCTTGCAGCCAATCCAGAATCGCCACGACCCCAGGCATTCTGCGGAAGCGCAGATCGTTGCGTCGCGACTCCACAATCTCTGCCATGCGTTGCAGGATGGCCTCGCGATGCGCTTCCAGCCTGCCTGGATGCACGCCGCTGCGCTCCAATGCCTCCGCCAGAATCGCCGTATCCGTTCCGCCATGGAGCGTGACGCCGTCGAGGGATATCCGCTCGCCCACGACCTGCTTCACAGCCTCCGAGAAGCTGTCCACGTGGATGCGATCCGCGCTGCGAAGCAGGGTTCCATCCACGTCAAACAGGTAGGCATCGTGGGCATCCCACGCGTGAGAGCCTCGCATCGTCACGCGATGCGGCTCTTGCGCGAGTGTCTCTTCCATCACTGAACAGGGAAGGGAATTCGTTGCTTCTGTCACCTGCGGGACGCCTTTCAGCGAGCCGACCTGCGCAGCTCGCTGAGTACTGGACGTTCACTGCGCACAGGACGCTTGTAGCCAGCTCGAACTTCGGCCATGCCCAGCTCCAGCTCGCCCATCTTGCGGCCCAGAGTATTCCGGTGCATCCCAAGTTCCACGGCTGCCTTGCACTGGTTTCCACGATGCTTCACCAGCACCTGATAGATATACTGCCGTTCAAACTGTCGAACGGCGTCGTCCAGCGGAATTCCCGCCGCATACATCCGGTTTACCAGTGCGTCGATCTCGTGCCTCACGTCGTGTCCTCTGGGTTCCACTCTGTCCTCTTGACGAGCCAGAAAGTCAATTCATGCTATCGCGCATTGCATTCAAGTTTACTTCGTCCGTTTCAGCAGGCAGGCGATTTTACGGCAGGCTTTTTACGGATTCTGAGTCCCGGATGGAATGGCGTCGGGCTGATTGGCGTCTGGGGCTGTTCCATCAGGGTCCATCGATTCAATCCCGGTCATGATTTTCTTTTGCATTCCATAGGATGTCAAATTGGAGAGCACCGCGGTTGTTCCGGCCAGATACTTTGGCAGCAACGCATCGGACAACGTATCAGCGCCGGGGAAAAAAGCCGCTAGAGACATGATGCAGATTGCGCTCAGCAATACTCCACGCGCCAGGCCCAGCAGGCCGCCTCCAATTCCATCCACGATGGAAGTCCCCAGCCACTCCACCAGGTGGTGCGATGTGAGTTCGTGCTGGATGGCGTGCCCAACAAAGCCAAATGCAACCGTCACAATGAAGACCTGAAGCAGGAACCAGATTGCGTTGGCCGCATCAAGACTGTGCACCATGGGTGCAAGCTCTTTGGCAAAGCGCTGAAAGTTCCTGCTCGCAAACTCGACTCCAACGACCATGCCCACAATCAGGATCGTCGAACGGATCATCCCGCCACGATAGCCTGACCAGATGCTCAACCCGACCACCGCCAGGATTACGAAATCAATCCAGCCCACCGATCACCTCCGCTGTTGAACTCGCCTCTGCCGACCAGCAACACCGGCTTGGCAAAGCGCGCCCCGTCTCAACTTCACGCGATCAGCTCGCGCCCCGTCAATGCACGAAAAGCTTCCATATATTTGGCCCGCGTTCGCTCCGCCACATCCTCCGGTAAACCGGGTGCGGGAGCCTGCTTGTTCCAGCCAATCGCTTCCAGATAATCCCGCACAAACTGTTTGTCAAAGCTCGGCTGCGCACCACCGGGCTTCCAGTCGGCACGGCTCCAGAAGCGCGAAGAATCCGGCGTAAGCGCCTCATCGGCCAGCAGGATAGGACCGTGGGGCTGCGCCACCGCGCGCCCAAACTCAAACTTGGTATCGGCCAGAATCAGGCCTTTCGACTCCGCATGGGCCGCGGCTTTGGAATAAAGCGCCAGCGTCAGGCTGCGCAGCTCTGCGGCATCCTTTGCGCCCACCACGGCTTCCATCTGTTCATACGTGATATTTTCGTCGTGTTCGCCATCCTGGCTTTTAGTGGCTGGGGTAAAGATCGGCTCCGGGAGTCGCGAACCATCCAGCAGGCCTTCCGGTAGCTGAATGCCACACACAGTGCCTCGCTCGCGATATTCCTTCCAGCCCGATCCAGCCAGATAGCCGCGCGCCACGCACTCGACCGGAAACATCTGAGCCTTCCTGACCAGCATGGAACGCCCGGCAAGCTGCTCGGCAAATGGCCGCAACAGCGCCGGATACGAATCCACTTCAGCGCTCAGCAGGTGATTGGGCACGATGTCGGACAGAAATTCAAACCAGAAAAGTGAAATCTGGGTCAGAATCCTGCCCTTGTCCGGAATTCCAGTGCCAAGAACATGGTCGAATGCTGAGATGCGATCCGTCGCCACCAGCAAAAGATCGTTGCCCACCGCGTAAAGATCGCGCACCTTGCCCCGACCGATCAGGGGCACACTAGTTACATGGCTTTCCCGCAACGCTTTCAACTCTTCACTCCACAGGCTTTCCGCGCTTCGCTCCGGCAGTCCAGACACGCGTGGTAACTCTCTGAAAGTATCATGTCCGGGTTACTCCGTGGTACCCACACGCCCATGTGATCCGTATCACAAACAGGTTCGCTCCAACTCATGCATACTCAACTCGTCGCGTGGTTCTGGATTTGATTCGCGCATCCTCTGCCGGATTCAACTTTCAGACACGCAGCAAGCGGCGCGGATACAGTGGGGAAGCTGTTCTCTGCGTCGTGCTTCCGGTTGATTGGCGGGCATGGTTCACTGACCTCCACCGTGCCTGCCGATCCCGGAGATTTTCCCTCAATCCATTCAAGCCGACGCGCGCTCCTGCTCTCGTCCACCGACATGCACACTGACCACACGCGAAACACCCGGCTCCTGCATGGTCACGCCATAGATCAGGTCTGAGGTTTGCATCATGCGCTTGGAGTGTGTGACCAGCAGGAACTGCGTATCGCCGGCCAACCCTCTCAGCAGGTCCGCAAGACGGCCCACATTTGTCTCATCCAGCGCCGCGTCCACCTCGTCCAGCACACAGAACGGAGCAGGCTGGTACTGGAAGATGCCCACCAGCAGGCTCAAAGCCGTCAAAGCTTTTTCACCGCCGGAGAGCAGCAGCACATTCTGCAACTTCTTTCCCGGCGGGGAAGCCACAATCTCCAGACCGCTTTCGACCTGATTCTCGCCGTCGACCAGCCGCAGAAACGCCTGACCGCCTCCAAACAAACGGCTGAACACCGCACCGAAGTTCTCGTTGATCCGCGCAAAGGCCTCATCGAACTTGGTCCGGGATATCTGGTCGATTTCGCGAATCGTCTGCATCGTGTTCTCAATCGATTCCGTCAGGTCCTTGCGCTGAGCCTCCAGGAATCCATGACGCTCCGCGGTCTCCTTATACTCTTCGAGCGCCATCATATTCACCGGACCCATGGCTTCCAGCTTCTGCCGCAGTTCTCGACACACCTCTTCCTCGGCGATGAGAGCGTCCTCTTCCAGCCTCGCCAATCCCTCTTCCATTCGCAGGGCGTTTGCTTCCACGCCAAGCTCGTGCAGGCTGTTTGTCTCCACATACTCCAGATCGCTTTTGAGCTTTGCCTGCTGGGTTCCCAGGCCGCTTCGCTGCTCGCGCAGAGCCTCCATTTGCGCGCGGTCCGTCTTCAGCGCCTGCTCCATTTCCACCAGTTGCGCGCGCAGAGCCGTCATCTCGGTGGCCGCGTTCCTGGCCTCTTCCAAAGCGGCTTCCTTGCGCGCCCGCAGCTCGGTTTCATTTACGCTCAGCGTTTCATTTTCCCGACTGCGCTGCTCGCGCTCGGCCACGGTCGCGGCCTGCTGCTGTTCCAGTTGCAGACGCCTGCGCTCCAGATCCGCGAAGACTCGATCGATGCGCTGATAGGTGCTCTCGGCATTGCGTCGGCGCTCTTCGAGACCCGCCAGCTCTGCCGTTGCGCGCGCGGCCTCCTGCTGCGTTGCATCGCGCCGTTGACGGGCCTCGGCCATCTGCTGCGCAAGCTGCTGCATCGCCGTCTCTGCCGCTTCCAGCTCGCTGCGGATCGCCTCCGCCTCGTTTTGCTTCTGCGCAATCTGCGCCTGTTTCTGCGCCTGAGCCTCGCGGTTCCGGCTTTTCTGTCCTTCCAGCTCCGACAGCCTGCGCTCCAGACGCTGACGCTCCTGCTCGCTTTGACGCAGAATCGCACTCTGGTTCGCCACTTCGCGCTCGGCGGTGCGACGGCGTTCGTCCATCTGCTCCAGTGCGGCATTCATCTCGTCGATGCTGCGCACGGCGGCCTGCACACGTTCCTCGGCAGATCGCAACTGCTCGTCGAGTGCCTCCAGTTGCTTTTGCCGGCTGCGCAATTCGCGCTTCTGCAGCAGCGGACCCTCGGACGCAGGTCGGCCTCCGCTCACCATCCGCCCGTGATAGCACTCGCCCCCGGATGCCAGAAAATATCCTTCCGGATACTGCTCGGCCAGGCGCTGCGCCGTGGCTCCGTCCGGGCACAGATATCCATTTCGCACCTTGGCCAGAATGCGCTCGACGGGCTGCTCCAGGCCATTCTGCGTCCGCAGGATCTCGCGCAGCGGCTTCACGCCTTCAGCGTGAATCGCAACGCTGGCCAACTCATGCTGCGTCGAACCGACTTCGTTCTGCACCACAAATGTCGCGCGACCATCGACGCCTGCCTTCAGCAGTTGCACACCGCTTTCAGCGTCCTTCCATCCGCGCACCACAAGGTAGCTGAGTTCCTCGCGGAGAAACTCATCCACCAGCACCTCATGCTCACCGTCCACTTCAATAAAATCCGCCAGCGCTCCCAGTGGCGCACGACCATCGCCCAGCGAGTTGGCCTTCAGCAGCTTCCTTACCGTCTCCGTGGAGTAGCTGTGGTTGCGAATCTGCGCGTCGAGCGCGGCAAGCTGCCCGCTCACCACTGCCTGTTCCCGCCGCAGTTGATTGATCTGCGCCCGCGCCTCGCTCTCTGTGCGTCGCTCTGCGCTCAGCCGCTCGCGCACTCCGGCCAGTTCGCCCTGCACACGCGTCAGCGCTTCCGCGGCTTCGGTGGCGCGTGTCCGCGCCTGCTCCAGTTGAGCCGTCATCTGATCGTTTTCGCTCGCGCTGCGGCGAGACTCCTCGTCCAGACGCTCGGCTTCGCGCAGCAGCGCGGCCAGCGACTCCTCGGCCTGCGCCACCTGTGTGCGCGTCATGCCTGCGCGCGACTCCAACTGCATGGCGCTGCGCCGGCTCGTCTCCAGACGGCGTTCCATTTCGGCCACGGCTTCAGCGGCCTGTCTGGCTTCACGCTGCCTGGCTTCGGTCTGCTCGCGAAAGCTCCTGGCCTGCTCACCGATTCGCTGCTGCTGCTGCAACTGCTGTGTGCGTTCCTCGCCGATGGTCGCGCTTTGTTCGCGGGTCTGTTCAGCTTCCGCGGCAAGAGTCGCAAGCCGCGTCTCCAGCTCCGCAATGCGTTCGCGATTGGCCTGTTCGCGCGTCGTGGCGCGTTCCAGTTCCACGGCGGCTGCGTTGGCCTCGGTCTGAGCGGTGCGGCTGGCGCGTTCCAGCGCATAGCCTCGTTCGGTCAGTGTGTGCTGCTCGCCTTCGCGCAAGGTCACCCGCTCGGAGGCCGCTTCAATCTCCGCACTCAGCCGCGCAATCTCCGCGGTCATGCGATCCTGCTCGGCATCCATGGCCACCATGCGGCTCACCATGGTCACGCGCAGGCGCGCACGCAGATCGTCACGCACCGCTCCATAGCGCTCGGCTTTGGCCGCCTGCCGCTTCAGGCTGTTCATCTGCCGCGTGACTTCATCGAAAATGTCGTCGACGCGCGCCAGGTTCTGCCGCGCAGACTCCAGCCGCAGTTCGGAGAGCCGCTTTTTGGTTTTGAACCGCGTAATTCCCGCAGCTTCTTCAATGATGGACCGCCGATCATGCGGCTTGGCGCTGAGCAGTTGGCCAATCCGCTCCTGCCCGATGATCGCGTAGCTCTCCGGCCCCAGTCCCGTGCCCATGAAGATGTCCTGAATATCGCGCAGCCGGCAAAGCTTGCCGTTCAGCAGATACTCGCTTTCGCCGGTGCGAAAGAGACGGCGCGTGATGACGATTTCGCCTTTCTGAACGCGTGCGTGAAACTTCCGGCGTCGAATCTTGAGCACCACGGATGGAATACCGGATGGCTCGCCAGTTTGCACGCCGGACGAATCAGCGCCCTGGGCTGCCTCGGCTTCCATCTCGGGCGCTTCGCCTTCATCTGCCTGCTCGTCGGCTGCCTCGCTGTCCTCACCCGCCTCGCCGGTAATCGGCCCCGGCTGGTTCTCCGCAGCCAATGCTTCCGCCTCTGCCGCGCGCTCTCGCTGGATCGCTTCTTCGTCCCAGTCCTCGGGCATCTCGCTGATGACTTCAACCTCTGGCACGGCGGAGATGGGCCCTTCATACGCCTCCGGATCGACCAGCGTCAGAGAAACCTCCGCCATCCCCAGAGCCTTGCGCTCACGTGTTCCGCTGAAGATCACATCCATCATGTGGGTTCCACGCAAGGATTTCGCGCTTTGCTCGCCCAGCACCCACGTCACGCCGTCCAGAATGTTGGACTTTCCACACCCATTCGGTCCCACCACCACCGCAATGCCCGTTCCCGGCAGCAGCAGCTCTGTTTTGTCACAAAAGCTCTTGAACCCCAGAATGTGAATCTTCTTCAGCTTTAGCATCGACGCTCCAGATACCCGTTTCATCCGCTGCCTGCGCAACAGGACTATCCTTCAAACTAAGCACCCGCACCCTCACTTTCAACTGCCTGCGCAGCGGTTTTTGTGGATAACCCGTACCCAATCCCGTTCTTTGTTTCCACGGCCCGGTTCCGTCGAATTCCGGCCCTGTTTTCCACATCCCGGCGCGCAGACATGCCAGTCTGCCGGGCATGAACCCGAGAGTCAGCCGGGAAGGGAAGCCAACGGAATTGTCATCGGAGTCGAAGACAACTCAGCGCCAGAGACAGCTCGGATCAGGCCATCAGGCGCCAGGCACTGGAATGCGAACCACCTTTGCGCCCATCAGGTAAGTCAGCCACACCGACCCGTGTCCGACGCGGATGCTGTCGCCGCCCTTGCCGGTCCACTGCGCGGTGACGCGATTCGTTTGTGGATCGATGCGCGTGATCGGAAAGTCAAAGACGGTCGCCCACACCTGTCCTGCGCCAAAGGCGATCTCGCCACCCAGACCGGGTATTCCGGCCTGGATCGTCGCCAGCGCCTTGTCGGTCCGCGCATCCACGCGGGTCACCGTGCCATCGCCCTGATTCAGAGTCCACACGCTTCCTGCTCCATAGGTCAGGAAGCGCGGCATCGTTCCCGTCGATGTCGTTCCCGCAATCTGATTTGTTCGGGGGTCCACGCGTACCAGTTCGTTTCCGCCATTGCTCGTCACCCACACCATCCCGGCCGCAAAGAGCGGATTATACGAACCATCCGGCAGCGCGATCCGCGCCACAACAATACCCTTGACCGGATCGATCCGATTCAGCACCACCTTCACGGGCACTGTGCGCCGCTTGCCCGCGGTTGCCGGCATCTCCGGCTCGGCTGCGCTCACCATCCAGACGCTTCCAGCGCCTGTCGTCACGCCGCCTTCGGAGTCTGCCGGACCCACGGCCACTTCGCGCCACAGTTTGCCGCTCGTCGCATCCACCTCCACCAGCTTGTGGTCACCGCAGGACGGAATCCAAAGTCCACCGAAACCGGTCGCCAATCCTGAGCACGGCCTGTTGACCACCACCACGCGATCCACGCGGTTTGTCCGCGCATTCAGCCGCACCACATGATTCGCACTCGAACTCGTCACCCAAACTCCATCCGGCGTCATCGCCATCCAATCCGGATGCCCTTCGACGGGAAACTGGGTGGACGGCACCAGTGCGTCGATCGGACGCTGAACCCCCGGAACACCCGTCCTGGCCGGAAGCTTCGGGCCTGTCTGCGCCACACAGACCCCAACCATCAGCACGGCAGATGCCGGGAAAAACCATATCCATCGAAGCACAGCATCTCTCGTGGCTTTGGCTGCCGTCCATGCGGCCATCCGTCCTGCCATCCGTCGCTTCACGATTCCCCTCATGCTGTCCTCCTTGCCGGATGTTCTGGATTCCTGTTTACGCACTGGCGCGCTTCGCCGTTGTCTCTTTGGCCGAACCCTTGCGCCGCAACGCTACGGCGGCCGAGTGCGGCGTTCCATGCGTGGCCACCTCCAGAAATGCCTGCGCCGCACGGGTCAGAATCTTGTCCTTCCGATAGATCAGCGCCAGCTCGCGCTGCACACGCATGCCTTCGACGCGCATGGTCTTCAGCGTACCCGCGGCCACATCCGCCTGCACATTCGACTCCGGCAGAAAACCGATGCCCACGCCTGCCTGAATCAGCCGCTTCAACAGCTCACTGGACTCCAGCTCCATCGCCACACGCGGTCTGATGTCGTGCGTATGGAAAAAGTGATTGATCTTCTCCCGCAGCCGTCCATGCTTCATCAGCAGCAGCGGATACTGCAGGATCATATCCAGCTTCACCGTGCTCCGGCTTGCCAGCGGATGTTTTGCCGACACCGTCAGCAGGACATCATCCTTGTATAAGGACATCGCCTCCAGCCGCGTGTCCTGCACCGGGGTCGAGACCACGCCAAAGTCAACTTCCCGGCTGATGACGGCCTCCATCGTGCGAGACCGTTCTGCTCGCACGATGCTCAGGTTTACGCGGGTATAGAGCTTCCTGAACTGCGCAAAGACACCCGGCAGCAGATAGAGGCTGGCGGCCTCATTGGAACTGACCGTAATCTCGCCGCGTGGCGACTGATACAGCTCGCTGACCCCGGCCAAGATGTGGCTGTAGCACTGGAGGCAATGCTCGGCAAATGGCTCAAACAAACGCCCGGCCGCTGTCAGCAGGATCTTCCCGCCTTCCCGGTCAAAGAGCCGCGCACCCACCTCGTTTTCAAGCGAACGAATCTGAGCCGAGATCGCTGGCTGCGTTACGCCCAGCTTTTCCGCGCAGCGCGAAAAGCTTTTTACCTGACAGATGAGTTGAAATGTCTTGAGCTGTTCAAAGTCCATCGTGCGTCTCCCCCAAAAACAGCGTTTCCAACGTTGATTGCTTCGCCTGTCTGCGCTCTCCGGATAAATCTTCCTTCTTCACCGCATTGATTCTTCTTCTTCCCGGAGTTTCCCGGAGCAATTGCCCGGCATCAGTGAGAAACTAACTCCAATCTATGCTTATGCGCGCCGTTTTCAGACCTTTTTCTTGCCTGCTTCTCGCGCTCTCGCTTCACTCCTTTGCGGCAGCTTTCGCCTCCAACACAAACGATGCGGCGCTGACGGCCTGGGATTTTTCGGTTGTCATGCCCGGCGGCCAGGTTCAGCCGCTCTCGGCCTATCGGGGTAAAGTCCTGCTGATCGTCAACCTTGCCAGCCAGTCCATTTACGCCTCTCAGCTTCCTGCTCTCAGCCAGCTCCAGAAGACCTACGCCGCGAAAGGCCTGGTCGTTCTCGGCATTCCCTCCGCAGACTTTGGTCACGAAGAGCTTTCCGATCCGGCTGCCGTTGCCGTCTGGTACGCGAAACAAAATCTCGGTTTCCCGGTTGCGGCCCCCGCCACGCTCACCGGAGTTCATGCCATTCCCCTGGTTGACTTTCTTACGCATTCACCCAAGGCTCCCTCCGGCGGACCGATCCGTTGGAACTTCACCAAATTCATTCTCGACCGCTCCGGCCATCCGGTTCTGCGCTTTGAAGCGCCGGACGATCCGGCAACTCCTGACTTTGCCGTACAGCTAGAGAAAATCCTCGATCAACCGTTGCCGGACCAGCAGCCAGCAGCCCCGTCAACACACGCGACTCATCATCCTGGTCCCAACGCAGCCCGCGCAGCCAAATCCTGAGCGACCTGTGCCCGATATGCCCGCCATCCACACAGGTGCGTGATCTCCTCGGCATCCGCAATGCCCACCGGCTCACAGATAAAGCCCTTCACGGCCGATCCATCCTCCAGTTGCAGCGTTCCCAGTCCCAGCGGGGCGGGAATCCCAGCCAGAAAACTGCCCACCGTATCCTCCGGCATCGCCCAGACTTCAACCTCAATCCCTGGTCCTGCAAATCCCGGTTCAAAGATCAGTCCGGGCTTGGCCGGAACCGTTCCCTTCAGCGCAAACAGGCGATAGCTCGGTGCGGTCCTGGTCGTTCGTACCAGCCGAGCCTGCCGCTCGGTGAGTTGCCAGTTCAAGGGCTGGCCGCTCAGGTGCGCACCGACCACGGCGATCTCCATGACGCCGTGCAGCCCGGCCTTTGCCGGAATCCTTTCCGTCTGCTTGAGCTGTGTGGCCGTCGCGCCGATGGTGCTCTCGCCACACAGCTCCCGATGGAGCCGATCTGCCACGTGTAGCAGGCCACCTTCGCTGAAGGCAGGCCCGATCAGCGAAACTCCGCACGGCTTCCCATCCTCGCGCAATCCAGACGGCACCGCCACCGCAGCCATATCCAACAGATTCACAAAGTTCGTGTACCAGCCCAGTTGACTGTTTCGCAGCACCGGCTCCTGGCGAATCTCCTCCAGCGTGAAGACTGTCGGTGTCGTCGGCAGCAACAGAAAGTCCACCTGCCTCATGAGCGCGTCGGCCGCCTGCCTCAGCTCGCCCAGCCGATATTGCCCGCGAAAGGCATCGACCGCCGAGAATGGCTCGCCGCCCATCACGATTCCGCGAACCGTCTCGTCCATCTCCGCGCCGTGCGACCGCGCAAATTCACCTATAGCCGCTGTCCGTTCGGCCACCCAGGGACCACCGTAGAGCAGCCTGGCCGCCGCCGCCAGAGGCGCATAGTCAAAGGCAACCGCCTCGCCACCCAGCTTTTTCAGTTCATCCACGGCCCGGGAAAACGCAGCTTCCGCCTGGGCATCGCCGAAAAACTCCCGGCTGGACTCGTCGGGAACTCCAAACCGGAAGCGGCTCATCGCCCACGGCGCCGCGCCTTCGCCCGGACCGGGCTTGCGGCTCATCCAGTCTTTCTCATCCGGCCCGCGCATCACTTCCAGCACGGCCAGGGCATTCTCGCAGGTCAACGCAAAGACGCTGACACAATCCAGAGTTCGACAGGCAGGAACTAGCCCGTGTGTGGAGACCACACCGCGTGTCGGTTTCAGGCCCACAACTCCGTTCATCGCCGCCGGCACACGGCCCGATCCTGCCGTATCCGTTCCCAGCGCAAAGCTCACCAGCCCACGCGCCACCGCCACTGCCGACCCGGAACTCGACCCTCCGGAGATCACGCCCGGAGCCATCGCGCTCTCGCACGCCCCATACGGCGAACGGGTTCCCACCAGACCGGTTGCAAACTGGTCCATATTTGTCTTGCCGATGAGCACGGCTCCGGCATCGAGCAGCCGTTTCACTGCCTCGGCGGTGGAACTTGCGGCATAGGCAAACGCCGGGCAGCCCGCTGTCGTCTCCATTCCGGCCACGTCAAAGTTGTCTTTGACCGCAAAGGGAATTCCGAATAAAGGCAGATTTTCCACATTCACTTGTTGGCGCAAATCATTCAATCGCTGGATATTGTTTTGAATATCCACAAGTGAAATCCACGCGGGTCGAAGTCCCTCTGCGGCAATCCGTTCATCGATCGAGCGCAGGACCGATTCCGGGGTGATCCTGCCCGCCGCATAGGCCGCTCGGAGCGCGCCGATCTCCAGGTGAAAGGAATCGCTCATTCGGCCTCCATCAAAACCAGGCGCTGACCAGCATGTACCAGCCTGCCCTCAACGCAGAGAATCTCCCGCACAACCCCCGCCGTGGAGGTCGCAATCACAATCTCAGTCTTCATGGCGTCCAGCACCACCACTCGCTCGCCGGCCTCGACGCGCTGGCCCACCTTCACCGCGACCCGAAAGACGCTCGCCGTCATCGGCGCATCCACGGTTTTCATGCCGGGTGGAGTTTCCATTCCATCGTTGGGGATGCTCTCATCGCCAGCAACCGTCGGCAACTCCGCGACGCCCAACGCCCGCCATCGCTCACGCTCTTCGTCAAACGCCGCTTGCTGTCGTCTGCGGAAGCTCTCTGTGGAAGTTTTTATTGAATCGAGAAAACCATTGTAATGGTTTAGTTTGAATTCACTTTGTTCAATCTTCAGTTCATATTTTCCGTGGAGCAGGTCGCGCCGCAGCTCCAGCAGCTCCTCTGCCGTCACGGGGTAGAAACGGATACGGTCGAAGTTTCGCAGCGCCCAGGGTCGGCCCGCTTCAAAGGTTCGCGTCACGCGATAGGTATTCCACACCGGAACCGTTCGGCCAACAAGCTGATAGCCACCTGGTCCCTCCATTCCGTAGACACACAGATACGCTCCGCCAATCCCCACCGCATTCTCCGGTGTCCAGGTCCTTGCCGGATTGTATTTGGTGGTAACCAGTCGATGGCGCGGGTCGAGCGGAGTGGCAACCGGTGCGCCCAGATACACATCGCCCAGTCCCAGAACCAGGTACTCGGCATTATGGACAATATCATAAATATCATGAACATCCGGCAATCCATTAATGCGACGAATGAACTCAATATTGTCCGGGCACCAGGGCGCATCCGGTCTGACCGACTGCGCATACTTGGCCTGAGCCAGCCGAGTCGCCGGGTCATCCCAGGACAGCGGCAGATACACCGTTCGCGACTCGACCGTCACTTCAGCGTCCACGGGCAACGCTTTGTCGACTTGCTCCACAATCTCAAGAAGCTGGTCCCGGCTCAACAGCTCGCTGGAGTAGTGAATCTGCAACGACCGCACGCCGGGAGTCATCTCGATGATCCCGATGACGCGCTCGGCTCGAAGCGCTTGTTCCAGGAGATGAACTCGGAATCGCAATCTCAGGTCCAGCACGCGCTCGCCATACTCGACCAGCAGATATTTGTCGCCTGCCGCGCGACAGATACGTTCCATTCCGCCATGAAAGGCTCGAGCCACAATCGCCGATCCCACCGGTTTGATCTCTTCGGGAAGTTCCGGAATGCGTTCGATCTCTCCGCGCAGATACGCTTCCACACGGTGCTCGATGGTGGCGGCATCCGGTTCTGTCACACGGCGGAATCGCACCGAATCCCCGGCCTTGAGCTGGCCCAGCTTCCACAACTCGCCCGCTACAACCACGCCCGGGCAGACAAATCCTCCCAGACTCGGTCCATCCGGCCCGAGCAGAATCGGCATATCTCCCGTGAAGTCGATGGCTCCAATCGCATAGGCATTGTCGTGGATATTGGAGGGATGCAGCCCGGCTTCTCCGCCATCTCGCCGCGCCCACTCCGGCTTGGGACCGATCAGCCGCACGCCCGTCCGGTCGCTTTGGTAGTGAACGCGCCAATCCGTGGCGAAGATCATCTCGATATCGGCATCCGTAAAGAACTCGGGCGCTCCATGCGGGCCGTAGAGAACGCCAATCTCCCATTCGCGGGCGTACTCCGGAGGCTGGGCAAACTCGGTGGGTGTCTGCGCCGCTGCCGAGCCAATGTGCAGGACGTCGCCGGCTCGCAGCGCTCTTCCCGCATGGCCGCCAAACCCTCCGAGCAGGAAGGTGCCTGCGCTGCCCAGAAAACTCGTTCCCGCCAGTCCGCCACGCACGGCCAGATAGGCGCGAGCGCCGCCCTGCCGCGCCGCGCCCATCCTGAGCACCTGTCCGGATCTGGCCTCGAATGCCTTCCATCGCGGGACGGGCACGTCGTCGAGCGTGGCTGCCATCTCCGCACCGGTCAGCGCCATCACCGTGTCGGCGTCCAGTCGCAGCACAGCGCCGATGCTGGTCATCTCCAGCGCCGGAGCACCCTGGACATTGCCCACCAGCCGATTGGCCATGCGCATCGCCAGCCCATCCATCGGACCGCTGGGCGGCACGCCCACAGGCCAGTAACCGACGCGGCCCGGCCAGTCCTGCACCGTCGTCTGCGTTCCGCCTTCGATCACCACCAGCGCCCGGCGTCGATAGGCAAAGTTCGCCAGAAAGCCGGTTGTCATCCGGCCGGATCGAAAGATCTCGTCGGCAACGATCTGCCGCAGATATCCGAGGTTCGTCTCCGTGCCCTCGATCTGCGTGGCGGCCAGCGCCTGCTCCAGCCTGGCAACCGCTTCGGTACGGTTGCGGCCTGAAACGATGATCTTGGCCAGCATCGGGTCATAGTAGGGAGTGACCTCGGTGCCGCTTTCCACCCAGGTCTCGACCCGCGCGTTGGCTGGAAACTCGACACGGCTCAGCCGTCCCGGCGCCGGACGAAAGCCATCCGCGGGATCCTCGGCATAGAGCCGCGCCTGAATCGACCACCCCTTCGCCTGCACCGGCTCGATCGCGCTCAGCCGCAGATCGCCCGCCGCCTCGCGCACCATCCACTCGACCAGGTCGATGCCGGTCACCTCCTCGGTCACTCCATGCTCGACCTGAAGCCGTGTATTCACCTCGAGAAAGAAATAGGCTTCCGTCTCCGCATCGACCAGAAACTCCACCGTTCCCGCTGACCGGTATCCGACCGCCTCGCCCAGCGTCACCGCCGCGCTCAGCAGCCCATCCAGAGTCGCCTGGCTCAGCCCCGGCGGCGGCGTCTCCTCGATCACTTTCTGGTGCCTGCGCTGCGCCGAGCAGTCCCGCGCGCCCAGAGCCACCACGCGCTCACCGTCGCCAAAGATCTGCACCTCGACGTGGCGCGCGCGCGCCACAAACCGCTCCAGAAAGACGCTTCCGTCTCCGAAGCTGTTCTCGCTCAGCCGCACGACCGACTCATACGCCTCACCGAGCGCCGCGGCGTCGGAGCAGACGCGCATCCCGATTCCTCCACCGCCTGCCGAGCTTTTCAGCATCACCGGATATCCAATCCGCTCGGCGGCTGCCAGCGCTTCCTCCAGGCTGGGCAACACGCCTGTACCCACCAGCAGCGGCACGCCGCAGCGCTCGGCGATGGCCCGCGCCGTGTGTTTGCGCGCAAAGGCCTCCATCTGCGCCGCCGTTGGCCCGATGAACCGTATGCCCGCCGCTTCGCAGGCCGCGACAAACCCCTGATTCTCGCTCAAAAACCCGTATCCCGGATGAATGGCCTCGGCGCCTGTCTGCCGCGCGGCTTCAAGGATTCGCTCGACCGAGAGATAGCTTTCGGCTGCCGCCGCCGCTCCGATGCCGATCGATTCATCGGCCTCCAGCACATGCCGCGAGAGCCGGTCGGCTTCAGAATAGACGGCCACCGAACGGACTCCCATGCTTCGCAGCGTTCTCTCGATCCGGCAGGCTATCGCGCCCCGGTTGGCGATCAGCACTTTAGCGAACATTCGCCTCCCACACCAGCACCTCAATCGGCGTCGGATCGTATCCGTTGCATGGATTGTTCAGTTGCGGACAGTTGCTGATCACCATCAGCACGTCCATCTCGGCCACCAGTTCCACATATTTACCCGGGGCCGAGACTCCGTCCTCAAACCGCAAACCACCCTCGGGCGTTACGGGCACGTTCATAAAAAAATTGATATTGCTGGTGAGGTCACGCTTGTCCAGCCCATGCCATCCGGTCTGCACGGCCTTCAGGAAACTCTGCCTGCAGGCATGCATGTGACCGATCTCCAGGTCATAGCGCACGCGGTTGCTCTCCGCCGAGCAGGCGCCGCCGAGCGTGTCGTGTCGCCCGCAGGTGTCGGCGGTAATCGTCAACAGCACATGACCGCGCGAGGAGACCAGCCGCGTCCCCGTTGTCAGATAGATGTTGCCCTGCGCTCGGATCGTATCCTGCGCACTGTACCGGTCCTGCGGGTCGGCCGCGCTATAAAACAGCGTATCCACAGCCTGATTCCCGTTCAGGTCTACGATTCTCAGGGTCTGCCCCTGAGCAATCTCCAGTACAAACGGATCGCCTGCCTTCACCACTGTGCGTTCCTTTGCCGTCTCCGGCGTCCGCTCACTCGTCGTCATCATTTCCATCGCCTGAATTCGCCCTCGCCGTTTTTACCCTCAGCAAATTTCCACTTGTTCTGCCAGGCTGCCTACAAAAAATACATCTCCGTCATCACAAATCCACGCGCATTCTCCGGACAAAGTCTCCGGCAGGCGTCATCCTGACCGGGCATCGGAACCCGGCTCACCGATAACTCCACCTTTCCGGGCGCATAGCGCTTGCTCTCTGCCAGCGGATGCGGGGAGTTATTGAGCACGACCAGCACATTCATCTCGGCCCGCAGTTCCACATAGCTGCCAGCCTTCGAGTGATCCGGTTGAAACCGCATGGCGCCGGTCTCTTCCACCACAACCTTGCTGAAGAAGTTGACGGTGGCCTGCAAATCGCGCTCTCCCAGCCCATACTTGGCCAGTTCGGTTACCATGCCGTCCCGCGCATTCTGGTGCCATGCGTTCCGGTGCTCCTGATAGCTGGTCTTTCCATACTTGACCTCGATCAACGCGGCGTTGGTCAGCCCTGCCAGAGGATCGTGCCAGCCCAGGGAATCCTCGGTGATGGAGCAGAGCACACGTCCCATATCGCTGAAGAGCACATTGCCTGCCTTCAGCCGCGCCGTATGTTGCGCCTTCAGCGTATCCGGCACATTGAGCCGCTCGGCCGGATTCTCAAAGTTCAGCATGTAGCCTGCCACGTTTGCTCCGCCTTCCACGTCTACCATCCGCAGAGCCGTGCCCCGCTTCAGCACATGTGACCACGTCGCTCCGCCCATCAGCACACTTCGGAACAGCTCAGATCCATCCATAAATACACGTCTCCCACATCCAAGGCTGCCTTCAGCCGTTCGGTTCGTTCGCCTGTCTGCTTCTCGTTCGCCTGCAGGATGGTGCAACTCGTCGCATGAACGCTTCGGAATGCATTCATGCGCTTTCGCGCGGTGCGCGCCCAAATTCGTGGGTGCGTCACTCCGGCCATCCGGCGGCTAGCGTTGCAGGTGGATCTTTTGTGGGGTCGGTGGCCCGCAGCAGACATCCATAAAGGTCATACGTAACTGAACCTTGATGGACGAACACCGATGCATTCTGCGGACTGTCATAGAGGCACAATAGCACGCAATCGAGCCTGTGCAAGCACAAATTTCTGTCTGGCGGCGCGAGCTGTAACTCCTTTGCCGTTAAGCCTTTTGCTCTCAATCCGTATCAATAAATTTTATCCCTGCGATGGAGGGCTGCGCGCGTGACCGAGCGCTGCGGCGGCTTTCGACGTCTGTTGGAGTTCCGGCTCGCTGATATGGCCTGCCGCGCGGGTTCTGCTGGATGTTTTCGGCGGTATGATTTATTTAAGATGTTTATTATGTTTGATTTATTGCTTATTTTCGATGTTGGCGTTGAAGTTACCTGGGTGTTACCACCCCCCAGGGGGGTATATTAATTTTCCTGCCAACGAAAATCTGGCGAAATGTGTACTGAGTTGCAACTAGACCTGACTTTCTTTTGACGCCGAAGCGTGAGGAAAGAACTCAGGCCGGAATCAGTATGGCACAAACAGAAAGAATTGCATGGCATTGCATGCGGCCACTGTGCGGCTCTGGCCGCGCCACGGACATTTGTGGCGCTTCCCTGGGGCCGTGCCTGGGGTGGTGGGTGGTTTTTGTGGTTCTCACCCTTGCCGAAACTACGCGCCACGGGTTGGGATCCTTTTGGTCGCGGACGTGGAAAGCAGAAGCAGATTCCCTGCGGGAATGACAACCAGAAAAGCAAAGGCAGAAGCAAAGGCAGAAGCAAAGGCAAAGGCGAAGGGAAGGGCAAAGTCAGCGGCAATGGCGGAAAGGACCTTGGGTCGAATTTTTTGGAGGGCAGCTAACTAAATCTTTAGTTGGTGCGTCTGAGTGAAGGAGAGGATGAGACGATGCCGCCGAAGAAGTCCGCAACCCTGACCGAAGCCGAGCTTCGCCTGATGAAGATTTTGTGGCGGCGTGGTGAATCCGGCGTCTCTGAGCTGGTGGCGGCCTTGCCGGAGGAAGAATCGCTTGCCTACAACTCCGTGCTGACGACGGTGCGCATTCTGGAGCGGAAGGGCTACGTGACGCATCGGCAGGAGGGGCGCGCGTTTCTGTATCAGGCTGCGGTGGCCGAGCAGGAGGCCGGTCAGTCGGCGGTCCAGCATCTGGTGAGCCGGTTTTTTGGCAACTCTCGCGAGCAGCTAGTGTTATCACTTCTGGGGGATCGGTCGCTTTCGCTGGAGGAGATTGAGCGGCTGCGAGCGGTGCTGAATCAGGCGGCAGCCGAAGGGTCGGCAGCGACCGGGAAGGCGGAGGAATAAGCCATGGCAAATCTGCTGGCAATGAGCCTGAGCTTTCTACCGACGAGCCTTCGATACTGGCTGAATTTCGAGCTGAATTCGTGGCTGAATGCATCGCCGGTGATGACGGTTGCGCACACGCTGACGCGGCTTGCGCTGGAGGGGCTTGCGCTGAGCGTGGCGCTGGGCGTGCTTTGCCTGCTGGCGCTGCCTGCGCTGCCGCTGGCGCGCCGGTTGAGCGCGACGTTGCGCTTCCGAGCGCTGGCATCGGCATATTGGCTGGCCGCGCTGCTGCCGCTGCTGGCGATTGGCTGGCCGCAGGCGGGACTGGCCAGCCACACCGCTGCGACTGCCGGTTCCGTGGCCGGCTCCGTAGTCGGCTCGGTCGCCGGTGCAGGGACTGCGGTTCAGATCGGGTCCGGCGTGGCGCTGCTCGTTGGCTTGCTTTGGATGGGGCTTTCGCTGGCCTTTGCGATGCGTCTGCTGGCGCAGTCGATTCGCATGAGCGCGGTGCGCCGCTCCGCGTTGCCCTGGCTCGAAGGGCAACCGCTGACCCTGGGTTCGCTTCCGGCGCTGGCCTGCCCGGTGGCACTGGCGGACGGGGTCGATACGCCGTGTCTGGTGGGCGTTCTGAGGCCGATGATCCTGATTCCGCGACGGCTGCCGGAGCAGATCACCCCGCGCCAGCTTGCCGCGGTGCTGGCGCATGAGGCGGCTCATCTGCGCCGCCTGGATCTGTGGGTGAATCTGCTGCAGAAGCTGGCGCTGATCGCATTTCCACTGTATCCGATGCTGTATCTGCTGGATCGCTGGCTGTGCCGCGAACGCGAACTGGCCTGCGATGAGATGGTGCTGGGGCTGCGGCATGAGCCGATCGACTACGCTTCGAGTCTGGTGGATGTGGCGGCATTTTCGCTGAACCGTCCGGCGGTCAGTCTGTCCTTTGGACTGATGCGCTCGCGGTCGGAGCTGGCTGCCAGGATCGAGCGCATTCTGCGCCCTCAGCCGCGCCTCCATCCTGCCGTTGCGGTGCTGCTGACGCTTGCGTTGGCCGCAGGCGCAGGGACGCTCAGCACGGAGACGTTGCATCAGCTTCCGGCGCTTGCCTTTGCGCCGCTTCAGGCAGCGCCGGCTCATCCAGTTGTAACGGCTCGTCGGGCAGCGCCGGCTCGGATGGTCGAGGCTGCGTATCGCGCTCCGGCTGCGGACCGGTTGCGAGCAAGCCAGCCGCGCGCTGCGTCCGGCGCACGGGCGATGAGACCATCGGCGGATCGCTGGCCTGAGTCTGCCGCCTTGGTGGCGATGCCGGTGGCCGCGCGCCTGAACGCGCACCGGGCACCGCAAATGGCCGGGCAAATGGCCGTGCTGCTGAGAGCCGAACAGGACGAGCAAATGGCCGCGCAAAAGAACGTGCAGATGGCCGAGGCAAGCACGGAGTACGCCGTGGTTGTGGTGATGACCTCGGTGACCACGACGACCGATGCTCCGCGGGATCGCTCGCTGGCGGGCGCGGAAGAACGATCGACGCAAGCGGCTGAGGCTTCCGGCGCAGCACCCATTGGAGCGCAGGTACCGGTGGCGTCGCGGCCAGATGTGGCCACCGTGTCCGCGCTGCAGCCGTCCGGTGAGCGGCTGCGGCAATCTTCGACAAGTTTCTACTTCACGGTTGTCACAACCACGCTTCGACTGACCGCGGGGCAACGCGCGCGGATCTCGCCGCAGTGGTTCGCCCGACAGCTTTAATATCCCTTGAACCGAAGCATCCACAAAAGGAGAAGAGCATCATGGAAACGAAAACTAATCGATTAGTTGTAAATCTCAGGCGGTGGGCGCTTCCCGGCGCAGCGTCCGCAGTCATTCTCTCTGGCGCGTGCCTGGGGATGTGGAGCCATTTCACTGCCGTTCACGCGGCCAGCGCAGCGGTTTCGCCGATCGATGACAGCAGTGTTTCGGCGCTGGAGTCGCTGGATAACGCGGTGGAGGCGGTGGCTGCACGCGTGACGCCGACGGTGGTCAACGTGTCTGTGACGGCGCGCCCGGGCAACGAGGTCGATGCGGAGAATGGGCAGGATTCCGGCCCGGCGCAAGGCATGCCGCCGGGGATGCAGCCGGGGCAGTTGCCGCCCGGTCTGCAACAGTTTTTCTTTGGCGGGCCAGGCATGCAGCAGCCGCCGCAGAATCAGGTGGAACATGCCGTGGGCAGCGGCGTGATCATCTCTCCGGATGGATACATTCTTACCAATCATCACGTAATCAACGGCGCGGTGAATATTCAGGTGACGCTCGATGACCGGCGCGTCTTTCCGGCGAAGCTGGTGGGCGTCGACAAGCTGACGGACCTGGCCGTGTTGAAGATCAAGGCCACACACCTGCCGTTCATCGGCTGGGGCAACTCGGCCAATCTTCATCCGGGGCAGACGGTGCTGGCCTTCGGCAGTCCGTTTGGATACTTCCGGTTCTCGGTGACGCGCGGCATTGTGAGCGCTGTGAACCGGCCCAATCCCTTCACGGACGATCCGCGGAAGCCGGGCGGCTTCATTCAGACCGATGCGGCGATCAATCCGGGCAACTCCGGCGGGCCGCTGGTGAACGCGCGGGGCGAGTTGGTGGGCATTAACACCTTCATCATCTCGAACAGCGGATCGTTTGCCGGAGCAGGGTTTGCGATTCCGTCGCAGATTGCCCAATCGATCTCGCAGCAGATCATCGAGCACGGCGCGGTGCATCACGGGTATCTGGGTATCTCGCTGAACGATGTGACGCCGCAGAACGCCAGCTTCTTCAGCCTGCCGGATGCCTCGGGCGCGATTGTCAGCCAGGTTGCGCCGGCTTCGCCGGCGGCCGAGGCCGGATTGAAGCAGGGTGATGTGATTCGCACGCTGAACGGCAACCGCATCGACGATGGCAGCGCGTTGCAGGTGGCGGTGAGCGAGATGACTCCAGGCAAGAGCATCCAACTCGGCGTGATGCGGAATGGGAAGGAAGTGACGGTGCCGGTGACCATCGGGGAGTATCACAAGAGCACGGAACTGGCGGGTAACAGCGGCGATGCTTCGACGCACGGCGCGCGGCTGGGGTTGGCGGTGACGGATCTTTCACCCGACGTGCGCGGCCAGCTCAATCTGCCGGAGCAGGTGCACGGCGTGGCGGTGGAAGAGGTGAAGCCGGGCAGCCCGGCGGATAATGCCGGGATTGCTCCGGGCGATGTGATCGTCCAGCTCAATCGCAAGCCGGTGGATTCGGCGCAGCAGTTTGCGGGCGCGGTTCATGGGATGCCCGCCAACCAGGATGTTCTGCTGCTGGTCTGGTCGCATGGCGGAGCGACGTATCGCGTGTTGCAGCCGTCGGTCTCTGTGCAAAGCGGAAACTGAGGCGGCTGCGGAACGAAGAGCCTTGCCGCAGGTGCAGTGATCGTGAAGCGAACCGGGCAGCGGAAGCTTGCGCTGCCCGGATTTGCGTTGTGACGGCGAAACAACTAACGCTCGTAGTGGAGTCGGAGGGCGAAGATGGCCGGAACCGGCCCGCGGTCGCGGTTGAAGGCCGGATGATCGACAAGCTGGTAATCAAGCGTGGCGTGGAAGCCTTTGGTGAACGGATGGTCGTAGTAGACCTCGACGTTTTTTTCCGCGCCATAGTTGAGCGCGCCATCGCCGGTGAGGATGCCGATGCCACCGGCAGCCAGATACGCCTGATTGGAGCTGGAAGCGCCGCTGGTGATGAAGGCCGCGCCGAGAACGTCGTCGGGCCGTCTCCACTTTGCGCCGTGAATGCTCGTGCCGAAGGTCGCCGTCCAGTTGGCGTCGGTGAACTCGAAGGACTCGTTCTGGCCGGAGTTCCAGCCAATGCGCGAAAAGAGGCCGATGTTGTCGGTGAGCGCCTGATCGATGTTCAGGCCAAAGCCCCAGGTGTTGCGCAGAGCGTGCGTGTCGTCGATGCCGCCGGTGACGCCATTTGCGCTGGCAAGGAAACGGGCAGGCGTGCCCCAGACGGCAAGCGTGGCGGGCGAGTTGGCGAGCGCAATCGCCGCGCGATAGCTGCCCATGTTGGCGCGGTTGTCAAAGGCGAGCAGGCGCACGGCGCCCGTGTGACGGCCGATGGCGTGACGATGCTCCAGCTCGCTGACCATCGACCAGTCCTGAAAGATCTTGCCGTCGCCGGCTTCGGCTTCGCTGGGGAGGGTCAGGTAGAGGCTTTCGGCGGTGAGCTGGTTTCGGTATTTCGACATCTGAAACCATCCGTAGCGCAGAGTCCACTGCGGGTGGTTCCAGGCGATGGCGATGCCGGTGGTGAAGCCGAGCGCGTCGGCTGGATAGTCCCAGGCGGCGTTGGCCATCAAGGCCCAGTTCATGAACTGGGTGCGCGGGTCGTTGGAGTAGGGGTTGTTGTCGAAGATATCCTTGGCGCTGAACCTGCCGGCGGTGATGGTGATGCGATCCACATCTTCGGTTCCGCGCAGGGTGAGCTGGTCGTCATCGACCGATTCCTGGCCGCCGCCGAGATGGATGGTCTTGCGCAGGAAGAAGCGCACGATGGAAAAGTGGGGATAGCGCACGCCCACCTTGAAGGCTTCTCCGTCGGGAAAATCGTTGATGCCGTAGGTGTTGTTGAGGCCAAAACCTTGCCAGAGCAGGGTGTCGAGGTGAAATTCGGTGGTGGACCCCAGTCGATAGCCGAAGTATTCGTCGAGCGATTGCGTCTCCCGCGCCTGCCCCTGTGTGGGCAGGCTGCTGCCGGTCCCGCTCCACAGATAAGCGGGGTTGGTGTACAGGGCGGAAAACGAGAGATATCCCATGCCGGTCAAGGTGTATTGCGCGTGGAAGTTGTATCTCTGCGGCGGAGCATCGGGAGATTCACTGGCTGGGTTCGTGACGGTGCTTTCGGGCGCGATGCTTTCGGGCGCGCCGGAGCCTGACATCGCGAGCGTAACCGGCTGCGCGTCCAAGCCCGTGAGAGCGATGAGGCGCGGCTGCGGGGCGTCCGATTGGTGCGCGCTTGGCTGCTGCGCGTGGGCGGCCAGGCAGCAGAGCAACGCAAGGGTGGGAATGAGTCGCATCTCTTACTCCGTTTTACTGTATGGGGCGCTTTCGGGATGCTGTGTGAAAAATCCGGGAAAGATTTGCCCAGGAAACCGCAGCGCAGGGACTCATGCGCAATGTCGTAATCCATCCTCGAGCGGCGCGGGAAGCTCGAGGACTTTGGTGGTAGTGCGCGGTTCGTGTTTCCAGACGCAGACCAGCGGAGTACCCGGTTTGCCCTTGGAGCGCCAGAGGCAAATGAGTGGAGTGGTCGCTGAAGCGGCGATGCCTGGCGCAGTCTTGAAGGGCGCAGTCCATTTCTTCGTGTTCATCGTTCCTCCTTTGAGCGCTTGCGCGCAGGCTGATGGGCTTCGCGCATGGGAGCGCGGTTGTTGTTCCGCAGGAGCGATTTCCCTGGGGGAAGGCCGATGCGTGGCGGTGGGTTCGAGACGGCGGGTGCGGGAAGGTTGGGAAGTTGTGCCGTTGGCCCGCCTGGATGACGAACACAGGTGCTGAAAATCACAGGTTGTATGCTGGGACAGGCGGTGAGCGATGAGCCGGAGCCGTGCTCCGGGCGATCTTCACAGCGATCTCCGCAACACAGGAAGAGAAGCAAAGGCTGAGAGGCTTTTGGGTTTTTTCGAAGCAGATTGCCGTGTTGATCCGGATGTTGCCGGTTGGCTCTCGCTTCTCATTTTGTACCATACCCCCCTAGGATATACAAGTGAGGTTTTTCGAAAATGGAAAAAGCAAGCATAACAGCCCCGACCGGCAAAGTGGCCACGGCGGCAAAAATGGGCAAGGTGGGCAAAATGGGCAAAATGGGCAAGGTGGGCAAAATGGACGAGGCGGACAAGATGGGCAAATTGGATAAGGAAAAACAAAAGCTCATCGCTCGTATCCGGCGCATCCGCGGGCAGGTGGAGTCGATTGAGCGCTCGCTGACCGGCGGCGACGATTGCGCTGAGATTTTGATGCTGCTGGCAACGGTGCGCGGGGGCATCAACAGCCTGATGGCCGAGGTGATGGAGGATCACATTCGCCTGCATCTGTTGGCGCCGGAAAAATCCGTCTCCAATGCGCAGGAACTGGCCGAAGACATGATCGAGCTGGTGCGGGCGTATCTGAAGTGAGCGGCTGGAAGATTGTTGACGGCACGAACAAATCTTTCGATGATTTTGACTTTGCCCGACGTGCTCCGTATGCTGAGCAGGAAGGTTCCAACGATGAAAGTCGAGGGGATGGTCGAGAGACTGACCCTTCGGCTCAACGCAACTGAAACCACCAGGATGCTCGGGAAGGCGGTGTAAATCCGCCACTGCCCCGCAACTGTAAGCGCACAAACTCAAGCGATGGGCCGTTGAAGAGCAAGACGGCTTCGCCAGGTTTTCACGTTCGTCCATGCCACTGGATGCGTTCCGGGAAGGCGACGAATCGGGAGAAGCGCGAGTCAGGAGACCGGTCCTCAGGTGAGACAAACGCTGACGTTCCGAGGGGAACGGAAGGAGAATGATGTTGACTTTTTTCTGGCGACTGCGCCGGTATCTTGCTTGTGTGCTTTTTCTTTGCCTGCCTGTTGCGGCCTTTGCCGGTGTGATTCGTGGAACGGTGCGAGACACGACCGGGGCGACCATTCAAGGCGCAACCATCCTGCTGGGGCTCAACGGAACGTATATTCGGCAGACGCGCTCGGCCTCTGACGGTACGTTTCAGTTTGTGACCGGCCACAGTGGCCGCTTCACGCTGGTCATTCAGGCGCATACCTTTCGCCAGCTCAACGTGCCTGCGTTCTATGCCGGGCAGTCGGACAGCGTGGAACGCACGCTGATTCTGGAGCCGGAGTGGGTGCATGAGTCGATGGTGGTCTCGGCGACGGGCACGCCCACGCCGCAGGACGAGACGAGCGAGCCGACCTCCGTGCTGACGCCGACCGACATCGACAGGCAGGAGGATTTCGTCGATGCGCTGCGGATTGAGCCGGGCGTGAGCGTGGTGCAGGCCGGGCAGCGAGGCGCGCAGACTTCGCTGTTTCTGCGCGGTGGTGACTCGGACGCAAGCCTGACGCTGCTGGACGGCATTCCAATCGACGAGATTGGCGGCATCTTTGACTATGGCAATATGGGCAACACGGGCATCCAGAGCGTGGAGACCTATCGCGGGCCGGACAGCAATCTCTATGGCGCGGACGCGGCCTCGGGTGTGGTGCAGTTTCACACGCCGGAGGGATTCACCAGCTCGCCCACGGTGACCTTTCGCGGCGATGTGGGCAACTTTCACACGGCGCGCAACGAACTGGACCTGGCGGGCAGCCACAATCGGCTTGATTACTACGGCGCATACTCCTGGCTGCAGACGTCGAACGCGTTGCCGATGGATCAGTATCACGAGGGAGCGGCTGCGGGAAATCTGGGCTGGCAGCCGACGGCGAATCTGGCGCTGCGCGGGACGGTGCACTACATCGTCTCCGCCGTGGGTGTGCCGAATGCGTGGAACTTCTACTTCATTCCCGACGATCGCAAGCAGAGCGACCAGAATCTCTACGTGACCGGCTCGCTCGAGTATCAACTGACGTCGGATTTTCACAACCGTGTCGAATACGGCGCGACACGCAAGCGCGAGCAGTCGCAGCAGTGGTATCCGGCGGGCATCTGCGAGCCGGTGAATAGCTGCAATCTGGCGTATCCGAATGCGGGCAACTTCTATGGCGAAGACGTGACGATTCGCGGAGCGAACGGCTACCAGGTGGTGGGCCAGGCGCTGCTGGACTACTCGACGGGCAACGGATCGGTCTATCCGAATCGCCTGGATCTGGTCTCGAACCGTGATCAGATCCAGTATCAGGGCGACTATCACTTCACGCCGCATATCACGGGCCTGGTCGGCTTCCACTATGAGAACGAGCGCGGCGATGAGCGAGAGCCGGTGTATGCGCTCAACGACCAGGTGGAGCGCAACAACTACGACTATCTGGCGGAGCTGACGGGCGACTTCCACAGTCGATTCTTCTATACGCTGGGCGGGAGCCTGGAGCGCTATCAGCTTTTTGGCACGCAGTTGACGCCGCGTTTTGGTCTGAGCTATTACCTGGTTCGCCCGCGTCATGGCGTCTTCAACGGGACGCGCGTGAACTTCGACTTTGCCGAAGGCGTGCGCGAGCCAACCGTTGCCGACCAGGCCGGATCACTCTACACGTTTCTGCAGGCCAACGGCGGCGCGGCCACTATCGCGTCACTGCACATTCCGCAACTGGAAGCGCCCACCTCGCGCACGTGGCAGGGCGGACTGGAACAGGCGATGCTGGGTGAAAGGATGATCGTTCACCTGAATCTCTTTCACAACGAGTTTGGCCGCCAGATCGAGTCGGTGGGAGTGGGGCTGATTCCGCAACTGCTGCCCGGTCTGACCGCCGCGCAGCAGCAGCAGCTTGAGTCCACGCTGAATAACGACGGCGCATTCTCGCTGACCGTCAACTCGGAAGCCTTTCGCGCGATGGGCATCGAGTTCACCGTCGATGGCGGCGTCGGTCGCGGCTTCCGCTACAAGGCGGGATATACCTATCTGGACACGGTCGTGCAGCGCTCGTTCAGCAGCGATAATCAGGCTCTGCTGGGCGGCTATGAGCCGACGCTGAACGGCATTCCGATTGGTATCTATTCGCCGCTCGATGGCGCGCGGCCCTTTCGCCGTCCGCCCCACACGGGCTACTTTTCGGTAAGCTACGCGGGCACGCGGTGGACGGTGCTGGGCACCGGCGCGTTTTCCAGTCGAAGCGATGACTCCACCTTTCTGGGCTACATGGATATCAACCAGGGCAACTCACTGCTGCTGCCTAACCGCAACCTCGACTTCGGGTATGCGAATATCGATTTTGGCGGCAGCTTCCAGTTGTTCCAGCACCTGGCCATCTATGGCCAGGCGGAGAATCTGCTGAGCGATCAGCACATGGCTCCGATCGGCTATCCGAGCCTGCCGTTCAACTTCCGTCTGGGGTTACGGATTGCCGTCGGCAAGCAGTCGGCAACACCGCTGCAGTAACTCCGGGAGCATTGGCAGAGCATCAGCGAGAGGCTTCGGGCGGCAGAATCCATCCGCCGCCCAGCACCTCATCGCCGTGATAGAAGACCGCCGAATGCCCTGGCGTGACGGCGCGTTGCGGCTCGTCGAAGAGGACGCGCACACGGTCTTCACCGGCCGGTTCGAGCGTGGCTGGAGTGGGCTGCTGGCTGTGCCGGATGCGCACCTCGGCGCGGCGTGGAGCATCGAGCGAAGCGATGCCGATCCAGTTCAGCCGATTGACCAGCAGCGAGGGCCGATTCAGCTCCGGCTCGCCGCCCACGGTCACGCGCCGCGAAGCGGGATCAATCTGAAGCACGTAAAGTGGATTGGGCGCGAAGACGCCCAGGCCTTTGCGCTGGCCGATGGTGAAGTTGTGAATGCCGCTGTGATGGCCAAGCGCTTCGCCGGAGGTTGTCACCAGTTGACCGGCGGAGTCTGGCACGCGCTCGCCCTGCTCGTCGAGATAGTTGGCGATGAACTGCTTGTAATCGCCTCCGGGAATGAAGCAGATTTCCTGTGAGTCGGGTTTGTCGGCCAGCGCCAGACCGCCTGCGCGCGCAATCTCGCGGACCTCCGGCTTGGTGAGATTACCGAGCGGGAAAAGCGTGTGCGCAAGCTGATCCTGCGTCAGTCCAAAGAGAAACCAGGTCTGATCCTTGGCCAGATCCGCGGGCCGCTTCAGAATCCATCGACCGCGAGCGGGATCGAATTCGTTGCGTGCGTAGTGGCCGGTGGCGATCTTGGTTGCGCCGATCTGTCGCGCGGTGAGCAGAAGCTGATCGAACTTCAGATGGTTGTTGCAAAGCGAGCAGGGAATGGGCGTGCGCCCGGCGAGGTAGTCGTCGACAAAGGGCCGCACCACGTCGCGCTCGAAGCGCTCCTGCTGATTGACGACGTAGTAGGGAATGCCCAGCGATTCGGCGACGCGCCGCGCGTCGTAAACATCGTCGAGCGAGCAGCAGCGGCCGGTGGAGCGCGTGGGCACGCCGGGCTTACCGGCCAGTCGATTCTGGTCCCACAGTTGCAGCGTGAGGCCGATGACCTCGGCACCCTGCTCGCGCAGCATGGCGGCCACGGTGGAGGAGTCGACGCCGCCCGACATGGCGACGGCGATCAGCTCGCCGGTGGCACAAGGAGCCGGTGTGGTGGTCTGTGTGCTCATGCGCTCACCCCGGCCAGGGCGGGTGCGAGCGCGCGCAGTCGCTCGACGGCCGTGGGCACAATCTCCAGCACTGCGTCCACATCGGCCTGTGTTGCCGTCTTCAAGAGGCTGAATCGCAGACTGGCGCGAGCGCGCGCCTTGTCCACGCCCATCGCCAGCAGGACATGCGAGGGTTCCGTGGCTCCGGAGTGGCAAGCCGAACCGCCGGAGACAGACAGGCCCTTGAGGTCCAGAGCGATGACCAGCGCTTCGCTGTCGACGGCGTCAAACCAGAGGTTGGCGGTGTTGGCCACGCGCGGCGCGGTTGAGCCATTCATGCCGCAGCCATTCACGCCGCAGCCGGGAATGCGAGCGAGCAAACCGTTCTCGAGCCGATCGCGCAGCGCGGCCAGCCGGTCCATCGTTCCATCGGCCAGGGTCTTCTGCGCAATCTCCGCGGCATGGCCGAAGCCGACGATGCCGGGGACGTTTTCCGTGCCTGCGCGTCGTCGACGCTCGTGGCCGCCGCCGAGCACCAGCGATTCGATCTGTGTGCCGCGCCGGACAAACAGCGCGCCGACGCCCTTGGGCCCGTGCATCTTGTGCGCGCTGATCGAGAGCAGGTGACAGCCAATCTCCTCGACGCGAATCGGAACCTTTCCCGCTGCCTGCACGGCGTCCAGATGCAGCGGAACGCCTGCTTTTGCCGCGATCCGGCCAATCGCCTCGACCGGCTGCACGACGCCGGTTTCGTTGTTGGCCATCATCACGCTGATCAGCCGCGTCGTGGGTCGAAGAGCGGCTTGAATCGCTTCCGGATCGATGCTTCCGTCCGGCAGTGGAGCCACGCGCGTGACGGCTACGCCGGACTGCTCCAGATGAGCGGCAGTGGTGAGAATGGCGGAGTGCTCGATGGCCGTCGTAATCAGATGGTCACCCGCGCACAGGATGCCGCGCAGCGCGGTGTTATCGCCCTCGGTGCCGCCGGAGTTGAAGACCACCTCGGCGGTGCGGCAGCCCAGAAATTGCGCCACCTGCTCGCGCGCATGGTCGACGCCGCGCCGCGCTTCCTGGCCCGGCTGGTGAATCGACGAGGCATTGGCAAAATGCTCGATCCAGTAGGGCTGCATCGAAGCCAGCACGTCCGGCAGCAGCGGTGTCGTCGCGTTCGCGTCCATGTAAATCCTGCGCATCGGCAATCCTCACATCCCATTGTACCGAGGATTGATTTTGCCTGTTCGCGCAAGAGAAACGGCGAGGAGCGTAATCCTCGCCGTCTCGATCTTTCACGGAGATGAGTTATCCGCGCTGCGCCAGCGGTACGTATGGCGAAGGATATGCGGGTCCGATGTACTCGGCGCGCGGGCGGATCAGGCGGTTGTCGTCCAGTTGCTCGATGACGTGCGCGGACCATCCGGCGATGCGGCTGACGGCAAAGATCGGCGTGAAGAGATCCACATCGATGCCCAGCGTCGTGTAGGTCGAGGCGGAGTAGAAATCGACGTTGGCGTTCAGCTTCTTTTCCGCGTTGATGTACAGCTCGATCTTGCGCGACCAGTCGTACCACTTCGTGATGCCGGAGTCTTTGGAAAGCTGCTCGCTCATGCGGCGCAAATGGGTGGCGCGCGGGTCTTCGGTCTTGTACACGCGGTGGCCAAAGCCGGAGACTTTCTTCTTGTCCGCCAGCATCTGCTTCACATACTCGACCGGGTCCGCGCCAGCCTTGTCGATGGCAAAGAGCATCCGCATGACGGCTTCATTGGCGCCGCCATGCAGCGGCCCCTTGAGCGCGCCGATGGCGCCGGTGACGGCGGAGTGAATGTCGGAGAGCGTGGCGGCGATGACGCGCGCGGCAAAGGTGGAGGCGTTCAGCTCGTGGTCGGCATGAAGAATCAGCGCAATGTCGAGCGTGCGGGTGGCTGTTTCGGAGGGCTTTTCGCCCGTCAGCATCCAGAGGAAATTGCCCGCGTGGGTCAGATTCTTGTCCGCCTCGACGATGGGCTTGCCCTTGCGAATGCGGTCGTAGATGGCCACGATCATGGCCACCTGCGCGGTCAGGCGGAAGGCTTTGCGCACGTTGGCGTCATGGGTGTTGTCGAGTTCGTCGGCGTCGTAGAGACTGAGCGCGGAGACTGCCGTCCGCAGCACTTCCATTGGCGTGCCGGTCCTGGGAAACGAGCGCAGCAGGTCGATGATTCTGCTGTCGAGCACGCGCGCCTCGGCCAGCGAGCGAGAGAAATCTCGTAACTCGGTTGCATTGGGAAGACCACCATTCCAAAGCAGATACGCAGTCTCTTCAAAGGTCGAGTGGCTGGCCAGTTCATGTATATCAATTCCGCGGTAGGAAAGAATCCCCGCATCGCCGTCAATCCAGCAGATGCCGGAGTTCGCGGCAACAATTCCTTCAAGTCCTTTGCCAGCAGTCGCAGTCGACATAATCTTGTTTTGCTCCCGGTTTCAATTTGTCATCAGATTCGAGCCGGATTCGGAGCGTTTCCTTGCGAACTCTCCGATTCCTTACCTGCCTTTTATAGCGCAGCGATTCGGCAGTTGTCACTTTTACTCTATCGATTGTTTTGCTGTGTGAAACGCAAGTCCGCCCAAAAGCCGAAAACGAGTTTGCTTTCCCACTCAATCCGGGCACGTCAATTACACTTCCAGTAACGGATTGGCATCCGGAATCGTCTTTTCTGCGTCCGATAAGGGTTGGAACGAAAAGACCGGCTATTCTGTTGCTTGCAGGCAAGTGAAAGGAAACACTGATGAGTGAGTTTGACACAGCACCGTCGCGCTCGGTTTCGGGAGCATTGTTGGGCATTGTTGCGACAAGTCTGGTCGTAGGCGTAGCCAGTCTGGGTTGGAATTACGTGCTCTCCGGACGCATCAGCCGGGAGTCTGCCGCGCTCAGCGACGCGGATCAGCAGACTGCAAAGCTGGCTGCCGAGCTTCGTGAGACGAACGCCCGGCTCAAGGTGACCAGCGAAGAGATGGGCCAGTCCCTGGGACTGACGCAGAAGCAGCTTGAGGCGCGCGCGCAGGATATTCTGCGGCGCGAACAGGCCGACAGTCAGCGGCTGGAGACGGCGCAGAAGCAGACCTCGCAGCAGATCAATGCGGTTTCGAGCGAAGTCTCCAACGTGAAGACCGACGTGGGCGGGGTGAAGACCGACGTGGCCAAGACGCAGAGCGATCTGGCGACGACCATCTCGCAGTTGCAGTCGATGAAGGGCGACATGGGCATGCAGTCCGGGCTGATCGCTCGCAACGCCACGGAACTCGACGCGCTGAAGCATCGCGGCGACCGCAACTACTACGAGTTCAAGCTGACGCGCGGACGCAGACAGCCGGTGGCCACCGTCAGCCTGGAGCTGCGCAAGGCCGACCTGAAGCACAATCGCTTCACGCTCGATGTCTTTGCCGACGACCGCAGGTATGAGAAGAAGGATCGCAACACGGACGAGCCGCTCCAGTTCTACACCGGACGCGACCCGATGCTCTACGAGATCGTCATCAACTCGATCGACAACAAGAATCAGGTGACCGGCTATCTGTCTACGCCGAAGAATGCGCCGACGCCGGTGAACGTGACAAAATAACGGTTCTCGATAACGGTTTTAGCGCAGCGCTTCAAAGAGTGGCTGCGGCGACCGAGGGCTTGAGCATCAAAGCGGGATGCATTCTGAGATCAATCTCAAAATTCATCCCGCTTTGCTGTTTCCAGCGCTCGTCAGAAAGCTGAAAGCTGGAGACGATCATGCCGTCGACGCTGGCTCCGGGGGCGATCACCGTATCCGGCACCAGCGGCTGAGTGCGCAGTGGGGCCAGCTCCGGATAGGCGACAAAGATGCGGTCATAGTCGGTGGCTGTTGCGGCATAGCTGGAGTCTTCGCCGTCGGGCAGTTGCAGGTTGGTCAGCAGGTGGCTCAGGATCACCGCATGGCTGCTTCGGTTGTGGAGGTGAATCTGCGCCAGCACCAGCACCTGATTGAATGTCTCCGGCGCCTGCACCACGCCTGCCGCATCCTTGCGCGGAAAGGCGCCGTGCATGGGATGAATCCACAGCCGCGTGACGCTGCCCTCGACAACCGGCGGGCGATGCGCGACCAGCCACAGAATAGCCGCCAGCAGGATGGCCACGCTGGAGGCGATAACAGCTCCGCGCAGCACTCCGCGCGACTCCGAAGGTCGATCATTCGCAAGCAGTGTCATGGTCTCCTCATTTCGTTTCGAGGCCGAAGCGCCGCCAGCAACTCCTCCGCTGACAGGGTATTGAGCACGTGCTCCCGCTTCACCCAGGCGCGGCGCAATTGTCGAATGCCGAAGTGCATCTTGTCCAGATGGCGCGTGTCGTGCGCGTCGGTATTGATGACCAGGCGGCATCCCAGTTCGAGAGCCAGCCTGAGATCACGGTCGCAGAGGTCCAGCCGCTCCGGCGCTGCATTGTGTTCGACGGCTACGCCCAGTTCGGCGCAGCGCTTGAGCACGGCGGGCAGATCCAGTTCGTAGGGTTCGCGGCGCAGCAGCAGGCGGCCGGTGCCGTGGCCGAGGATGCGTACACAGGGGTTTTCGACTGCCCGCAGAATGCGCTCGGTCATGGCTTCGCGCGGCATCTGCAGCCCGGTGTGGACGCTGGCGATCACGATCTCCATCTCGGCCAGCACGGCGTCGGGCAGGTCGAGCGAGCCGTCGGCCAGAATATCCACTTCAATCCCCGCGAAGACGCGGAAGCGTCCGTTCGTGGCGCGGTTCATGGCGTGGTCCACGGCGCGGATGCGCGCCACATGTTCGAGCGCGCGTTCTTCATTGAGGCCGTTGGTCATGGCCAGATTTTTCGAGTGGTCGGTGATGGCGATGTAGCTGTAGCCGCGCGCGCGGGCTGCCTCGGCCATCTCGTGAATCGAGTTGTGACCGTCGGTGGCATGGGTGTGCATGTGCAGGTCGCCGCGCAGATCGTCGAGCGTAATGAGCCGGGGCAGGGAATGCGACTGCGCCGCTTCAATCTCGCCCAGATTTTCCCGCAGCTCCGGCGGAATCCAGTCCAGCCCCAGCGCGGCGTAGATGGCCTCTTCGGTTTCCGACGCCACCACGCTTCCGTCGTCCACACGCGCCAGTGCCCACTCGTTCAGCGTGTAGCCCATGCGCAGCGCGCGTTGCCGCAGCGCAACATTGTGCATCTTCGATCCGGTGAAGTATTGCAGCGCCGCGCCGCGCGAGATGGCAGGCAGCAGGCGCACGTCTACCTGAAGGCTGTTGTGCAGATAGAAGCTGATCTTGTTCTCGCCCCTGGCGATCAGGTCGCGGATGCCGTGGTAGGAGGCGACGGACTCGACCAGCGTTGCCGTCGCTCCCGGCTCGCAGGCAGCGCCCGTGACCAGAATGTCGAGATCGCCCGCCGTCTCGCGTCCGCGCCGCAGAGAACCGGCAGCCGTCACCGTCTCCACGCCGGGCTGCGCGGCCAGAAAGCTGCGCAGCGCCAGCCAGGCCTCTTCCACGTGGTCGATACGAAAACGTCCGGAGCTTTTGCGATAGTCGTCAATGCCTTTTTGCAGCTTGGCAAGCTGCTTTTCGCCCATCCGCGGCAGGCCGCTCAAGGCGCCGGAGTGAATCGCCGCCTCCAGCGCATCGATGCTGGCAATCTGCGCCGCATCCCAAAGGAGCCGCACTGTCTTCGGACCCATCCCCGGCAGCTTCATCAGCTCCAGAATCAGCGTCGAGTAGCGCGCCAGCAGTTCATCGCGCAGCGGGATCGATTGGGTGCGCACCGCGGCCTGAAGATTGGCTGCCATGCCTTTGCCGATGCCGGGAATCTCCAGCAGGCGCTCGGGCGTCTCGACCAGTTCGGCGATGGCCGCCGTCGACTGTTCCACGGCCTCGGCGGCGCGGCGATAACTGCGAATGCGGAACGAGTCTCCGCCGTCGATCTCCAGCAGATCTGCCGTCTCCACCAGCAGGCGCGCAATGCTTGGATTGTTCATGGAAAAAGAACTCCGACATGCCGAAGCATCACCACTAGCATCACCACCATGATAGCTGCGTCATGATAGACGCGTCATGATCGCTGCGTCAGAGATCCACGCAAACACGCAGGGCAATGCTTCCAGTCATCTCGGATGGCTTGCTGCATTCTGTCCGTCGCATTCCAGCCAACAGGCAGACGCAGTGCTGGTATGCTTCTTCAGGCAGCTTCGTCCTTGGACGATGCTTTATACCGGACGACCGCATCGGCTTGCGGACCCTTTTCGCCCACGATGATGTCAAATTCAACCGCGTCGCCCTCTTTCAGCGTCTTGTAGCCGTCGACCTGAATCGCCGTGTAATGCACAAAGACATCGGGACCATCTTCGCGACCGATAAAACCGAAGCCTTTCGCGTTGTTAAACCACTTGACCGTGCCCTTATATTGCGCCACTGGTTCTGCACCATCCTTCATCCGGTGATCGCGACAGACGAGCGAGCCGCTACACACTATGACGCAGAAATCTGGAGAAAGGTTGATTCAACCGGAAAAACCGAATCTGGAAAAGTCACTCGATCCAGGCCCAATCGCCTCACGGTTTTGTCGTGTGTGCGGTCCAGTCGTGTGCGTTGTGGACGCTCCAGGTCGAGGGATGCGATCGAAACCGCAAAGGCAGATCGGAGACGCGCACTAGCTGCGGCGGGCTTTGGCTTTCAGTCGTTGCGCCAGTAACAGGGCGCCTACGAGTGTCTTTCCATCCAGAATCTTGCCTTTTTCAATGCGCTCCAGCAGGTCGGAGAGTCGCACGAGACGAAAATCAATCTCTTCGTCTTCCTCCGGATGGGCGTCACCGGGGATCAGTCCTTCGGCCAGAAAGATATACATGCCTTCGCCCAGAAATCCCGGACTTGGATAGTAGTAGACGAGCTTCTTCCAGCGGTGCGCGGCATAGCCGGTTTCTTCGGACAACTCTCTCTGCGCGCCATGCAGCGGGTCTTCGCCTGCATCCAGTTTGCCTGCCGGCAACTCCCACAATTCCTGCCCGGTGGCGTAGCGATACTGCCGTTCCAACACGATCCATGGATCTTTCTTGTCCCTGGCCTTGCCCTTGCCGTAGTCGACGGCCAGAATCACCACCGAACCGTTGTGACGAATCACGTCGCGCCACGCTTCCTTGCCGTTGGGTTCCACGATATGGTCCCGATGAATGCGAAACAGCGGTCCCTGATACGCAATCGTCGATTGGATCAGCTTTGCGCCCTTCTTCCCTGCATGTTTCTTCGCCGCTGTCTTCAGGGCAGGGTTCGCGGTCGCTTTTTTGACCGACGGCTTCTTTGTTGGAGCCTTTGACCGGGCCGCCGCAGCCGTTGGCTTGCTCTTGGCCGTTTTTGCCGTTGCCTTTGTCTTTGGATTCATCGGTTAAACCTCTGCAAACTTTGTCGGGGCCTTGTCTGGGAAGCCTTCCTTCATTACGGTAACACCGCCTTTGCGTTTCTCCGGGTTTCGCGCGCCAACCGCTGCATCCGGAATCTCTGCTCCGGCATCCAATGCTGGGGTTTGCAGGACATGGCTGCGCCCACGTCTGTAAACTCAGTACGAAACGCCAGCAGCGTGCATCCCTGAGAGTGAAGAGACCCTGAGCCTTGAAAACGGAATGTTTGTCCCCGGCCACTTTGCCGGGATCCCAGCGCATCTTTCTGGACTTTTGTAGCCGGCGCGCCTCCGTGGCTGCGGGCGTTGAACCCGATTCACGGTCTCCGCTTGCTCACTGGTACGCCGATTGGAATCCCGCGCGTCCGCTTGCTTCCCGCTCCTCGATCTCGCCATCCATGCTTGCGCTGCTTGCCGCGCAGAATCCAGAACCCGAACTACAGGCGGCTCTCGATCGACTGCGCTCCGGCGCGCGCACCGTTGTCACCGGGCAGCAGGTGGGTCTCTTCGGCGGAGCCGCGCTGATTCCCTACAAAGCGGCTACAGCCATCGCTCACGCTGCTGAAGCGGCGCGGCACGGCATGCCGCACCAGCCCATCTTCTGGCTGGCCACGGAAGATCATGACTTCGCCGAGATCGATCATCTCGTCCTGCCTGACCGCCGCGAGCTGGTCAAGCTGCACTACGACGCAGCGCCGGAGCATCCTGTTCCAGTGGGCGGCATCGTGCTCACCGAGGCCATTCTGCCGCTGGTCGAGCAGGCGCAATCGCTGCTTGCCTGGTCAGAGCCGGGCGCGTGGCTGGCCGACGCCTATCGCCCCGGCGTCACGCTGGCTGCGGCCTTCCGCAGCTTTTACGCGCGCCTCTTTGCGCGGCACGGACTGCTGATTCTCGATCCCTCCGGGCGTGAGGCGCATCGTGAAGGCGCTCCGGTCCTGCGCGCAGCCATTGAGCGAGCCGACGAGTTGCATCAGGCCTTGCTGCACCGTACCCGCGAACTGGAAGCGGCCGGATACCATGCGCAGGTTGCCGTCGGCGAGCGATCCAGCCTGCTCTTTCTGATCGACTCGGCAACGGGCGCACGCATGGCGCTGCGCCGCACCGCTGCCAGCGCGGATGAGTCGAGCGTGAATCAGCCCGGCGGCTCCTGGCAAGCCGGACGCCTGACGCTGACCACGGCAGAACTGCTGGCCATTCTGGACTCCGAGCCGGAGCGCATCTCGCCCTCCGCGCTGCTACGGCCCGTCTTTCAGGATTTCATCCTGCCCAACTCCGCCTATGTCGGCGGCCCGGCAGAGATTGCCTACTTTGCTCAGACGGCGGTGCTCTTTGAGAAGATTCTGGGCCGCATCACGCCCATTCTCCCGCGCCTTTCGGCCACCGTGATCGATGCTCCGACGGCGGCCTTGCTGACTCGGTATGACCTTGCTCCGGAGCGCGTGATCGGCGCAGACCCGGATGCCCTCACGCAGTCTCTTGCCGCGCGCTCCATGTCCATCGAGACCAAACAAAAACTGGCTTCAGCCGGCAACGCACTGGATCGCGAACTGGCCGCGCTCACCGAACATCTGACGGCCATGGATCATAATCTCGGTCGCTCGGCAAGCGTCTCGGCCAGCAAGATGCGCTATCAGATGAACCGCTTGCGCCGCATGGCCGCCAACTTCCAGTTGCAGCGTGAAGGCTCGATTGCGCGGGACGCCGGAGCTATCTGTCGCAGCATCTTTCCGAACCGCGCGCCGCAGGAACGCATCATGGCCGCGGCAACATTATTTTCACTGGCCGGCGTCGAGTTCGTCGATCGACTGGTGCGCGAAGTCGCCGATGCAAATTCAGGGCACAATCCCGAACATAGTCCAGAACATAGTCCAGGGCACAGGCTGCTTTGGCTATAATCGGCTGCGCAAGCTTTCCTTTGCTGGAGGAACTCATGAACTCTGCTCTCCGTCGTATTCGCCTGCCATTTCTCATGATTCTGCTTGGCTGCATCGCCGCGCCGCTCGTGCGCGCCGCCTGTCCGGAGCTGGAGACGCAAAGCCAGTATCTCGGCATCAGCACGGTGCGGCTGTGGGAGGGCAATGCGCCGCAGGCTAAAGGCGACACCTGCGACGATATTCCGTTTCTGACCGTCTTCAAGCCGCAGTACGCTCGCCCGAATGGAAACGCAGTGATCGTGATGCCGGGTGGCGCGTATCTGGGTCTGGCCTCCATTCTGGAGGGACGCGAGGTGGCCGACTGGTTCACCGCGCGCGGCTTCACGGCCTTTGTGCTGCATTATCGCCTGGGTAAGAACTACCTGCTGCCGGTGCCGCTCTTCGATGCGCGTCGCGCTGTTCAGATGGTGCGCGCCGACGCAGCCACGTACAAGATCGCTCCCGACCACGTCGCCGTCATCGGCTTCTCTGCCGGCGGACATCTGGCCGCGCTTTCGGCCACGCAGTTTGTTGCAGGCGATGCTACGGCAGCCGATCCCATCAGCCAGGTTTCCAGTCGTCCGGATGCGCTCATCCTCGGATATGGCTGGCTGGGCGGAGTGACGCCCGACACCTCGCACCTCACCTATTGCAAGCTCATGGACGTGATGGATCGCTGCGCCGAGTTGCAAAAGCAGTACACGCCTGCGCTGTTTGTCTCCGCGCAGACCCCGCCAACGTTCCTCTATCACACGACGGAAGACAAAACCGTTCCCGTGCAGCAGGCGCTTGGTTTCTATCAGGCGCTGCTCGACGCGCATGTCTCGGTGGAGATGCACATCTTCGCACACGGCGGGCACGGCAGCGGACTCGGCAAAGGCAACCCGGCTCTGGACCAATGGACGGTGTTGCTGGAGACCTGGCTGCGCGGCCTGGGATGGCTGCCGCGATAGCGACATTCCGGCTCAGTTTGCTCGATTCCGATGGAGCAAACTGAGCCAGTCAGCGGGCCGGTCAGCGATAGGGTCAGCGATACAGGATCATCCGTCTTCGAAGCATGTCCAGCGCCTTTTGCGTCGCCCACTGGCGCACTTTTTGCCGGTCACCGCGGAAGTTGTTTTCGCTGCACTCGGTTCCATACGCGTCGCTGAGTGCAATATAGACTCGCCCCACGGGTTTCTCGTCACTTCCACCGCCAGGGCCGGCAATTCCGGTGATGCCCATGCCAAACGTGGCTCCGGTATGGCGGCGGATGCCATCGGCCATCGCTTCCGCCACCGGTGTGCTCACCGCGCCGTGCTCGGCCAGCAGCTCTAGCGCAACTCCGCAGAACGCCGTCTTCAGCGCGTCGGAATAGACCAGGGCACCCCCTAAAAACGAGCGCGAGCTGCCACTGACGGAGGTGATCCGTTCCCCCAGCATGCCGCCGGTGCAGCTTTCCGCAACTGCCAGCGTAGCCTGCTTCAGCTCCAGATAGTAGAGGACAATCTGTTCCAGCGTCTCGCCCTGCGAGGCAAAGACATACTCGTCCAGCGCTTCTTCCAGCTTTCCCGCCAGCTCATCCACGCGCGCCTGCGCCGCTTCTGGCGTCGCCCTGGCACACGCAAGCTGAAGCTGAATCTCGCAGTTGCCGGCCAGAATCGTCGTCTCCACATCCGGATAGGTGGAGTAGATCGGCGCCAGCAAAGCATCGGCGCTCGATTCGCCGATCATCGTCGCCTTCAGCGTGCGTCGGGCAATGTGTCGCACCGGAATCACCTCGCGCAGGCGCGGCAGACATTGCTCTTCAAACAGCGGCCGACACTCGCCCGGCGGCCCGGGAATCAGCATGACCAGCTTGCGAAATCCTTCAAAGGATGTATCCATCCATTGGCCGGGCGCTGTGCCGTTCGGGTTTGGCAACACCACCGCCCCTTCGATCACGTCGGCCTGCTTCAGGTTGTTGTCGGTCATCGTCATGCGGCGCGCGGCAAAGCGCGCACTGAGCGCCGCCACCAGGCTGCCGTCTCGTCGCAGGCCCATCTTGAGCGCCTCGGCCACGGCCTCACGGCTCAGGTCGTCTTCCGTCGGCCCCAGCCCGCCCATCACGATCAAGATATCGGTCCGCCCCAGCGCCGTGCGCACGGCGCCTGCCAGATCTGCCCTGCGATCGCCGACAATCGTCTTGAACCGGACGGAGACGCCCACCGCATTCAGTTCTTCGGTCAGAAAGAGCGAGTTCGTATCCTGCCGCCAGGGGGTCAGCAACTCCGATCCCACCGCGATGATTTCACAGTTCATCGTTCATCCCTTGTCATGCACTGCCCGGAAGGTCGTCGTGCTGGTTCAGGCAACCCATTTCCTGCGCTTACTCTGAGGCGCTGCTCACGCCAATCTCCACTTCATACACCGCGTCATTCGTCGTCAGAATCGTCGATCCGAGAGGCGAAAACGCTACGCCGACCACCGAGTGGCCAGCCACCACAACCTCCGCGCGACCTTCCGGATCGATTCGCACCAGCCCGCGTTGCCCAGCCAGGGAAGCGGTCACGTACACATTGGATTCGGCATCCACGGCCAGCCCCTGCGGCCTTCCCAGTCCCTTGTACCACGAGCGCACCGCGCCATCGCGGTCAATTGCCCACACCGAGTCATGCGAGGTCAGCGTCGGGGCGGTCACAAAGAGCGTTCCATCCGGCCCTGTCGCCAGGTGATACGCCGCCACACTCGGCTCCAGTGTGGCGAAGACAAAGACCTTCTTGTCCCGTTCACTGTGTCCCTGCGCAATCTTGAAGATGGTTCCGGAACGATCGCCGACAAACAGATTGCCCTCGTCGTCAAAGGCGATTCCGGTAGCCACGCCCATGCCGTCGGCATAGGTGACCGCATCGCCGCCGGCGTCAATGCGATAGATCGTTCCTTCGGCGCGCGAAGAAACAAACAGGTCGCCGTCGGGATGAATCGCCAGCCCTGTCGCATTCAAAATGCCGCTCACAAAGGGCGTCCCTTCGCCATCCGGGCTGATGCGAACGATGGACACCGGTGTCTGCTTGCCGCGCGGCCCGGAGATCGTGGTAAAGATCATTCCGGAGCGGCTCACCACCGGGCTCGTGACCGGATGCAGGCCATCGGAGAGCAGCCTGGCAACAATCATCGGAATCGGATTGCTGCGCTCACCATCGCGCAGCACCTCCAGCATCCCCGTTCGCGCCTGCTCGGGCATCCGGACGACGATGCGATCTGCGCGACACAGGACCAGTTGCGCTTCCTGACCATTCGTCATCACCGTCGGAAGGTGGGATGCCGTCGCTCCCAGCGAAGCGCCCAGTAATGCGATCTCCGCTCCGGGCATCGCCACGGGGGGGAACGCCTGTTCAATCGTCGGATGGCTGGGCAAAGTTGTGTGTGCAGTCGGCATGGCGTCGTTTTATCCCCAGGTCAGCGAATCCAGTGCATCAGCACCAGAACGCAAATCCCAGCATACAGCCCGGCTGCAAGGTCATCGCATACGATTCCCCAACCCTCGGGCAGTTTTTCCAGTTGATGAACAGGAAACGGCTTCCAGACATCGAATATGCGAAAGAAGATCAGCGCCGCGAGAATGGCTTTCCACCCTGGATGCGCTGCCGCCGGCAGCAGTGCAATCCACATTCCGGCCACCTCATCGATCACCACAAATCCCGGGTCTTTGCTTCCGCTTTCGCGCGCAGCCACGGTGGCTGCCGGAATGCCCGCAGCCACCGTGGCCACCAGAGCAATCAGCGTGCCCGCCAGGAGCGTAGCCGCCGCCGGATGCAGCAGCGCAACCAGCGCCGCATACACTCCAGCCGTCGCCACCGATCCCCAGGTGCCCGGTCCAGGACGCAGGAATCCGGCTCCGCAAAATGTCGCCACCGCCCACGCCCATCCGGTTGCATGCATCGCCCGCAGGTCGCGCAGCTTCACTCGTCCGCCGTCATTCACGCTCGGTCCCTTCCAGCCCTTCCAGCAAATCCGGGTCCATCACCGGCGAACTGATCCGATAGACGCCCATCGACCACTTGCCCAAATCGATCTTTCGGCAGCGGTCGCTGCAAAATGGAAAATCCTCGCTCTTCATGGTCACGCGCTCGCCGCAGGTTGGGCAGCGCAACATCTTTGCTCGTGCGGTACTCTTCTTTGCTTCTGTCATCGCCTCGATTCCTGTTTCATCGAAGATTGCCCGAGTCCGCCACTGCACACTCAGGCAACAATGCGTGCCACCACGTCGTAGTGGTGCGATTCGGTAATCTCGCACTCATAGAAGTCGCCCGGCTTCAGCGTCTGGTGCGGACCAAAATCATTGATGAGCACCTTGCCGTCGATCTCCGGGGCATGGAGCAGCGTCCGCCCCTGCCACAGCAGGTCGGACTCTTCGCTCACGCCCTCCACCAGCAGGCGCATCCTGCGTCCCACCCACTTGGCCTGCCGTTCGGCGCTGATCGCCTGCTGCACCTTCATCAGCCGCCTGCGTCGCGCCTCGATGGTGCGCTTTGGCACCTTCGCTTCCAGCCGATGCGCCGCTGAACCCTCCTCATCGGAGTAGCTGAAAGCTCCCATCCAGTCCAGCTTTGCCGCCTGCACAAACGCTTCCAGCTCGGCAAACTCCTCCGCCGTCTCGCCCGGAAATCCCACGATAAACGTCGTGCGCACCACCAGGTCCGGAACGATGCGGCGCGCCTTTTCGATCATCTTCAGAAAAATCTCGCCGCTGCCGCCGCGCTTCATTCGCTTCAGCACGCTGGCCGAAGCATGTTGCAGCGGCACGTCCAGATACTTGGCGATATTGTCGTGGCGCGCCATCGTCTCCAGCAGCCGGGTCGTCACCTTGTTGGGATAGGCGTAGAGAAAACGCAGCCACGTCAATCCTTCGATCCGGGCGAGGGCATCAAGCAGATCGGCCAGCCCGTCCTTCATGCCCAGGTCTTCGCCATAGCAGGTGGTGTCCTGGCCGATCAGCGTGATCTCGCGCACTCCCTGCCGCACCAGTTGTTCGGCTTCGGCCACCACGGAAGCAAAGCGACGCGAGCGAAACTTGCCGCGAAGCTGAGGAATGATGCAGAAGCCGCAGGGATGGTCACAGCCCTCGGCGATCTTGATGTAGGCCGAAGAGCGCGGCGTCGTCAGCAGCCGCGGCGTTTCGTCGTTGTAGAGATAATTGGGCAGCGTGGCGATCGCGCCGGCCCACTCCCCGCGGTCAAATCGTCCCTGTTGTTCGCGCAGGTCGCCCTCCGGGCGGCTGTGCGTGCTCACCGCGCTCGGCACGCGCTCGATGAGATCCGACTGCTTCAGAATCGGAAACGGCGACGCAGCCTGCTGTGTGGGGGCCAGTCCGGCTGCGGCAAGAATCGCATCCAGTTCCCCGGTGCCGACCACTGCATCAACCTCGGGAATATTCTTCCGAATCTCGTCGCGATAGCGCTCCACCAGGCATCCGGCCACAATCACACGCTTGGCGGTTCCAGCCGTCTTATGCCGCACCATCTCCAGAATCGTATCCACCGACTCCTGCTTCGCCGAATCGATGAACGAGCAGGTATTGACGACCAGCACTTCGGCCTCTTCCGGCGTGTGGGTCAACTGCGCTCCGGCCTGGTCCAGCATTCCCATCATCACTTCGGAGTCCACCAGATTCTTCGGGCATCCAAGCGAGACGAAGCCGATCCGCGGTCCTGTTTTCGTTGCAGTATTGGTCACTTCTTCATTGTAATCTTTGCGCGACTCAGCAGGTGGGATAGAGCGTTGCCGGAGTGGTATCATCAATCAGTGCCGGGTCCTACGCGACGCAATCCCGCCAATCCCGCCAGGTCCGGAAGGAAGCAACGGTAACGGGCTAGTGCGGGCGCAGTAGGTTGCCCGGTACTTTTTTGTGTGCTTGCGCCCCGTGCGCAGGCGAATCGGGATTGGCCTGCGGGCCGCACTCAGCCGCTGTTGCGCTGAAGGAGAGTTTTGTTTTGAGCCATTCATTTCGCTCGCCCGTCGCCACACGCGTCAAGATCAGCGCCCTCGGCACCTACGTTCCACCGAAGATCCTCACCAACGCCGATCTGGAAAAGATGGTCGAGACCAACGACCAGTGGATCACCGAGCGCACCGGCATCAAGGAGCGTCACATCCTGGACAAAGGTCTGGGCACCAGCGACATGGCTGCCGAAGCGGCGCGTCGTTGCCTGGCACAGCGGGGAATCGCCGCCAGCGAAGTCGAGGCAATCATCGTCGGCACCGTTACGCCGGATATGCTTTTCCCGTCGACCGCCTGTCTGGTTCAGAACAAGATCGGCGCCAACGGCGCGTGGGGTTTCGATGTCTCGGCGGGCTGCTCAGGCTTTGTCTTCGCGCTTCAGGCCGGAGCGAAGCTGGTCGAGAGCGGCGCGCACAAAAAAGTGCTCGTCATCGGCGGCGACGCCAACTCCCGCATGGTCGACTACACCGACCGCACTACCTGCATCCTCTTTGGCGACGGAGCCGGCGCCGTGCTGCTGGAGCCATGTGAAGGGGACGAGATCGGACTCATCGACTTTGTCCACGAGATTGACGGCTCTGGCGGCCCCGCGCTCAACCTGGCCGCTGGCGGCAGCCTGCGCCCGGCCAGCGCGGAGACCGTGGCCGCCAAGCAGCACTACATTCATCAGGACGGCCAGACCGTTTACAAGTTTGCCGTGCGCAAGATGGCTGAGGCCACCACGCGCGTGCTGGAGCGCAATGGAGTCTCTGGCCAGGAGTTGGGCTGCTTCATTCCGCATCAGGCCAACAAGCGCATCATCACGGCGACGGCCGAGCGGCTGGGCATGGAAGAGAGCCGCGTCATCGTCAATATCGAAAAGTACGGCAATACCTCTGGCGGAACCATTCCGCTGGCCATGGGCACGGCCATTGAACAGGGCAAGCTGCACAAGGGCGACCTAGTGCTGATCGCCGCTGCCGGAGCGGGTTTCACTGTAGGGGCCGCGCTGTTGCGCTGGGAGTTTTAGAGCATCTTCCAGATCAAATTCCGGATCAAATTCCGGATTAAGGCGTATAGGCGGGCAAAATTCCGTGCTTCGCCGCAAGCCTGTAAAAGAGCCGCATTCCTTCCATGCACGACGCATCGAGGATGTAGTGGATGTTCTCTGTCAGATAGGTGCGAATCGTCTCCGCGCTGAGCGGCAGCCGCGCTGACCACTCCGCCACCAGCACCTCGACATGGGCCAGACCGCGATCCCGCGAAGCGCAGGTATCGGCTGCAATCGTCTCCAGCGTCACGCCTCGGCTTGCCGTGTCGCTGTCGGCGACCGTCGATTGGCGCACCGCCCACACCGCGGAGACCCACGGCGTTCCGGTCAGACGGATCCACTCTTCCGCCAGGTCGTGATAGACCAGCTCTTCGCCCGTGCGCTCTTCGCGATTCTGTCGTTCTTCGAGCGCAAACAACGCAGGGTCGCCGATCACCAGCGCTGCGTCGGCTGCTTCCAGCATCGCATCGGGATCAGGCCGGTGCGGCTGAAACTCCGGTGAGTTTTTCGCGGACTCACCCGGCTGCCACCACTCGCGAAAGAGAATCTGCGTATAGGCCAGGGTGGCGCGCGAAGAAGTATCGGCAGCGACGGTGCGAATCGCGCTCAGCGGCTGACGCGCTCGCCGAATCAACAGCAGGGAACGCACCCGCCGCGTGGCGGCAATGGCGCAGCCGGGAACCAGCGCAAGCGCGGGATTTGTGGCCAGTGCGGCAATCGGCACCAGTCCCAGATCCGCCGCCTGAGCCGCTTCTTTTGGCAGCGCCAGTCGTGCCGCGCACTCCGACGGCATCATCCACTCCAGCCGATAGCGCTGCGCCATCCCACTGCGCCATGGTTCGTGTTCAAAGTCCCACATCAGCGGCGCTGGATTCAGAAACCGAATCGCTGCAACCCGAAGCTGCTCCACCCGATCATTCACTTCTTCAGAGTATCAACCCGCCGCAACACTTCGTCTTCTCTGCGGCTCTTCTCGGTTTCGCCGCATCCACACAGCATTCAAACGCATTCAGGATTCACCCCGCGCGCAGGCTTGTTCCGCCATCTTCCGGCCGTCGTCGCACATCCTGCAAAACGCTGTGGGTATAATCGTGAGCATTCGGCGGCAGCAGCACAAATGCTTCCGGACTGCGAACCGGCTTGGGTATGCATCTCTGCTCGATGGGAAGGGAAATGTCAATGACCACAAGCGACACAAGCGATCGAAGCGTTGCAGAAGACTCGCTCGCCTGGCTGACGATGGCGCTCACGCCTACGCTTGGCCCACGCCGCATCCACGACGCGATGCGTCATTTGGAGCGACCGGCGGCGCTGTTTTCTCTTTCGCTCACCGAACTGGAGTCGCTTTCGATCCCCGCCTCCGCCGCGCAGTTTCTCTTTGACGGCAAAGGCCGCCAGGTTGCCGAGCAGCAACAAATGCGTGCCGCCGAGTCCGGTGCGCAGATTCTCTGCTTCGGCGATGAACTCTATCCGGAGCGCCTGCGCGAAATCTACGATCCGCCTCCCGTGCTTTGGCTTCGCGGCGATGCGCGCCTGCTCAGTCTGCCGTCGATTGCCGTCGTCGGCACACGTCATCCCACTCCCTATGGCAGCGGCATGGCGGAGATGCTGGCCCGCGATCTGGCGCTGCGCGGCGTGCTTATTCTGAGCGGCATGGCCCGCGGTGTGGACACGGCCGCGCACAAGGGCGCACTGGCTGCGCAGCGGCCCACTGCCGCCATCTGGGGCACGGGCGTCGATGTCGTCTATCCCAAGGAAAATCGCAAGCTGGCCGATGACATTCTGGCCACCGGCGGCGTCATCGCCAGCGAGTTGCCGCTCGGGACGTTTCCTGCGCCGCAGAACTTTCCTCGCCGCAACCGCATCCTCTCCGGCATGAGCGTCGGCGTGCTCGTCGTCGAGGCCAGCGAACACTCTGGCACGCGCGTGACGGCGCGCTGCGCGCTCGACCAGGGGCGAGACGTGTATGCCGTTCCCGGCAACGTGACCAGCAAGGGTTCGTGGACGCCAAATACGCTCATCAAGCAGGGAGCGCAACTGACGGCGACGTGGGAAGATGTGTGGGAAGCGCTGCCGTCGCAGGTGCGTCTCCAACTGGAATCGACGCAGGGTTCTGCATCCAATTCGAGCGCTGCCGCATCGTTACTACCGGACCCGGCTCTCGGCCCGCAGGAGGCGATGGTGTTGGAGGTGCTCCAGCCTGACTCTGCACTCCAACTTGACGAAATCCTGGAGAAGCTGGACACTCAGATGACTTCTTCGGAGGTTTTTACGGCTCTTTTTGAGCTGGAGATGGCAGGTCGAGTGCGGAAGCTTCCGGGCAGTTCCTATGTATTGTCTTTTTAGCGGCTTCCGATTTTGACGCGCCGATGCAATGCAAACCGAAACTGGTAACGGTGCCCCCATCCGTGTTAGCTTGCAGTGTTCTGCACCTCGTTTTTCGCTGTTCCGATGCAGGATCGAAACTCCGTCTCTGCCGAGTGCCGATTGAGCAACAAAACGGAAACCCCTGAGATGAGTCCAAAGGGAGCAGTGGAAATCGCGTTACATTGGGGAACAGCGAGATTTTTAGAAGGAAGAAAATGAGCAAATCACTGGTTATCGTCGAATCGCCCGCCAAGGCCAAGACGATTGGAAAATATCTCGGTAAAGACTTCGAGGTGCAGGCCTCGATTGGTCACATCATGGACCTGCCCAAAAACGATATCGGCGTCGAATTGGAAAAACGCACCTTTGAGCCGACGCTCATTGTGTCGCCGGGCAAGGAAAAGCTGGTGCAGCAGCTCAAGCGCGCCGCCGCCAAAGCGGATCATATTTATCTGGCGCCTGACCCGGACCGCGAAGGCGAAGCGATCGCCTATCACCTGGCGCTGCAACTGGGCACCAGCGCCGCGCTGCGCAAAAAAATCCAGCGGGTCACGTTTAACGAGATCACCAAGAAAGCTGTTCAGGACGCGTTTCAACATGCGCGGGATATCGATCAGGATCTGGTCGACGCGCAGCAGACGCGCCGCGTGCTCGATCGTCTGGTGGGTTATCAGGTTTCACCGCTGCTGTGGGACAAGGTGCGTCGCGGCCTCTCTGCCGGTCGCGTGCAGACCGTGGCTGTGCGTCTGATCGTGGAGCGCGAGCGGGAGATCGCCGGCTTCAAGCCGGTCGAGTACTGGAACATCGCCGCCGCGCTGCATCCGCGCGGCAAAGCCGAGCGCAGCTTCCGCGCCAGCCTGGTGGGCATCGATGGCGAGGCGATTCGCGTCGCCAACGGAGTGGATAAAGAAGGCAAGGCGCAGTTCCTGGCCAACGCATTGCCGGACAAGGCATCCGTTGACTCGGTTCTCGCGGCTCTTGGCAAGGCAGACTGGACGCTTGGCTCCGTCACGCAGACCGAGCAGCGACGCAAGCCGCTGGCTCCGTTCATCACTAGCCAGTTGCAGCGTGATGCGGCCAGCAAGCTCGGCTTCAATGTGCGGCGCACCATGGGTGTGGCGCAGCGGCTCTATGAGGGCGTGGACATCGGAGCCGAAGGCACTGTCGGCCTCATCACCTACATGCGTACCGATTCGCCGCGCGTCTCGCCGGAGGCCAAGGAGAGCGCGCGTCAGTGGATCGCCGAGCGGCTTGGCCCGCAGTATCTGCCTGCCACGCCCAACTCGTTTCAAGGCAAAAAAGACGCGCAGGATGCGCACGAAGCCATCCGCCCCACCGATGCCGCGCGCACCCCGGAGTCGATGGCGCAGTATCTCACCGACGAGCAGCTCAAGCTTTACCGGCTTATCTGGCAGCGTTTTGTCGCTTCGCAGATGACCCCGGCCATCTATGACGTGACCACGGCGAAGATCGACGCGCGTTCGCAGCTCGACGGAAGGAACTATGATTTCCGCGTCAGCGGCCGCGTGCTGCGCTTCGACGGCTTCCTCAAGGTCTATGAGATGTTTGAGGAGCGCAAGGATTCCGACGAAGAAGGCGACGATCAGCGTCTGCCTTCGCTCGAGGGTGTGCGCGAACTGGTCTGTCGCGCGCTCGATCCGCAGCAGAAATTCACACAGCCCCCGCCGCGCTTCAATGAAGCTTCGCTGGTGAAGGTGCTGGAAGAGCGCGGTATCGGTCGCCCATCCACCTACGCCTCCATCATCAACACGATTCAGGATCGCGAGTACGTGACCAAGGTCTCGAATCGCTTCTATCCCACCGAGATTGGCGTTGTGGTCTGCGATCTGCTGGTGAAGAATTTCGGTTATATCTTTGATCCGGCGTACACGGCGCGGCTTGAAGAAGAGCTGGATGACATTGAAGACGGCAAAGAGCGCTGGACGGATCTGCTCAAAGGCTTCTATTCGCACTTTGAAAAGGAACTGAAGGTCGCGGAAAAAGAGATGGAGTCGATCAAGGCGATGGAGATTCCCACCGACGAAAAGTGTGAGCGGTGCGGCTCTCCGCTGGTGCTGAAGTGGGGCAAGTTCGGCACCTTCTACTCGTGCAGCGCCTACAACAAGAAGGACAAGAACAGTTGCACTTTCACGCGCGAAAACGTCGCTGCCAAGCCGGACATGGTCTTCAAGGATGCTCTCGAATCCGAACAAAGCGAGGAGTACTGCGACAACTGCGGTCGCGTGATGGTGCTGCGTCGTGGCATCTTTGGGCCCTACATGGCCTGCCCGGGCTTCAATGAGGATCCGCCCTGCAAGACGATCCGCAAGCTGAGCCAGAAGCAGCAGCAGAAGCTGAATGCGCCTCAGCCCACCGGCGAAGCGTGTCCGGTCTGCGGCAAGGATCTGGTTCTGCGTCAGGGGGCTTACGGCGAATTCGTCTCCTGCTCCGGCTATCCCAAGTGCAAATATGTGAAACAGAACCTCATCGAAGGCATGAAGTGCCCGAAGTGCGGTGAGGGCGACCTGGCCGAGCGCAAGGCTCGTCGCGGAAACATCTTCTGGGGTTGTACCAACTATCCGAAGTGCGATTTCACCTCGAACTACAAGCCGGTGGCGAAGAAGTGTCCCAAGTGCCACAGCCCGTACCTGCTGGAAAAGACGCTCAAGACGGGTGTCTACCTTTTCTGCCCCAACAGCAAGCCGCAAGAGGAAGCCGTCGAGGAGACGGCCAAACCGGCAGCGAAACGCAGCAAGGCAAAGCTTCCGGAGAAAGCCGTCAAAAAGCCTGCCCGCGCGGTTGCCGTCTGCGAATATGAAAAACGCATCGGCGACGCGCCACCCCCGCCGGCAGCTCCCACGGCCGAGACGCACGGGCCGGTCAAGCTCGGCGCTCGCAGCGAACAGGAACAACTGGAACCAGTCTCCTGAAGGCCGGGCCTACCGGACTCTCTGCTGAACTTTCCGGGGATGTAACGACTCTCGTCGCATCCCCGCATCTGAAACCCCGCACTGCAAAACTTGTATGGAGGAATCAACATGGAAAAGACACTGGCTTCGCATAGCGATGCCGAGCTGATTCTGAAGCTCTATGAACTGCGCACCGAGACTGTCATGCGTCAGGCGCGCGCCTGGTTTTTGACGGAGTTCTGGCCGGATACGGCCGAGGAATTCTTCATCGTCCTCAATGAATTCGGCTCCCAGCGCAACGCCTATCTGCGTCAGGTGGTCAGTTACTGGGAGATGGCCGCAGCGCTCGTTCTTCATGGCTCGCTTTCGGCGGATCTCTTTCTGGACACCAACGGCGAACCTTTCTTCTACGCGGCCAAGCTGGCGCACATCCTGCCGGAGATTCACGCGCAGCGCCCCGGCTACATGGGCAAGGTGCTCAAGCTGATCGAGTTGTATCCAACCGCCTCGACGATGTTTGAGGGCATGAAAAAGAACATCGCAAAGATGCGTGAAAACAGAAAAACAGCCTGAGATTGCTCATTCGGCTTCAAGCGTCTCCGGGAATGCTTGCCAAATGCTTAGGCTGGGGAGCATCATTACCTTGTCGCAGCCATCTGGGCGCACGCGGCTTTGAAATCAGTGTTTAACAGCAAAGGAAGAAACCTCTATGAAGCGTATTCTTGCACTCACCTTCTCCGTCGCGACGATGGCTTCAGTAGCAGCATTCGCCGCAGGTACCTCCACCAAAATCACCGGATACGTCTCCGATGCCATGTGCGGAGCCAAGCACGCTGGTTCGGGTGCGGCCTGCGTCAAGAAGTGCATCGGCATGGGCGAAAAGCCGGTTTTCGTCGATGATGCCAAGAAGATGGTCTGGGCCATCGACAATCCGGATGCGGTCAAGAGCGTCTATGGGGATCATGTGACGATCACCGCCACGGTGGACGCGGCCAAGAAGAGCGTTCACATCACCAGCGTCAAGCCGATGGCCTAAGCTTCGCTCTTGTGCTCTTTCCTACCGCTTGATAGCCTGCTGGCATGGTTGCTTTCTGACCATGCCAGCAGGCTTGTATCGTATCAATCCAATCCCAAGGTGTTCGATCATTATGGCAAAAGCCGTCTGGAATGGTCTTGTGATCGCCGAAAGCGACCAGTATGAGGTCGTGGAAGGCAATGTTTATTTCCCTGAATCTGCTTTGAAGCGCGAGTACTTTCGTCCCAGCTCCACTACCTCCACCTGCCCCTGGAAGGGTCAGGCTCGTTACTACACGCTCATCTGGGGCGATCAGGAAAATCTGGACGCCGCCTGGTATTATCCGGATCCGAAGCCGGCAGCGCGCAAGATCAAGAACCATGTCGCCTTTTGGCGCGGCGTGGAAGTGGAAAAGTAATCCGCTCCATCGATGCGCATTCTCCGGGCCGCCAAGCCCGGGGCGAAATGGAACCGCCCAACCGCAATTCTCGTATCTCGTATCTGGTACGTTCGCGCGCTCATCTTCCGGACGCGTGTATCTCCCCACTGATCTTCACTCAGGAGACTCTCAGGATGAATCGATCTTTCGTTCGCGCTGTTACTTTCAGTTTCAGGCGCAAGGTTTTCCTTGCCGCTTCGCTGGTGGCCTGCCTGGCCTTACCGGCCCTGGCCACCGCGCCGCTCAAGGTGCCTGATCTCAAGTACGAAAAGTACACGCTTCCGAATGGTCTGGAAGTGATTCTGCGTGAGGATCATCGTCTGCCTCTGGTCGCCGTGGATCTCTGGTACCACGTTGGCCCGGCCAATGAACGCGCCGGGCGCACCGGCTTTGCCCATCTCTTCGAGCACATGATGTTTGAAGGCTCCGAGCACGTCGGCGAAAAGGCCCACTTCCGCTATCTGGAGGGCGCCGGAGCGACGGACATCAACGGCACCACCAGCTACGACCGGACGAATTACTTTGAAACCGTGCCCAGCAACCAGCTTGATCTGGCGCTCTGGCTGGAGAGCGACCGCATGGGCTTTCTGCTGGAGACGCTCGATCGCGCCAAGCTGACCAACCAGCGCGACGTGGTGCGCAACGAGCTGCGGCAGGATGAAGGCCAGCCGTATGACGTCGCCGATGAAGCTGTCGGCCATCTGCTCTTTCCCAAAACGCATCCCTACTACGGCAACGTCATCGGCTCCCACGCCGACGTGGAAGCCGCGCGCCTGAACGACGTTCGCGAGTTTTTCCACGAGTACTACACGCCGAACAACGCCAGCATCGCTATCGTGGGCGACTTCAACACGGCTGAGCTGAAGGCGGAGATTGCCAAGTACTTTGGCCCCATTCCGCGCGGTCCGTCTGTCGCTCCGGTCCATGTTGTCACCCCGCCGATTGTGGCCGAGCGTCGTGAGGTCATCACAGACACCGTGCAGCTTCCGCGCCTCAGCCTGGGCTGGCTCACGCCTGCTGCATTCACGCCGGGTGACCGGGCGTCGGAGATCTTTCTCGACATCCTCGGCGGCGGCAAGGTCAGCCGCCTTTATCAGCGCCTGGTCTACAAGGATCAGGTCGCGCAAAGCGTAAGCTGTTCCGACGAGCAGGTCATGATCACCTCCATGGCGCAGTGCGACATTATCGCGCGGCCCGGCGTCAAGCTTGCCGACATTCAGGCCAAGGTGGATGAAGAGATCGCCAGCCTGCGCAAAAACGGCCCTACGCAAGCGGAGCTGGATCGCGCGCGCAACAAGACGCTCACCGGCATGATTCAGGGTCTCCAGCGCCTGGGCGGTTTTGGCGGCGTCGCCGACATGATGGATCGCTACAACCAGTACGAGCACGATCCTGGCTACCTGCCCAAGGACATCGCAGGCTACGAAGCCCTCACCACGGCCAGCATTCAGCAGGCGGGCATGAAGTACTTCGGCGATAACCAGCGTGTCGTTGTCGAGTGCGTTCCCGGCAAGAAGGTCACCGAAGATGTGCCGCGCAGCCCGGCGGACACCGATCTGCACACCGTCGTCACGCCACCCTATTCGCAGGCGTTTGAGACAGCGCAGACATGGCGCAAGGACGCGCCCAAGCCGGGTCCGGAATCGAAGCTCCATCTGCCTTCGTCCGATGTATTCACGCTTTCGAACGGGCTGAAGGTGTATCTGATTCAGCAGCATGAACTGCCCGTGCTGAGCGCCAATCTGGTTACGCGCGCCGGCGGAGAAAACAATCCCGCCACGCGACCCGGCCTGGCTTCCTACACCGCGAGCATGCTCACGCAGGGAACCAAAAGCCGCTCGGCCACCGAGCTTGCCAACGACGTGGCGCTGATCGGCGCCAGCATCGGCTCGACGGCAGGCATGGACTCGGCAGGAGTCAGCATCGGCGCGCTGACCAACAACACCAACGCCGCGATGGAGCTGCTGTCCGACGTCGCGCTTCATCCAGCCTTTGCCTCCACCGAGGTCGAGCGCGTGCGCAAGCAGCGCATGATTGCTATCCTCCAGGAGTCCGATCAGCCGGTTGCCTCCATGCTGCGCGTCGGGGCCAAGCTGCTCTATGGCAACCAGCCTTATGGCTTCCAGCCCGTCGGCACTCTCGATTCGGTCAAAGCCACCACGCAGCAGGAGATCGCATCCTTCTGGGCCGCGCACTACGCCCCGCAGGACTCCGCCCTTGTGTTGGCCGGTGATCTCACCCTCGCCCAGGCTCATGCGCTGGCGCAGAAGTACTTTGGCGCATGGAGCAACCCGGCCGTCTCGGCAACTCCCGTGCGGATTCCCGCGCCGCCCACAGCGCCGCAGCGCAAGGTGGTGATTGTGGACAAGCCCGGCTCGCCGCAGACCGCGCTCTTTGCCCTCGGTCTTGGCGTTCCTCGCAACACCCCGGATCATCCCGCGATTGTGGAGATGAACAGCGTGCTTGGAGGTCTTTTCTCGAGCCGCATCAACATGAACCTGCGTGAGCAGCATGGCTACACCTACGGCGCGTTCTCCGGGTTCTTCTTTGATCGCGACGGAGGCCCGTTCTATGCAGGGGCACAGGTGCGCACCGACGTCACCGGTCCGGCGGCTACTCAGCTCTTCGCGGAGCTGGATCGCATCCGCACCGATCCGCCCACGGCCACCGAACTCACCCTGGCCAAGGACAACGCGCTGCGCTCTCTGCCGGGCAGCTTTGAGACGGTTGGCAGTGAATCGGGACTGATGGCGGAGCTGTTTGTCTACAACCTGCCTCAGGATTACTTTGCCACTCTTCCGGCTCGTTACGCCGCGGTGACTCCGCAGGATGTCGCACACGCCGCGCAGCAGTATATCCATCCGGAGAACCTGATTGTGCTGGCCGTCGGCGACCGCGCCAAGATCGAGCCGCAGTTGCAAAAAGCCAACCTCGGTCCCATTGAACTGCGCGACACCAGCGGCGATCCGGTGGCTGCAACGGCAACGCAGAAGTAGCGCAACGCACAGTAGACAAGCGCCTGCGACATTCCGGAATATCACCGGGTGTCGCAGGCGTTTTCGTTGTGGCTCCGGATTTGAAGCGCCGGATTTATGGTCCCGGGTTTGTTCTGACTCCGGCTCTGTTGCGACGTTCGGCTTCGGCTTGTCGGATTCTCAGTACGCCTGAAGCTGGTTCAGCGGCAGAAGCACCCAGAAGCACGTCGCGCCCGGCTCCGACCGCACGCTCAGATGGCCGCGATGCTTCCGCACAATGCGCATGGCATTATCCAGCCCCAGCCCCAGCCCGTGGCCCGGAGCCTTCGTCGTATAGAACGGCTCAAAGATGCGATCCTTCAGCTCGGCTGGAATTCCCGGCCCGTTGTCTTCCACTTCGATCCGAAGCATATCCCCTTCCATGCCGCAGCGTAGCCGCAGTCTTGGCTGATAGCCTTCGCGGTTCACCTGCTGGATCGCCTCCAGAGCGTTCTCCATCAGCGCGGTCCAAACCTGATTCAGCTCGCTCCCATAGGCGCTGATCGTCGGCATTCCCGGTTCAAAGGCACGTTCCACCACCACCCCGGCCATGCGCGATTGCAGCATCCTCAGCGTTGCTTCGATTCCAGCCACAACATCGACTTCGAGAATCGGCGCCCGATCCATATAGGAGTAGCTTTTGATTGCGCTGATCAGGTCAAAGATGCGCTCCGAGGAGTGCAGCATCGCCTGTGCAAAGTGTTCGGCGCGCAGCGATGAGGCAAACTGATCCAGCATTACCTGCATCGCCTCGCGGCTCAAAAACTCGGGCAGCGCGCTCAGGTCTTCCACTGTCACGCCCAGCTCTGCCAGCTCGGGCGCCATCCGCCAACCTTCTTCAATCCGCTGCTCGCTCAGCCAGCGCAGAATCGCATCTTCGCGGTCGCCAATCGCCGTCTGCCCGTCTTCGTGGGCATCGGCGGCGCGTGTCCGCGCCAGCCGCTCCCAGTTCTGAATCGCCAGCACCTGTTCTTCACGCAGACACTGCGCCACCAGCGCATAGCGACCGTCGGCGAAGTGGCGCAGCTCACTCAAAATCCCGCTGGCAGCCCGTTGAGCTGCAGCCGAAGGGTTGTTCAGCTCGTGCGCCAGATTTCCAGCCAGCTTGCCCAGCGCCGTCAGCTTTTCCGCCTGCTGTTCAATCCGGGTCACCTCGCGCACGCGATCGAGCAGCGTATTCACCACCCGCTGCCCAAAGCTGGGAATCCGCTGCATGATCTCCGGAAAAAGCGAGCGATGCAGTAGCAGCGCCCAGACATCCTGCACCGCAAAGCCATGTCCGCCATAGGTGGTCATCCGAGAGAATGGCAGCAGACCCGTCATCTGCCCGGCGCGCCCGATAAACAGCGTCATCGGCCCCGTCCGGTGCCGTCGCACATGAATCTCGCCCTTCAGGATCAGGATCATCCGCTCGGCTGGCATTCCTTCTTCAAAAAGAGTTTCACCCACTTTCAGGCGAATCTCCGTCCCCTGCTGCGCCAGCCATTCGCGTTCCTCATAGCTCAGCCCTTGCAGCGGAGCAATGCGGTCAATCGCCTCTGCAATCTTGTGGATTGGGGATGGTGTTTCTGGAATCGCCGACGGGGGAAGATGGATCGACATACCGGAGACCCTCCGGGTCACCTTACAGGAAAAAGCGGAACCTGCATTCCGCAGTGAAAAGAAACGGTCAATTCAAGGTTGATTCGGTTCGCGTTGCAACGTCCGGCAGCATGGAAACCGGATTTCGGTACACACTTTACGATCGACCCGGCGACTGGCAATATACCCATGCTACGCCATGAAGAGTTTGTCATAGATGACCTCTACCCTCACGAATGCGCCCATCCAGGCCGAAAACAACTACAGAAAGGAGTACTCCTATGAGTATCGCAGCAATTGGAGCCGTAACTCAAGCCTCACAGGTCGCGCAGGTCGTACAAACCAGCGTCGCCGCGGCCCAGCAAACGCAGCAGCAAAATGCCATGCTGCAGCAGGACACAGCCTCCATCAGCCAGGAAGGCCGTGCCTCGCTGGGGCATGATGGCGACGGCGACGGTCACTGAGCCATCCCGCCGCACCGCATCCGCGCCCGCAAATCCCTGAGCCATCCCCGCTCAGGGATTTCTGTTGACCCCGGCCCGACGCCGTCCGCCTCAAGCCATGCATGTCGTTTGTGATTCCCGCAGGGAATCTGCTTTTTCCAAGGCAAACTCCCACTCATTCTTTGCTCGCACCTGGGTTGCTGCGCAGTCCCAGCAAGCTCAGCATCAAGCAGTGCCGCGCTTGTCTTCAGTCTCTTGAGAACCGGGACCAGATCGCGACTTCCTTGCGCCACACGCTCGATTCTGATCGTATCCTTGTGAATCACTGCTCGCTCCCGCGCCCGCTGCCCGTCTACAATCATTCCGACGGCACAAGCGCTGTCCGCGATCCCTGCCTGCCCTGGAGCCTCACTCGTGTCCGTCCTGTCGATCGAGTCCATTCTGCCTTCCAGCCTGAATGCAGCCCTGCACTCGGAAGCGCCCATCTCTACCCACGCCGCCGGTCCCGCCGGAGTCTTGCCCATCACCCCGGAGATGCTGCTCACGCAACCCTCCGGCAATCTCTTTGGCCTAAGCCAGGGCGCGGGCATGGGCTGGGAGCCGTCTCGTCTGCTCGATCCCGAATTTCTCATCCTCAGCACACACGGCGGCCTGCGCGCCGACAACGGCGAACCCATCGCGCTTGGCCTGCACACCGGCCACTGGGAGGTGGGCCTGCTGGTCGCCGAGGCTGCGCGCACCCTGCGCGACCACCGCGCCATCCCCTATGCCGCGGCTTGCACCGACCCCTGCGACGGGCGCACACAGGGCACCACCGGCATGTTCGATTCGCTGCCCTTTCGCAACGACGCAGCCGTGGTCCTGCGCCGTCTCATCCGTTCGCTTCCCACGCGCAAAGGCGTTCTCGGTGTGGCCACCTGCGACAAGGGACTGCCCGCCATGATGATGGCGCTGGCCGCGAGCGGCGACTTCCCGGCGATTCTGGTTCCCGGCGGTGTCACGTTGTTGCCCACTTCCGGCGAAGACGCTGGCAAGGTACAGACCATCGGCGTGCGTTTTGCTCAGGGACAGATCACTCTGGAAGCCGCTGCCGAGGCTGGCTGTCGCGCCTGTGCTTCGCCTGGCGGTGGATGCCAGTTCCTCGGCACAGCGGCCACCGCGCAGGTCGTCGGTGAAGCGCTTGGCATCGCGCTGCCTCACTCCGCGCTTGCGCCGTCCGGTCATGCGCTGTGGCTCGATGCCGCGGCACGCTCCGCTTTGGCGTTGCTCCGGATGCACCAGACGGGAGTCGGCATGCGCCACATCCTCACCGACGCCGCCGTGCGCAACGCCATGGTCGTCCACGCGGCCTTTGGAGGCTCCACCAACCTGCTGCTCCATGTGCCCGCCATCGCCTTTGCCGCCGGACTTCGCCGACCCACCGCCGACGACTGGGCTGCCGTCAACCGCGCCGTTCCGCGACTCGTCGATGCGCTGCCCAACGGACCACGCAACTTCGCCACGGTACAGGTTTTCCTGGCTGGCGGCGTGCCGGAGGTCATGCTTCACCTGCGCGCCGCCGGGCTGCTCGACACCTCCGTCCGCACCGTCGCCGGGGTCACGCTCAGCGAATGCCTCGACTGGTGGCGTGACAGCGAGCGTCGTTCCACTCTGCGCCAGCGTCTGCGCGCGCTCGACGGCATCGACCCGGACGACGTCCTTCACTCGCCCGCCGCAGCCCGCGCCGCCGGACTCAGCTCCACCGTCTGTTTTCCCACCGGCAATCTTGCGCCGCAGGGCGCGGTCATCAAGTGCACGGCCATCGATCCCACGCTGATCGACGCCGACAACATCTATCGCCATATCGGCCCGGCGCGCGTCTTCGTCACGGAAGAAGCTGCCATTGCCGCCATCAAATCCGGCCAGATCGGCAGCGGCGATGTTGTTGTGCTCATCTGTGGCGGCCCGCTCGGCGCAGGCATGCAGGAGATCTATCAGATCACCGCCGCGCTGCGTCAGTTGCCCCACTGCAAGCACGTCGCCGTGCTCACCGATGCGCGCTTCAGCGGCGTCTCCACCGGAGCCTGCATCGGCCACATCAGCCCCGAGGCGCTTGCCGGCGGCCCGATCGGGCGCGTCCAGGACGGCGACCGCATCCGCATCGTCATTGATCGCAACCGGCTCACCGGCACCGTCGATCTGCTCGCCCCGGAGGATTCATCCGACGCAAGCGGCGCCGCGCTGCTCGCCGCGCGTCCGCCCCGGCATGATCTCGAACCCCATCCTCAGCTTCCCGATGACACCCGTCTATGGGCCGCTCTGGTCACGGCCTCCGGCGGCGTCTGGGGCGGCTGCGTCTATGACGCCGATGCCGTCATCGCGCGGCTCAGCAGCACAGCCGCCGAACCCTCACCTGCACCCGGATCACCGGCACCTCAGAAAGGACAGCCATGAAACTCTGGAACACCCGCAAGGGTCTCTTTCTCACCCACGATCACAAGGTGTATCCGGTTCCGGAAACCGGCCTCGACGCTTTGCTGCATCTTGACGATCTCCTTGGCTATCTCCAGCAGGTGGTAGGGCGGGGAAGCGTCGCCGAAGAGCTTGCTCCTGAAGACCTGCTCGCGCCCATTGAAAACCAGGAGGTCTGGGCCGCGGGCGTCACCTATTACCGCAGCCGCGACGCGCGCATGGAAGAGTCGCGCGATGCCGGTGGCGGCAGCTTCTATGACCGTGTCTACTCCGCCGAACGGCCGGAGCTGTTTTTCAAGGCCACGGCCAGCCGCGTCTCCGGTCCAGGTCAGCCGGTCCGCATTCGCCGCGACGCGCACTGGTCCGTGCCGGAGCCGGAGTGGACGCTGCTCATCAACCCGCGCGGGCAGATCATCGGCTGCACCATCGGCAATGACATGAGTTCGCGCGACATTGAAGGCGAAAACCCGCTATATCTGCCGCAGGCCAAGGTCTACCAGGGCAGTTGCGCGCTGGGTCCGGCCATTTTGCTGGCGGAGCAGCCGCTGCCACCCTCCACGGTCATCACGCTCGTCGTCGAGCGCGCAGGCGCGTCAGCATTCTCCGGCTCCACCACCCTTGCCGAACTCAAGCGCGACCCCGTCACGCTGGTCGAATATCTCTTCCGCGACAATCACTTTCCCCACGGAGTCTTTCTCATGACCGGCACCGGCATCGTCCCGCACGACGACTTCACACTGGCTGAGGGCGATCTCATCCGCATCCGCATCGACGGACTGGGCGAGCTGGTCAACCCCGTTACCCGCGCCTGAAGGCCGCTTTACGCCTTGGGCGCTGCCGTGCTCTCACGGACAACCAGCTTGGTCGTCACCTCAAAGCGGCGCTGTACGGGCTGCACGCCCGGCTCCGCCATCGCTTCCACCTGAACACGCAGCGCGTCAAACGCGGCGCGGGCCAGATCGTGCCGCGACAGGCCGATCGTCGTCAGCGGCGGCAGAGTGAACTCGGTGAACGCAATATCGTCCAGCCCGATCACCGACAGCTCCTCCGGAACGCTCAGCCGCGCCTGATGCGCCGCATGAAGCACGCCAATCGCCGTCATGTCGTTCGAGCAGATCACGGCCGTCGGACGCTCCTTCAGCCGCAGCAGCCTCTGCATCCCCGCCTCGCCGCCCTTCAGCGTGTGATCGGCGTCCACAATCCACTCCCTGCGAATGCGCAGACCACAGACCGCCGTCGCGCTTTCAAAGCAGTGCAGGCGCGTCTCGGCCGAGTGCAGCGTGTGTGGCCCAGCCAGGTAGGCGATCTTTCTGTGTCCCAGTTTGACCAGATGCTCCACTGCCTCGCGAACGCCCGTCGCATAATCGATCAGTATCGTGCTCACGCGGGGATTGTTGACCTCAAACTCGGCCAGCACAAGAGGAATGCTGTGATTCACCAGTTGATCCAGCACCGACTCTTCGCTGCCAAAGGTCAGCACCGCCACGCCCTCGACCTTGCGCTCCAGCATCCGCCGCACAATCGTCTCAATCTGCGCAGCGCTTTGGATGTTGCCTGAACTCACCAGCAGCTCGAAGCCGTGCGTCACCGCGATCTCCTCAAAGCTGGCGATCAGCTCAGGGAAAAACGGATTTGTGATGTTTTCAACAATGATGCCCAGAATGCGGCTGCGCCCGGAGACCAGACTGCGCGCATGGGTGTTGGGAAAGTAGTTCAGTTGTTCGATCGCCTGCCATACGCGCTTCGACAACTTGTCGCTTACCGCCGACGATCCGTTGATGGTACGTGAAACCGTCGCAATCGAGACGCGCGCGAGCGACGCCACAGTGCGAATATCCGGTTTGCCGTTGATTGTGCCGCGGGCGCTTCGAGGAGTCACCCCGTCATCCTATCGCCTGCACACACCTACGCGCCAGAAAAATCCTCAAATCCCTGCTCGTCTCGCACTTGCCGTCGCGCTTGCCATTGCTTCGACGGTTGTCATTTCCGCAGGAAATCCGCTTCTGTTTTTCCGCCGTCCTCAGTTATCCCGCCGGCGAGCAACGAAAGCGGCCACCGCGCGAACACGCGGTGGCCGCATGCAATGCCCTCAGGCCGTTGCCTTCGTGCACAGCTCGTCAAAGGCGCGCGCCAGTTCTCCGGCAATCTGCGGCGCCGTCGCCGACTCGATCACATACCGCTGCATCAGGTAGACCAGCTTGCCGTCGCGCAGAATCGCAATCGCAGGCGAGGTCGGCGGATGGCCCTCGAAGTAGGAACGGGCGCGTTCGGTTGCCTCGCGATCCTGCCCGGCAAAGACCGAGATCGAGCGATCCGGCAGCGTGCTGTGTCCAAGCGCCATTCGCACGCCGGGGCGCATCTTGCCCGCCGCGCAGCCGCAGATCGAATTCACCACCACCATCGTCGTTCCGGGTTGCGCAAGCGCCGCATCCACTTCCTCGGCTGTTCGTGCTTCCTGGATTCCGGCGCGGGTCAGCTCCTCGCGCATCGGGATCACCATAATCTCTGGATACATCGTTGCCTCCGGCAGAGAAAAATCTCCGCTATTCCCAGTGTACCGGGGATTGGCCCTCGTCGTGTACCGCAACGCGCCTCTCTGGTTTAGCCTGACTGTAACGATGACCTCCATCTCCGGACTGCCACTCGAAGAAAATCACCCGCTTGCGCCCCTCACTACGCTTGGCATCGGAGGCCCGGCGCGCTGGTTTGCCCGTGTCGGGACCGAGTCCCAGCTTGTCGAAGCCTTCACCTGGGCCGAGGAGCGCGGTCTGCGCGTCTTTGTCCTCGGCGGAGGCAGCAATCTCGTCGTCTCCGACCGCGGCTTTGACGGCCTGGTCGTGCAGCCCGATCTGCGCGGTGTCACACGCACGTTTCAGGACGATCTCTGCCTCTTCCACGCCGCCGCCGGTGAGCCGTGGGATGCCTTTGTCGCCCAGGCCATCGCGCTTGACTGCGCCGGCATCGAGTGCCTTGCCGGCATCCCCGGCACCGTTGGCGGCACTCCTGTGCAAAACGTCGGCGCCTACGGTCAGGAGGTTGCTGAAACCATCCTCCGGGTTCGCGCCTTCGACCGCAACTCGCTCCGTTTTCACGAGTTCACCGCCGCCGAGTGTCAGTTCGCCTATCGCCAAAGCCTCTTCAACTCGACAGCCCGCGACCGCTTCGTCGTCACCGCCGTCGAGTTTGCGCTCACGCCTGGCGGCGCGCCCACGCTGCGCTACGCCGATCTGCAACGCGCCTTTGCCGATCAGCCTTCGCCTTCGCTGGCTCAGGTTGCCGACAAAGTCCGCGCCATTCGCCACAGCAAAGGCATGTTGCTCGTTCCCAACGACCCGGACGCGCGCAGCGCAGGCAGCTTCTTCCGCAATCCTGTTGTCAGCGCTGCCGAGTTTGCCGCGCTCGCTGGCAAACTCGGCACGCCGCCGCCCAGCTATCCCGCCGGTGAGCTTCAGGTCAAGCTTCCCGCCGCATGGCTCATCGAACAGGCCGGCTTTGCCCGCGGCTTTCGCCTCGGCAACGTTGGCATCTCCTCGCGCCACACCCTGGCGCTCATCAACTGCGGCTCCGGCACGGCTGCCGAACTGCTTGCCTTGCGCGACCAGATCACCGCCGCCGTCTTTGCCCGCTTCGGCATTCCCCTGGAGATGGAGCCGGTCTTACTCGGTTTTTAACCTCAATCTCTGCGCTTGCGCTCAGCCGCGCCAGCAGTCGCTTGCGCTCAGCCGCGCCAGCAGTCGCTTGCGCTCAGCCGCGCCAGCAGTCGCTTGCGCTCCTCGGCAAGTACGTCGATTGCCGCGCCCTGCGCCACCACGCGCCCTTCGCGCAGCCACACCACTTCGGCCTGCGCGCGCAGAGCATCCGCCGCATCATGCGTCACGACGATGGTCTGAATGCGGTGCTCCCCAAGCCATTGCAGCAGCGCCGTCATCACCGCATCGCGAGCAGTCGTATCGAGCGCCGAAAGCGGCTCATCCAGCAGCAGTAGCCTCGGTCGCGGAGCCAGCGCCCGCGCCAGCGCCACGCGTTGCGCCTCGCCGCCAGAGAGTGTCGCCACGCGCCGATGGGCCAAAGCCGCCGCGCCCACTACCTCCAGCGCTTCTACGATTCGCTCGGTGCGATCTTCGCTGCCCATCGACCGCAATCCGAAACCGACATTTTTCTCCACCGTCATGTGCGGAAACAGCGCCGCCTGCTGCCCGGCCAGCATCACCCCGCGCCTGCCCGGTTTGCAGTACATCTTTTGCGAGGTATCGGTCAGCGTCCGGCCATCCAGTCGCACCACTCCGCGCTGCGGAACGGTCGTACCGGCCATCATGCGCAGCAGCGTGCTTTTGCCCGCGCCCGATGGCCCAAAGATCACGGTAAGCGGCGCGGCCAGCGTGCAGGCCACATCCAGCAGAAATCCTCCCGCGCCGCTGCTCAGCTTGACTTCAACCACGCTGTCCCGCCTTGTCTCCGGTCGGTCGCGCATAGAGCACCAGCAGCGCGGTCAGGGACAATCCCAGCAGCAGCAGAGAAGTCTGATTCGCCGCCCGCTCATTGAAGTCCTGCACCTGGTCGAAGAGCACAATCGACAGCGTGCGCGTAGCTCCCGGAATATCTCCGCCCAGCATCAGCACCACGCCAAACTCGCCCACCGTGTGTAGAAAACTCAGCAGCGCCGCCGTTACCACGGACCGCGCCGCCATCGGCAACAGAATCCTGCGCGTCACGCGCACCGGCCCCGCGCCCAGCATCTGCGCCGCCTCCAGCATCGCCTTGTCCACGCCGCTGAAGCCGGCCACCAGCGGCTGCACGGCGAATGGCAGGCTGTAAAGCGCCGAACCCACCACCAGCCCCGCAAAGGAAAACGCCAGCGGATGACCCAGTACCGCCGCAATTCCGCGCCCCACCGAGGTGCGTGTGCCCAGCAACACCAGCAGATAGTAGCCCAGCACCGTCGGAGGCAGCACCAGCGGCAGCGCCGTCAGCGCCTGCGCCACGCCGCGCATCCGTGACCCGCTCAGCGCGACCCACGCTGCAAACGGCACAGCAAACGCCAGCAGAATCGCCGTCGTCACCGCGGCCAGCCGAACTGTCAACGCCAGTGCCTGCCAGTCCATTCCGTTTACCGTGTCGCCGCTCTCGCCGGGTTCAGACCACTTCTCTGCAACTGCCGCTGCATCTCCGCGCTCAGTAGAAAATCCAGCATCCGCTGCGCCGCCGCGCGTTGCGGAGAATGCCCGAGCACCACCGCGCCCTGCTCAATCACCGGATACAGCTTCTGCGGAACCACGACAAAACTTCCCGCCTCCTGGAGCGCCGGCGTCACCGCCGCGGTCTGCGAGATCAGTCCCGCATCCGCATTGCCCGTCTCGGCAAACTGCGCTGCCTGTGCGATGTTGGCCGCTGTCACCAGCTTCGGCTGCAACGCTGTGTTCAACCCCAGACGGGTGATCGCCGCCATCGCCGCTCGTCCATACGGCGCGCGCTTCGGGTCGGCAATCGCCAGTCGCTTCAGTTGCCCGTCTCGCAGCAGCTCCATCGTCGGATGCGGCCACCGCGAATCATGCCGCGTGAACAGCACCAGCACCCCATGCGCATACGGCACAGGCTCGGCCGTCGCGCCCAGTCCCGCCGCAATGATCCTCTGCGGATAGCTCATATCCGCTGACAAAAACAGATCGAACGCCGCGCCATTCAGCATCTGCGCCGTCAGCGCCGCCGACGATTCATACGTCACCGATGCCGCAATCCCCGTCGCCTGCTGAAGCGCCGCCAGTACCGGCGGCAGCACCGGCTGCAGATCCGCCGCCGCCGCAATCCGCAGCGTTTGCGCACCTGCTTCCGCCGCTCCGGCCACCGTCACAATCATCCCCAGCAGCACGACCAGCCATGCCACTCCCTTGCAGCTTCGCAGCGTTTTTTTCTTCCTGTTTTTTGCCATCGGAACTCCGTTTTCCGCCGACTGCGCTCCTGCGCACGCGCCGCTTGCTGGTAGGCTAACACTTAAGATGAGTGACAATCTCCACCAGCTTCGCTGTTTCGGCTGTGGCCAGCGCATTCGCGGTGACCAGGCCGGTCCCAACTTCCGCTGCGCCGACTGCGGCGACCTGTTTGAAGTCGAATATCCCGGCTGGAGCCGTGTTGGCGACCGTCCCAACGCGGGCGCGCTCAAGTGGCTCTGGCGCGAGCGTAGGCTCTCCAACGAAAAGCTGGACCACTCCGGCGTCTGGCGCTTTCGCGAGCTGCTGCCCATCCTTGAAAACTTTGACCACGCCGTGACCCTGCGTGAAGGCAATACGCCGCTGTACCATCTTCCGCTGGCCGCGCGCTCCCTTGGCATCGACGCGCTCTTTGCCAAGCATCAGGGCATGAACCCGACCGGCTCCTTCAAGGACACCGGCATGACCTCGGCTCTCAGCGTCGCCCGCGAACGCGGCTTTGAGTGGGTCGCCTGCGCCTCCACCGGCAACACCTCGGCGGCCATGGCCGCCTACGCCGCACGCGCCGGCATGCGCTCGCTTGTGCTCATCCCACAGGGAAAAATCGCCTGGGGCAAGCTCTCTCAGGCCATGGACTACGGCGCTGTCACCTGTCAGTTGGAAACCGACTTCGACGGCTGCGTCCGCGTGCTCACGCGCATCGTCGAACAGGCTCCCATCTACCTGCTGAACTCCGTCAATCCCTACCGGCTCGAAGGCCAGAAGACGCCTGCGCTTGAACTCGCCGAAGCCATGGACTGGAACGTTCCCGACCACATCCTCGTGCCCGGCGGCAACCTTGCCAACAGCTCCGCGCTGGGCAAAGGTTTCCGCGAGATGAAGGAGCTTGGACTCATCACCCGCGTGCCTCGCATCACCGTCGTCCAGGCTGCCGGCTCCGCGCCTCTGGTACACAGCTTCGCCGCCAATGGCGGTCAGGCGCTCGAACCGGTCGAAGCGCAGACGCGTGCCACCGCTATCCGCATCGGCAACCCCGCAAGCTGGCGCAAGGCCGCCCAGGTCATCCGCGAAACCGGCGGCTGGTGTCTCGACGTCAGCGAAGGCGAGATTGCCGTCGCCAAAGCCGAACTGGGCCGCGAAGGCATCGGCTCCGAGCCAGCGTCTGCCGTCACGCTCGCAGGACTGAAACAACTTGTCGCCGACGGTCGCATCGCCTCCAGCGAAACCGTCGTCCTCCTGCTCACCGGCCACACGCTGAAGGACGCAGACTACACCATCGACTTCCACCGCGGCACACTGCTCACCGAAGCCGAATCCGCACCCGTCGAAGCCGCCATGCAGCCGCTGCGCCGCAATGCTGTCGCCGTCGAAGCCACACCGGAGGCCGTGCTCAGCGCCCTGCGCTCGGTTGCTCAAAGCGACGAGATCCCAGCGCCGCAGCTCGCTCCCGCTCCGCAGGCTCACTGAAATGGCCGATCGCCCGCAACCGATCCATCTGCGCCTGCCGGCAACTTCGGCCAACCTCGGCGCGGCCTTTGACACCGCCGCCGTCGCGCTCAACTTCGCACTCGAGATCGACGCCACTCCGGCTGCGGAGTTTTCCATCCACGCATCCGGGCGCAACATCGCCGAATGTTCCCGGCTCGACGGCAACCTCATCCTCGACACTTACCGCTCGCTGCTCGCGCGTGAAGGCCGCACCGCGCCGCCGCTTGCCCTGCGCATGAATAACCAGATTCCTCTCGGCATGGGCTGCGGCTCTTCCGCCGCTGGACTTCTTGCCGCCGTTGCTCTTGCCGCTCACTTCGGCGCGCTGGGCTGGTCCGGCGCGCGCGTCCTCGCGGAAGCCGTCTTGCTCGAGGGCCATCCTGACAACGCCGCCGCCTGCTGGCACGGTGGACTCGTCGTCGCCGCGACTGCTGCTCCAGGCTCATCCTCGGCTTCCGTCCTCACCGAAAATCACGCTCTGCCGCTCATCTCCATCCCGCCTCCCGATTCCTGGCGAGCGATCCTCGTCCTTCCTTCGCGTCCTCTGGCCACCCGCCACGCGCGTTCCGTGCTGCCCGATGCCTGGTCCCGCGCCGATGTTGTCGCCAATCTTCAGGCCGCCGCGCTGCTGGCTCCGGCCTTTGCCACCGGCCGCGCAGACCTGCTCGCCGCCGCCACGCGTGACCGGCTTCATCAGCCCTTTCGCCGTGCCATCTGTCCTCTGCTCGATCCGCTGCTCCCGCTCGTCGGCCACCACGGCATTCACTCCGTTACCCTCAGCGGCGCCGGACCCTCCGTCCTGCTCATCACCCAGCAGGAACAGACGCCGGCTCTGGCTGCCATCACCGGCGCGCTTCATACCCTCCAGCTTGAGCCTGTTCGCGATTTCGAACTGCTCCCCGCCCGGTTAGAACCCAACGGCGCTGCTTCCCACTGGCACCCGCGCTGACTCCGACTCCGTTGTCAGCCTGAATTTCTCCATTTCCAGCAAACTTCCGCCCAGCCATTTTCTCCCGCGGCAGGGAACTCGTCTCGTCGTTGGGCGGCGTTGCTGGGGGGTGAGCGCCTTCACTTTCCTGATCGCGTCCCCAACGGTCTTCTGTTCGCAGGCACGCCATCTGTACACCGCAAAGACCCATCGAATAAATCGATGTACTTTTCTAGAAAAGGGACTATCCTCCTGCAACCGGAGTCGTGTACGATTCGTGTGTTCTGGTAACTGGAGCATTTGCGCCGCGCCTGTTCCGCACTGCGAGCAACAGCGCGACCGCAACGCCGTACTCGCGCAGAGGTCGTTTTTGCAAGGTATGGTCGATCGTTCAGGATTTCACTCGATGCAACACTTGAGGATCAATATGAAAACAATCACGAAGCAAGCGATGCTTGGATTCGTTGTGGCCGCGGGAGCGATTCTCTGCATGCTGCCCGTTCCGACAGCGACAGCTCAAACTCCTGCAACGCCTCCGTATCTCGATACCCATCTCACCCCCGAACAACGCGCCGCTGACCTTGTGCACCGCATGACGCTGGCCGAAAAAGCCTCGCAGATGCAGAACAACTCTGCTGCGGTTCCTCGGCTCAACATTCCCGCATACCAGTGGTGGAGCGAGGCGCTCCACGGCGTCATCAACGAGGGAGTCACCGAGTATCCCGAGCCGGTCGGACTGGCTGCCACCTTCGATGCGCCGGGAATTCACACCATGGCCGCGCAGATCGGCGTCGAGGGCCGCATCAAGCATGTGCAGAACCAGCGCGAAGGACATAAGGGGATCATGGGCGGGCTGGATTTCTGGTCGCCGAATCTCAACATCTTCCGCGACCCGCGCTGGGGACGCGGACAGGAAACCTACGGCGAAGACCCGTTCCTCACCGGCCGCATGGGCGTTGCCTATGTGACGGGATTGCAGGGCGACAATCCGAAGTATTACCTGGCCATTGCCACGCCCAAGCACTTCGACGTTCACAGTGGACCGGAGCCAACCCGCCACTTCGCCGATGTGGATGTGAGCAAGCACGACGAGATGGATACCTACGAGCCTGCCTTCCGCGCCGCGATCGTCGAGGGCAAGGCCGGTTCTATCATGTGCGCCTACAACGCCATCAACGGACAGCCCGCATGCGCCAACCAGTACCTGTTGCAGGACCAGTTGCGCGGCAAGTGGGGATTTCAGGGTTATGTCGTCTCCGACTGTGACGCCGTCCGCGACATCGCAGCCAATCACCGCTACCGTCCCACGCAGGCTCAGGGCGTGGCCATCTCCGTCATTCGCGGCATGGACAACGAATGTGTGACCTTCACCTCGCGCTTTGGCGAACCCGTCGACAAAGCCTATCTCGATGCGGTGCAGCAGGGATTTCTCCCCGAAGATACGCTCGATCAGGCGCTGATTCGTCTCTTCACCGCGCGCATCAAGCTGGGCATGTTCGATCCGCCGGATATGGTTCCCTACACGAAGATCGACGAAAAGGAACTGGACAGCGCCGCCCATCGCGCGCAGGCTCTCAAGCTTGCCAACGAGTCGATGGTGCTGCTCAAAAACGACGGACTGCTGCCGTTGAAGCCTGGCATTCGCAACATCGCCGTCGTCGGTCCGCTTGCCGACCAGACCCGGCCGCTCATCGGAAACTATGCCGGCCAACCCACGCACATCGTTTCCATCCTCGAAGGTCTTCATGCGGAGTTTCCCAACGCGAACATCACGTTTGTTCCGGGCACTCAGTTTCTGCGCACGGACGGAACACCGGTTCCCGACAAGCTGTTGAGCACTCCCGACGGCAAGCCGGGTCTCAAGGCTGAGTACAACGAGGGCATGCGCCGAGGCCGCCCCGAACCCGGAGCAAAGACCGCGCCGCTTGCCAGCCGCGTGGAATCCAACGTGCAACTCACCACCGCCAGCCTGCCGTCCGCGGTCGCCGGCAGAAAGACCTTTGGCGTGCAGTGGACCGGCTATCTGACTCCGGACGAGTCAGGCGACTTCATTCTGGGCGTTCGCGCTGAAGGCTTTGCCCGGCTTACGGTGGATGACAAACAGGTAGCCGTGGCATTTGGTGGCGGCAGCGGAATGGCTGCCGGAGTCGGTCGCGTTCATCTGGAAAAGGGGCACAAGGTTGCGCTGCAAATCAGCTACGGCAGCAACAACGGCAAGGCGCATGCAGAATTGATCTGGGCCAAAGCCAACCCTACGCCTTCACCGGAAGCCATTGCAGCGGCGAAAAAGGCTGATGTCGTCATCGCCGTCGTTGGCATCACCAGCCAGCTCGAAGGCGAAGAAATGCCCGTCAGCGAGCCGGGATTTCTGGGCGGTGATCGCACCAGCATCGATCTTCCCCAGCCCGAGGAAGACCTGGTGGAAGCTGTGGCCGCCACCGGCAAGCCGCTGGCCGTCGTGCTGATGAACGGCAGCGCGCTCGCCGTCAACTGGATCCACCAACATGCCAATGCCGTGCTCGAAGCCTGGTATCCCGGTGAAGAAGGCGGAGCCGCGGTCGCCCAGACACTGAGCGGAAAGAACAATCCCGCAGGTCGGCTGCCAGTCACCTTCTACACCGGCGTTAACCAGTTGCCAAACTTCGAGGACTATGGGATGGCCAACCGGACCTATCGTTACTTTACCGGCAAGCCACTCTTTCCCTTTGGATATGGCCTCAGCTACACCACGTTCGAGTACAGCGACCTCAGTCTGCCCACGCAGCCGGTTGCCGCTGACCAGCCGGTTGCCGTCGATGCCACGGTGACCAACACCGGCAAAGTCGCTGGTGATGAGGTGGTGCAGGTCTATCTCAAATTTCCTCCAGTCAAAGGCGCTCCTCGAATCGCTCTACGCGGTTTCCAGCGTATTCACCTTGAAGCCGGCGCCAGCCAGAAGGTTCACTTTGAGCTGAAGGGTCGCGACCTGAGCATGGTCACCGAGAACGGAAATCCCATCCTCGCTCAAGGGGATTACACGCTCACTCTCGGAGGCGGCCAGCCGGATACAGGCGCTCCCGGTGTAACCGGGAAGTTCCATGTCAACGGACAGGTGGATTTGCCCGAGTAGCGGGTATCTTCACGCAGTTGCAGGCCGTTCCACCGCAATCACAACACGGAGAAATCACCGGGTCAGACCCGGTGCCTCAGGCCCGCCGCCCAGGCGGGTCTGAGGCATTCTGACCGCACCACAAAGTCATACAGCAGACGCGCTCTACAATAGTTTCTGCATGCCGACACCCGAAGCCAAACCCAGCAACGCCATCCCAACGACTCTGGCCAGTCCTGGCGCGCTGCAATTCTGGCTTGCTGTATGTCTCATCGGCTTCACCACAGGCCTGGCAGCGATCGCTCTCACCCGTCTGCTCGAATGGGTTCAGCACATCGTGTGGCAAGGCTCTGGCACAAACATCCTGGACGCCGCGCGCAGCGCCAGCGTGTGGAGACATGTCGCTGTCCTGCTTGCCGCGGCCATCCTCGTCGGTGTCGGCCAGGCTGTGCTCAAGCGTCTCTCCAGCGGCAACGGCATCGATACCACTTCGGCGATCTGGTTCTATGCCGGACGCATGCCCGCCATACGAACCCTCGGCAGTGCCGTGCTCTCCATCTTCGCCGTGGCCATGGGCGTTTCCATGGGCCGCGAAGGCGCTCCCAAGCAGGCCGGAGCCGTCTTCGCCAACCTCTTTTCCGACACCGGCAAACTCTCCGACGAACAGCGGCGGCTGCTCGTCGCCTGTGGCGCAGGAGCAGGCATGGGAGCCGCCTATGGCGTTCCCCTCGGCGGCGCGCTTTTTTCGCTGGAAGTCATGCGCGGCAAGCTCGCGCTGCGCTTCGTACTGCCCGCTCTGCTGGCTTCGCTGATCGCCACCGGCGTCTCCTGGCTGGCCCTGCCCAATGCTCCGACCTACCACATCGCGTCCTTTCCGCTTTCCGCCTCAGTCATCGTCTGGACGATTGTGACAGCTCCGCTCTTCGCCTTCGCCGCAATCCTCTACGTCCGGTTCGTCCGCTGGGCCGACCAGGGCAAGCCGGCCGGCTGGCAGCGGTTCATCGCTCCGGGAATCGTTCTCGGACTGCTCGGTATCGTCTCCATCCAATATCCGGAGTTGCTCGGCAACGGCAAAGATCTCTCCCAACTGCTCTTCAACAACCAGGTCGGTCTCCAGTTGCTTCTGGCTCTGCTGCTGCTCAAGCCGCTGGCGACCATCCTGTGCATGCGCAGCGGTGTGCCGGGCGGATTGTTTACTCCATCGCTCACCTTCGGAGCGCTGCTCGGCGCTGCCGCAGGTCATCTCTGGAGCGCGATGTGGCCCGGCGTACCTCCCGGGTACTTCGCCTTGCTCGGCGCGGCTGCTGTTCTCTCGGCCACCTCGCAGGGTCCGATCTCGACCGTCGTCCTCATGCTCGAGCTGACCGGCAGAGACCGATCCTTCATACTGCCGATCATTCTCATCGCAACCCTTTCGGCCCTCATCTCCCGCTCCGTGGAACCTCGTTCCATCTACGATGCGCGACTCAGCGACGAGCAGATTCACGCCAGGCAAGCCATGCGCGAGCAGGAATCCGACTCGATTGGGATTCCACCTTCGCTACTCGTTCCAGCGGATCAAACGTCTGCTCCAAAGTAGAGAGTCAGCCGCCACAAATCTATCCTCCAAACGCATCCGCCCCGCTTCAACGGCGGGGCGGATACGCCATGCTGCATGGCGCTTCCATAGCAGGTACACGTACTCGGATGTTGCGCTAAAAACTGTAGCGCAGAGAGAACTGCATCCGGCGTCCCTGTGTCAGCAGCGCCGTATATTCGCCATAACTGGCCGGGCTGCCATACGGGTTATTCGACACGCTCGCCGGGTCAAACCGCACCGAGTTCGTCGCGTTGAACGTCTCCCAGTCAAACTTCACCTGCTGGCCATGCGGCAGCATGAAGATCTTGAACATTCCCGTATCGATGGTGAAGTATCCATCGCCGCGATAGAAGTTCCGTTCTCCGGTCTCCGCCGCATACGGTGGACGAACATTCTTGATCGCCGTCGCCTGACTGTGGAAGGCATTCGGCTCACCGTTCAGGTCGTGTCCATGTCCGCCGGAGGCAATCGCCCCTGTCGCCACATTCCAGCTCTGGTCGGCCCAGTCCGTATTCCAGCCCAGCCCGTCGATCGAGCCAAACGGCAGGCCGCTTGTCCAGTGTGTCAGCGCGGTGATCGTCCATCCGCCGATCAGCGCATTCTCCCATCCGTTGGCGCTGCCGGCAAACATCTTCCCCTGTCCAAAAGGCAGGTTTCCGATCACGTTGCCGGTAATCGCGTGCCGCACGTCAAAGTCCGATGGCCCTCGGTTGCCCTTCGGGTTATACACGTTGATGATCTGGCTGAAGTATCCGCCGCTGCCGCTGTAGTAGCTGCCCGCGCCGCCGATCGTCTCTGTGGAAGGTCCGCTGCGCTCGGCATCCGATCCCAGGTCAATCGACTTGGACAGCGTGTAGTACATGTCAAACTGCACCCCATGCGACTCCGGATGGTGCAGCGCCAGTTGCAGTCCGTGATAGCTGCTGGTGCCCATCGACGACCACACATACAGCGACGAATACTGCGGATCGAAGTACCGGTACAGCTCGTTGTTCGGCGTATACAGCCCTGGAATCGCATCCAGCACAAACAGCGCCGAGGCCTCGTTGCCGCGGAACGGCTGATAGTTCTCATACGCCACCTGCGTCGCGCTCAACCCATTGCCCGCCAGCCACGGAAACATATTCTCCCAGTAGGGGATGGACTGCGCATTGGCCACGCTCGTCCCGCTGTCCGTGTACTTGTCCAGCAGCTTCTCGGCGGCAAAGTAGTCCATGCCGCTCTTCGGGTCCACCAGATCGTTCGGCGTCGCGATGTCGCGCATCTGCAGCAGATGACGTCCCAGCCGTCCCGTGTAGATCGCCTCCATCGCAAACTGTTTGCCAAATTCATGCTGCACTGACGCGTTGAAGACATAGGAGTACGGCGTCGTCAGTCCCTGATCCACGCCCCAGGAGAGCGCCAGATCCGGCCCCGGCGTCACTGGCGTCGGTCCGGTCACCGTCAGCGTCGGCACAATGCTCGTCGGCACGGTCGTCGGAGTGGAGAATCGCGGCGTCGTGTCCACATACTGGCCTACCGGCGCGCGATCCGCCGTTGTCAACCCAAACGAACCCTGCTGGTCAAACGAGTCCACAATCCCCTGTCCGAAGTGATCGAAGTACAGGCCAAATCCCGCATGAACCGTCGTCGTCGTCGTCGGTGAGTAGGCGATGGCAAAGCGCGGCGCCAGGTCCAGCTTGTCCATCGTCCAGAAGCCGGGCGCGTTGTTTGCCCGCCCGCCTGCCGTGAATCCAAAGTTAGGCTGCACCACCTGACCTTTGCCGGCTCCGGTCCAGCGATTGTCAAACCACTGCGTCATATTCACCGTCGGCACAATCTCCTGCCCGTTCCGCTCATAAGGCACCTGCAGCAGCATGTGCCGCAGTCCATAGGTGATCGTCAGGTTTGGCCGCGCCTTCCAGCTATCCTGCGCGTAGTACTCCACCTCGTTCGTCAGGAAGTGCCGGCTCACCCACTGCCCCGCGGGCAGCGCGCTCAACTCTCCGTTGCTGTATTCGTTGTTGTAGTAGACCGTCGAGGACGTGATCAATCCCGTAATATCGGAGATCGCCGTGTTGTATGCCGACGAAAAGCCTGCCGCCACAGCCGGATATCCAAATCCCGCCGGGTCCAGGCTTGCCGGCGGCTGCCCCTGCACCGACGTATTGGCAATTGCGCCCACCGCCAGCAGTTGATAGGTCACCGAAGCACTTGAAAACAGCGTCGCATTCGACTGCCGGTTGTTGAAGATCAGTCTCCAGTTTCCGCCAAACTGAAAGTTGTGGTTGCCCTTTGTCCACGTCAGGTCGTCCACAAAGTTGTGCGTGGGCACCGAGATGATCTGCGACGTGAACCCCGAGGCCTTCAGCGTCGATATCCCTTGAAATGTCACATACGGCCCATTCGTCACGCCATTGTTCGTATAGCCCTGGTGCACCAGCCCATAGCGGAAGTTGTTCACCACCGAAGGCGAGATCGTCCAGATATCGCCCGCCGCCAATCCCTTCGTATCGTCCGTCAGCAGATACGAGGGCGGCTGCCCAGGAAACTGCTCCGTTCCGCTGATGTGATCCTCCTGATAGTTGCCGCGCACATACAGCCTGTGACGCTCCGTCGGCGCGTAATCAAACTTCAGGATCGCTGTATTGAAACTCTGTGGCGAAGGCGACGCGAACGTATACCCAAACAGGTTGTAGCCATCGCTTGGCGTGCGGCTGTTCGGCATCGGCAATTGCGCATAATACGCCTCCGCCGCCGGGTTTACGCCTGGCCCCAGCGGACACGTCCCGTTCCCGGAGCAGTTTGGATCCATCGAGGCAATCTGCTGCGGGTCCAGCGTCTCGGTTCCGCTTCCGGTCACATACGTCAGGTCGCCGTTGCGAAATGCCGCCCCCGGCACCGACTGCGTAATCTGCTGGCTCTCCGCCGACCGCTGCCCTTCATAGGCAAAGAAGTAGAACAGTTTGTCTCGCTTGATCGGCCCGCCAAACGACCCGCCAAAGGTATTCCGCAAATACTTCGGAGGAACATTCGGCAATCCCTCCGATGCCTGCGCCTGCTTGTTGAACCAGTCGTTCGCCACCGTATTCGTCGGACGATAGTACTCATACGCGCTGCCGTGAATGTTGTTCGTTCCGCTGCGCGTTACCAGCGCCACCTGCGCCCCCGACGACCGTCCGGAGTCCGCATTCGCATTCGTCGTCACCACGCGAAACTCCTCGACCGAGTCGCGGGTCGAGCGCAGCACACCGCTGAACGCATAGCCCTTGTTCTGGTCGTTGTCGTCCACGCCATCCAGCGTCACGTTGCTCTGGTCGCTGCGCGCTCCGTCCACGGCGCCGCTGCGGCTGTCCGTGTCCTGCTGCGCCGGCGTCTTGTCGCCCAGAAACAGCACGCCGGCCTGCAAGCTCAGCAGGTCCAGCACGTCGTTGCCTTCAAACGGCAGCGCCTGAATCTGCGCCGTATCAAACGGCGTGCCTACCGTCGCATCCGTCGTATTCAACACCTCCGCTGCGCCATTCACCTCCACCGTATCCACGCTGGCATTCACGGCCATCTTCACGTTCACCGTGCGCGGCTGGTTCACCAGCAGTTGCAGCTTCAGCTTCTGCTCGCCAAACCCCGCCGCCTGCGAGTCAATCACATAGTTGCCCGGAGCGATCTGCTCAAAGTCATACTCGCCATGCGCGTTCGTCACGCGCCTGGCCGTGTATCCGGTCTGTGGCTCGGTCAGCGTCACCGTCGCATTCGAAATCACCGCTCCGCTTGGATCATTCACCGTGCCCTTTACCGACGTCACCGCCGTCTGCGCCATCAGCGCGGCAGGGAAGAGAATCATACCGCTCGCGACGATGACCGCCAGAGCGAACCGCCAGAATGCAATTACAGAAAACTGCCTCATCCAGTCGAGCCTCCAAATGAAATTCAGTAAGTAGGAAAAAATGGGTATGGGAATTCACTGTGCCGCGGCAGCACATTTGCCGCGGCGTCATCGGGTGAATACACTTCCACTCGGCATCTTCAGCGGAAGAGGATGCAATCGATCCCCGCGATGGTTATCGCTCGGGACCACTGGTTTTTCACGTTGAAACTACGGTGTGTGTATTGAGCGTTACATAGGCGATGCGGTCGGTCTATAGGAATAAAGAATTCCGATACTCGCCACAATTCGGCTTTATATCCTGCTGCCGCTGTTGCCGCGAAAGCAGGCCTGGCACTACGGCTTTGTGCTCGCGCACGGTTGCGCCGCCGTGTGATCCCACTTCAGCTTTTGTTCGCAGCTCTGCGTCGCCTTGAAGATCGATTCCGTCTTCGCGCTCAGCGCCTGGCTTGTCGGCGTCACCGGCCAGATCGTGAAATCCGCCATCGCCAGTCGCCGCGGTGTGTCGTGCAATGACTTCAAGCCATCCTCCAACGCCAGCAGGTCGCCATAGCTCAGTTGCAGCCGGTGTTCCTGCGGATGCCAGATCGAGCCAATCGGATAATCCAGAAACGGCGTGCTCGACTCCTCAATGTGATTGCCCAGAATATAGGCCACCGGCTTGTTCTTCACAAACGCAATCAACCGCTCTGTACTTGCCTGAAACTCCGCCAGATCGTGAACATACAGCCGCCCCGGATACAAGCTGTCGCCGGTCAGCAGAATCCCTGTCCGCCGGTCATAGAGCGCAACGCTCACGACGTCGTGTCCCGGTATCGGCACAATCTCCTCCACGCGTCCGCCCAGGTCGATCTGCCCCACATCCGTCGGCCACTGCGCAATCCCAAAGGCCTTCTGCTCGGCCGCCTGCGTCGCCTCCACAAACTCGATCGGCATCGCCGGATCATGCAGCGCCTTCACCGCCGCATCGCCCCACGTGTGGTCGTCATGCGAGTGCGAGTGCATCACCACCAGCGGAATGCTCGCGCGATGATTCCGCTCCAGCCACTCATGTACCACATGCGCCAGCGTCGGCACCAGGTCGCCATTCCGCGACCCTGTATCCCACAACAGCGCCTTGTCCTTGCCAAAGATCAGATATAAAAACGGCATCTCAAAATCCGTACACCCGGACTGCCGCAGAATGAAAAATTCCGGGTTATATTCGTGCACCTGCCACTCCGGCATCTCCATGCACTTTGGCCCACCCGTCGCCCAGTGCGCAGCCAGCGTCCCGCGTTCCAGGTCGCCGCCGTCGGGTTCTGGAAACTGCGCCCGCGCCATCCTCGCGCTCATTCCACCCATCATTGTCGCCAACAGCAGCAGGGCAGGGAATTGCCGTCCTCGCATCATGCATCTCTCCTTGTTCATGTGACTTCTGTTCCCGTCTCCGCACGAAATTCGCTTCCGCTTTTGTCTTTCCTGGTCGTCATTCCTACAGGGAATGACGACCAGCGTACTCTACCACTGCTCGTCGCGACCATCGCGAGCGCAACTACCCTCCGTGGTGCGCGAAGCGCGAGGCTGCTGCATGGAATGCCGACCGACGTGAGCGCAACCACAGCCTATGGCGCGGCCTCAGCCGCGCGTCTGTCCCACGCAGCGGCTCCACGCAATGGTCAGGCCAGCAACTCGTGAATCACATTCCCCGAAACATCCGTGAGCCGATAATCCCTTCCGCTGTAGCGGTAGGTCAGCTTCGTATGATCGATGCCAAGCTGATACAGAATCGTCGCATGAATATCGTGCACATGCACCGGATTCTCGATCGCCTTCCAGCCGAAGTCATCCGTCTTGCCATACGTGAATCCGCGCTTGAATCCGCCTCCGGCAATCCACATCGTAAATCCATGCGGATTGTGGTCGCGTCCGTTGTGCGTTTGTCCGCCGTTGAATCCGCTGCCCAGCTCCACCACTGGCGTCCGGCCAAACTCGCTGCCCGCCACAATGATCGTCTCGTCCAGCAGCCCTCGCTGTTTCAGATCCTGAATCAGCGCCGCAAATGGCTGGTCGGAGTCCTTCGCGGTCTTGCGGTGCATCTCGATATCGAAATGGTGATCCCATGGATCGCCTTTGGCGTAGTAGATCTGCACCACGCGGACGCCGCGCTCGATCAGCCGCGCCGCCGTCAGGCATCCGCGCGCCGTGCTCCCCTCGCCATACATCTTCAGCACCGCCGCGCTCTCCTTGCGTACGTCAAAGACATCCGGCGCCTCGGTCTGCATTCGATATGCCGTCTCCATCGATCCGATCGTCGCCTCCAGTTGCGCGTCGTGCGCGCCATCCTCGGCGGAGCGCATATTCATCTCGTCCAGTTGCTTCAACACGTCCAGTTCCTTCCGCTGCGACTTCAGATCGAAGCGGTCGTTATGCACATTCGCAATCAGCTTCTGCGGGTCAAATCCCATCTTCTCCACTCGGTCTGAGACATACGTCCCCTGGTGCATTGCCGGCAGAAACGCGGAACCCCACAGCGGCGGCCCCACCGTCGTCGGCACCTCAGGACACAGCACCACAAATCCTGGCAGATTCCTGTTTTCCGTGCCCAGCCCATAGGTCATCCACGCGCCCATCGACGGCCTGCCCGCAAAGTTCGCGCCCGTATTCATCATCAGCAGCGCCGGCTCGTGATTCGGAATCTCCGTGTACACCGACTGCACGAAGCACATATCGTCCACGCATCCGCCCAGGTGCGGAAAGATCTCGCTCACATACTTCCCGCTTTTTCCGTAGGGCTTGAACTCAAACGGCGATTGCATCAGCGAGCCTGTCTTGCGTTCGTGTTGCAGTTCGCCCCCCGGCATCGGCTTGCCGTTGTACTTCGCCAGCATCGGCTTGTAATCGAAGCTGTCCACCTGCGATAGTCCACCGTTCATAAACAGAAAGATCACATGCTTCGCTTTCGGCTTCACGCCGGGGATCATCCATGTCTTTCTGTCGTCTTCGGCGCGTGCCATCGTATCGCCCAGCAGGCTTGCCAGCGAAAGCATTCCGAACCCTGCGCCCATCCGGCACAGCGCCTCGCGCCGTGTCATCGGCTGTCCTGCTCGTCCATATCCCGTTCGGCTGTCCTTCTGCATCGCGCTCTCCTTGAGTTTTCCCGCATTGTCTCTTCCGCGTCGCTCCACGTGCCTCGCGCAGCCTTCAGTCCACAAATAAGAACTCATTCGAACTCAACAGAATCCGCGCATACTGCTTCCACGCCGTGATCGGCTCGCCCACCACCGCATACCCAGCTTTTTCCGGCGTCGTATGCAGAAACTCCTGCGCCAGCCTCATCTCCGACTCGCTCGGCTTGCGCTGATAGACATACTCGTACATCTTCACAATCTTCGTCCGCTCGTCCGGCTCGCTTTCCACGCGCTCGGCCAGCACTCCGGCCTGCTTGAAGATAAACGGATTGTTCATGAAGTAAAGCTGTTGCAGCGGCACGTTGCTGGCAAATCGCTGCTCGGCAGTAAAGCTCGGATTCGGAAAATCGAAGACCTGCAGATAGTTGTTCAGCCGGAAGCGGCTCACCTTGCAATAAACCGTCCGCGCCGTGTTCTCCGTGTTGAAATCCTCCGATGGCCCCGCGTCTTTCTTCCAGTCCAGATCGCCTGCCACCTCCAGCGCCGCATCGCGCAGCTCTTCGGCATCCAGCCGCTGCCGGTTGAAGTGGGAATACAGCCGGTTCGCTCCATCCTTATCGCGTGCCTCCGGCGCTTCTTCCGCGCTCTCCTGATACACCGCCGAAAGTAGAATCTCTCGTTGCAGCGTCTTGATCGACTCCCCCTGCTGCACAAACTCATACGCCAGGTAATTCAGCAGCGGCTCATCGCTTGGCGCGTCGCCCATCACTCCAAAGTTGTCCGGCGTATCCACAATCCCCGACCCGAAGTGCCACTTCCACACGCGATTCACAATCACCCGCGCCGCGAGCGGACTGGTCACAATATCATTCGCCAGGTCCAGACGTCCGCTTCCATCCCGATACGGAGCCGGATCGTTCGTCGTAGTCAACACGGCCAGAAACCGTCGCGGCACCGGCGCACCCAGCGAATGCGGATTCCCACGCACGTTCAGTCGAACATCCATTGCCTTTGGCTTGTCCGCCATCCCGTGCACATACGGATACTTTGCCGGGTCAAGCTGCTTCTTCAGTCCGTCGATCTCTGCCTGCTGGCTTTCCATATAGCTCTCGATCGCCGGTCCCAGCCTGCTTTCCAGCTCCCATCCTCGGAAGACCAGTACGCCGGGCTTGAAGCGCAGATCCTGGTCGCCTGCGCGCGTAACGAAGATATCCGAATACAGCTTCGCCTCATCCACCGGCAGAGCCTTCAGCTCCAACTCGCATCCTGGACAGAACTGGTCAAACGTCTCAAACTCGCTTGGCTTTGCATCCCGCACATTGCGATGCTTCGGCACATTGTTCTTCACGCGAATCGTCTCGTTCTCGTCCTCGATCGCCCGCTCCCGGTCGCGAATCCCGAGCAGTGTCTTTTGAAATCCTTCTGCCAGAATCTTTGCCTGCTCCTGGCTGCCGCCATCGTCGGCAACCATCGCCTTCCAGTCCGCCAGATACGCATACTGCATCGGTGATCCCAGATAGCTCGTCCACCGCCGTAGCACCTCTGTATCCAGCTTCGCTTCGCCTGCCGCCTGCTCCACTGTCTTCTGCGGCTTGCCCATCACCTGCCACGCCGCTTCCAAATACTGCGCCGTCTGCGCTGCCAGCGCATCCGTCAATGCCATCGATGCAGTCTTCGTATAATCTCCCAGCGCCACCTGCTTGTCTTCCAGCTTCTTATCCGTCACCTGCCACTCCGCCGTCTCCGCCGCCGTCGTCACCGGATACTCGTGATACGTCGAGCTTGCGAAGATGCCGACCATCGCGTAGTAATCCTTCTGCGTAATCGGATCGTACTTGTGGTTGTGACAGCGCGCGCACGCCACCGTCATCCCCAGCAGTCCGCGTGAGACGGCATCCACGCGCTCGTTGCGCTCGTCTGCGCGTCCCTGCACCGGTTCCGCCTGATCCCACACCCACGGTCCCGCTCCCAGATACGTCGTCGCCGTCAGATTCTCGTCCCGTTGCTCGGCTGTCTTCACCGGCAACTGATCCCCAGCCAGTTGCATCTTCACAAAGCGGTCATACGGCAGATCGCGATTGAACGCCTCAATCACCCAGTCGCGATACCGGTACGCGCCCTCGAACGGCATATACCCGCGTCCCTTCGGATCGAGGCCGCGCACGTCGTCCTCGGAGTAGCGCGCTACGTCCAGCCAGTGCCTGCCCCACCGCTGCCCATAGCGCGGCGAGGCCAGCAGCCGGTCCACCACTTTCGCCCACGCATTTGCGCTGCGATCCTGCTCAAACGCCTCGACCTCAGTCTCTGTCGGCGGAATTCCCCACATATCTAATGTCGCCCGTCGAATCAGCGTTCGCCGGTCGGCCTGCGGAGCCGGATGCAGGCCCGCCGAGAGCAGCTTCGCCAGCACAAACCGGTCAATCGGCGTCCGTGCCCAGTGCGCCCACTTCGCATTATGAATCTCCGGCACGGCCACCGGCTTCAGCGGCTGGAACGACCAGAACTTCCGCTGTTCCGCGGTAATCACCCCCGTCGTCGCCGTTGAAGAAAATGTCATCCCCGGCGCGCTTTGCGGCCACTTCGCGCCGCGCTTCACCCACTCCTTCATGTCGGCTATCTGCTGCGCCGTCAAGTGTCCGCCCTTCGGCATCTTCAGCGCCGTCGTCTGCTCCACTGCGGTAATCAGTAGACTCTTTTCCGGCTCTCCCGGCACCATCGCCGCACCGTGCAATCCGCCCTTCAGCATCGCCTCGCGCGTGTTCAGCGCCAGACCGCCGTTGTCTCCGTCCGTGTGGCAGCTCAGGCATTTGTCGGCCAAGATCGGCCGCACGCGATTCTCAAAGAAATCTCCATCCGACATCGTCCCCGCCGATGGCTCACTCACCGCCACCAGCTTGGCGCTGCCGCTCGTGCTTCCGTCCGTCTTCGCAGCCCCGCTCCCAGTCGGCGCGCTTACGGCCTGCCCAGCATTCGTTGCCGCGCTCGCTGGCATCGCGTCATCCCCATCGTCCTGCGGAAGATCCTTACCCACCGCGCCAGCTTTGATCCACGCCACCAGAGTCGTCACCTGCTCTTCGCTCAGCGCATGCCGTAGCGGCATCTTCAGCTTGCCCGTCCGCCGAATCGCCTGCACCAGCAGGCTTGCGTCCGCGTCGCCCGCCACGATCACCTTTCCATGACGACCGCCTTGCATCATCGCGCTGTAGCTATCCAGCCGCAGCCCGCCCGAAGCCGAATCCGCATGGCACCCGTTGCACTGGTCATCCAGCAGCGGCTGCACCTGCTGCGTATAAAACGCCATTGCCCCCGCGCTGCCCGAACCCGCCGTCTGCTGCGCGCGCACGCTGCGCACCGGCATCGTCAACGCGCTCACCAGCGCCGCCGCGCCCACAACCGCCGCAGCCTTAGTCGCGGAACGCGCCGTCGTGATCTTCAGCCCATTCATTCCGCGGCATCTCCTCGCCGTGGCATCTCCTGCACCTGCGCCGTCGTCGCTCCTGCGATCAACCCGGTCTCTGTCTCGCGAAACGCGCACTGCTTCACATGCTCCCGCAACTGCTCAAACTCCCGCGTCCGCTTGCGCACCGCCAGCGGCTCGTTGGTATGTGGCACCTGCATATCCATCAGCACGTTGCTCTCCGTCTCGCCTTCCACATGCGGCTTCAGCACCAGCACGCGCGTCGCCAGCAGCAGCGCCTCGCTCGTGTTGTGCGTCACAAACAGCACCGTCGGCTTCGTCTCCATCCACAGATCCTTCATCTGCTGTTGCAGACTCGAGCGCGTCAAGGGGTCCAGCGCGCTGAATGCCTCATCCATCAGCAGCACCGGCGGCCTCATCAGCAGCGCCTGCGCAATCGCCACCCGCTGCTGCATTCCGCCCGATAACTGCATCGGATACTTCCCGAAATCCGCAGCCTTCAGCCCCATGCGCAGCAGCAATTGCGCTGCCTCTGCGCGCAGCTCTCGCCGAAACCGCCAGAACCGCGGCAGCAGCCGCCCCATCCACCCGCAAAACGCATTCTCCGGCCCGTACAGCACATTCTGCATCACTGTCCGATCCGGAAACAGTGCATACTTCTGCGGCACATATCCACATCGCGCATCGATCCGCGTCACCGGTTTTCCATCCACCGTCACCGCGCCATCGCTCGGAAACTCCTGCCCCAGCACCATCCGCAGCAGCGTGCTTTTCCCGCAACCTGTCTCGCCCAGCAC
>JAJZEA010000055.1 GCA_021851335.1 Acidobacteriota bacterium | reverse complement strand
TGAATCCTGCCTGTGAATCGTGTACGCGCTGCTACCAGACGCGGCAGGAGTGAACCGGATACATCGGTGCACCCTTCTTGCAGCCAAAAGCCTTGCCAAACTCGTCAAAGTTCTGTACCGACCCATTGGCGCGCCACCGCCCAGGCGAGTGCGGATCGACCAGCGCCGAAACCCGCGCTGACTGATCCGTCTGGTTCTGGCACCACACCTGCGCAAAGCTGATGAAGAAGCGCTGCGCCTCGGTGTAGCCGCCAACTTTCTCGTCCACCGTCTTGTGCTCGGCGGCCAGTGTGTTTTCCAGCGCCAGATACGCAATCCGCAATCCGCCGTTGTCCGCCGTGTTCTCGCCCAGTGTCAGCTTGCCGTTCAGGTGCTGTGCGGGCAGGCCGTCATGCGCCGGAGACGCCTCAAAGCCGTTGTACTCCTGCACTTCACAGTCGGTTCGCTCCGTGAACGCCTTCCGATCCGTCGGCGTCTGCCACTCGCGCAGGTTGCCGTGGCCGTCATACTGGCTGCCCTCGTCGTCAAAACCATGCGTCATCTCGTGGCCAATCACCACGCCGATGCCGCCAAAGTTGACCCCAGGGTCCATCGACGCATCAAAAAACGGCGGCTGCAGAATGCCCGCCGGGAAGTTGATGTCGTTCATCGACGGATCATAGTAGGCATTCACCGTCGGCGGTGTCATCCCCCACTCTTTCTCGTCCACCGGCTTGCCCAGCTTCGACAGATTGTAGTTCCGCTGGAAGATTGCATCCTGCTCCAGGTTGCCGATCAGGTTGGTGCGGCTCACGCTCAGCGCAGAGTAGTCGCGCCACTTCTCCGGATAGCCGATCTTGTTGCGGATCAGCGCCAGCTTCTCCGCCGCGGCCGTCTTCGTCGTGTCGGTCATCCACGGCAGGGTCTTGATGTCTTCGCCGAGAGCTTGTTCCAGCGCAGCCACCAGCTTGTCCATGCTCGCCTTGGCCTGCGGCGGAAAGTTCTGCGCCACCCAGTCCTGGCCTACAGCTTCGCCCAGCGCGCGATCGGTCATGTCCGTGCACTGTTTCCAGCGCGGCTGCGGTTCTTTCTGGCCAGAGAGCGTCTTGCCAAAGAACGCAAAATTTTCGTCGAAGAAAGGCTGCGACAGGTTGCTGGCAAAGCCGTGAATGGTCTGCCAGCGAAGATACGCCTGCCAGGCCGAGGCCGGCTCGGTTGCAATCAGTTGATTCAGCGTCTTGAAGAAGCCTGGCGTCGCCACATTCAGCGTGTCAAAGTGGCCAATGCCAATTGCCTTCCAATATGCCGTCCAGTTGAAGTCCGGCGTCAGCGACTCCAGTTGCGCCAGCGTGTATATGTGATAGCGGTTGGCAGGCTCGCGCATCTCCGTCCGGCTCATCGAACCCTGCGCCAGCGCTGTTTCAATCCGCAGCACGTCGGCAGCTTCGGCAGCCGCCTTGGTCGGCGAGTCGCCCGCCAGCGTGAACATCTTCGTCATGTGCTCCACATACTGCTGACGAATCTTGACATAGCGCGGCGCCGGCGAGATGTAGTACTCACGGTCCGGAAGGGACAGTCCGCCCTGATAGGTCTCGGCAATCTGTTTGCTGGAATCCTTGTCGTCCTGGCCCACTCCGAAGCGGAACAGCGGAGCCGGACTTCCCTCTGCCACCAGCGTCGCCATCGTCTCCGACAACTGCTTCGAGTTCTGCAGCATCGCAATCTGTTTCAGCGCAGGCTCAATCGGCTTCAGGCCATCCTTCTGAATCTGGTCGGTGTTCATGCAAGCCGCATAGTAGTCGCCGTACTTCTTCTGCAGCGGAGTCTTCGCATCTTTTGCAGCCGTGCTTAGCTCCTGCCACAGCAGATACTGGTTGCGCTCATGCAACAGGGAAAACGATCGTGCCCACCGCACCTGGTCGCCGGGGATGGGATTGTTCTTCACCCAGTTGCCACAGGAGTACTGATAAAAATCCGTACACGGATCGGCCGTCTTGTCCATTGCACTCTCATCAAAGCTGTGAATGGCGGGCGGCGGCGTGGGCTGCGCTGCATCGGCTGCTGCAGGAGTCTGACCCTGCACAGGCCATGCAAGCATCATGACGCCCGCTGCGGCAAGCAGTCCGGACGACACAGGCAACAAAGTCTTTTTCAAATTCATTGGGATTCCTCTGGCTTGGATCGAATGTTGGGCGCAAACAAACATGCGCCGCAGAAGCGCGGCTGGCAAGGGGCAAGCCGACTGTTGAGAACAATATCACAGCATTGCAGAGGATGGCTGCTGGATTTTGCCTGCGATTGCGTGTGGACAAAGCGAAGGCAGCCAGTTTTTATTCGGTGCGCAGAAAGTGCGCTAACAAGAACTGCTGATCGACCCCTGCAGGTGTTCGATGCGTTTCCAATTGATCTCGCACCATCACAAATCCTTCGTCGAAGACGGAGGCTAGAGCCTCTCTGCTATAGCGCATGGCGGGCAATCCGCTGCACCGCTGAGGCCCATCCGGCCCAAAGGAAAACACAATCAGGTGACTTCCCACTGCCAGAGTCTTCCGCACGAGATCCACATAGCGGGCGCGCATCTCCGGATCGCATAGAAAGTGAAACACTGCACGATCATGCCAGAGGTGGACTTTCTCGGGAAGGCGATCGCAGAACAGAAGATCGTCGCAGATCCACTGCACGGAATTTGCACGATCTCCCAGCCTGCGTTGGGAGACAGCCAGCGCCGATTGCGCCACGTCCAGCACGGTTATCCCTCGATAGCCAAGCTCCAGCAGATCGTCTACCAGCGTGGAAGCGCCACCCCCCACATCCAGAATCCTCGCACCTTCCGGCTTCAGCCCTTGGGCTGCAACGGCCCAAGCAATCTCGGTCAGCGAAGAGGTCAGATGGGGCTGAAACCAACTGACGGTTGATACATCCCGCCCCTCGTAAACTGTCTGCCAGTGTTGTCGGATATCCATCGGCGCCTTCTTGTCAGCAGCAAAACGTTGCGCCATCAGTGGAAACTCAGAAGAGCTTCACGTGAACGGTCAGATATTTTTTTGGATTCTTCCGCAGCTCTGTCACCAGGCTCCCGCCTTGCGAAAGTGTTTCGTTGGCGTTGTTGTAGAGCGCTGGATTGACTGCAAGCTGCCCCAGTGAACCCTTGCCAGCGTTGATGTTCTTGAGCAGCGTGTCCATCTGGGTAATCGAATCCTGCAACTTCTGGGCAAGCGCTGGATCATGCGCGAGTTTGCCCAGTGCGCCATTGCCGGAGTTGATCTGAGCCAGCAGCGCATTTGTATTCGCAGTGGCCGCAGTCAAATTCCTGTACAGTGAATCGTCGCGCAGCAGTTTCCCCGCGGTCCCTTCCCCGCTGTCCAGCCGCTTTGTCAGGTCATCGAGCCGCGTAATGGTGTCGTTGGCGCGGTCGTAGAGCTGGTCATCGGCGATCAGCTTGCCCAGCGTTCCCTTGCCCTCGGAGATCTGCCGCGTCAGTGCTTCCATTTCGGTCAGCATACGCGTAATATTTCTCGCGGTCTTGGGGTCATTGAGCAACAGCCCGGCAGCACCCTGACCATGATTGATCGTCTCCACTGTCGTGCCGATCTTGCTCAGCACGTCGTTGGTCTCTGCCAGTGTTTGCTGACTGGTGCGAATGACCTCGGGAATTCCCGGCGCGGATGCGCCCGGCAACTCGGAATTATCCTCAGGCTCCGGGCCGTGCGCGGTTGCCGAGCTGATATCCACAAACGAATCGCCCAACACTCCTGCCTGATCAATCGACACTGTGGAGTCGGTGTGCAGCGAGGGCAGATATTGCGCACCGACACGGCAAACGATCTCTACGGAATCGGGTTCGTGATGGGGCAAGATATGAACGCCCACAACGTTGCCAATGGTCACCCCGTCCAACGTCACTGGTGCGCCAACCTTCAGTCCGTCTGCATTGTCAAAGTAGGAGCGCAGCCGAATCTTCTTGCTGAAAAGTCCGCCAGTTGAACCGGACATCAGAAAAATCAGCCCGGTCAAGGCAGCCAGGGAAGCGACCACCAACACGCCCACCTTCAACTGGGACCATTTCAGCTCTTCCTGGCTTGGCATCGCTCGCTCGCTTCCTTAGCGTAGAGAATATCAGAAGCAATTCTGATTTAAGGCTGCGGCAAGCTCTCTGCTTCCATCAGCACCATGGCCATCGCTTCGGTGTTTGTATGCGTCAATGAAAGCAACATATGCGTGACACCCAGCTCCTCGGCACGCGCCAGAGCACGACCGTGGAGTCGCAGTTCCGGACGCTGACCCGGTAAGCGAGTCACTTCAATCTCCAGCCAGCTGACACCTCGGCTGATGCCTGTTCCCAGCGCCTTGGCCGCTGCTTCTTTGGCGGCAAACCGCGCCGCAAAGCTCTCATCTGCCTTCTTTTGCTTCCTCAGACAATAGGCCTGTTCTTCGGCGGTAAAGATGCGATTCAGAAAATGCCCTCCAAAACGCTCGATGGAGGCGCGAATGCGCGCAATCTCGATCCCGTCGATTCCAATACCCACAATCATTCTGCCCGCAGCCTATCACAGCCGCGGCAGGCTACTCCTCTGCAAAAGACGCCTGCCCACTCATCCGTCGCTTTCGTGTCAATTCGCAACACTTCTCACTGCCCGGCGCGTTCTGTCGATAAGCGTGTGAGCATCAACGGAGATCATCGCCATGACGTCCTGGATGAAAAAAGCGGATCGGGAAGCCTGGGCGCTGCAAGTGAAAGCCGTCACCGCCGAAGCTCCGCAGCGCCTCATCCAGACACTTACCGGAGCTATTCTCGGCTGCGGCGGATGGGTTATCAGTCGAGGCGCGGATGAATCGGGCATGATCAACATGCTCTTTGAATTTGAGCGTCAGCACTGCATCGAAATCTACACACTGCTCGTCGCCGTCGGACTCGATCTCAGCCAGGGTGCGCATCTGCGCCTCACCGAGTTGTGCCAGTGCACACGCAGCCAGACCACCGAATGCGGGGCCGAAATCGTCGCCGTCGATATGGAGATCTATCCCATCGCAGCGCCACGCGATTCCGACCCCGCTTCACTCCTGCGCCCTGCCTGAACGCGCCAGCAACTTCCTGCGCGTCTTTCATCCTTCCGCAAAGCCGCAAACATTGCGTACCCGGAACATCGCGTACCGAGAATCGCAGATCAGGCCCGTGATCCAAGTCGGGTTTTACGCGGACTGACGAGATATCAAAGGCACTGTACCTCAAGGGCATGGTCCAGCCCACGCCCGCAAACAGCACATCTCAGTCGTTTGTTACTCTGAAATGGACTCTTCGCGGATCCATCGATGTTCATTCAAAAACAGCACATTCACTTTCTCGGAATCGGTGGCATTGGCATGAGCGGAATCGCTGAGATTCTGCTTAATCTTGGAATGCGCGTCTCCGGCTCTGACCTCCGGTCCAGTGCCACCACGGATAGGCTGGAATCCCTCGGCGCAACCATCTTTGCTGGCCATGCGCGGGGCCAGCTTGGCGATGCCAGCGTCGTGGTCGCCAGCTCGGCCATCGCCTCAGACAATCCCGAGATTGCCGAGGCTCAGGAACGCCGTATTCCCGTGATCCAGCGTGCCGAGATGCTTGCCGAACTGATGCGGCTCAAGTATGGCATTGCCATCGCAGGCATGCATGGCAAAACAACCACGACCTCCATGGTCGCTTCTGTCCTTGCCGCCGGCGCACTCGATCCCACGGTTGTCGTCGGTGGACGCGTCGATGCCTTTGGTTCCAACGCTCGGCTCGGCAGTTCGCAATATCTCGTCGCGGAAGCGGACGAAAGCGATCGTTCCTTCCTCAGGCTTTCACCGATTCTTGCCGTCGTCACCAACCTGGATCGTGAGCACATGGACTGCTATCACAGCATGGAAGATGTTGACTCAGCGTTCCTCGAATTCATGGACAAGGTTCCGTTTTATGGTGCCATCACGGCTTGCGCTGACGATCCGCGTCTGGCGGCCATTCTGCCCCGAGCACGGCGACGCATCCTCACCTACGGAGCCGACAAAGCCGCCGATTTCCGACTGGAAATTCTGGGTCAAAGCGGCAGTGCGGGCGAGTTCAGCCGTTTCCGAATCCACACCGCGAACGGTGCACTTGGCCCTTTCGCCTTGCGCGTCCCGGGTCGTCACAACATCCTCAACGCTACGGCTGCTGTGGCCATCGGTTGCCAGCTTGACATTGCCGAGGACCGCATTGCGCTCGGACTGGAGAGCTTTCGCGGCGTCGATCGACGCTTCCAGTTGCGCGGTCGCGCCCACGGCGTCGCCGTGGTGGACGATTACGGCCATCACCCTACGGAGATCGCCGCCACACTCGCCGCCGCGCAAGAGTGCGGCTATGCCCGCATTCATGTCGTCTTCCAGCCGCATCGCTACACCCGAACGCGCGACCTCTTCCAGGAATTCACAACTTCTTTTGCGCTTGCCGATTCGCTCGTCGTCCTGCCCATCTATGCTGCCAGCGAAGAGCCGATTCCCGGCATCGACGCTGCTGCGCTCGCCGCTCGCATCTCCAAGCCACCCGCCGTTTTTGCAGCCGATTTCGCTCAAGCCGTCGCGCTAGTCGTTGCGTCGGTGCGGCCGGGCGACCTGATCCTGACGCTCGGCGCCGGCAACGTCAGCCAGCTTGCACCGCTCATCCTCGACGCACTGGAATCTGCCACGGACTGACGGGGCCACCCGCATGAATGACAACACCGTCATGTGTGCGCCGACAGTGCTTGAAGTTAATCTCCGCACGATCAAAAAAACCTTCCGTTCTCGGGCAACTTTTTTTGTCTGGGCGCTATCACAAATGTAGTTTTCGCCGATACAATTCCCGAAAGCTTGGCACGACCAGATTTTGCTGAAGTTGGTTATCTATGACCATGCAAGGTGAAAAAAGTTCTCCCCGCTGCGAAGCGTGTCGTGAAGGTGTGGAACCACCGATCCCGATCACCATGGCATTCCAGCCCATTTTGGATGTGGAATCCGGTAGTATATATGCTTATGAAGCACTGGTCCGCGGGTTGCAGCAGGAGTCGGCTGGTGTAATTCTCGCGCAGGTCAATGCGCAGAACCGCTATGCCTTTGACCAAAGCTGCCGCGTCAAGGCCATCGAACTGGCGTCCATGCTCGGTCTGGTGGAGACAGGCGCAAAGCTTTCCATCAACTTCATGCCCGGTGCGGTCTACAGCCCTGCCGCCTGCATCCAACTCACCCTGCGAACGGCCGCTAAGATGTGTTTTCCCACCGACAGGCTCATCTTTGAGATTACCGAGGTGGAAGAAGTCGTGGATCGAAAGCACCTGCTCGGAATCGTCGAGGAGTATCGTCGGCAGGGCTTTCAAGTGGCGCTCGATGATCTCGGCTCCGGCTACTCCGGCCTCAATCTTCTAGCCGATCTCAACCCTCATCTCGTCAAAATGGACATGGACCTCACTCGTAAGATCGATCAGCGCCCCAGCGCTCAGATGATTGTGCGCAAACTGGTCGAGCTTTGCGAAGGATTAGGGATTGATCTCGTTGCCGAAGGCGTGGAAACCGTTGACGAATTTGCTTGCCTTCGCAAAGCAGGCATTCGTCTCATGCAGGGTTACCTGCTCGCGCGCCCATCCTTTGAAGCTCTCGGTGGTTTCACTCTTCCGGCCTGAATGAAATCTGCTCCAGGCAACCATCGCGCTCCCGGCACCCTCCGGCCATTCAGCGATTCCCCCTGTAACTGGCTGGGTTCCTGAAGCGGCATTCTCTGCAATCATTCCGCTCGCAGCAAGCTATAGTGAAATCTGGCGATTCTCACGACCTGGCTCGGTCGTGACGACAAAAAACAGATCTACGACGCTATGGGAAGAAGCAGATCCTGTGGAAGAGGCCGTGCCCATGCCGCGTTCAACGCGCGGAGCATGGCGCGCTCCCACGGGCGCCTCGCGACGCGCTCCCGAACGGCCGCGGCAGGCTCAGTTGCCGGGGCTGGATGATGCTTCCCTGAGGGAAGCGAGCGACGAGGATATTCTGCTTGACCCTGCTCCAACTCGACGCACTCCGCGCCGACGCAATGTCCCGCGCGCCTCTGCCGGTGCCGATGTCCGCGAATTTGCTGCGGCACGTCGTCACTTGCCCAGTACGCGAGCAGGCTGGGTCATGCTTGCCCTGATCACCGCAGCTCTTCTCGCGGTTGTCCTTGCCGCCGGGTTGCTCTTCCGCCGTTACCTTCTGCGCGACGTTCACTTCCGCCTCGATGCCAGCTCGCAGATTGCTTCGCTTCCTGCTTCCATTCACGCGCAATCCGATCATGCCGCTCAAGTCACCCGCGACGAGATGCTCTCCGTCTTCGGTCAGGATATTGGCCGCAATATCTTCCTAGTGCCGCTGGCTCAGCGCCGCAGTCAACTCGAATCGATCCCATGGGTTCAGCACGCCACAGTCATGCGCATTCTTCCCGATCAGATTCTTGTTCACATCGTCGAGCGAACTCCGATTGCCTTTGCGCGAGAGGGCGACAATGTCGAACTTGTGGATGCGGATGGAGTGCTGCTTCCCATCTCTCCGGCGCGCATGGCCCTTCACCATTACTCGTTTCCCGTCGTAACCGGCTTGCACGTTCATCCTGCAATGGCTTCGCCGCAGGAGCGCATGGCGCTTTATCAGCGATTCCTTGCGGATCTCGACCACGCCCAGCCCCATGCCTCTTCGCAGGTCTCCGAGATTGACCTCTCTGATCCTGACGATCTTCGCGCTACGCTTTCCAGCAAAGGCGCCGACCTGCTCATCCACTTTGGCGCAGACAACTTTGCCGCGCGGTATCAGATGTATCTGGCGCATATTGCCGAATGGCAATCGCGCTATCCGAACCTGATCGGTATCGACCTGCGTTTTCCTGGCGATGTCCCGCTCGAACTCGCCCCCAATCCTTCCACTGCGAACTCTGCCGCTGACGCAAAGACCACTCCTGAAGCCGCATCGCACGCCTCTGCCGCTTCCGCCAGAAAGCCGTCTCATGCGATCCGTGCAACCGCCAAAGCGGCTAGTCTTCGCCATGCGTCCTCGTCCACTTCGGCGCATCGCGCCCAGTCCTTGCGGCGAGCAGAGCCGCATCATCAACGCTTAGCCGCTGCCAGGCATCATCATGCTCCAGCAAGCCATGAAAAAACCCATCCATCCCGTGTCATCTCAACAGGAGGCGCACAATGAATCAGCGCCAAAGTAATTTGATCGTCGTCCTGGACGCGGGCAGCTCGTTCATTCGCGCGCTTGCTGCCGACGTGAACGAGGGCGCGCTGCGCTATCGTGGCCATGCCATCGTCGAGGCGGCGGGAATGCGCAAGAGCCTTATCGCCGAGCTTGCTCCCGCTGCACGCGCCATCAAGTCAGCCTGTGATCGCGTCGAGCAGATCGTGCATGTCAATGTCGATGAGTGCGTCGTCGGTGTCGGCGGAGCCAACATTGCCAGCGTCAACACCACCGCAGCCGTTCACTTTGGCGCTCGCATGAGAGAGATCGCCAACGAAGACGTCAGTCTTGCGATCGAGCGCGCGCGCAGCGTTCCCATGCCCGCAGGTCGAGAAATTCTTCATCTGCTCACGCGTCAGTTTGTGCTCGATCAGCAGCCCGGCATCCACGATCCAGTCGGCATGGTCGGCAATCGCCTCGAAGTCGATCTCCACATCTCCACCTGCTCAGCCAGCGCCTTGCAAAGCATCGTCACCTGCGTCAATCGCGCCGGCATCGAGGTCGAGGACACCGCCTTTGAAGCTCTTGCCGCGGCGGAAGCCACGCTCACCGCTGACGAGCGCGAACTCGGCGTCTGTCTGCTGGATATCGGCGCTCATTCCTCGGAGCTGGTGGTCTTTTTTGAGGGCGCCGTCGCGCACACGGCCAGCATTCCGTTCGGTGGGCAGCACTTCACCAATGATCTCGCTGTCATGCTTGAGCTTCCCATCGCACTCGCCGAACAAGTCAAGCTGCAATTCGGCAATGCTGTCGTCACCGCAATTCCTCAACTTGCCGAGGTCGAAATTCAAGCTTCGCGCCCCTTGCAGATTCGTCATCGCCGCATCGCGGAGATTCTGGAACCGCGCGCCTGGGAGTTGATGGAGGCCGTCCGCGACAGCCTGCGCGATGGTGGCGTGCTGGAGGCGCTCGGAGCAGGATGTGTCATCACCGGTGGCGGAGCCATGTTGCCCGGATTGCTTGAGGTCGCCGAAAGCATTCTGCACGTCCGATCACGCATCGGCCAGCCCGTGTCCATCTCCCGCATGCCGCTGGAGCTTGCGCACCCCGCCAACTCGGTGCTGATCGGTTTGATGCTCTACTCCAATCGAAAACGCAGGATGCGCTCGGCAGAGACAGCCAGCCTGCGCTCCCGGTTGCGCTCGCTCTTTGCGGCCAGCGCTTGAGATGCTTCAGAGAGGCAGCCGCTTTGTATCATGAAAGACAGAACATGGAAGACAAAGCACGGAAAGACCGGACATAAAAGACAGGCTAACAATGGGGGGCACAATGGATCAGACATTCGGCGATCATTCACCTCGAAACGAGGCTCAGGCCGCATCCTCGGCAGAGATGAGCATTCAGTTTCATGATGAAGTCCCGCGTGGCGCGCGCATCAAGGTCATCGGGGTAGGCGGCGGCGGCGGCAATGCCGTCAACCGCATGATCGACGCCCAGCTTGAGGGTGTCGAGTTCATTGCCGCCAACACCGACGTGCAGGCGCTGCGTCTCTCCAAAGCAAGCGTCAAGTTGCAGCTTGGTGTCCGGCTCACTGCCGGTCTTGGCGCGGGCGCCAATCCGGATATCGGTCGTCGCGCCGCGCTCGAAGATTCCGACAAGATTATCGAAGCGCTGGAAGGCGCGGACATGGTCTTCGTCACCGCCGGGCTGGGTGGTGGCACAGGAACCGGCGCAGCGCCGGTTATCGCCTCTCTGGCCAGCGAAATGGGCATTCTCACGGTTGCCGTCGTCACGCGCCCGTTTGCTTTTGAAGGCAAGCGCCGCCTGCAGCAGGCCGAACGCGGCATGATGGAGCTGCTCGAAAGCGTGGACACGATGATCGTGATCCCCAACGAAAAGCTGCTCGCCGTCGCGCGCGACGCGGGATTCTTTGAGAGCTTCCGCATCGCCGACGATGTGCTTCGTCAGGGAGTCCAGGGCATCTCCGACATCATCACCATCCCTGGCATCATCAATCGCGACTTTGCCGACGTCAAGACCACGATGGCCGGTATGGGCTACGCCGTCATGGGCACGGCCGTGCGCGCTGGTGCGGATCGCGCGGCGGAGGCGGCACGAGCTGCCATGGCCTCGCCGATGCTCGAGGACGGCGCGATCGACGGCGCTCGCGGCATCCTCATCAACATCACCGGTTCCAGCACACTCAAGCTTTCTGAGGTCAATGAAGCCTCCACGCTCATCCAGTCCGCCGCGCACGAGGACGCCAACATCATCTTCGGCGCTGTGCTCGACGAATCCATGGGCGACGAGGTCAAGATCACCGTCATCGCCACCGGCTTCCGCGACCAGATGCCCGAGCGTCGCGCCCGCATGTTGGAGATCGCCTCGACGCCCGTCGTCTCGGTGCCCATCGTAGAACCGGGTAGCTGGCTACAAGATTCCCGCAGCGACGAGCCGATCTTTGCCGTCGCATCCAGGACGCCGCTGCGCTTCCAAAGCGAAGTGGAAGAATACGCGCAGTCTTCCGCGCAGACATCTGCCATCTCGGAGTGGCCCGAACAAGCGTCCTCACCCGAACGCGCATCCTGGCCGGAACCTCTTCCATCGACTGCCCCTGTGACCGACTCGGCGACCTTCATGCCACAGCCTGATCCTGTCTCCACTCAGGCTTCGTTGCATGAACTGCCCCAGCAGGCTGCTCCCGTCGACGAGCCATGGGTGCACACCTCGTCGCCTGCTTCCATGGATGCGGCTCGCTCGCCTCGTTTTGCCGAGCTGTCCGTCGCAGCCCAGCAGCCTTACTGGATCGATGACAATGCGCCATCGCATGCCGTTCCCTCAGATGCAGACAGTTCAGATACGGACGTTCCCGCCGTACTTCGGCGAGCTTCGTTCCAAAACTGAAACAGGGGATAGAAATATTTCAGGGGCAGAGATCAAACGGCTGCTATGGTGAAGTCAGAATGAGTTTGAATTTGCGCAAACCCGCGGCCTCTTTTGCTTGGCGGATAGCCTTCCTTCTATTGGTTCCCGCCTCAGCTTGCGTCTTCGCGCAAACGACATCGACCTCGTCCGCCTCAACGGCGGCACAGCACACCACAACAAAACACTCCCATCGGCGCAAGACGCATCACGCCTCTTCCGTGCACACCGCACAGATCGCTCACACCAGCGCTCACACCACCATTTACCACGTCACGAGCAGCTCCCATCTGCACGCGGCTCATTATGCGGCTCATTCCGTGCATGCGCTTGCAACGCCTTCCCATCACACCGCGGCACATCTGGTCCGCGCCAACACGCGTCACCTGCGTCACGGCAGCGGTTCGCGTTACATAACGCCCTCGTTTGTCTCGGAACAGGGTGTGGGCGACATCACCACCGGCGAGGATCAGACCGTCCGCGCCGCTGCCATCGCAGCTTTGGGCAACATCCACGGCACGGCCGTTGTCATTGACGCATCCACCGGGCGCATCCTCGCCATGGTCAATCAAAAGATGGCTCTTGCGCCGGGTGCTGAACCGTGCTCCACCATCAAACTTACCGTGGGAATGGCCGCACTCTCGGAAGGGTTGACGACGCGGGATCGTATGGTCAATCTCGGCGGCTTTCGCATGAATCTGACCGAGGCTCTGGCGCACTCCAACAATCTTTATTTTGAAGAGATGGGTCGCGAGCTTGGCTTTGAGCGCGTCCACCATTACGCGCGGCTCTTCGGCCTTGGAGAGCTGGCCGGATACAACATTCCCGGCGAGCAGTTGGGTGTGTACCCGGATCATGCCATCCCGGCTTCCGAGGGTGGTGTCGGTCGCATGTGCAGCTTCGGCCAGGGCGTATCGCTCACCCCGCTCCAGCTTGGCGCCTATGTCGCCGCCATTGCCAACGACGGCACGCTCTATTACCTCCAGCATCCGACAACGCCGCAGCAGATTGCCAGCTTCCGCCCGCGCATCAAGCGCGCGTTGCCCATCGCTCACTTCATTCCCGATATGCAGGACGGCATGGCTGGCTCAGTCGAATACGGCACCGCTCGCTCGCTGCGCCTCAGCTTTCGCGAATTGCCTGTCTTCGGCAAGACCGGCACTTGCTCCAACCTGGGCACGCGCTTCGGCTGGTTCACTTCCTACTCCGATTCGCCGCGAGGAACGCTGGTTACCGTTTTCCTGCTTGAGGGTGGCCGCGATCTCTACGGCCCGCTGGCCGCGGGCATGACCGGCAAGTTCTATCGCGCACTGTGGGATAGACACTACTTTGACAACTCAGCACCCCTTGAAGCCACGGCTCCCATGCCATCCGGATCACGCCCGGGCCGCTGATAGATCTCCTGCCGGGCGTTTTTGTAACTTTCCCAACTGCGGCGCATCTTAACGACATAGACTTTGCTTACAGCAGGCGCAACTCTCCCAGCGAGAAGTTCGCTTGATCCACCACTTCGCCCAGCCATCCGGAGCCAGACCTTGGGACTTCCCACCGCCATCCTGATCACCTACGGCTACCTGCTCATCTTCGGCTGGGTGCTGCTGGAGCAGCTTGGTCTGCCTCTGCCTGCCACGCCCGTTCTGCTTGCCGCCGGTGCCTTGTCCGTCACCGAGCACATGTACTTTGGCCTGGCTTTTGCCTCGGCTCTCGCGGCCTGTCTTGTGGCAGACATCAGTTGGTTCTTCCTCGGCAAGCGATACGGCCATCATCTTCTACGCCTGCTTTGCCGTTTTTCGCTGGAGTCCTCCACCTGTGTCCGTCGCACCCATGAGTCGTTTGGCCGTCGCGGAGCCTGGACGCTGCTGTTTGCAAAATTTGTCCCCGGACTCTCCATCGTCGCTCCGCCTGTCGCTGGACAAACCGGCATGCGTTTTCGTCGATTCCTGCTCTTCGACGCCATGGGTGCCTCGCTCTGGTCCGGCACGCTTCTGCTCAGTGGGCGATTCTTCGGCGATCTCCTCCTGCGGAACCCCGTGCTGCTCAATCGCATCGGCCACGTCGGCGGCGCGTTGCTTCTGCTTGGCATCCTGCTCTTTCTCGGCTCGCGCATCTGGCGTAGACAATCCCTGCTCCGCAAGCTGCGCACCGCGCGCCTGGAGCCATCAGCGCTCAAACAGATGCTCGATAGCGGCGAATCCGTCTACATCATCGATCTTCGCCATCCTCTCGAACTGGTCAACGATCCTTTCACCCTGCCCGGCGCGCTGCGACTTTCTCCGGATCAGGTCGCCAATCGCAGCGCAGAAATTCCTCATGATCGCGACGTGATTCTCTTCTGCACCTGCCCCAGCGAAGCCACAGCCGCCAAAACTGCCATGTCGCTCCACAAAATTGGCATTGATCGTGTACGCCCGCTGCGTGGCGGCTTCGATGCCTGGAAGGATCTGGGTTATCCCATTGAGGCTATCGAATTTGCCTCGGATCCGGTCTCTATCCGCTGATTGCCTCGCGCCGTTTCCATCCGCTCGAAGGCTCCCGTCTACCGCTCATTTTTCTCACCGTCTCCAGCCGCTACACTGAGATGTGCGGCGCGGATTCTCTGCCGCAGTGGAGACGATGGTGGCCTATCACGACCTCAGGCAGTGGATTGCAAAACTGGAGCAGACCGGCGAGCTGCTGCGCATTCAGGAGCCGGTTTCGCCGCGCCTGGAGATTACGGAAATTACCAATCGCGTCTCCAAATCGGCCAGCGGCGTCCGCGATGTTGCCGCAGCCAAAGGCTGGCCACCCGGTGGCCCCGCGCTTCTCTTTGAAAACATCCTCGGCCATCCCGGCCATCGTGTCTTCATCAACCAATTTGGCTCAGAGCGCCGCATGGCCATGTCGCTCGAAGTCGAGCGGCTCGACGATATCGCCGATCGGATTCAGGGTTTGTTGAACATCAAGGCTCCCGAAGGCATCCTCGACAAGCTGAAGATGCTTCCGCAGCTTGGCGCGCTCACCAGCGCTTTCCCCAAAACGGTCTCTGCGCGTGAAGCCGCATGCAAGGAAGTCATCCTGCGCAAGGACTTCAACCTGCTGGATTTCCCCGTCCTCACCTGCTGGCCCCACGACGGTGGACCGTTCATCACACTGCCCTGTGTCCACACGCGCG
>JAJZEA010000054.1 GCA_021851335.1 Acidobacteriota bacterium | reverse complement strand
AGTCTGCGGACAACTTCCGTCAGGTTGGCGCGCGTGCGCGCAACGTCGATGCCGCGCAACCCGTCGTTGCCGCCAAACTCCACCACAACCACCTGCGGATGCAGCGCCAGAATCGTAGGCAGCCTCGTCAGTGCGTCGGTTGTCGTGTCGCCGGGAACGCCCTGGTTGAGGACGCGGTAGCCACTGTGCCGCGCCGCGAGCAGCCGATTCAAATCTTCCGGAAAGCTCTCGTTCTCCGGCAATCCGTAACCGGCCGTGATGCTGTCACCAAAACAAATGATCGTCTTTTGCGTCCCGGCAGCGGACAACGGCGTCCAAATAAGGCACACTGCAATCAGGACAGGGAAGAGTGCGCGATGCGTCATCACGACTTCAGTCTATCGTGATTGAAAGGGCTAAGCGCGCGCAAGCGCAGCCTCTGCCAGGAGCGAAAGATCATGATCGAAGTGCGCGGAGTGCGCAAATGGATTCAGCATCTCGACCGCCGCGTGGAAATTCTCCGCGGCATCGATCTCGTCATTCCCGCTGGCCAGTTTGTCGCCATCATCGGCGCCAGTGGCAGCGGCAAAAGCACGCTGCTTGGCCTGCTCGCCGGACTCGACTCCCCCAACGAAGGCGAGATTATTCTCGACGGCACGCCCATCCAATCGCTTGAAGAAGCAGCGCTGGCGCGTATTCGCGGGCGCAAACTTGGCTTCGTCTTTCAGTCCTATCAATTGATTCCGACGCTGACGGCTCTGGAAAACGTCCTGCTTCCGTTTGAACTGAATGCAAGCGGCGATGGACTGGAGCGCGCGCGTGCGCTGTTGTGCCAGGTAGGTCTGGAGCAGCGCATGGATCACTATCCGGTGCAGCTTTCTGGCGGCGAACAGCAGCGCGTAGCACTGGCGCGCGCCTTCGTCGTGGACCCGCCCATCGTGATGGCTGATGAGCCGACCGGCAATCTTGACTCCGTCAACGGGCAGCGCGTGCTGGAGTTGCTGCTGGACCGCAGTCGCAACGCCGGTGCCACGCTCGTTCTGGTCACGCACGATCCTCAGGTGGCTGCGCTGGCGCATCGCCGCATCACCCTGCGCGATGGCGTGGTCGTGGAAGATGTGCTTGCGAATCGTGCCGAGTCGGTCATTGCGGAGCGTCGCTGATGGCCGCACACGCGCTCACCTGGCATCGCGCCGCCTCCATCGCGATGCGCGATCTGCGCTCGGCGCCGGGAAAATTTCTCTTCGTTGTGCTCTCGGTCACCATCGGCGTGGCCGCCCTCGTTGGCGTGCGTGGATTCAGCGAAATCTTTCGCGCCACACTCAGCCGCGAAGCGCGTTCGCTGATGGCCGGCGACCTGACTGCGCGCACCAACCAGCAGCCCGCGCCGGCCGAGCGCGCCGCCATCGCCGCGCTTTCGTCCGAATCCAACAACCCCATCCATACGACCTGGGTCACCGAGATGGTTTCAATGGCCTCGGTTCCGCCCAATCCGGTTCCGCTGCTGGTCTCGCTCAAGGTCGTCGATCCCACGCAATATCCCTATTATGGAACCGCAGTTCTTGATCCCGCGCAGCCGCTGATCGTCGCACTCACGGGCAACTCCGTCGTCGTTGCCGATGAGTTTCTCATCCGCATGCACGCTCGCGTCGGAGACACGGTCAAACTCGGCGGCCAACCTTTTCACATCACTGCCGTCCTTCGCGAAGAGCCGGATCGCATCAGCGCTGGAGCGGGTCTTGGGCCGCGCGTAATGATCTCCCGCGCTGCATTCCTGAGTACGGGCCTGCTTGCTCCCGGCAGCCGCGCCACTGAGCGACTGCTGGTTCAGCTTCCGCTTCAGATGCAATCGCCCGCGCAGGTGGCAGCGGTGCGCAAGCGTCTGGAGTCCATCCTGCCGCAGGCGCAGGTCACTGATTTTCGAGAGGGCAATCCAGCGCTGACCGAGGGGCTGGATAGCTCCACGGCCATCCTCAGTCTCATCTGTCTGGTCGCCATGGTGCTGGGCGCGATTGGCGTCGCCATGTCCATGCACGCTCACCTGGGCCAGCGCGTTGAAGTGCTTGCTATTTTCAAATCTCTCGGCGCGGACTCTTCCGATCTGCTGCGCATCTTCCTCCTGCAAACACTCGGTCTGGGGCTTACGGGTGCGCTGCTTGGTGTCTTCGCAGGGTTGCTGGTGATGGCCGCGCTTCCGCTTGCCTTTGGCTCGCTGCTGCCCGTACATGCGCAGTTTGCGATGCCATGGCGCTCGGCTGTGGCCGGCTTCAGCACAGGCATTCTGACGACGCTTCTGTTTTGCCTGCCGCCGTTGCTCGATGTGCGCAAGATACGTCCGATTCTCGTTTTGCGGCGCGCGGTCGCTGCTTCCGAGGCCGACGAAGGGCGGGGCCTGTTGCGTTGGGTGCTGGCGCGTCGCGTGCAACTGGCTGCCTCGGTCGTCACGGTCGTTGGACTTGCGCTGATCGCCTTCTGGCTGACGGATTCTCCTGCGGTAGCGCGGGATTTCGCCTTCGCTTTGATTGCCATTCTGCTGGTTCTGCTTGCCGTCTCCGCGGGCTTTCTGCGCCTGTTGCGCGCGCTGCTCAACCGCATTCGCCTGCGTCTGCCGCAAGCCGTGCGCCTGGGTCTGGCAAATCTCTATCGCCCAGGAAACCAATCGGCCGCAGTACTGGCTGCTCTGGGTACAGGCGTCATGCTCATCCTCTCGGTCTTCCTGATGCAAAGCCAGGTGCTCACGGAGATTCAACAGTCTGCCGCGCCCACGCTGCCCAATCTCTTCCTCATCGATATGACCCAGCAGCAGATTCCAGCCATCACGCAGTTTTTTCACCAGCAGACAGGAGTCAGTCAGTCGTTGGAACTGCTGCCCGTCGTCACCGGTCGATTCCTCGCCATCAACGGGCACTCCGTGGACCAGATGCGCCAGGAACACTTTCCGCGGCGCATGCTGGAGAGCGCGACGCTCAGTTGGGATGACAGCATTCCCAGCGGCGACAAGCTCGTGGCCGGCCAGTGGTGGAGCAGTCCCGACGCATTGTCGATGGCGATGAGCAAAAGCATTGCAGATCGCATTCACGTCGTAGTCGGCTCCGTCGTCGATGTGGAAATCGGTGCGCAGACGCGCCATCTCACCGTCGTTGCGCTCTTCCGCGCCGATGAGCAGCACATCGCCGCGCGCAGCGGATTCCTGCTTCCATCGGCGCTGCTCAAGGAGGAACCCGCCGTCTGGTACGGTGCGGTTCGCGTCGATCCGGCGCGCATCCCGCAGATTGAGCGCGCTCTCTTCGTAACCTATCCCACGGTGACCGTCGTCAACCTGGCCGATGTGCTCAGTCGCATCGAATCCGTCGTCCGTCAGATCACCTTCGTCATTCGTTTTCTCGCGGGATTTTCCATCTTCGCCGGCCTCGTCATCCTGGCTTCGTCCGTTGCCAGCACGCGCTTCCGCCGCACGCGTGAGACGGTCGTGTTGAAGACCCTTGGAGCCACGCGGCGCACGATCATCGCCGTCTACTCGGTCGAATACTGTGTGCTCGGCACGCTCTCTGCGCTGGTCGGTGTCAGCTTTGCCAATCTGCTCACGCGCGTCCTGGTCCAGCGCATGCAGATTCACTGGCACATGGAGTGGAGCGCAACTGCGACAGCCATTCTTGCCACTGCTGTGCTTGCCACCGCGACGGGCTGGATCGCCAGCCATCGCATTCTGGGCCTGCGGCCGCTGGAGATTCTGCGCGAAGAGTAGCAGAGCCTCGCGCGCGGCGAGGCTCTGCTGTTGGTGCCGGCGGAGATCAGAACTCCTGAGACGTATCCACCTTGGGCAAGGAGTCCGTATCGCGCGCCATCCAGACATAGAGCGTGGGCAGCAGGAAGATGCTCAGCACCAGATCGGAGATCAGTCCGCCCACAATCACAATGGCAAACGGACGCTGCGAGTCAGAGCCAATGCCGTGCGACATGGCTGCCGGCAGCAGCCCCAGTGTCGCCACCAGCATCGTCATCATGATCGGGCGCAGGCGCAGCACAGCGCCCTCGACGGCCGCTTCGACGATGGTGTTTTGCCCATCTTCTTCCATGCCTTTGCGGCGAGCGCGCAGTTGATTGATGTACTCCAGCATGATGACGCCGGTCTGCACAGAGACTCCGAAGAGCGCCAGAAATCCAACGCCGGAAGAGACACTGAAATTGGTATGCGTCACCAGCAGCGCCAGCAGTCCGCCCACGCGCGCCATCGCTACGTTCATCAGGATCAGAATCGCCCACTTGAACGATCCATACATTGAATACAGAATGATGAAGATCAGCAGCACCGTGATCGGCACAATAATCAGCATGCGTGCCTCTGCGCGTACTTCGCTTTGATACTCACCCTCCCATCCGATGTGGTATCCACGAGGCAGCGAAACTCCGGTATTCACTTTCTGGATCGCTTCCTTCACCGCGTCGCCCAGCGCACGGCCACGCACGCTGTACTTGATGGCGACATAGCGCTCGTTGTTTTCGCGGTAAATCTCCGACCCTTCGTCCGCCTCGTGGATGGTGCAGAGTTGTGACAGCGGAACGCGTTCACCCGTCGGCGAAAGCAGCAGAATCTTGTCGATCGCTTCGCGTGTGTTGCGATACTGCGGCAGATAACGCAGCGTCAGGTTATAGCTTTGTTCTCCGCGCAGGACCTGTGTCAGCGCATTTCCGCCCACAGCCGTCTGCACTGCGTCCTGAATATCGGCGACATTGATTTGAAATCGTGCCGCTTTCTGTCGGTCGACCGTAATATCGAGGTCCGGCTGCCCCGTCACCTGAAAAACTCCCAGGTCCGTGATGCCCCGCACGTTGCGCATCACGCCTGCCACCTGCGTCGCAATATCTTCCAGTTGATGCAGATCCTGCCCGTAAATCTTGGTGGCCAGCTCGCCTTTCACGCCGCTGACTGCCTCTTCCATGTTGTCTTCAATCGGCTGAGAAAATCCCCAGACCACGCCGGGAAGCGATTGCTCCAGTTGTTTATTCATGGAGGCGATCAGATCGTCTTTGTTCTGATGAAAGATTGGCCTCCACTGTTCCTTCGGCTTCAACCCCACGAAGTATTCGATGTTGAAAAATCCCGTATGATCCGTCCCGTCATCCGGGCGCCCCGTCTGGCTTGTACACACCGTCGTTTCCGGAAAGGAGCACAGGATCACGCGCGCGCGGTTTGCCACGCTCACGCCTTCATCCTGTCCTGCGCTTTGCGCCAGCGTTCCGCGCACCCATAGTGCGCCTTCATCCAGATGAGGCAGAAACTCCGACCCGATCACGCCGCCGACAGCAAGATAAAGGGCAAGCAACAGACTCGCCACGCCCACGCTCAGCGTAATGTAGCGATGATGAATCGTCCACAGAACCGCTTTGCGGTAGTGTTCGGTCAGATAGGTGACAATCGGATTTTCCCACTCTGTCGCGCCCTTGCGGAACAGCAGGCCGGACAGTACGGGTGCAACGATGATCGAATAAATCAGCGCTCCAAGCAGCGCAAATGAAACCGTCCAGGCCATCGGACGGAAGAGCCGTCCTTCCACCGCTTGCAGGGTAAAGATGGGCAGATACGCCGAGATGATGATCAGGATTGCGTAAAAGACAGGACGCTGCACCTCGATCGCCGCGTCGCGCACGCACTCCAGCGGCGTGCGTGCACCATCCTTGTTGTGGTTCAGGTGACGGATGATATTTTCCACCATCACCACGGCTCCATCCACCACCATGCCGAAGTCGAGTGCCCCAAGAGACAGAAGATTGGCCGGAATATGTTTCAGGTCAAGACAGATCGACGCAAAGAGCAGGGAAAATGGAATGGTCAGCGCGACGATGAATGCGCCTCTCACGTTCCCCAGAAACAAAAACAGGATCAGCACCACGAGGATGATGCCCTCGGTCAGGTTGTGCATCACTGTATGCGTCGTGAAGTGCAGCAGGTCGCTTCGGTCCACGAAGGGAACGATCTTCACACCCCTCGGCAGAATCTTGGTGTTCAGCTCCTCCACTTTCTGGTGGATGCCTTCCAGAACCGGCTGTGCGTTCGCGCCTTTCAGCAGCAGGGCGATTCCCGAGACCGCATCCGGATTATCCACCAGCTTGCCGTCTTCCCGGTGATAGGTCTTGCCAAACTGCCCCAGCCGGATCATCGGTCCCTGCTCAACCGTCGCAATATCTTTCACGCGCAGCGGCGTTCCGGTCTTGGTGTAGATCACGGTGTTTTCAATATCCGTAATGGTGCGCACCAGCCCCACTTCGCGAATATTGATCTGCTGCTTGCCGGCCTGAATGAAGCTGCCTCCGCCGTTTGCGTTGTTGTTGCTCAGTTGCTGCTCCACCTGGCTCAGGCTCAGGCCATAGGAGATCAGCTTGTTTGGATCGAGCCGCACCTGATACTCCCGCGTCGGCCCGCCAAATGGATTTGTATCCGGCACTCCAGGCACCGACTTCAGATTCTTTTCCACCACCCACGTTTCCAGCGATTTCAAATTCATCGCGTCGTATGCGGGGTTGGTGCTGTCCAGTGTGTAGAAGTAAATCTGTCCCACCGGACTCCAGTCGGTTCCCATCTGCGGCGACACACCCGGCGGCAGCGTCACCTGCGACAAGTGCTCCAGCACGCGTTCCCGATTTTCAAAGTTGGTTGTATCTTCGCCAAAAACCAACTCCACCGTGGACAGGCCAAAGATCGACCACGAGCGCACATGGGCAACGCCCGGGATCCCGTTCATCGCGACCTCCAGCGGGATCGTCACCTGTTGCTCAATCTGTTCCGCTGAAATGCCCGGCCACTGCGCAATCACGTCCACATAGTTGTTGGCCACATCCGGATACGCCTCAACCGGAAGCCGATGAAACGATACAATTCCCCAGGCCAGCAGCAGAAATGCTCCCGCCAGCACAAGAAAGCGGTTTTGCAACGCGAAGTCCACAATTTTCCGGATCATTGGACCTCCAGCGCGGCTTCCAGTTGCAGAACGTCGCCCACCAACTGCTGCCCTGGATCGATGCCCGCAAGAATTTCCTGCCTCCCGCCGCCGATCATGTCACCAGGAGTCACCTGTACTCTGCGGAAGTGGCCGTCACCCGTCGGCACATACACCCAGTCTTCGTCGTGAAGATGCAGAACGGCAGCGGCAGGAACCACTGCGTGCGTTTGCTTGGTCAGTGAGTCGATCGTGCCCGTCACAAACATGCCCAGCTTCAGCAGCCGCGCGGGATTCTCCACCTCGATGCGCACTTTCGCCGTGCGGATATTTGGATCGAGAATCGGACCAATATCGCTGATCGCGCCATGCAGCGCCTGATCCGCAAAGGCGTTCGGATGAATGATCACCTTTTGTCCAAGATGAATCCTGCGCAGATCGTTTTCGTAGACGTCGCAGATCACCCACACTGTCGAAAGATCGGCAATCGTAAACGCCGTCGATGAGCCGGAAAAATTCACGCCGGCTGCTGCCGCGTTCGTCACATTCTGCGCAATGATCACGCCGGAAATCGGCGCGTACACATCCTCGATCGTCGTGGGATGCTCCTTGTTGGCTCCCAGCACCTGAAGCTGCTGCTCGGCGGCCTTCAGGTCGGCAACTGCATCCTGTTCCGTGTCGTCAGCCTGCTCCACCATGCTCTGCGAAATCGCACCATGCGCAAACAAATCCTTTGCGCGCACGTCCGCCTTCCTGGCAAGCAGTTCGTCGTTCTTTGCCTTCAGATACGTGTCGAATGCATTCGTGATATCCGGGCTTTGGACACGCAGCAGAAGTTGGCCCTTTTTTACGTTGTCATCCAGCCGCGCGCGAATGTCTACCACCTTGCCGCTGGCCAATGAAATCACCGGCACCTCGCGGGACACGTCAGGATTCACGCTGCCCGTCACATTCAGCGTGTCATAAGCCTGATAATTTTCCGCCGTCGTCAGCTTGAAACCCTCCGGATGTGGAACAGAAACGACTTCGCCGTTGCTCACCTCGACGACCTTTGCCTGTTGCACCATGCCGGATGCCGGATTGAACGGCTTCTTGCATGCATTCATCCAGATCATGCCCGGAAGCATTGTTGCCAGGGCAATCGCACGTTCACTCATGAAAGTCACAGGTCTCTTCACTGAATCACCTCGTATCCAACGGCCAGATTCAACTGCGCCGCGGCTGTCATATACGTTCCCACCAGTTGCAGATACGCCAGTTGCACCGTTCGGTAGTCGCTCTGCGCATTCAGAAAATCCATCAGCGAAGCGCCGCCATGCTGATACGCATACGTCACTGTGTCGCGCACCCGCGTCGCCTGCTCGCGATACTGGTCGCGATACGGCTTCAGCAGCGCCACCGAACTGCGCACTTGCTCATAGGCGCTGTCCACATCGCTGAAGACCTGCGCGCGCGCAGCCTCCGTCAACTGCTGATTGCGCTCGATGTCAATCTGCGTACGTTTTTTCTCACCCTGGTTGCGATCGAAAATCCGGATCGGTACCGTGATGTTCACGCCATAGTAGGTGGGTAGCGGAGGATTTGCGCCGGAGTCCACGGCAAACGTCGGGTCCGCTGAGCCATTCGCCTTAGCCAGCTTTTCATTTGTCTTTGCCTGCTCCACTGCCTGCAGCGCCGCCTGCAGATCGGGGCGCGCCTGCAAAGCGGATTGCTCAAAGCTGTCCAGCGTTTGCAACTCCGCTGAGAAATCGAACGCTCCCGTCACGTCGAAGCGATCCACGGGAGTGCGATCGTCCAGAAGCTGGAGCAGAGCAATCTTCTGCGAGCGAAGATTCACCGTCGCTGCCTCGATCTCCGTCTCATATTGCACGCGCAACAATTCGATGCGGTCCAGATCGATCTGCGCCAGGTCGCCGGCCCGAAATCGCTCTTTGCTGATCGCAATGATGTTGTCGTAGTAGGTCAGATCGGCCTTTGCCAGCTCCAGCACGGCCTTGGCCTCCAGCGTCTGCACAAACGCCACGCGCAGGTTATACATCATGTTGCGTTGCAGGTCTTCATGCAGCGATCCGGCGATGCGCGTCCCTTCCTTTGCGCTCTCCAGCCGCAATTCGCGCTTGTGCTCCCTCTCATGCAGATAGCTGATCGATCCCGTCGTCAGCGCATCCGTCAGTGGGCGATAATTTGTCGTATTCGTGTTTGGGTCGATGTGCGGTCCGAAGGGATACGTCTGGTCTTCAGTGAACGACGCGGTAGGATTCGGCCGCAGATACGCCGTTATCTCTTCCGCTTTCATCTCATCCACGTTCAGCGCGTCGGCCTTCAGCGCGGGATTCGCTGCCTCAAACCGGCCCTTGACCTGCTCCCAGGTCATGGTCTGTTGCGGGCCGGTGGCCGTTGTCGGACCGGCTGGTCTGGTCTGCGCGTTCCCGCACGTCGCCAGCGTGGCAACGGACAGAATGCAGCAACCGGTCCACGATTGCAGAGATCGTTTCATAAATGCCCTCATTGTCGCGTTTGCATGCGACAGGGTAGCGATGTTCTGTGAATGCTGAGTTCGATTGCGGGATGGTTCTATGCCAACGACGGCGGCGGGCGGCTGAACGGAATACGGCGAACTCCAGCGCGATGCAGAGACAGATCGGCAGAGATCGGCAGCAGATCGCTGCTTTGAGGCAATTGAAAATCCCACGCCTCAGGATTCGCCTCAGCGCAGGATGAGGTGCAGAGATGCGGATGGTGCACATGCCCATCCTGTGCGCTTCGCAGGCAGCAATCCGCCTCGCGCGCGGCCTGCGCCGCCACCAGATCATCGCTCAGCGAGATCGCCGGCAGCAGCAGCATGATTGCAATCACCAGACACAGCGCTTGATGAACGCGTGGTGTGTGCTCACTTCTGGGCAGCCGCAGCCACACCGCAAGCATCGCCAGCGCCGTCGCCATCCACACCAGATTGAGCATCAATTCCATAGCTGCGTCCAATTCTACCCAGTTCGCTTGTCAGACTCCAAATTCGCATGGTTGGAATAAGTTTTGCGTAAAATCCGGAATAAAGTTTCATGCGGGATATTCCGCCGCACGATCAAAGCTCGAATGGGAGACGAAATTGAAGCAGGGAATGAGTCAGGCGGTTCGTCGCCTGTGCCGCGTTGACCGCGCGTCGGGGTTCCCATTATGATGAGGAAGTCATCGGAATATTGCCCCCTCGTTCAATGGTAGGACAACTGCCTCTGGAGCAGTCTATCGGGGTTCGAATCCCTGGGGGGCAGCCAATTCCACACTTCCTCGCACTCCCAGAACTTTTCCAAGATTCACAAATTATTTTGATACCAAGTATATAGTCTGTATTTATGCACGATTCAGCGCCAATTGGGTGAGGTACTCCCGATCATTGGGACGTCGGCTTCCCACAATATATCTGATTAGCTAACCGTCTTCTATTCCGAAGCATGGCCAGTCGTGCCCTTTGCTATTGCAGCGCCTGAGCGAGGGGATATGTTCTACGCAGGCAGGTCACATCGCAACCCAACGTCCGCGCCCGTCAGAGAAGCCGCGCAAGCTGGCCGATGGCAACGACGATTACCTGCGGGTCGATTGATCGGGAAGCAAGCTTTGGTCCATTGCGAAGCTAGCCGTTGCGCTGGAAAAATTGGCATGAAGGAACGGAAAGCTCATACTCTTCAGCGTCTATCCAAAGGTCTCTCTGGCAGATTTTCCCATCTCCATTGACGGATCATGCTAGCATCGAGTCCAACGTTCCGATAGGTATTGCGCTGGACTGCGCATCGCTGATCTCTTTTGTTTTGAACTCTTCGTTTGAATCTCGTTCATCTCGACCTTTCAGATTTCATCTTGACTGGGGGCCTGCTTGCTGACTGCATCTTTCTCTCGTTCTTCTGCATTCTTTTCATGGACACGCGCTGTCTTGCGTGATTCGACGCATTGTGTTGCCTGTCTGTTGGCGCTGGCGGCGATCTGTGGGGCAGTGGTTTCGCAGGCGCAGACATCGACGGAGGGCGCGGCTGGGAGTGCGGCCTTTGATCCGCGTGTGACCTTTTCTCCGCTGACGCTGCCCGATCCGGTGAATATCTACCGTTCGAGCAATGGAGCGCCAGGGCCGAACTACTGGCAGAACCGCGCCGATTATCAGCTCCATGCCACGCTGGACACGGCTGCGAAGGAGTTGCGGACGACGGAGACGATCACATATACGAACAACAGCCCGGACCTGCTGCCGAGCGTGTGGCTGCGGATGGAGCAGAATATCTATCGTCAGGATTCACGCGCGCACATTGTGCTGAGCGGGATGATGGGCCGACGCAGGCGGGGCGTGACGCAGCAAGGCGAGCAGGCGGCGCCGGAGAAGACGTGGAGCGATGGTTTCGTCTTCGATTCGGTGCAGATCGAACAGGGTAAGACGCTGGTGAAGGCCGATTATCTGGTGAGCGATACGCGGATGCAGATTCGGCTGCCGGAGCCGCTGCGAGGGCATGGCGCGCAACTGCGCATTCACATCACGTATCACTACTCGATTCCGGGTATCTGGGGCGGTCGCACGTCCTGGGGCAAATCGGCACAGGGCGATATCTATGACATGGCGCAGTGGTATCCGCGGATGGCTGTGTATGACGATCTGCGTGGGTGGGATACGCTGCCGTATCTGGGCAGCGAATTTTATCTGGAGTATGGCGACTTCGACTATTGGGTGACGGCACCGTGGAATATGATCGTCGCCGGTTCGGGTCAACTGATGAATCCCGCGGAGGTACTGACGAAGACGGAGATGGAACGGCTGGCCGAGGCGCGAGGCAGCGACAAGACGATCTACATTCGCAAGCCGTCGGAGGTAAACGATCCGGCAAGTCGGCCGAAACAGCAGGGAACGCTGACATGGCACTTCCACATGGACCAGACGCGCGATGTAGCCTGGAGTGCTTCGCCGGTTTTTGTGTGGGACGCGGCGCGAATCAACCTGCCGCATGGCAAGACGGCGCTGGCGATGAGCGTCTATCCGCCGGAGAGCGTCGGTGCCGACGCGTGGGATCGCTCGACCGAGTACGTGAAGGATACGGTGGAGCGGTTTTCGCGGAAGTGGTATCCGTATCCGTGGCCGGCAGCGATCAACGTGGCGGGATTTTCGACCGGCATGGAGTATCCCGGCATCGTCTTCGACGGCGTGCCGGACAAGGGGAAGTTCCTCTTCTGGGTGACTGCGCATGAGATTGGCCATGACTGGTTTCCGATGATCGTCGGATCGAACGAACGCCGGCACGCGTTCATGGACGAAGGCTTCAACACGTTTATTGATATCGAGGAGTCGGCTGAGTTTGACGGCGGCAAATTCGGCCCAAAGCGCGACTCGGAGTATTCAGCCGGCGGCGAGCCTGCGGATACGATTCTGAAGGTGCTGGACGACCCATCGGCTCCGACGCTGATGATGCCTGCTGACGCGTATCCGTGGCAGCTTGGGCATCCGATCAGTTACTTCAAGGGGGCATATGGGATGGTTCTGCTGCGGGATCAGATTCTGGGGCAGCAGCGTTTCGACTGGGCGTTTCGCAAGTACATTCGCGACTGGGCATTCAAGCATCCTTCGCCTTCCGATTTCTTCCGCGAAATGCAAAGCGAAGGCGGCGAGGAACTGAACTGGTTCTGGCGCGGCTGGTATATGAATAACTGGAAGTATGACGTGGCCGTGGAGAAGATTGACGGCGACGCGGTGATGCTGCGCAATCTCGGCCAGCTCGTTTTGCCGACACCAGTCGAGGTGAGCTTCCGCGACGGGACAAAGACGCGCGTGGTGCTGCCGGTGGAGACGTGGCTGAAGAGCGGAACCTACACGTGGTCTGGTGAGAAGCCGATTGCATCCGTGGTGGTCGATCCGGATCATGTGTTGCCGGATGACAATCGCAGCAACAATCAGGTCAGCGCGCAGGAGTGATCGATGCGATTTTTCGGGCCTCGCAGTGGAGCCTTCTGGTAGAGTGAGAGGCATGTTCGGGAAGCTGATTTCTGCCCCTTTGTTCCTTGCTGGATTTGCCTTCGTTTTCACCGCCGCAGGCATGGCGCAAACTGCGAGTTCCGACGCGCATTCGAGCGGTGGAAGCTCGCCTCTGCGTGTCTTCGATTCAACGTTGATCGACACGAACGCCAATCCCTGCCAGGATTTTTTCCAGTACTCGTGCGGCAACTGGCTGAAGAAGCATCCGTTGCCCGCTGACCGATCGTATTATGGGCGGTTTAGTGAACTCTATGATCTGAATCTGGAGCATTTGCGCGGAATTCTGGAGCAGGCGGAGACGGCCGGCCAGCGCACTCCGAATGAGCAGAAGATTGGCGACGAATATGCCAGTTGCATGGACGTGAAGGCAATTGATGCGAAGGGCACAAAGCCGCTGGAGCCTATGCTACGGAAGATTGACGCGCTTCATTCGCGAACGGAGCTTCCGGCTCTGGTGGGTGAGTTGCAGCGGATGGGTGTGCGCGTCTTTTTCGATATGGGATCGAGTCCGGATTATGCAGATTCCAGCCGCGAGATTGCGTTCTATGATGCCGGTGGCAAGGGATTGCCAGAGCGTGGATTCTATACGCGCATGGATGCAAAATCGACGGAGATTCGCAAGCAGTATGTGGCACACATTGCCAGGATGCTAACGCTGGTCGGCGAGCCTGCCGCGCAGGCCAATGAAGATGCGGCAAAGGTGATGGCACTCGAGACAAAGCTGGCGGATGCTTCATTGACGGCGACCGAGGAGCGCGATCCGCAGTCGGGGAACCATCCGAGTGACGTGGCGAAGCTCAGCGCGCAGATGTCTGGTTTTTCGTTGGACACATATCTGAAAGCCTATGGCGGGCCGACAAGCGGAAAAATCAATTTGACGCAGCCGAAGTTTTATTCTGCGCTGAATGAAATGCTGGCAACGGCGCCGCTGGATTCATTGCGCGCCTATCTTCGCTGGCATCTGTTGCACACCTTTGCGGGGACGAGCCTGCCGGAGAGTTTTGAGCAGGAGAACTGGCACTTCTATGCGCATGTGCTGGGCGGCGCGGAGAAGCAGCAAGAGCGCTGGAAGACCTGCGTGAGCCGCGTGGATCATGAGATGGGCGACGCGCTGGGGCAGGTGTATGTGGCGCGGTATTTTCCGCCCGCCGACAAGCAGCGAACGCTGGAGCTGACCGAGGCGATCGAGCAGGCGATGGGACAGGATATCGAAAGCGTGGACTGGATGAGCGCCGCGACCAAGGCGCAGGCGATCATCAAGCTGCACGGGGTGATGAACAAGATCGGATATCCGGACAAGTGGAAGAGCTACAAGACGCTGACGATTGTGAAGGGCGACGCGGCGGGCAACCAGATGCGTGTGAGCGAGTACCGAACGGCGCGCGACCTGGCGAAGATTGGCAAGCCGGTAGATCGGAAGGAGTGGGAGATGACGCCGCCGACGGTGAATGCCTACTACGACCCGCAGGAAAACAATGTGAACTTTCCGGCTGGATATTTGCAGCCGCCGTTTTTCAGCGGCAAGGAAGGCGACGCGGCAAACTACGGAGATATGGGATCGACGATCGGGCACGAGCTGACGCACGGCTTTGACGACGAGGGTCGGCAGTTTGACGCGACCGGAAATCTGAAGGACTGGTGGACGAAGAGCGACGAGGCGAACTTCAACGCGCGAGCCGAGTGCATGGTGAAGCAGTATGACGCGATTGAGGTGGTGCCCGGTGTGCATCTGAACGGCAAGCTGACGCTGGGAGAGAATCTGGCGGACCTGGGCGGGCTGCGGCTGGCGCTGATGGCGTGGCTGCTAAAGGTCGATGAAAAGCACGTTGACCTGACGGCGAAGCGAGATGGCTACACGCCCGAGCAGCGATTCTGGATCGCCTATGCGCAGCAGTGGTGCTCGCAGACACGACCGGAGGCGCTGCGCACGCAGGCACAGACCGATCCTCATGCGCCGGACAAGTACAGGACAAACACGATCCTGCAGGATATGCCGGAGTTTGCCAAAAGCTTTTCCTGTAAACAGGGCGATGCAATGGTGATTGCGCAGCCCTGTCGCATCTGGTGAGCATGCAGGCGCGCGCAAAAAGCAGAAGGCCCGCCGCAATGGCGGGCCTTCTGCTTTGGAGCGTGACCGCGGCTAGGCTTTGCCGATGACTTCGGCGAGCTTGGCGCCGATGTCGGCAGGGGAGACGACGACGTGAATGCCGGCTTCGCGCATGGCTTTCATCTTCTCGGCGGCCGTGCCCTGTCCGCCGGAGATGATGGCTCCGGCATGACCCATGCGGCGGCCCGGCGGCGCCGTCTGGCCGGCGATGAAGCCGACGACGGGCTTTTTCACATGCTCTTTGACGTAGGCCGCAGCGG
>JAJZEA010000107.1 GCA_021851335.1 Acidobacteriota bacterium | reverse complement strand
GCCCGGCACAGCGCCGTCAGCGGCATCTGTTCCAGGCTTCCCTGGTACTTCGGCGTCACCACCAGCGGCTTCAGCCGTTCCTCCACCTCCAGCGGAGTCGGCTTCGACGGCACCAGCGGTTTCTCCACCGATCCCACCACCGGCTGCAACCGCGGATAGTGATAGAAGATCCGTTCGCCCTGGCTGCCCTCCAGCACAAACAACGCCGACCACTCCGGAAAGAAACTTCCGCCCTCGCGATCCACAAATCCCACCATCGCCTGCGCCTTCATCCCCGCTCCGGGAGCGCCCGCAATCAGCGGTTCGGCCAGCGTCAGCCCCGCTGTCGTCACTGCGGCCACGCGAGCCACGTTGTAGGTCACGCGGCGAATGTAATTCACATCCGTCAGCGCCGTCTTCACATACGAGCCGCTCACGCCCGTGCCCACAAACCCCGTCTGCCCCGTGTAATCCACATCCACCGCCACCATCTGCCCGGCAGCAAAGCTCGCCGCATCCGCCTGCGCCATTGGCAGAAACGTCGCCGTCCCGCCCGTCTGCACCGTCACAGCGGGAATCGCCGTTCCGCCATCCGGCGAAGCCGCCGCATTCGACATCGGAGCCAGCAGGTTCATATGCTGGCTGCCTGCCGCCAGCGCCATCGTCAGCTTCGTCCAGCTCAGAAAGTGAAACGAAACCTGCGTATCCAGCAGCTCCCAGCTCTGCTCCAGCACCGTCGGCGGCATCCCCGTCACCACCGGCACCAGCTTGCCCATCGGCTTCCTCACAAAATCCCGCACCCACCCCAGTGAAATCCACGGCGCCGGCGGGGAGTCCAGATTGAACTCCCCCTCCTCCGACGCGTCGAACAGCATCGGTGTCCCTGCCGTTCGATTCACTGGCGCAAAATACGCACGTACCCTCCGCACCACCGGCGCTGCCGCCCAGTATGTACTCGCTGTTCCCATCTCACTCACCCGCTTCCTGGTAGCTGTACACCATCACCCGCGCCGACCGCGTCAGCCTGTCCCGCTGCACCACCATCGGCGTGTACACCGGCTCATCCCAGAAGACCTGCGTCAGCATCTGCACCGGCGGCGAGACCGCATAGTTCAGCTTCGGCGTCTGAAACGGCGTCATCATCTCCATCAACTCCAGGTCCATCTCCGTCATCGACCGCCCGCGATCCAACCCGCCAAAGGCCTGCGTTCCCAGCGTCGAATAGATCACCTCACACTCGGCCGCCACCAGCGGCAGCGCCTGATCCATATCCACCGCCAGCCCCAGCCATCGCAACACAAACACATCCGTCGGAATCAGCGGAAACGCCGTCCCACCAGCCGCCTGCGCAAACGGCGCTTCCGCTTCTTCCACCAAAATCCCAGGCCGCACCGCCGAACGCAGCAGAATCGTCCGCTGCGGATTGATCCCCTGCAGCCGCGTCCGCAGCGCCATATAAAACGAATCCTTCGCATTCTGCATCTCGTCGCCCCCAACCCCTTGCCTTCGCTAGTGTCCTTCGCTTTTGCTCTTGCCCTTGCTTCTGCCCTTGCTTCTGCCTTTGCTTCTGCCTTTGCTTCTGCCTTTGCCTTTACCTTTGCCCTTGCCCTTGCTTTTCTTGTTGTCATTCCCGCAGGGAATCTGCTTCTGCTTTTCGCATCACCGTCCACCCCAGCAAGCCCGCGACCCAAGGGAGCGGCCACCGCGCGAACGCGCATCCGCTCCACGCAGTGGCGCATCCGCTCCATGCAATGCCATGCAATGGTCAGAGCGCTTCAGTCCCCGCTTCGCGCACCAGCAGCCGATACACATACACCGTGCCCATCGCCTCATTCGAGGCCACCGACTCAATCAGGTAGCTTTGCCCAGCCATCGTCACCGACATCGTCATCGAGAACAGGCTTTGCGCCGAAGCAAGATTCATCGACGCCACCTGCGCCTCGACGCTGGTCGCCGACATCAGCATCTCCCACCTCGGCATATCGCCCTCGCGCCACGTCGGCGGCAGCTTTCTCATCAGAACAGGCGAAATCGCCACCTGTTGAAAGTTGTTCGCCACCAGTCCCACTTCGCTTTGTTCGGTATCGGGATTCGCGCCCGTCACCTGCAAATACGCCGTCGTCCCCGCCACCGTCCGTAAGATCGCGTCCGCCAGCATCTGCGGCGCCGCCGTACCGCTTCGAGAAGCCGTATCGCTCATTGTCGTCACCCCAGCCTGTTCGCGATGTAGGGCCTCAGCAGCGCCTGCACCGTCTGGTCAATCAGTGTCGTGCCAAAGTACTGCAACCACATCGTGTCCACCCTCGACCGCTGCACATTCAGCGAAGGCTGCGCCTGCGCATTCTTCACAATCTGCGCGCACGCCGTCTTGATGTCGTCGCCAATCGTCGCCAGCCCCGCCGTATACGTCACCTCGACCTCGTTGTACGGCAACCCCATCAGGTTCCACGGCAGCGTCAGAATCCCCGTATTCGGGTCATAATCGACCGTCGTCGGGTCCAGCGCCGACCACTCCCCCGGCAGCGAAAACGCCAGCGCCGCATCGAGCAGCGGGACGA
>JAJZEA010000006.1 GCA_021851335.1 Acidobacteriota bacterium | reverse complement strand
TGCTCAACCGTACGTTCCCGCGCTGCACCGGCAGCGCATCCTTGATCCGTTCATACTGCGCTTCTGTCAGTTCCATCGATAAAAACAGTCTAACAGAAATTCAGCCAATAGTGTGAACACGCCCTAGCTGGCGCAGGCGGCAATGGAAGCTTGCCGCGACACGCGCCGCACGCTTCGTGGAAGCGTCGTCAGCGAGGTCCGCGCAGCAGCTATCTTCGGAGGAGCCACGGCAACAGGAATCGCCTGCGTCTGCTTCTCCTCGATCTTTTGGATAGGGGCTGAAGTTGCTTGGCATCGTTCAACCCGATAGACGCCTTCAAAGACATCCACCAGATTCAGTCCGTCGGTTGACTTCAACTTTCCGCTGTGGATGTGAGCACGCAGCCAGCTGCTCAGGCGCGGATCGCGCAGTTCAAACATCTCTGGCCGCGGATGCTCTGGCAGAGGACAGAGGATCCGCAGATTGCCCAACTCCAGCTCAATGTGCGTCCAATTGTCGGGCAAAGAGGCGGCATCGCCTGCAGCAAGCGAAAAGAGCAGCGTAAAGTGACCATTCGATTTGCGAAGAATCTCTGCCTGCATGTTTGCCTCTCATCTGTTGATCGGCGGCGCAGAACGATTCGTGAGCCGGGATAGCGGGATTTCTGCGGAAATCCGCCCAGCAGCTTCGGGCTTTGTCTGTGCCGAACCGAAGGTGCCCTGTCTATATGGACGCACAAAACCGGCAAAGGGATGTATGAAAATTCATTCACGACCAGAATCGCCAGAGGACGCGTTCTAAAACATCCTCATATCGCCGTCCGGCAGCGGCGCATCGCGCAGCAGGCCCAGTTCACCGGCCAGCCGTTCCAGCTTCACCCGCGTCCCGCGGCTCGGTTCCACCAGCGGCAGTCGCACCGTCGGTCCGCAGCGGCCCATCAGGCTCAGAATCGTCTTCACGGGGCCAGGATTGGACTCCCAGAAATTTGCTTCAAAGAGCCGGGAATACTTCCGGTCGATCTCCCGCGCCGTGTGCCAGTCGCCACGCAACGCCGCGCGCACCATCCGCACCATCTCCGCCGGAATCAGGTTGGAGGCCACGCTCGCCAGGCCATGCGCGCCAGCCCCAATCGCCGCCAGCGCCAGGTTGTCGTCGCCTACAAAGACGCGAAAGTTCTGCGGCAGGCAGTGTACAAGCGTGGAGATCTGCGTCAGGCGACCGCTGGCTTCCTTGATCGCTTCGATGTTCGCGGCTGCTTCTGCCAGTCGCAGCACCGTCTCCGGCTCCAGATTCACCGCCGTCCGCCCCGGCACGTTATAGAGCACGATCGGCATCGGCTGCACCTGCTTCGCCAAGGCTTCAAAGTGGCGGAACAGACCCTCCTGCGTGGGGCGATTGTAGTAGGGAGTCGCAGAGAGAATTGCGTCCAGCCCGCGTATCCGCGCCAGCTTCTCGGCGCGTCGCAGCAGGGTCCGCGTTGCATTGTGCGTGCATCCGGCCCACACGGGAACGCGTCCGGCTGCCACTTCAACCGTGGTGCGAATCACGTCCAGCCACTCTTCTTCGTCGAGCGTGGCTGCTTCGCCGGTCGAGCCGCAGACCATCAGAAAGTCGATGCCGGAGTCAATCTGACCGTTGACCAGCGCGTAAAGAGCGTTCTGGTCGACGCGTCCATCTGCCTTGAACGGCGTCACAATCGCCGTGCCGCAACCTGTGGTTTCCATCACAATGCAGTGTACAACGGCGCACGCTCCATGCCGATATTTGCTGGTGCGTGCGCCGTTCTTTCAGGTCGAGATTTTTTCTATTTCGCAGGCTGATTGTAGTAACCCACGCGCGTATAGGCTTTCGCGCCTGGCTTGTTCACCTTGACCACTGTGCTGTGAAACGTGTCGGGTTGCTCTGACGGCGGCATGGGAAAATTGAACTCATACCAAGAGGCTGTGGTGTTCATCAGCTTGCCCACCGAGCGCGAGATGTCATTGTCCGCCTCGATCACCTTTCCGCCGCTTTGCTCGGCCAGCACCTGCAGTCCCAGATCGCCGAGGTAGACATCGCTGAGCTTGCTCACGCCCTTGGTGAACTCCTGGTAGTAGTAGTCGCGCAGCAGGGATGAGTTCAGCCCGCGGGGATTCACGTCGTCGATGGTCACGCGCGCATAGCGCATGTAGGTGGACTCAGCCACAATCTGCTTGAAGACCTCTTTTTCCTGTGTGCCATCCAGTTCCGTGCGCACACCGGACATCAGCGGCCACCCCGGAGAAACCCAGATCAGCACCTTGCGGCCCGGCAGTTGCGTGCAATAGGTGATGAGCTGGTCCAGCGCCTTGAATGAAGTGGAGTAGCGCTCATCGTTGCCCCAGTAGCCAGTGTTGCGCGTGATGAAGCGCAACCCGGTCGAGATCTTTAGCAGTCCCTGGTTGAGCAGTTGCGGATCCTGCGTAAAGCCCTTCTGAATCTCCGCGCCCTTGTCGGTGATATAAGCCAGAGAGGTTGGGTTGGGCAGTTTGGTATTCAGATTTTTCAGATATTTCTCCAGTTGCTGCTGCTCATAGGAGACAGTCTGGAAGCTGGAGTTGACCGCATCCATCACCAGGATGACTTCCATCTGTCCCTGTCCCGGTCCAACCACTTTGAACTGAAGCCCGGCAGGTGTGGCGTTGTTGTCCAGCACGGTGAAATCTGATTGCGTAAGGCCGGTGATGGGTGTGCCTGCCTTGTCGTCCACATCCACGTCCAGATGCATCACGTGTGCAGACTGTGCAGCGGGCGTGGTGGTTGCTTGTGGAAGCGTGGGCGAGTGCATGGTTTGAGCCAGAGCCAACGGGGTGAACGGCAGCAGGCCGCAGGCGAGAATTCGGATTGCAGTACGCATAAATCTCCTTGAGCGTGGCGAGTTTGCGTGACACCGATGGGTGTGTGTCGCTTGCGGGCGTGAAGCACAGCGCTTCGCCCGCCGTTGGAACGCCAGCGATGCAAGGATAGATGCGAAATTGCGTCAGGGATATGTCCGGCTAGCAAAGAAAAGTGGATATTGTCAAAGTTCGGGAGGCGGATGGCTCAGATGTGGCCAGCGAGCACCTGATCCACCACCTCGCGAAACTCCCAGGCTCCGGACTTTCCGGCCAGCCACTCGGCGGCCAGCACCGCGCCCAGCGCAAATCCGCGCCGGTCGTTGGCCTCATGGCGCAGCTCGATACGGTCAGAGTCACTGCGCGCCACCACCACATGCAGCCCGCTGTGGTCGCCCTCGCGATGCGACTCAATGGGAATCTCCGCTCCGGGATGGCGGGCCAGCAGAATCTCGCGCAGCGTCAAAGCTGTTCCTGAAGGTGCGTCGAGCTTGGTCGCGTGATGCGTCTCCGAGATGGAAAAGCTGTACTCTCGCAACATTGCCACCTGCGCGACAAGCTGAAAGAATTTCTGCACACCGACCGAGAAGTTGCTGCCATAGAGCAGCGCGCCGCCTTTGCGAATGGCCAGCGCCTTCATCTCCGGCAGCCTGTCATACCAGCCGGTGGTGCCCACCACAACGCGCGCGCCCAGCGCCAGGCAGGAGCGCATGTTCTCCATCGCAGACTCGGCGTTGGTAAAGTCCAGCACAACATCGACAAGGGCCAGCGTAGGGGCGGTCAACGCTCCAGCGCCGGAGTTTTCCTTCCAGTCCAGCACGCGCACCGAGTGGCCGCGTTCGCGTGCCACCTGCGCCACCAGACTGCCTGTCTTTCCTTTGCCCAGCACCAGCATCAACATGCAGAACCTCCAGGGAAGTTGCGGCTCGTCGGCGGATTGCGCTCGATGCAGCGCTCCACAGAGCGAGTCGCCGATCATTACGCAACGGTTGCCGGTCGCGCTTCCACGTCAAAGATCGCAGGGTCCGGTTCGCGGAAAAAGCAAGAGTGCAACGAGCGCACGGCTTCTTCCACGTCGGCCTCTTCGATCATAAAGCTCATGTTGATCTCGCTGGCTCCCTGCGAGATCATCCGGACATTGACGTGGCGCATTGCCGCAAAAACCTGCGCCGCAATGCCGTTTTGCCCACGAATGTCTTCGCCCACCATGCATATCAGAGCCTTCTGCCCCTCGTATTTGACGTCGGCAATGCGGCTCAGGTCATCGGCGATCGCTGGCAGCTTGTCGGTTGCGTCCACGGTCAGCGAGACGCTGACTTCGCTGGTCGAGACCATGTCCACGGGGCACTGATGCTTGTCAAAGATGTCAAAAATCGACTTGAGATAGCCGTGCGTCATCAGCATGCGGCTGGCGACCACGTCGATGATCGTCAGCTTCTTTTTGACCGCGATGCACTTGAACGGACTGGTGCAATGCGGCGCAATGGCGATGATGCGAGTCCCTTCGTTCTCCGCATTGCGGGAGTTCAGCACAAGCACCGGAATATTCTTGCGCACCGCCGGCAGAATGGTGGCCGGATGCAGCACCTTGGCTCCGAAGTAGGCCAGCTCTGCGGCCTCCTCAAAGCTGATGACCTTCACGCGCAGCGCATCCGGGCAGATGCGCGGGTCTGTGGTCATGATGCCGTTGACGTCGGTCCAGATTTCGATGGCCTCAGCGTTCATCGCGCCGCCGATCAGCGCCCCGGTGAAGTCGGAGCCGCCTCGGCCCAGCGTTGTGGTAATGCCGGCTTCGTTGCTGCCGATGAAGCCGCCCAGCACGGGCACCTTGCCCGCGTCCACCAGCGGCTGAATCCTTTCCGCGCAGCGAGCCTCGATTGGACCATCCTGCGGAATCGCCTTCTGGTATTGCGAGTCCGTCACGATTACCTCACGGGCATCGATGTGTGCTCCGTTCAGGCCGCGTTCGGCAAAGGCGCGCGCAATCATCGCGCTGGAGAGCCGTTCGCCGTAGCTGACGATCAGGTCGGAGATGCGTGGCGTCAGCTCCAGAATCGCGGCCAGGCCGCGCAGCACCTCATCGAGGGCATCAAATTCCTTCTCGATCCAGTTTTGCAGCTCCGCCAGCGTCTTCGCATCTTCGATCAGTGCCGCAGCCGTGTCACGATGGCGGCTGCGCAGCCGCGAGCTGATAGCCAGCGCTCCCACGCGGTCTCCACGGCTGGCCGCCGCGGCTGCCGCCAGCAACTGGTCCGTGACCTTGGACATCGCGCTCACCACAACGACGGGACGCTTGCCCGCAGCCACGCGACCGGCCACAATCCCGGCTGTGCGTGTGATCGCGGTCGCATCCTCGACCGAGGTGCCACCGAATTTCATGACGACAAGACTCATACGGGCATCATCCTGTTGGAAGCCGGACTTTACGCCGGGTAATCGACCGCAGCCATCGCGGTCGCCGAGGAACGGGCAACTAACGAGCAGCGACTGCGGCGGGTTCCGTCTCCAGCTTGCCCAGCCGGTGCAGCAACTCACCGTTCAGGATAGCCGCACCGGCCGCGCCGCGAATCGTATTGTGCGAGAGCACCGTGAACTTCCAGTCGAGCAGTCCGCACGGGCGCAGCCGACCGACCGAGGCAGCCATGCCGCCGCCGCGATTGCGATCCAGCCGAGGCTGCGGACGGTCTTCGGCTTCCAGCCACTCCACTGGCTGTGCCGGTGCCATGGGCAGGTGCTGACCGGCAAGCGGCTGAAACTCCGCCCATACGGCCAGCAACTCTTCACGCGTGGCCTTGCGGCGCAGCTTGATCGAGACGCTTTCGGTGTGTCCGTCTTCGACGGCGACACGATTGCAGTGGGCGCTCATGCGCGCATCAAGCGGCTGGATGGAGTTCCCGCTGAGCCGACCCAGCAGCTTCAGCGTCTCCTCTTCCATCTTCTGCTCTTCGTTCTTGATATAGGGGACGACATTGCCCAGAATGTCCATCGAAGCCACGCCGGGGTAGCCCGCGCCGGAGACTGCCTGCATGGTGGAAACAAAGATCTGCTCGATACCGAAGCGCTCTTCGATCGGCTTGAGGGCAAGCACCAGACCGATGGCCGAGCAGTTGGGATTGGTGACGATGTAGCCGCCCGAAGAGTGACGCCAGCTTTGCCCTTCGATCAGGTGCAGGTGGTCGGCGTTGACCTCCGGAATGACCAGCGGTACGCCGGGAGCCATGCGAAAGGCGCTGGAGTTGGAGACGACAGCGCAGCCCGCTGCGGCAAACTTCGGTTCCATCTCGCGCGCGATCTCGGTGTCGAGCGCGGCAAAGATCACGCGTGGCGCGTGGTCCGGCTCTGCCGGGGAGAGCACCATGGAAGCGATGCGCTGTGGACAGGGCGTGTCCAGCCGCCACTTGGCGGCTTCCGCGTAGGGCTTGCCGCTGGAGCGGTCGCTGGCCGCAATCCAGGTGATGCGGAACCATGGGTGGTTCTCCAGAAGCTGGATGAAGCGCTGGCCAACCATGCCGGTTGCGCCCAGAATTCCAACGGAAACAGGCTGGTTTACGTCGGATGAAAGGGAGGATGAGGTCTGATTTTCCATGTGAACCCTCCAGTGTACAGGAGTATGGATGATACGAAAACGGCTTTTTGCGCAGTTGAGTGGCTGCGGCTGCGAGGAATACAGGATGGAAAGATATGGGTTACCTGAGAAGCGGCTGCTCGATCGATGCAGGAATCAGGCTTTTGCGCCGCTTGCGGGCCGTTCGCGTGTGTGCAGAAGCTGTTCCAACTCTTCTTTGAACTCGCGCACATCCTTGAAGTCGCGATAAACACTGGCGAAGCGGATGTAGGCAACGGTGTCGAGCGCGCGCAACTCGTTCATGATGAGTTCGCCGATCTCGCGTGTGGTGCGCTCACGCTCCGGCGCTTCGATCAGGAAACTTTCCGTGGCATCGACGATGGCTTCCAGTTGCGTGGACGAGACAGGCCGTTTTTCGCAGGCGCGCAACAGCCCGCTGAGCACCTTGTGCCGGTCAAATTTTTCGCGTCGACCGTCTTTCTTGACGACCATGTGGGGGATTTCGTCGATGCGCTCATAGGTTGTGAAGCGACGCAGGCACTGTTCGCACTCGCGCCGCCGCCGGATCGAGTCGGCTTCCTTGCTTTCGCGGCTGTCCACCACGCGATCCTGAGCGAATCCACAAAAGGGGCATTTCATTGCCTCTCATTGTAGCGGTCGGGAAGGCGGTTCCAACAGGAGATGACGATCAGGCCAGCGGATCAGGTTCCACAGTGGTCACGGGCGCGCTCGCCTGTACTGCTTGATCGGCCTCTTCGACCGGATCGACGTGCGTGCTTTGCTCGGCAATCTGGCGCAGGCTCACGTGCTCAATCTGCGCCCAGACCAGCCCCACAGGCAGGATGCTGAGAAAGGTGACGCCGAGCAGTGTGGCGGCGCAGGCCGTCGCAGATTCCGGATCGGCGGCGAAAAGCCGGATGAGCACACCAGCCACCAGGCCGATCTGCGTGAACCAGCCGACAACCGGAAGCTGCACCACGCTGGCCACGCCGCTCGAAGCCATGAGCACCATGCCCTGAGCAAAGGTGAGCCGATGCAGCGGCGGATCGCCAAAGGCACGCGTGGTCAGGATGTAAGCGGCGGCGATCAGCACCCACATGCCGAGGGAGAGCGCAAGCACGCCGAGAAAACCGGCAAACGACCGTAGCGTATTCAGCCCGGTGCGGAAGCTGCGAATTTTGCCGGCGACGGCGGCGGCGAGGTGGGTGGAGAGCATGCCCAGCGTTGACTCAAAGAAGCTGGCTACAACTTCGCCGGAGAGACGCACCAGCACCAGGAAGATGGCTCCGGCCACGGTGGCGACCAGTCCCCAGGCTCCGACTTTGCGGAAGATCTCCGGATGCGGCAGCGTGGCCCCGCCGATGAGAATGGCCGTGGAAAAGAGCAACGCCATCGCGCCCAGGTCAAAAAGGCGCTCGACAATATAGACGGCAAGTTGGGAGCTGAACGACAAACCGGTCTTTCGCGCGGCCAGCCACGGGCGCGTGAGGTCCGCGATGCGGCCAATGAGCGCAACGCCGGTGAATCCAATGACCTGTGTGCTGAGCAGGGACAGCGGGGCAACGGGTTTGTTGGCTCGCAGAAGCAAGGCCCATCGCAGTCCGCGCAGAACAAAGCCAAGATAGATGCACGCAACGCCAAACGCCACCAGCCGCCAGTCAGCGCGATGGAAATCCTGCGCAAAAAGAGCGAAGTTGAACGGGTGCTGGTGTTGGGCGTAAACGCCGAGCGCGACCAGCACGGCGAGCACAAGCACTGCGAAGACGACCTGATTCCGTTTCACGCTGACTCCGGCTTACTGTGGATGAACCATCGATGCCTGATTGGTGGCCTCGCGCAGCCTGCGATTGCGCTCGGCGACGCGCTGATTGAAGAGATGAATGACGCGAGCGACGTACAGCCTGGTTTCGCGATAGGGTGGAATGCCGTGATACCGATCGACGGCCGCCGGACCTGCGTTATAGGCAGCCAGCGCGAGGGCCAGATTGTCGTGATAACGAGCCAGCAGCCAGTCCAGATAGGCTGCGCCGCCATGCACATTGTCGCTGGGGGCAAAAGCATTCTGCACGCCGACCTCGTGCGCCGTGCCGGGCATCAGTTGCATCAGCCCTCTGGCTCCGGCGCGGCTCACGGCTGCGGGATTGTTGGCGCTCTCCGCCTGCACGATGCTGGCCAGCAGGTCTACGTCCAGGTCGTGTTCGCGACCGGCTGCGTCCAGGATTGGGCGCAGATCGGCCGCAGGCAACGGAGCCGCAGAAAGCGAAGCGACGTACAGAGGAGCTGGATTGGCCGATGGGTAGGGATGAGCGGCATGGCCGCGCGCGGCGACGGCAGGTGCTGGGGAGGCAGCGACCGGCGCAGGAAGCTCCTGAAAGCCAAGGACCATCGATGGAGCAAGATCGAGGAACTCCGAGCCATCGGCGTGCGGATAAAGGCGCAGATGGCCATCGACCATCGCGTGATGGTCGATGGCCATCGTAAAGCCGTTGGCAAGCTGAACGCTCTCCGCTGCGCGCGCCGCAGCAGACAGGAGCAGAATCGCTGCCAGCGCGAGGGTGAGGGGCCGAATTGGGGGTTCGTGGTTCACCGGGATAAATCCTTGGAAAACTGTATCAGAAGGTGTTTGCATCCGGTTGTATTCGAGCGATCGCCATCTCCAGCATCGTGGCCACACCGTCATCCGTGTTGCGCGGCGCAATACGCCAACCGCGTTCCTGGGCCAGTACGCGCAGGTCGTCTGTGGCATTGCCCATCAGTACGCCGACGCCAGCCCAGTCCAGCATGGATTCATCGTTCCAGTTATCCCCGATGGCCATCGTCTCTTCCCGGGCAATGCCCAGCCGACTGGCGATGCGTTCCAGGCCGGAGCGCTTGGAGATGCCCGGCGGCAGCAGGTCCAGAATCGAAAGATCGTGTCCGGGATACGCAGTGCGGATGACTTCGATTTGGCCAGCCAGCGGCGAATCGGCGATACGTGCGGCGGCCTCGGCCATCTCGCGCAGCGTACCGGCGGCCATGCCCTGAATGATCTCGACCTCGTCGCCAAGAGCCGATTCAATGGGCTGCACGGCCCGGATGGACCCGCGATTCGCCTCCACCCACTTGGCTAGCCGACCACGCGCAATGGCCATGTCTTCGACGATGAGATCGGGCGGCGAGGGCCGATCCAGCGTGAAGACGGTCATACCTGCGCCGCGCAACAACACGGCCAAAGCGCGCGCAAGTTCAGGAGAAAGATGGCAGAAGTCGAGCCGGTCACCGCGAAAGGTGCGCGTGACGGCGCCATTTGAAGTCACCAGCAGCGTCTCCGGATCAAGTCCGACGCCCTCCAGCAACGGTGCGGTGAAGGCCTGTCGCCGTCCGGTGGCAATCACGATCTGAATTCCGGCCTGTTGCGCGGCGTGCAACGCTTCGCGGTTGCGGCGACTGACGACAGTGCTGAAGTCGGGCAGCAGTGTGCCATCCATGTCGATGGCGACCAGTCGGACGGGGTGCGGCAGTGCGGCGGCAAAGTCCGTCGAGACGTTTTCTGCGCAGGGAGCAGGGAATTCAGGCATATCTCCAGTGTACCGGGCGATCCGTTTTTGCGTGGCAAACTGGCTTTGCGCAGTATGCTGGGTCTATGAAAAAGATGTGTGAGATCTGCCATGCCAACCTGAGCGAAGAAGCCAGCCAGACATCCACAGCCTGCCCAGCCTGCGGCGGCAAACTGGTGGCCGCGCCGTTGCCGCCGAGGGGCGATGCTGCCGCGCAGACGGTTACGGTAGATCATCGCGGCATCGTGCTGCCCCAGCGTCATGCCGTGGGCGGCATCATTACTCCGTGGTGAGGAGTCTCAGGCAATTGGCGTTCGCGATTGTGCAGCAAGGATGCGTCGTGCGGTTACCTCGCCGATTGCCTTATCCCTGCGCGATCAGGCATGTGCTGGCTTGCAGTCAGCCAAACCGGTGAGCAGCACGGTCGCAGCAAAGAGTAGTGTGTCGCCAATATAGTTCATGCCTTCGACGGCGAGTGACGAGTGTATCTCCAGCAAAAAAATCGGGCCATAGAAAAACACGGTCAGCAAGAGCAGCACCGCTCCCGCTGCGGCTGCCGAGTAACGAACCATCCGAGGAACAAATAGTCCGATCGCCGCGGCCAGCAACACGGCTCCCACAAAGTCAGCCAGCAGCACCGGAGCCGGAATCCAGGCGGGCGTCAGCTTTTCCAGCGGAACGCCGGGCGCAAAGTGTGGGTACAAGAAATGCTCGGACGCATAGAACGCGAGCACCAGAGCGACGATGGTGCGTCCGGCGCGGGTGAGCCACACGCGCGCCGTGCTTGATGGTGGCCACTCACTTCCGGCCATCAGCATCGCTCCACCGGCAAAGGAGATTTCGCGCACGAAGAGCGACCAGAAGAGCCGCTGGTGTGCCTCGGCGGCAATCGCGGGAAGATCAGAGAGTGCGACAACCAGAAGAAAGAACAGCGCCAGCGACAGCGCGGACCAGCGCACGCAACGCCCGGCCAGAAAGCTGACCGCGGCAGCCAGCAGCGCGACGCCGACGAAGTAGACACAGAAGAGCGGCCAGGGCATCCAGGGCGGAACTACGGGCAGCAGCGAAGCGGCTGCCGTGAAGTGTTCAGCGGCAAACATGGCCAGCGCAACGGCCTCCAAGACGGGCGCGAGCAGGATCAGGCGATTCGTCACAGAGCCGGAGCGCTGTTGTTTGCGCCGAAGCAGCAGACCCGCGCCGAGCGCAACGAATCCGGCGAGCATCATCCCCAGGACTTCGATCATCGGGAGCCTCCTGCGACGAAATTCAGCGTCTTCTGCGGCAGGCACGAATCGTATCACGACATGGGTTGCGGGGATTGAGAAATTTCCGCTGAACGCAGCATCACTCGTAACGAAGCGCTTCAGCAGGCAGAATGCTGGCCGCGGCCGACGAGGGATACAGCGTGGCCAGCAGCGCTACGCCGATGGAGACGACGCTGACCAGCGCGCCGTCCATGAGCCGGGGCGCAAACGGTAGCGTGTCCAGGTTATACAGCGAGGCCGATAGGTGGACGAAGTGATAGTGCCCGCCCGCCCATGCGCCCAGGTAGCCAAGCGCAAGGCCCAGCGCGGTTCCGATAAGGCTGATGAGCAAGCCCTGCAACAGAAAAATGCGGCGAATCTGTGCCGGTTCCACGCCAAAGCTCATGAGGATCGCAATATCGCGCGTCTTTTCCATCACCATCATGGTGAGCGCGATGAGGATGTTGAGTGCGGCTACAAGCACGATCAGCCCAAGGATCAGAAAGGTGACCACGCGTTGCAGCGCCAGCGCCCGAAAAAGCTCGCGATTTTCTTCCATCCAGCTTGTGGCCTGAAAGCCAGGTCCGGCGGCTTTTTCCACGCTGCGAGCGATGCGGTCGGCGGCGTAGAGATCATCTACGCGAAAGTCGATGACGGTGATCAGATCCGGCTCGGCAAAGAGGCGCTGCGCGTCGCCGAGCCGGATATAGCCCATGCCGGAGTCGTACTGGTAAAAGCCGGAGTGAAAGATGCCTGCCACGCGAAACCGCACATATTTGGGAACGATGCCAAGCGGGGTCAGTTCGCCTTGCGGACTGATAATCATCACGGAATCTCCCACGGAGGCGCCGATATTTTCCGCCAGGTCACTGCCCAGAATGACAGGCGCGGGCGCAGCCAGATCGCTGCTGGCGTTACTGGCCGAGTTTTGCGCATCAAGGGCCTGCGGAGCAAGCTGAGCAAAGGCTCCAGCGGGCGTTACCGTCGATTCCAGATGGCTGATGCGATTCTCCGCGGTGGGCAGGATGCCTTTCAGCAACGCACCACCATCGCGAGGGCCACGCGCGACAAGAACCTGCTCGTAGAGGCCGGGCGCGTCGGCGACAACGTGAGGCAGATGGCCAAGCCGCTCGACCAGCGGCTTCCAGTCACGGATGCCTTTGGCGTCGGCGCGCAACAGGTCGATGTGTGCCGAGCTGCCGAGTAGACGATCCTGCACATCGCGCCGCATTCCGTTGGTGACGGCCAGCGCGATGATCAGCGCGGCGACTCCCGCGGCGATGCCCAGGATAGAGATCGCCGTCACCACTCCGATGACGGCCTGACGCCTGCGCGCGCGAAGATACCGCGCGGCAAAGAATAGTTCGAAGCCGAACCTCAAGGTTTCGGCTCCGGGGGTGCAACGGCAGGCACGACGGTTTTGGCGACGGAAGGATTGTCGTAGCGGTCACTCACGCGCACGGCCACGATGTGCTCGGCTGCCGCGTCTGCCGAGTCCGGCAGTGGCAGGGTCACCGAGTAGTGTTCGGTGCGCGCGTCGGAGAGTTCGCCAACTGGCTCAACATATTGCCAGGGACCGGCGTCAATCGAGTACTGCGCCTCGGCGATGGGTGACGTGGCGTCCTGCGCATCCCAGGTAGCGGCGATGCAATGCGTTGCATGCACAGCGGCACAGGCGGTTATGACAGGACCGGCATGCAGCGCGGAGATGACCGGCGGCGTGGTGTCGATCACAAAGCGGTCACTGATTTTTTCGCCCGTCAGAGCCTCAGCTGGAGTGTGCGAGGGCAGGTCCGTTGCCACCGCCCGCACGCGATAGCCGCCGTCGGGGATGCTATCCGTATCGAAGCTCCACGCCTTTTCGCTGAGGTTCCTCTGGAGCAGCCGCCAAAGCTGTTCGTTGTCGCCGCGGAGATAGAGATCATAGGCCAGCGTGTCGCCGTTGTCGTCATGCGCCGCCCAGCGGACGGTCACAGCCTTGGCATCCTTCTGCGCCTGCAACGGAGAGCTGTTTGCGGATCCGCCATCGTTGTTTGCACTGCCGTCGCTGGACGGGAAGCTGATGTTCACGGTCTGCGATGCGGAGGATTGCGGCTGAGGTGTATAGCGCACACCGGGAACCACGACAATCGCATCGACCGAGGGGGCGGAGTTCACCGGCAGGTAGTTCACGCCGACGCCGGCCAGTTGCCCACCCGAATCGAGGATAGCCTTCCACTGAAGATAACGACCCGGCGGCGAATCAATCTGGCTGCCGTTGAGCGGCTTCCAGTCGGACCATCCCCAGTTGCTCTCTTTGCGTATGGGCTGATCGACGTTGCCCGAGCGCGTGAAAAGGTGATATCCCTTCGAATCCGGATCAACCTCGATGCGGCCCCAGCGAGCAAGCGCCCCGGCGTCGAGCAGGTCGCTGGCATAGGCGTGCTCGGTTGCGGCTCCGCCATCGGCAAGTTGATAGACCTGGCCCGGATTGGCGGTGGCGATCAGCCAGCCATCGCGGGTCGCGGAGATCGCCAGCGCCTGCTGCGCGTTGACGTGGGCAAGATCACGCTCGCCGCCATCGGGCTGGAGCAGCAGAATCCTGCCCTGATTGCCGGTTGCGGCCAGCAGTCCTTCGGGCGTAGCCGTCAGGCTGTAGACGATTTCATCGTGGCCTTGCCAGACCTTGCGCGGCGCGGCATGGGCCGTCAGCGCATAGATTTCGGTGCCATCGGGCAGGGTGGTGCTGGCATTGGCCGCCTGCACAGAGCCTGGCTGATTGAACGAGATCGTGATGCTGGGGCTGCCGCTGGAGATGGGCAGCGCGGGCAATGGGCTACGCGATTTGTCGCCCGCATCGGCGGCCCAAAGGGTGCCGCTGGCATCGACGGCAAGCGCGGTGATCTCGCGGTGCGGTGCGGCGAAGAGCACAAAACCCTTGCCGCTTGGACGGATGCGATAGACCAGTCCAGAACCATCGCTGCCCGCGATCAGGTTGCCGTCCTTGTCCCAGGCCAAAGCGCGGATATGCTGCTCATCGGTTGCGAAGAAAACCTTGGCTGCTGGCTCGGCATGCGCGGAATCCGGGCGCGCCGAATCGTGGCGCGTCAAGTCGAGGCGGTAGATTACGCCCGGCCCGCCGGTTGCAATGTAAAGCCGCCCGGCGGGGTCGAATGTCATTGCCCAGATGTAGTGCGCGTGTGTGGTGGATTTGGCGTCGGCGTTGTCCGAGTCAGTTTTCTTGGCCGCGCCCGGGTCGTCCAGAGCGCCATGGTCAAAATCGCTCAGGTCAAAGACCGGTTTGACGGCGGCTGCGTCCACCGGCAGCTTTGCATCGGGATTGAGCCGGTAGACCCGACCATCGGGCATGGTTGCGGCATAGAGTGCGCCGTCCGGACCCATTGCAAGGGACTGCACGGCCAGGGCTTTGGTCATCAGCAGAGTCGTTGCGGTCTTTCCGTCTGCGCTCAGTCGCTGCACGGTGGCGGGTGATCCGGTGGCAACGAAGATGTCTCCATTTTTGTCAGTTACCGTCGCCCACACAAACGTCGAGGTGGTTGTGCGCAGCAGCGTGGCCAGCGGGCCGCGGCGCAGCACGCCGTCCGAGGCGACAGAGACGCCGAGCGGCGTCCCTTTTTCCAGCTCCGCGGCCTGTGATTGTGTCCAAAGCTGGGTGCCTTGCGCGTGACCGATCGAAACGAGCAACGCGGACAGAAGCGCCAGGGCGGGGACGACTCGGCAGAACGAAGCGACAACAGAACCAAAGGTGGCGAAAAACGCACTGCGAAAAGAATTCATGCTGAGGCTGAGTGTACTAGAGCGCGTTTCCTCTGTGCCAAACAGCCTTGGAATCAGTTTGTCAGCACGGCGCGATATCGCACCTTGTTCTTTTTCACCTTTTCGATGGCTTCGTTGGCCTTTTGCATGGGAAACGACTCGGTCTGGGCTTTGACGCCATGACGCGCGGCTACATCCAGCATCTCTCGCAGGCGATGCGGACTGCCGATCGGGCTGCCGGTGATGGTGCGCACACCGGAGATCAGCGGAAAAGCATGGAACGTCACCGGCGATGGGGGCACACCGACAAAACAAAGCGTTCCGGTCGGTCGCAGGGCGTGGATGTAGCTCATCCAGTCCTGATCAGCGTTGATGGTGCTCAGGATGAAGTCGAAGCGCCCGGCAACTTCGCGCATGGCTTTGGTTTCACGAGTATTCACGAAGTGGTGGGCACCCAGCGCGCGCGCCTCGTCTTCCTTGGCCGCGGAGGTGGAAAAGGCCGTGACTTCGGCTCCAAAAACCCGCGCGAACTGCAACGCGATATGTCCCAGACCACCGATGCCGACGATGCCGACGCGCGAAGAGGGATTGATGCCGTGGGTGCGCAGAGGGTTATAGACCGTGATGCCGCCACAAAGCAGCGGGGCGGCGTTTTCGCTGGCCAGCGCGTCAGGAACAGGCACGGCAAAACGAGCATTCACGCGGACCGCATCGGCATAGCCGCCGTGACGATGGACGCAAGTCGCCTCGGCAGAAGAGCATAGATTTTCCATCCCCTGGGTGCACCACTCGCACAGGCCGCAGGAGTTGGACTGCCAGCCGACGCCGACGCGCTGGCCAACGGAAATGGACTTGACCTCAGCGCCGACGGCGATCACCTTGCCGATGATCTCGTGGCCGGGAATGAACGGGAACTGGCTGATGCCCCAGTCGTTGGCGATCAGGTGCAGATCGCTGTGGCAGACGCCACAGTGTGAGATTTGTATCTCCACTTCCTGCGCCCTCAGTTCGCCCGGATTGTAGCGAAACGTTAACAGCTCCGCGCCAGCGGCGTGGGCTGCAAGTCCTTGAATTTGTTTCATCGCAATTCCCCGATTAGCCTCAAAAAAAATACCCAAAAAGAAGCGGCTGCCGTGACGGGGTGGAGGGAATGCCCGGTGGGTTGCAGCCGTAACTCAACTCAACTCAACTCAACCTAGTGTAACCCGCCGCCGGCTTCCACGTGCACGGGAATGGTCTGATATCCGGCGAGTACTCCATCGACGGGTTTGCTGGTGGCGATGTCCAGGGATTCTCCCTGAAGCCCGGCAGCAGAGCTTTGGTGCATTGGCTCCAATGCGTTGGCCAGGGAAAGTGGAATGGAATCCAGAACCTGGCCATCCAGCGATGCCTCCGCCTCAGGCAGCAGCAGGCTCAGATATAGCCGGTCGGCGGGGTGGCGCACACGCAGACGAGCCACGGTTGCCGCAAAGCCGCCCAGATCCTTGCCGGGAGCGGTGGCGTCGAGTGTGCGATCCAGCGTAGCGCCGTTACTCACCAGCAGGCGAAGAGTTCCTGGGGGCAGATTGGCTGGAATCCGAGCAGAAAGCTGCATGGTCTGCGCGGGCTGTTGCCAGCGGTGGATCGTCGCTTCCAGCGTCACCGTGTCTCCGGCATGGACGATGCCGGAGGAGAGCAACCGAACGCTGTCCAGCGTGGTGGTGCGGTTCCCCGCCAATGCGTCCACGTGCAGGTCTATGCTTTGAATCGCGTTCCTGGCTGCGTTGCGGAGGGGGCTGGCATAGAGTTCGTCAAAGACGCTGCCAACACCAATGGCCGCGGCGAGTTGCGGAGCCATCGTCGTCGCAGGCGCGCCCCAAGCGTCCACGGGCACGGGGGGCAATCCAGCCAGATGAATCGATCCGGTCACGTGATAGGTGGTCTGCGCTGTGCTCAGGTTGGTCTGAAGCAGCATCTGATAGACCGAGACCAGCAGCGCCGAAGGGGTCATCGTCGGCAGGTTCAGAATCTCAACGTGATGCGCGACCGTGGTGGTTCCGGTTGAAACGGTCATGGCCAGCGGAATCATTCTGGCATGAGCGCCGAGCAGGCCGGAGATCGCTGCATCGCGGTCCTCGGTGAAAGCCCCGATGGTTGCGCCTGTATTGATGATCTTGAAGGCGTTCAACGGTGACGGCAGGGTGGCGACCACCTCGGCGCGCGTCATCGGGACCGAGATTTCGCCAGACTGGAAGATGGGGTGACCGCAGGCCAGCAGCCGATGCGGATCGACATAGGTGACAGTACAGGTAGCGGCAATCTCCATGTCTCCGCGGACCAGTTGGAGACTGACCGCGGAGCCGGGCAGAATGGGAGCCAATTTCTCGGCCGCTGCGCCTCCTGATCCAAGCGGACCTCCAGCGGCGATCTGCTCCAGGCCCGTTCCCGCCATGCGCTTCCGCCACAGTTGAATCGCCTCGGCAGAGAAGCCGCTCATCAGCAGCGGCGTTTCCATGGCCTGCATGGGAGCGTTGCCGGTTGGATTTTCAGCCAGCGCCGACGAGTTTTCCGCCCGGATGGGAAGAGGGGTCAGGTTACGCACCTCCAGCATCTGCTCGATCGGGGTGATGCCTGCAATGGGCTCCTTGCTGAACTGGCCAATCCGGTAGGACAACGCGCCGAGCAGCTTGCCGTCAATATAAACAGGACTGCCGCTCATGCCTGCCACTACGCCCGTGTACTCCGGTTTCTTTCCCACCAGGCGGCCCAGAATCAGATCGCGCCCCGGCCCGCGCGCGCCTCGCAGAATGCCTAGAATCTCCACCTGCATCGCTTCCGGCTGTGTGCCTTCAAAGACCGTCCAGGCTGTGCCCGTCAGTCCGCGATGTACATCGGCGAGCGGAAAGACACCCACTGTGGATGGCGGTGGAGTTTGCATTAAGTTCAAGACAGGCGTAGGTGCGGCATTGGATTCCGGTATGGATCGAGCCTGTGCAGCAGATGTGGCCAACAGCGCACTCAAGCCGATTGCGAAGCTGGCAAAGATGCGCTTGCGTTTGCGTCCTGTTGAAACCGCGCAAAAGTTTACCTTCACAAAAGTACTCACGTCTACTACTGTAGACGGCAGGACGGCTTTTCGCCGACTGTGGCGCGCTTTTGTGATTTTCGTGGCCGCTAAGGCCTGGCCGAACTTTGCTGATGGAGCATGCGCAGTGATTCGCTCAACGAGAAAAGGGTTCATTCTGGCGGTGTTACTGGCCGTTGCCGTCGGCAGCGACGGTGCTCTTTGGGCTGCTCGGCAAACGGCGACCTTTGCGCTGGAGCCTACCAGCGCGCCTCAAAATACTGCGTCTGGCTCAAGTGCTTCCGATGCAGGGCAACAGCCGGACAACGGTGGGCCGGTGTTGAAGCGCAAGCAGCATCCAGAAGATTCCGAGCCAACCCCGGACCGCCAGCAAGCGCCCGCCGCGCAGACGGTTCCGGCTGCGCAGCCATCTCCGGCGGGGCAAAGCTCTGCACCCAATGTCGCGCCCACGCTAAAGCACCCCGACGAGCAGCCGTCAGCTACGTCAGCTCCCGATGGCTCTGGCCCGGACGGCGACGCCGATGGTATCGTGGTGCCCCGGCTCAAGCGCAAAGCGGAAGATGAGTCACCGCCGCCGCCTGCGCCGGTTGTCAGGAATCCGCCGGGACTCAGCAACCTGACCCTTCAGGTCGAGGTGCCCGAGGTCACGGTCGATATCGGAGTCCTGCTGCAAAAGACGCATCAGTTCATCCCCAATTTGAAGGCGTCCAATTTTGTTGTCTATGAGGACGGCGAGCCGCAGAAGATCATTCGCTTCAAGCGCGTGGAAGCTCCGATTACAGCGCTGATTCTGGCTGAGTTTGCCTCCACCAACTATCAGTTCATCTATGACATGCGGAATGCAGCCTGGGCCTTTGCGCAGCAGTTGCGGCCCCAGGATTATGTTGCGCTGATGACTTATGACATGCGGACGCAGATTGTGACCGACTTTACTCAGGATAAAAATCAGCTTCTGGAAGGCATCAGCGACCTGACCATTCCCGGCTTCACCGAGCGCGATCTCTTTGACGCTCTCTATGAGGCGCTGGATCGCATGACGCGTATCGAAGGACAAAAATATATTCTGCTGGTTAGCTCCGGTCGCGATACTTTTTCGCGGATCACGCTGGACAAGATTTTGCGGAAGATTCGCGAGACTCCCAACGTGACGATTTATTCGATCTCGACCGGCGGCTTCCTGCGCGCAATGGTAGAGGGCAGTCCGCGCTTGGCCCGGTCGGATATCAACTATCTCCAGGCCGATAACCAGATGCAGACCTTTGCGCACATGACCGGCGGCATGTTCTTCGCGCCGCGCTTCGAGGGCGAACTGCCCGATGATGTGCGCGCGATCAACGAGGCCATTCGCTCAAAGTATGAGATTGTCTACCATCCCACCAACAGCAAACAGGATGGAACCTACCGGAAGATTCAGGTCGAACTGGTGGATGACGAGGGCCGACCGATGCAATTTCAAGATCAGAAACACCATCCGCTCAAGTACGACCTGATCTATCGCAGCGGCTATCGAGCGCAGCAGCAGGTGGAGTAGAGCGTGTTTCCTCGCGCCTGGGAGACACGCTTCGGCACAACTCTCCTCCACGCTTCCCGCATCACTGGCTGTCGTTCACGCAGCTGCACTCGGAGATGCAAGTTCAGCTGAAACAGGATCAGCCAAAGAGCGACTTGGCAGCATCCCAGGCGTAGTAGGCGATCACGGCCGCAGTCATCAGCGCCGTTAAAGCCACGCTCACGCGAACGACGGGTTCAATGCGATTGACCCGCGAGACAATCGCGCTCTGAACCGCCTTTTCGTGATCAAAGGCCTCGTCCAGAAAGATCTGTCCCTCTTCATCGCGCGTCAGCGACGTACGATAGCCATACAGCGCCAGAGTTATGACCGCCACCACACCCCAAGCAATCCACAGTACAGGAATGATGTGCATACGCTTCCTCCATGCCCCAATCGGGGATCGGTACGGACCCGGATGCGCTGCCGTGTTTCGCTCTCTGCAAAATCTGCAAGCTCAAAGCAAAATTCCAGTACGGCAAAGGCAGCCGGTGCCGCCCGGCTAACCACTATAGCGCTACATTGCGCCGCATGCACAGATTTTTCCGTGACTGCTGTCACAGAGGACTCGCTGAGGTGACATCAGGGGAGTGTTTCCCGCATCTGGCGGGCAAAGACAGGTGCGAAATTGAAACTTCCCGTGCCGGAAGCGCATCCCATAAAGTGAATGCGGACCAAAATGCTCTTGATTTTGCGCCGAAAACAGCGATAAAGTGATGACAGGCGTGAAGTCCGAAGCGAGACGCCGCAAGCAAGTCCGAACCAAGGGAGAATACTATGGCCACTGCAATCGAACCAATGATGCCAGAGACGAAATCGCAACCTCTGAACATGACCCCGGCTGCGATCGCTAAAGTTCGCGAGATTATGGCGACTCAGGATCCAATCCCGGCGGGTCTTCGCGTTGGCGTGGTAGGGGGCGGCTGCTCGGGTTTTCAGTACTCCATGGCCTTTGAAAATCAGTCCGGAATGATGGACAAGGTCTTTACCTATGACGGCCTGAAGGTCTTCATCGACTCGACTTCGCTCATGTACCTGAACAACTGCGTTGTCGATTATGTCGAGACGCTGGAAGCGGCCGGTTTCAAGTTTGAAAATCCCAACGTGAAGAGCACATGCGGTTGCGGTTCCTCGTTCAGCGTCTAAGCTCGAAACGAACCTGGGAAAACTCCAGCAATTATGGAATAAAGGCGCCACCGGCATGGGTGGCGCCTTTGTTTTGGCCACAAACGCGGGCTACTGTGGCTGGGATGGTGTCGTTGGCGAGGAGCTGCCACCGAATCCACTGGACGAGCTGCCGCCGAATCCGCTCGATGAACTTCCGCCAAAGGTGGACGAGGGTCCACTGCTGAATCCCGACGACGGGCTGGAACCGAAACCGCTTGATCCCGCAGCGCCCGGCACAGCGCCCGATGTGGAACTGCCTCCAAAAGCCGTTGCGCTGGTGCTTCCGGCGGTTGGGATGGGTTGGCCCAGCGCGGCATTGCCGGAAAGAAACTGCTCCGCCATCGGATCGTAGTAGAACTCCCACTCGTTGAAGTGCTTCTGCTTCTTGAACTCCAGAATGGCCTGCTTGTTGCTGGGGATTTTGAAGCCGATGATGCCCGCGCCGCCAAAGGTCTGGGAGCTGCTGCTGCTGCCAAAGTCCGACGGAGAGTTGCTGCCGAACGAGCTTCCGCTGGTCGGGGAACTGCCCGCCGCTCCACCGGGTCCACTGCTCGCTGCTCCGCCCGGTCCGCTGGTCGCGCCGCCCATGCCGGAGCCAAGCGAAAAGCCCGACGAATTGCCAGCGCTCGCCATGGAAGCGCCGGCATTGCTGTTCCCGCCGCTTGGTCCCACGCCGCCGATGCTGGATGTCCCGCCTGCGCCTGCACCGGCTAAAGGCTGGCCAAAGAAGCCGAGGATGGGTGTTTTGGCCTCGCCAAAATGAATGGGAACCCAATCATCCTTGCCCGTGATGGGGTCCTTGTAGCGCTTGCGCAGAAAGCGAATATCGCTGGTCTTGACCAGCGCGTCGACGGTGGGCGGATACGCCCCGAATTTGCGGTAATAAAGTTGAACTGCGCGCTGGTACTGCAATCCACGCTGGATCAGCTCTCGCTCATGGTCGCGCTCAATGTCGGAGGCCATGCGAGAAGCCGCCACAGAGAGCGATATCGCCAGCAGGAAGGCCATGAACAGGACCGCCAGCAGTACGTAACCGGCCTCCCGCGGTCGGCGCGCAACCATGCCAACCTTCCTGCGGTGAGCCACATCCGCGGGCTGAAACAGAGACCTCATTCCTAATTAGACTCCAGCGGCAGCGTCTGGGTGTTGTTGTAGCCCAGATCGGTCACCTGCACTCCAGTGGGTGTGATGCTGATTACCTTGAAGCGATGATCGACGATCTCACCCACTCCGGCATCGAAAATATCTTCGCCATGCAGTAGAAACGCTCGGCGCGCTCCGTCTTTCGCCACCGAATAGCCAAAGAACTTCAGGTCAATTGCGGGTGGTCGCGGCGCGGGTGGAGGCGTGTAAACAGCTGCTTTGCGCGGGTCGGGACGCGCCGAGGCAAGCGTCTTTTCGATGCGCACCGGCGGCGCAGAATCCATGGAAAAAATATTGCGCCCGGTTCCGGCATATTCGATGGACTCGCTGGCTTTCAGCCGCTCCAGGTGCAGCGTCGGGTCCAGATTCATGGTCGGCACTTTGCGTGCTTCACCGGTGTCCTCACCCGAAGCAGCATCGGTTTTCGGAGTTCTTCGAGCGCTGGGAGTGGTTGCAGCAGGTGCAGTCGCAGCCGTCTGCGGATGTGGTGGGCCGCTCAGCAACTGAGTGATGCCAAGGTAAACGACCACCGATAGCAGAATGGCTGCAATCACCACGTTGCGCTTGTTTTCCGTGCCCAGCTTGACGGCCATCTCAGTTGCCCTCCTGCTGCGCGGGAGCGTCGGCGGAACCGGTCGTCGCATCCGTGGGGTGGTCATGGGCCAGCGGCAGGCCGCTGGCGGCGGCATCGGCGGGTCGCAGCCAGGTGGACATCTGCAAGCGGAGCGCGACCTGACCGTTTTGCTGACCGGTTAGCGCCATCGCGCGAATGATGAAGAATGTCCTGCTGCGCTCCACGCCGTTGATGAAGTGCATGATCGAGGGATAATCGCCGCTCAGTCCGGCGTCCATGCGAATCTCGGTCAGGTCCACTGATCCCGGCGCCTGTGAATACTCCACTCGAGTCAGCCGTACCGGTGCCTGCGAGGCAAGTGTGCCCAGCTCATTGGCAATCGAAGAGTAGCTGGGCGGAATGCGATCGAGATAGAACTGATCGATCTGTTTCCGCGACGCAACAACCCGTGCATCCAGCCCTTGAAGAGGCTTGAGCTGGATTTGCAGCGTTCGCATCTGTGCCTGAATGCTGGCCAGCTCATCCTGGCTGCTGGCGCTGGTGGTTCTCCAGTCCAGCAATACGCGCACACTGAGCAGGAGCGTGAGTATCGCCATGGCTGCAAAGAGCACAACATGCAGCCCCAGCATGGAGAAGAGAAACTTGCGGGCAGCCTGCAATCGTGGATTAGTCAAGTTCGTCGCGCTCATCGTGGCACCGCCGATCCTTGCCGTGGCTGCATCGGTCTGCCATGCAGACGCACCGCTCCTACAGGAGATTTTGTCGCGACAGAATGTCTGGCCTGTGTCGCAGATGTTGTCTTTGCAGTCTCTGTCGGCTGAGCGTGGGGATGCAATCGCGCGGCAATCTCCGCTTTGCGTTCGGCTGGTGTGGCCTGGCTGTACTCAGCCAGCAGATCAAAGTTGACCAACTGCGGAGCGTTCGCCGCCTGAACTCCGTTCGGGCCATTTTCGCTGGCGGCGTTTTCTCCCACAATGCGTGGATGAACGAAGCGCGGAGAATGCTCCATGGCACGCAGCAGATCCACTACCGGACCCCGTTGTCCGGTCACGCGAAGACGAAGCGTCAGCCGACCTTGTTTGTCGCGCACCGGTTCAATGGCGGTCACCTGCACGCCGGCTGGCAGCGTCGTTTCCATATCTTCCATGGTCTCGGTCCAGGAGAAAGACTTTTCGTCGAAGAGGTGGTTCAGGTAGTCGGCCTGTGTGAGCACGCGAGCGTTAGCGGGCAGTTGCATGCTGGTGCGGTCCGCCAGCTCCTGCTGCTGGAGTTGTGCCAGCGAACTTTGAAGGCGCGCGCGCCTGGCTTCCATGCGTAACGCGGACTGGTGAAAGTGGAGCATTCCCAGCACGAGCAAAGCCAGCAGCAAAGCCATGACGGCCATGCCCATGCGCAATTGACGGAACATCGGACGATGATCGGCGTATGGGCGCGATGCGAGATTCAGCGTGATTTGCATGGTTCAGCGCGCTCCCGCCAGAGTTGCGACCACTGCGCTGGCAAGGCCGGAGAGGTTGTCTCCAGCCAGGCCAGGCGTGGCATCGAGATCGATGATCGGGTCCACGGTGAAGGACGACTCCGCCGTGGAGGATTCTGCCAGGATAGCGGCAAACTCCGGTGCGGGCAACGCTCCGGCATAGAGCAGGCGACTGGGCGCAGCGCGGAGAGTGTCTTCAAAAAACGCGCAGGCAACGGCGATTGCGCGCTGAATCTCTGTGCCATGCGCGGCTGTTTCCGCAGGCAGGTCGCTGGAGCGATAGAGCAGAAAATCGCTGCCCGAGACGATGACGATGGTTAGATTGTGGATGCTGTGAAAAGCAACAAGCTCAGCCTGCTGACTCTGCAGCGAGCAAAGAGTGGCCAGCGATGCGGGCAACATGACGCCAGGCTCCAGCCCGGCAGCGCGCGCGACGGCTTCATATTCATCGCGCACCGCGCCAGGCATCAGAATCGCCAGAATCTTCCATGGCGATTCGGTGCGCGATGAGCCTTCGCTGAGTACCTGAAAGCTGAGTGCGGCGTGTTCCACGTCAAAGGAGACGGATTTCCGCAGACGAAAGCGGAGGATGGGAATGACCTCTTCACGTCGAGTGGGAAAGGTGTCAAAGTCCAGCAGAAAGACGCGCACTGCGGCATCCGGAACAACCATGGTTGCCGCGCGGCCACGAGTTTCCACGCGAGTCAGCACTGCGCGAATGGCCGTCACGATCTCTGCCGACTGAGCAAGATTTGCCTCAGTAATTCCAGGAAGGATGGCTCCTGCCGGCAGTGTGGCTCCGGCAAGTTTCGTGGTGGCGATCTCTTGTCCCGCGGTTCCGACGACGATGCCCTCCGGCCCCAGTGCAATGGCCACAGGCGGACGCAATCCCGCAGAAGCGGCGCGCAAGGCTGAGAGTGAAAAAGGAATCGAAATCGGACTCACTAGCGCGATGCCTCAATGAATGTGACCTTGTTGATTTCCTTGAGCGTAGTGAAGCCGCGCCGGACGCGATCCAGTGCGGATTCACGCAGAAAGCTCATGCCCTCGCGTTGCGCCTGTCTCCGTACTTCCGACGTTGGCTTCTTGTCCAGAATCAGCTCGCGAATCGTATCCGTCAAATCCAGCAACTCATGGATGGCGGTGCGGCCTCGATATCCCGTTCCGCCGCACTCAATGCAACCGGCTCCCTCGTGAAATTCAAAGTTGTGCCACTCTGCTGGATCGAGTCCGCTTTGGATCAGTTCCTCTTCGGTGTGCCGCACCGTCACCGTGCAGTGCGAACAGATGGTGCGCACCAGCCGCTGCGCCAGAATGCAGTTCAACGCGGAGACGAAGTTGTATGCCTCGACGCCCATGTTCAGGAATCGCCCCAGTACATCGACGACGTTGTTGGCATGTACGGTGGTGAAGACCAGGTGCCCGGTGAGTGCGGAGTTGATGGCGATCTGCGCTGTCTCCGCATCGCGAATCTCACCCACCAGAATCTTGTCCGGATCGTGGCGCAAAATCGAGCGCAGTCCGCGCGCAAAGGTCAATCCTTTTTTCTCGTTCACCGGAATCTGCGTGATGCCGCGGATTTGATACTCGACCGGATCTTCGATCGTGATGATCTTTTCCTCATCACTTTTGATCTCGTTCAGCGCGGCATAGAGTGTTGTCGTTTTGCCGGATCCGGTGGGTCCGGTGACCAGCACCATGCCGTATGGCTCGCGAATGTAGCGACGAAATCGGCGCAGGTCTTCCTCGGCAAAGCCCACCACCTCCAGCGTGAGATTGCGAAACTTCTCGCTCATCGATTCCTTGTCGAGTACGCGCAGAACGGCATTTTCTCCATGAACTGTGGGCATGATGGAGACACGAAAATCGATCAGACGACCTTTGTAGCGCACGCGAAATCGACCGTCCTGCGGCACGCGGCGCTCGGCAATGTCCAGCTCGCTCATGATCTTGATACGCGAAAGAATCGTCGAGTGGTGTTCACGCGCAATCGGCGCCATCGCTGGCTGTAAGACGCCGTCGATGCGGTACTTGATGAGCAACGAATCGTCGTAGGTTTCAATGTGGACGTCGGAGGCGCGTCGTTCGAGCGCGGTGAAGATCGTAGTGTCCACCAGACGGATGATGGGGCTGAGGTCTTCGTCGGAGGCAAGCTTCTCGATCGAGATGTTTTCGTCGGGATTCTCTTCGCTGGAGATGACGTCGAAGGTTAGCCCTTCACTGGCCTCGTCTAGCACGCGCTGCGACTGCTCGGTCTTCTTGAGCAGGTCATTGATCTGCGACAGTGTGGCCACGCGCGGCTCAATACGGCAGCCCAGCAGCCCTGCAATCTCGTCCAGCACCATCAGACGAGAAGGATCACTGACGGCGATCACCAGCGTATCGTCGCGCTGCTCCAGCGGCACAAAGTTATAGCGAAACATCAGTTCCACAGGAACCGTTCGCAGCAGATCATGTTGAATCTTGAAGTGCTTGAGATCGGCAAACTCCGCGCGATAGCGGCGCGCCAGCTTCTCGGCCCATGCGCGCTCATCCGGAGCGTCCAGCGAAGAATGGGGCAAGGGGACTGGAATGGCCGTCGGCGACGGAAGTGCCGCTGCGGCAGTCGGGCTGCTCGGTGCGGCTTCGGGATTGACGATGATTTCGGGCATAGGTATCTCGCTAGTGTGAGAACTGCTGAATCTGGCCGAGTGAGAAGATCGGCAGGTACAAGGCAATCAAAATGATGACGACAAAGACGCCCATCACCAACAGGATGACCGGTTCAATCAGTGCCATGGCTGCGGTCAGATTGGTTTCCACATCCTCCTCAAAAAACTCCGACACGGAGTTCAGCATCTGGGGCAATGCGCCGGTCTGTTCGCCGACAGAGATCATCTCGATGGCCACGCCGGGAAATACCCCTGTAGCCTGCAATGAGTCGGCAAGATTCTTGCCCTCGCGCACACGAACGACTGCGGAGAAAACAGCTTTGGCAATGCGATTGGAAGCAATGGAGCGCGCCGCGGTCTCGAGCGATGGCACCAGCGGCAGGCCGCCGGTCAGCAGCGTGGAGAGCGTCCGGCCAAAGAGCGCGACCTGGTACTTGATCCAGATTTTGCCAAAGATGGGCAAGTGAATGCGCACACCATCCACCAGGTCGCGGCCTGTGTCGGTTCGTGCATAGCGGCGCGCAACAAAACCCAACGCGATCAGCACCAGGCCTACCCATGGACCTTTGTGCTGCGCCTGCTTGCCAAAGGCGAGCAGCTCGACAGTGAGCCAGGGTAGGTGCGATCCCATCTGGTCATAGAGTGTGGCAAAGCTGGGAACGACAAACGTGATGAGAAAGATAAACAGCGCAATCACGATACAGATCAGCACGGTAGGGTAAATCAGCGACGCCGTCAGTTTCTTGCGGAAGGTGAGCGAGATTCGCTGAAAACTGACAAATCGTTCCAGCACCTCCTGCAAGTTACCGGAGCGTTCTCCGGCCAGCAGTGTCGTTGTGTACATCACGGGAAATCCGCCCTGCGCTTCAAACGCCGTGGAAAGCGATTCGCCGGTCTTCACGCGATCCGTCACATTGAGCAGTTGTCCGGCAAAGTGTGGATTGCGCTGATTCTTTGCAAGCATCTCCAGGGATCCGTGAATGGGCAGTCCCGCTCGAATCAACGTGAGGAACTGCTGATTGAAGATAAGAAAAGGCTCAAGTTTGGTCTTTTTCTTGCGGTTCCCAAATCCACCCTTGGGATGCACGTGAAAAACATGATATCCGGCGTGAGTGAAGCGTTGACGCAGCTCCTCGGCAGAGGCAGCAACATGCGTCTGCTCCTGAACGCGACCGCGTTCATCCGCCAGTTTGATCACAAATTCAGCCATAGATTCCGTCTATCGCAAGGGTATCAGCTTCCATTCCACCCTGATGGATGGACGCAAATTCGGATCGGAACGCTCAACGCTACCAATTACTGGTTTGGCTCAATATCCGTTTGCTACCAGCCACGATTCGGTCAGGTCAAAACTGTTCGCAGATTCCAGCCTGTAATCTGAGGGAGCTTTTCCTCCGGCGTTGCGCAGCGCAGCGGACTTGATGAGAATATCGGCCTCCAGATTGACGGCAGATCCAGCGGCCAGAGCGTGCAGATTGGTTCGCGACCAGGTCAGGGGCAGGATGGCAATCTCAATTGTTTCGCCACCCTTGGGAATATCCGTTGCAGCAATCGTCAGGCTGATTCCTTCCACGGAGACCGAGCCTTTGGGAACCATGTAGGCACGGATCGCCTCGGGCACGCGAATCGTCATGCGCCAGTCCGTTGTGGCAGCGTCGAAGTGCTCGCTTTTCTGCGACTGCGTGGGCACCAGCGAAACCAGGGTTCCTGTCCCGTCCACGTGACCCTGCACGACATGCCCGCCCAACGGAGCGCCTGCTGCCGTTGGCAGCTCCAGATTCACCAGTGCGCCTGGGGCTAGCTGTGTCAGGGTCGTACGAGCAAGCGTCTCTACCGCCAGATCAGCATGAAAATAGCGCTCGTTCACATCCAGAGCGGTCAGGCAAACCCCGGAAACGGCCAGCGAATCGCCTTCGCGCAATTGTCCAGCAATGCCGGGGCACTCTACCGTCAGCCTTTGCACTGCGCCGTGTGGCTCCATACTGATGATGCGCCCGGTCTGCTCAATGATTCCCGTGAACATGTATTGAGTCTATCGTCCCTGAACCATGACCGGCCAGGGGTTTCGCAGCAAGCTGCTGAGTCGGAGATCTGGTCCGCAGGTGGTCCAGATTGCGTTCGGCAGCGAGACGGGAACTGCCATCGCATCCCATGCAGGGCGCCCATCATGACCCAGAATCGTTGGCGCCACAAAACACTCCAGTCGATCCACCAGGCCGCCTTTGAGCAGTGCCGTGTTCAGTCGTGTTCCAGCCTCGACCATCACGCTCAAAATCGCTTCTGCTCCCAGTCTTTGCAGCACGTCTTCCAGCAGCAGATTTCCATCCGGCGCGGGCACAAACTGCTCCACGCGCACGCCGCACTCACGCAACTGCCTCACGCGACTCTCGTCCCCGCTCAGCGTGCACGCCAGCACATCTTCTTCAGCCGTCTTCACCAACTGTGATGTCATCGGAAGGCGCAGCGCGGAATCCAGAATCACGCGGAGCAGTCTGCGCCGACGAGGCAATCCGCTTCGATCCGTCAACAGCGGATCATCCGCTAGCACGGTTCCAATTCCGGTCAGGATGGCATCTGCCGCATGGCGCATCTGCTGCACCTCGGCGCGCGCACCCTCGGAGGTTATCCAATGTGGACCTGTCGACGAGAATTGGTGCGGATTTACGGCGGGTGCGATGCGTCCATCCAGCGTCATCGCCACCTTCAGTGTCAGGAATGGCAGCCTGTGCTGGATCCAGCGTGCAAATGCCTCGTTGATATGCTGCGCCTCCGCGTGCATCAGCCCACACTCAACCCCAATACCAGCCGCGCGGAGCATCCCGATGCCGCCTCCAGCCACCTGGGGATTGGGGTCTTCGGTCGCGACCACCACGCGAGCCACTCCAGCATCAATCAGTGCCTGCGCGCAGGGGCCGGTGCGTCCCGTGTGACTGCATGGCTCCAGCGTGACGTAGGCGATTGCGCCGCGTGCCCGTGCGCCAGCCTGCCGCAGCGCAACGATCTCCGCGTGTTCTCGCCGCTCATACTCGTGCCATCCTTCGCCGACCAGATCCCCATCCGCATCCACCAGCACTGCACCGACCAAAGGATTTGGCGATGCCAGACCTGCACCTCGCTGCGCCAGTTCCAGCGCACGCCGCATCCAGCGGCGCGCTTGGTTTTCGCGTGGTTGTGCCAAATTCTGCAATGCAAAATCCTTCGGCATGTCCATGATGTCCATGACGCTCAATCTGAAAACAACAATGCAGTGGCCTAGCCGAGCAGCGAATCGACAAAACTGTCGGCATCAAACGGCAAAATATCTTCCAGTTTCTCGCCTACGCCCGCAAATCGCACCGGCAGATTCATCTCGCGCGCAATCGCTACAGCGATGCCGCCTTTGGCCGTACCATCCAGCTTGGTCAGCACGATACCGGTAACCCCTGCAACTTCAGCAAAAAGACGCGCTTGCTGCAATCCGTTCTGTCCCGTCGTCGCGTCCATCACGAGCAGAACCTCGTGAGGTGCGCCGGGAATCAAGCGTGCCGCTGTGCGACGCATCTTCCCCAACTCGTCCATCAGTCCGCTTTTGGTGTGCAGCCTTCCCGCCGTATCTACGATCAGCATGTCCAGGCTTCGCGCCTTGGCCGCAGTAATGGAATCGAATAATACTGCCGAAGGATCGCCTCCCTGCTTCGTGCGTATCAGCTCCACTCCAGAGCGCGCGGACCACACTTCAAGTTGCTCAATCGCCGCCGCCCGAAACGTATCCGCAGCGCAGAGCAGAACTGATTTACCCTGGTTGCTATAGTGAGCCGCCAGCTTTCCGCTCGTCGTAGTCTTTCCTGTCCCGTTCACGCCCACCAGAAACAGCACCGTCGGGGGCGGGTCGGCAATCACTTCCTGATTCGGCGGAGACATCAGAATTCCGCACAACTGTTCTCGCAGCAGTCGACGCAACTCCTCACCGCTCTCAATTCCTTGCCGACGCGCGCGGTCGCGCAACTCATCCAGAATGGCAGTTGTCGTCGCCAGCCCCAGATCGCTTGTGAGCAATGCGGCTTCCAGTCTCTGCAGCGCATCTTCATCGACGCTGCGCGTCATCGCCAGCACGTCTTCCAGCTTTGACGCCAGGGATTCTCGCGTCCGAGTCACGGCCTGCTTCATCCGCGACAACAGGCTCATTGACTCTACCTGTGCTGTCGACGACTCGGCGGATTCCGGGGCAGACTCGATTTTTTTGTTGCCAAAGAAGCGAGAGATCATCATGGATTATCCGGTGAAAATGCGCAATTGAGCCAGCTTAGCTTTCCTTGCGATAGAGCAGGTCATACATCGCTCGGCGCCGTGCAGCGTTCACTTCACTTGCGCTTTCTGCTGCGGCCAGCATCGGATCGCCTCCGGCGTCACCCTCTTCCGGTTCGCTGCACGCTGGGCAGCGGTTGGCAAAGCCTGGTTTGTCTGGCCTCAGCTCAAACTCTTCGGAGCAGACGGCGCAGGTGCGGACAGGAAACGGCATAACGCTATTTTAGCCCAGATTGACTAGGGCTTCCCGTTGTTGTAGCTGGGCACATGTGAAGTAATTCCGCGCAGGAAAAATTCCCGCGCAAAATCCGTCGCCGCATCCCCGGCAGTCTCCAGCGCGCCGTTGATGAGTGTCAGAGAAAGTCCGCGGCTGGAGGCTGGATAATACAGGTTTGAGATTGCGCCAGCCGTGAAGTTGCCCAGAACATGCGAGTAGTTGGGCTGCCAGCGTCCATTGTCGCCCTTGGTAATCAGAGCTGTGGACAGTGCGTAGAGCGCACGTGAAAATATGGACCCTGATCCCTTGTAGAAATAGCGAGGATCCTGATGAAAAAGCGATGGGAAGACCGCGCCACCCAGCATTCTTCCAGAGAAGCTGTTGGCATATGCCGCCCCGTATCGCCTCGCATAACCGACGCTGCCCAGACCATACCCCGGAAACGTATCACGAGCTTGTTCGACCCCGGCAATCATGCCGGCTCCCACAAAGGTCATCGGGTCAATCATTGAACGAAACGCGAGTGCATACTTCTGCCGCGGCAGCATCGGAGGAGCGTTCCAATCAAAGGCGCTATAGAAGTTTGGAAATACACCAAGCGCTCGCTGCTGGATGGCAATCTGGACCTGCTGCTCCGACAATGCAACCGCGCTACCATCTACGTGAACTTCCGTGACGCCGCTGGAGGCAGGGAGTACGACTTGAGATAAGATTTTACTTTCGCCGCCAGAAAGTGAGATTCCAGGCAGTGAATACGTGCCCCATCCTTTTCCTGTAACTACGATTCGATACGTGCCCGCCGGAAGTGCTGGAAAGGCGAACTGCCCGTCGCTGCCTGAGATCTGGATGTACGTTTTTCCAGCGGTAGAGGTAAGCTCAACCTTTGCCCCCTGAATCACATCGTTGTTTGTGTCTTCCACTGTTCCGATGATGGCCGCAGTCGCCCCGGGAGCAGTCGGTTCCGCAGCAGTTGTAGCGCCATCGGCGGTACTTTGTACCTCGTTTTGCGTTCCATTTTGTATCTGAAATTGCGCGGTCGGAGCTTCGGGCAGTGTGTTGCTTGCGGAATACTCTCTCGGAGCGATCTGAGCGATCCCCGAACCGCAAGCAGCCATCAAACACAAGAGTCCCCAAAATCCTCGAACGATTCTGCGACTGGATTTTGCCGGTGAGTGTTCAGACGACTTACAGGAGCGAGCATTACCAATGTGAAAAAAATCAAACAAACAAAATTCCCCGATTCGGCTTTCTGAGTTGAGGGTTTCTACACGCACAGTAGCTGCCAAAATGCTGGTACTAGCAACTATTGTAGACGCCTACTCTTCATGAAAGTGATCGAAGCGATTGTGACCATTTTGTCATTTGATGTGCGGTGAAAATTCTCCTTCGATGCCAAGGAAATGTCCTTGACAAGCTCGTTGTGCTTGCGGCGAAATCAAGAATTATCCCTCAGCCGAGTACCAGCGTCGCCGCAACCAGAAAGCTGCGTTGACCAGCAGGATCAGTGCGGGTACTTCGATCAATGGTCCGACGATTCCCACAAAGGCTTCGCCGGAATTTATCCCAAAGACGGCCACGGCCACCGCAATCGCCAGCTCAAAGTTGTTGCCCGCCGCGGTAAACGACAATGTTGCGGATTGAGCATAATCAGCGCCAGCGCGTTTGCCCATCCAGAAGCTGATGAAAAACATGATTGCGAAATACAGCACCAGTGGTAACGCAATTCGCAGAACGTCCAGCGGAAGTTGAACGAGCACGCTTCCTTTCAGAGAGAACATCACCACAATCGTGAACAGCAGTGCCACCAGCGTGATGGGACTGATACGCGGCATGAATTGTGTGCGATACCAGACCTCGCCCTTCCACCGAATCAGTGTGAATCGAGTTGCCATTCCTGCCGCAAACGGAATTCCCAGATAGATTCCGACGGTGGCTGCAATCGTGCCGATCCCCAACGAAACAGTGGCTCCGCGCAGGCCAAGCCACTGCGGCAGGCAGGTCAAAAACAACCATGCATAAAAACTGTAGAAGACGATCTGAAATGTGCTGTTCAGCGCGACCAGGCCGGCGACATAATCCGTGTCGCCCTCCGCCAGCTCATTCCAAACCAGCACCATCGCTATGCAACGTGCAATACCGATCAGAATCAGGCCACGCATATATGCTGGATGATCGCGCATAAAGATCACGGCCAGCAAGAACATCAGTGCGGGACCGATCAGCCAGTTCTGCAATAACGAAAGCCCCAACACGCGCTTGTTGCGAAAAACCTCATGCAGTTTTTCATAGCGGACCTTGGCCAGCGGCGGATACATCATCAGGATCAGCCCGATAGCTATCGGAAGATTCGTCGTTCCCGACTGCATGGACTTCAGATATCCCGCGATGCCGTGTACCCAATAACCAATCGAAATACCGAGCGCCATTGCCAGGAAGATCCAAAGCGTAAGAAAGCGATCCAGAAAGGAGAGTTTCCTTCGCATAGTCGGCGCGCAGGCTGCGGCAGAAATCTTTGTGAAGCTGTTCATCGGGACCTCTTGCGATCTTCAGGTTTGCCGCTGACAAAAGCAGGCTGCGGAGCTTCACGAATAAGCGAACATTTCGACGGCGCACAACAGGCGCGGACCAGCCGCGCTCGATCTGCCTGCATCGCTTTGTCGTCGGCCAGCCACGCAAGCACGTTACGAAGCAACTCCTGCGCCTGTGGGTTCGAGGGCTGTTCCATGCGATAGTGAATCCACTTGCCCTCACGCCTGCTTGTGACAACCCCTGCGCGCCGCAGATAGGCCAGATGTCGAGAGATCTTGGGTTGAGGCTGATTCAGAATCTCGACAAAATAACAGACACAAAGCTCCTGATCTCCCATCAGATTGAGCAAGCGTAAACGCGTTCGATCCCCAAGGGCCTGGAAGAGCCGTTCGGGCGTGACGTTTTGTTTCGTTCGAGGCACACATTCATTATATCCGCATTGACGAATATGTAAAGAAAGAATAGATTCGCTTACAGAGATATGTAAGGAGACGTAATGTCCAACGAAATCCATCAGGCTATCGCTTCAAAATACGGCTCTGTCGCGCGCAGCTCGCTTTCCAGCGGCCATTCCGGGGTCAGCGCCGTGGCCCTTGCTTTTGGATATTCTTCCGAAGAACTGCGTTCGATTCCTGAGGCTGCAAACATGGGATTATCCTGCGGCAATCCAGTCGCTATGGCCTCCATTCGACCAGGTGAAGTGGTGGTCGATCTTGGCTGTGGCGGAGGCATGGATGTTTTTCTCGCGGCAAAGATCGTAGGCGAAAGTGGCCAGGTAATTGGCATCGACATGACACCCGAGATGATTGAGCGAGCGCAAGCCAATGCAGCGCACGGGATGTATCGCAATGTTCGCTTTTATCTGGCAACCATCGACCGCCTGCCTTTGGAAGATGATTCTGTCGATTGCGTGCTGAGCAACTGCGTGCTGAATCTTGCTCCGGACAAGCCCGCGGTCTTTCGAGAGATCGTGCGAGTGCTGAAGCCGGGAGGTCGGCTGGCTGCGAGTGATATCGCGCTCAAGGCAGAGTTGCCGCAGCGGATTGCGCGCAGCATGGCTGCCTACGTTGGCTGCATAGCGGGCGCAATTCCCATTGAGGAGTATAGGAGTCAGTTACTGGAGGCCGGATTTGCGGATGTTGGGATCGTCGATAGCGGTGCTGATTTAAATGCGTATGCCAAGGTGGAAAATCAATCCGGATGTTGCTCACCTTCAATGCAGTCAAAGCCGTCAGACACTCTGCCGGTGGTCAACTGCTGTTCAAGTTCGGTTTCGCTTCCCGCTTCGACCGAGCAAAGCGTGCATGAAGAGTTGCGAGAGTTGTTGTCGCAATTTGACGTCAATCAGGCTGCTGCCAGCGTCAAGGTATTTGCTGTCAAACCGTTGCAATAGCTTTTGTGGGTCACTTCACGCAGGAAGGATCAGGTATGCAATCGCAATATAACGTTCTGTTTCTTTGCACGGGAAACTCCGCGCGCTCCATCATGGCGGAGGCGATTCTCAACCGTCGCGGTGTGCCGCATTTTCGTGCCTTCAGTGCAGGAAGTCATCCGTCCGGTCGTGTCCGTCCAGAGGCGCTTTCACAAATAGCAATCAGCGGCATCAGCACGGAAGGATATCGCAGTAAAAGCTGGGAAGAGTTTTCAGCACTCGATGCACCTCAAATGCATTTTGTCTTCACCGTGTGTGATAGCGCAGCTTCTGAGGCATGTCCTGTCTGGCCGGGCCATCCTATTACCGCACATTGGGGGATTCCTGATCCAGCAGCAGTTGAGGGAAGCAGGGAAGAGATTCAGCGTGCATTTGCTCAAGCCTTTGCGCGGCTGGAGCGGCGAATCAGTTTGTTTCTCGCCCTTCCTCTTGCTACGCTCGATCAGATAAAGATCCAGGCAGAGTTGAAGCGCATCGGCCAGAGCTAGTTCTGCTCATCGGCTTCCTTGCGTGCCGGCCTCTGCATCAACTCGCGAATCGCGCTTTGCGGATCGATCACACCGTTTAGGATGGCGTGGATATGTTCCGTGATGGGCATCTCGACTCCCAGTGTCGCGGCCAACTCCAGCGCGGCTTCTGTTGTTCGAATTCCCTCTGCGACTTTGCCATCCATCGAATCGAGGATCGTCCGCACATCTCTTCCTTGCGCCAGTGCGATTCCCACAGAGCGATTCCGCGAGAGCGTACCCGTGCAGGTCAGAATCAAGTCGCCTGTGCCGCTCAGTCCTGCCAGCGTCTCTCGCTGCGCTCCCGCGGCCACAGCCAGCCGGGTAATCTCAGCGCTGCCACGCACGATTAGAGCAGCGGTACTGTTCGAGCCAAGTTCAAGCCCTGTCACAATGCCGGCGGCAATCGCAATCACGTTCTTCAGGGCGCCGCCGAGTTCGACGCCCACCACGTCGTCCGTGCTGTAGATGCGAAGCGTCTCTGAGGTAAGCGCATGTTGCGTGCGAATCGCGTCCTTCAAGTCCGGAAATGCGACGGTTACGGCAGTCGGCTGTCCATGTGCTACTTCGGCTGCAAACGAAGGTCCGCTCAGCACTCCAATCACGCGTGACGTCTGATGGTTGTGGAGGCACTCCGAAAGCACTGCGGTCATACGCAGATGTGTGCCTATCTCCAGCCCTTTTGTTGCAGAAAGAATTCTTTGATCCGAAGTAAGTCGTGGCGCAAGGTCACTCCAGGCGGCTCGCAGAAATTGACTTGGAATCGCGGAGACGATCCACTCAGCCCCGTTCACGGCCTCTGCCGCATCGGCCGTGATTCGTAACCGACCCGGCAGTGAAAATCCGGGAAGGTATCTGCTGTTTTCGCGGCTTCTCAGCAGCGCCAGTGCGTGTTCCTCGCGATGGCTCCACAGCGTCACCTCATGCCGTTGTTGCGCAGCAAAGGAGATCGCCAGCGCCGTGCCCCATGCGCCCGCTCCCAGAACGGCAACTCGGCTCATGATCCCGCATCCGCAGAAGCTGTTTTCTTGCTTCCAAATCGGTATTCCGTGCCCTTGCAGAGGCGAAGAATATTTTGCCGATGTTTCAAAATCACAAAGAGCGGAATCAAAACTTCCACTGCGGCCACAATCAGCGTGTGAGATGAGCGTGTGGTGAACCAGGCGGCAACTGGGAAGATTGCCGATCCTGCAATCGAGGCCAGCGAAACGAAGCGGAAAAGCAGAAAGAGCACGACGAAAACTGCCAGCGCGAGGAGTGCAGCCTTGGGAGCCAGCATCACAAAGACGCCAAAGGCCGTTGCAACACCCTTGCCGCCACGAAGATCCAGCCAGATGGGAAACATATGTCCCAGCACGGCGCAGAATGCCGCCAGAGCCTCTGCGTGCAGCGGAGCGATGGGGAAGCCAACGGTGGATAATCGCGCGCACAACCAGACTGCCAGCGCGCCTTTTGCCACATCGAGCAGAAAGGTGACCGCGCCAAGCACCTTGGCTCCCGAACGCAACACATTGGTTGCGCCAATGTTGCCACTGCCCAGCGTACGAATATCCTGCTTGCGAAAGAAACGAATGAGCAGGTATCCCGTTGGAATGGAACCCAGCAGGTAGGCAATTGCGATCAGACGCAGCGAGTGTAGCCAGTAATCCAGATGAACAGGCATTCGACTCAAGTGTATCAGGATGCTCGTTTTCGGGTGTGCCCGCGAAAGCCTGCGAAGACAGCGTTAGCGACCACCTGGCAGGCAGAATGGCTTACACTTGACCCTGTTACGAATCATGCATCTCTGGGAGAGTGTTTTGAAGATTCAATTTGCCTGCTGCCTCTTGTTTTGCTCGCTTCCAATTTCGCTTCCAATGCTGGCCTCGCAGAAGAAACTGCCGTTGGCCACGCCGGCTCAACTGGCGAAAGAGGATGCCTCTCAACCCGTGGCTGCCCGCGAAAAGGAGCTGAACGACCTGCTGGACGAGATATGGCAGAACAATCTTCAACAGTCACCCGAGTTTGCATCCTCCATCGGAGACAAGCGCTACAACGACAAGATCTCGGACTACTCCATTCGCGCCTACAATGACGAACTCACACGCGAACAGCAGTACATTCTCCGCTTGGCTGCCATCAATACGCAGGGATTCTCCGCGCAGGAGAAGATCAGTTATGACCTTCAACTCCAACAGTTGATGCAGGATCAGGAAGCCTCTGAATTCAAGGAGTGGCAGATGCCGATCAATCAGATGGGAGGCATCTACTCGGAATATCCGGAGCTTGTACGACAGTTGAGCTTTGATTCGGTCAAGGATTATGACGATTGGATCGCACGACTTCATGCCATCCCCCGCGCCTTTGATCAGGTAACGGAAGAGATGGAGATTGGCATGGAAGCAAAACGCATGCCGCCGAAGTATCTGTTGGAGCAAACTCTGGTACAGGTGAGGGAACTGGCGCATCAGAAGCCGGAGGATTCTCCGCTCGCCATGCCGCTCAAACATTTCCCCGCCAGCATCTCAGCCGCTGATCAGCAGCGCATCCGCACGGCGATGCTCGCGGCCATCGGCAAGGAAGTCCTGCCTGCCTATCTGAGATTCGAGTATTTTATGCAGGTCAGTTATGTGCCTGCCGGACGGACTGATCCTGGCGTCTGGTCCTTGCCCGATGGTGACCGTTACTACCAGTTCTGCATTCACCGTGAGACCACGACCCACATGACTCCGGCGCAGATTCACCAGATCGGACTCGACGAGGTCAAGCGTGACGAAGCCGAGATGCTCGCTATCGCAAAGAAGATGGGCTACGCTGACCTGAAGAGTTTTCGCGCCGCTGTTGCCGCCAATCCCAAGCTGCATCCCGTCTCTGCCGAGGCGCTGCTGCAAGCCTACAGCGGCTTTGAGCAGGGTATGGAAGCGAAGCTCCCCACGCTCTTCTATCACCTGCCCAAAGCAAAACTCGAAGTCGTCACCATCCCGGCCTATCGTGCAAAGAATGCAGCCGCAGCCTATTACGAAGAGGGCACTGCCGACGGCAGCCGCCCCGGACGCATCACCGTCAACACCTATAACGCACCGCAGCGCTCGCTCGACGACGTCGAGGCAATTGCTTATCACGAAGGTGTTCCCGGCCACCACATGCAGATATCCATAGCCGAGGAGATGCAGGGCGTCCCCGAGTTCCGCAAATACGTCAGCTATACAGCCTTTGTTGAGGGATGGGCGCTGTACGCCGAGCGGCTCGGCAAGGAAGTTGGTTTTTACCAGGATCCTTACTCCGATTACGGCCGGCTGGACAACGACGAGTGGCGCGCCATCCGGCTTGTCGTCGACACCGGCGTCCATTCCATGCACTGGTCGCGGCAGCAGATGGTTGATTATTTTCATCAGCACTCTTCTCTGGATGAAACCAACATCCAGTCCGAGGTGGATCGCTACATCGGATGGCCTGGGCAGGCGCTGGCTTATAAAGTAGGCCAACTAAAGATTCTTCAGCTTCGCGAACGAGCCAGGCAAGCGCTTGGGGCAAAGTTTGATCTTCGCTCTTTCCACGATGAAGTCATCGACGTCGGCGCTCTTCCGCTCGGTGTCCTCGAAAATCGTGTCAATGACTGGATTGTCGCCCAGGGTGGACACCTGACTGCGGCAGAGACAAAATAGAGCCAGGGCATTCGGAGCGGGGGTTCCCATGCATACGCGTCGACAGTTTCTTCGCAATGGCGCGCTGACTCTGGCGACTTCCTGTGTAGCTTCGCAAGTGTCGCCGCTGTTGGCGCAGTCTGCGCTACGAGGCAGCGCCGCTGTCAATGTGCAAACGCTGCACAGCGGCTGGCAGTTCCTGCGTATGCCTCTCGCCGCCCCTTGGCAGGTGTGGAGCAGCCAGCCGCTTGCTTCGTGGCAGAGTATAACTTTGCCCCACTGCTTCAACGACTACGATGGCTGCGACCCCGATACGCCCGCCTATCGCGGCAAAGCTTGGTATCGTCGGCTTACCCACATTGCCAATCCTTATCCAGGTGGTCGCACACTCCTTCACTTTGAAGGCGCTGGGCAAAGCGCGGAAGTCTATCTCGGCGATCTTCTGCTCACCCGACACGTCGGCGGCTACGATGAGTTCACGATCGACATCACCGATGCTGCTCGCTCGCTGGCTCAGAAGCAAACTTATGTGCTCCCGTTGAGCGTACTTTGTGACAACTCTCCTGATCTGGAGCGCATGCCGTCGGACCTTAGCGATTTCACCCTCTACGGCGGTCTCTATCGCAACGTCCATCTCATTTACCTTCCAGCCGTCGCTCTGGAGGCTGTCCATCTTCCCGTCCACTTTACGGCCAGTCAGGTTATGGTCAGTGTTCAATCTCGTCTTTACAATCCCAGTCAAACCTCGGGATCTGCCTATTGCTCCGTTTCCATCACAGATCAGGCAGGACAGTTGGTTGGCTCCTCGCAGAGCATCCTTCCGCTTTGGGGGGCAATGCGTGAGATAGCTTCCATCCCCATTTCCAATCCACAACGCTGGTCGCCAGCCTATCCTCACCTATACACCTGCACCATCAACATGCGCACCGACTACGGCGAAGTCACGCGCACGGAGCGCTTCGGCATTCGCGACTTCCACTTCACGCCGCACGGTCCATTCTTCCTCAACGGAGAGCGCCTGTTGTTGCATGGCACCCATCGTCATCAGGATCACGCTGACTGTGCCGCTGCCATGACCGAGGAGCAGATGCGCGCCGAGTTGCAGTTGATCCACGCGATGGGCGCGAATTTCATCCGGCTTGCGCATTATCAGCAGTCCCGGTTCATCCTTGATCTTTGTGATGAACTCGGACTCGTCGTCTGGGAAGAGTTGCCCTGGTGCCGCGCCGGAGTCGGCGATGCCGTCTTTCAGCAGCAAGGTCGACAAAAGCTCACCACCATGATCGAACAGCACTTCAACCATCCTTCCATCTGTTTCTGGGGACTGGGCAATGAGGACGACTGGCCGGGTGAGTATCCTTCCGTGGATCACGCTGCAATCCGCAGTTACATGACACAGCTCAACACCCTCGCGCATCAACTCGACCCCAGTCGGCTCACCGCCATCCGCCGCTGCGACTTCGCTCGGGACATTCCCGATGTCTACTCGCCTTCCATCTGGGCTGGCTGGTACGGCGGGCGCTATCAGGAGTACGAGTCATCTTTGGAAGCAGCGCGCAAAACCGTGCCGCAACTGCTCCACATCGAGTGGGGTGCGGACAGTCATGCGCGTCGTCATGCTGAAAACCCCTACGCACATCTTGCCGGTGTCGCGATGGGGGACACCGCTGAGCGCGGTCTTGCCTATCAAGCGCGTGGCGGCGTTGCTCGCGTCTCGCGCGATGGAGACTGGTCAGAGACCTATGCCTGCGATCTCTTCGACTGGCACCTGATGGTGCAGCAGAGCCTGCCGTGGCTTGCTGGAACTGCGCAGTGGATATTCAAGGACTTCACCACTCCACTGCGCGTCGAGAACCCCATTCCACGCGTGAATCAGAAGGGCGTCGTGGAGCGTGACCTTACGCCAAAGGAAAGTTACTTCGTCTTTCAGTCCTACTGGAGTGAGACACCGATGGTGCACATCTACGGACACACGTGGCCGGTGCGCTGGGGTAAGCCCGGTGAAGTTCGGCTTGTTCGCGTGTATTCCAATTGTCCTCATGTCGAGCTTTTCCTCAACGGCAAATCGCTCGGGCGCAAAGATCGACTCGCAGGCGATTTCCCCTGCTCAGGTCTTCGCTGGATGGTTCCCTTTGACGTGGGGCAGAATGTACTTCTTGCTGTCGCATCTGCGCTTGGTGGACAAGCAGTCAAAGACACCGTCCGGTTCGAATACCAGACTGAAGCCTGGTCCACTCCATTCGCTTTGCGGCTTTGCATCCATCATCAGGATGCGCGGCGGGTCACAGTGGAGGCAACGCTGCACGATGCAAGCGGCATCCTCTGCCTGGATGCGAGCAATCAGGTACGCTTCACTCTTGCAGGCAACGGCATGTTACTGGACAATCGCGGCACAGTTGGCGGATCGCGCCTTGTCGAGCTTGCCAACGGTCGCGCCTGGATCACCATCGCAGATGCTGATCCTCAAAGCGTTGTTTCCGTTACGAGCAATGGTCTTCCAGGAGCGGCCATCCCATTGAGTTTCTTCGCGTAGTCGCTCAGAGCCGATTCATCTCGGTCTTGTCTCTCCGCACGAATTTACAGATGAAGCAATCGTCATGCTGGAGTCATGATTTTCATCTTTGTTTGACGATCCTGAAACATCCTGTCCATAGCTTCAGATTGGACGTAGTCGGCAATGTCTGCGAAACATGCAGTCTCCGATACGTCGATTTCCATTTTTCTGAGGCTGTCGAATGCACCGTCGTCTTGTCTTGCTCATCAGTCTGGTCGTTTTTGGGCATAGTATTTTGCTCAAAGCGCAAACAACATCCTTGCAGGGAACGGTCACGACAGTATCCGGCGCACCGCTTGCCGGGGCCAGTGTATCGGTCATTGATCTTGGCACTCACTCCATCGCGACAGTCACCAGCGATGCCGGTGGCGCATTTACGGTTCCGGAACTTCCCGCTGGAACGTACATGGTGACTTCCAGTCTCAAAGGATTCGACGTCCTGACGCGAAACGGTATCGAGTTATCCAGCGGTCAAAGTGTAACTTTGCACTTGTCGATGCAGATATCCTCCAACCCTGAGTCGGTTACGGTAACTGCGGAGGCATCTCCTGAGACGTCGGTGACCGAAGCGGAGATATCCAATGCAGAGATTGAAGGCGTAGCGGGTCCGTTTGGCAGCGCCGCACAGGCTTTGACCGCAGCTCCCGGCATTTACGTTTACGGATACGGAGGCGTTGCCGCGACGGCTCGCAGTGAAGTTGTGGTGCGCGGCATCAAAGCCGGCTGGTCCAGCGTGAACGGAGACGTATTGCGCAATGGCGTGACATTCCTCTTCGACGGCATCCCGATGAACAACCTGACATCCAATAACGGCCAGTGGCAGACCACGCAGATTCCGATCATGGATATGATCTCGAATATCGATGTCACGTATGGGCCGGGTGCGCCGTCCAATCGCTGGTATGACAGCATCGGTGGCACGGTCAACTATCTTCCGTTCGAGCCGAAGAGCACTCCTGGTCCGGATATCACTGGAGGAGTCAACATCGGAAGTTACAACACTTATATCGAGCACTTTGTTGCACGCAGCGGAAACTACAAAGGGTGGTCCGGTCTGCTCGCCTTCGGTTATGCCTCCAACGATACGTTCCGCGTGGGTACAACCGGCATCCCTACCTTCAATGCGCCATCGTCGGGATATGCCTCGTTTGCCAAGGTCGAGCATTACTTCGATCGTGGTAGCCTGAGCTTTGGTTTCTATCATGGACGCAATACCGAGTTTCGTCCGAACTTTCTGCCCATCACCCCGATCACGCCTGCGTCCAACGGAAATTATGGCGACGCTGTGACGACGACCGGGCTGTATGGTCCTGACTCGCAGCCTGGCGCACCGGTTCCAGCCAATGCGCAGTTTTATAGCCAGCAGACCAGTGGTTTCTACTCTTCGCTTGCAAAAGACACCTGGTTCAAACAGATCAAAACGCAGAGCGACATCGCGTATGCCAAGCTGGAACTGGAGCTTTCGCCGCGTATCACCATGCACAACTCCGAGTGGTACCGTCATGGCTATCGTCTTCACAACCGCGTCGTGAATTTCTATGGACCGAACTACGCTGTCGGGCACGAGTGGTACGACCCGGCCTCCAATGCGGTCGGCTCGCAGACATCCGCGGACATCCAGGCTCCGCATGATATGTTCACGGTTGGCGGGTACTGGATCCATCAGGAATATCGCAACCCCGTTGCGCTCTTTAACCCGGCTCAAGGCACATCACGTCAGGCGCCTGCATTCTTCAACAGCGATCACCTTTACAACGACTTCGGATTTCTCTTTCTGCAGGATCGCATCGATCTCTTTCATCAGCGGTTGATCATCACGCCCGGAGTGGCGGAACAGCTTTTCCGAACGCAGTACTTCAACACCGGGCTTGCGGATTTCCCTCAGGGTTCGCCAAGCAACGATCCGGAACAGGCACCGAGCGCAAGCAAGAACTTTTCGCATATATCCCCTTCGGTCGGTGCGCAGTACCGACTGCTCGACTGGTTCACAATGCACGGAAATTATGCGGTGACCTATGAAAACCCGACCGATTCCGCCTTTGGCGCGAACCTGCCGACGAAGGGCGTCAACATCGCACTCTTGAAAGCGGTGAAAAGCGACAATCGCGAGTTCGGATTTCTTGTCGCGAAGTGTCCCTTCGCGTTCCTCGGCACATGTTCGCTGGATGCGACTTACTTCCACGACAAACTCAGCAATGTCAACGTAGTCACTCAGGTAGCTCAGCAAAGCACGCCTGCTACCATTGCGCTCGCCTCCAGCGTTTACAACGGCGTTTCGATGAACTTTGACGAATCGCCAGATCGCTATCTCCAGGTGCATGGAAACGCGATCATCCAGCACGATTACTTCTTGTCTTACATTCCAAGCGGTTCTGCGCAGAACTACGGAAGTTATCCAATCTCGAACTCACCGCGCTACAGCACAAACCTGGGTCTAACTTCCGCGTGGGAGTCGGGCGACAAGCGCATGAAACTGACGCCCGGCCTCTGGTGGCAATATGTCGGTCAGCGCTATCTCTTCAGCAATCTGATTGCGGCGCCAACCCAACAGGAAGTTCCAGGATATGGTGTCGTGAATTTCAATATGGACGGTACCCTCGGTAGTATCGGCCAACTCTTTCATATGGCTGGAGAACGCGGCCGCGGAATTCCGGTTCAGTTTTCGCTCGGAGTTGAAAACCTTCTGAATCGGGAATACAACCCGACTTCATACATCACAAGCGGAGGCTATTTCGGCACCAGTTTTGGCGGATATACCCTTGTAGATCCTGGTGCTCCTCGCGAATACATCGTCTCCATCAACTTCGGCAAAAAATAAACCACAAGCGTAATTCAAATAGAATGGAGGATGCGATGGTTCATCGCATCCTCCATTCTGTCTTTCGTATCAGGAGATTTCAGCGTGTCTTTGCTACTTCCTCGACGGTCACAGGATCCAGAAACGGCATTGCCGAACGCAGTTTCTTGCCCACTTCTTCGATTGGATGCTTGGCTTCGGCATCGCGGAAAGCCTGAAATTCCTTGCGCCCGCTGAGCTGATCCGCGATGAAGCGCTTGGCAAACGTTCCGTCCTGAATATCCTTCAACACTGCACGCATCGCCTTCTTGCTCTCATCGTTGATCACACGCGGGCCGCTCACGTAGTCACCCCACTCGGCCGTATCGGAGATTGAATAGCGCATGTACGCCAGTCCGCCGCGATAGATCAGATCGACGATGAGCTTCAGCTCGTGCAGCACCTCAAAATAAGCAATCTCCGGTTGATACCCTGCTTCCACCAGCGTCTCAAACCCAGCTTTGATCAAGTGGCTGACGCCGCCACATAGCACCGCCTGCTCGCCAAAGAGATCTGTCTCGGTCTCCTCGGTAAACGTCGTTTCATGCACTCCAGCGCGCGTGTTGCCAATTGCCTTCGAGTAGCTCAGGGCCAGTGCATGCGCGTGCCCCGTTGCATCCTGATGCACGGCGATCAGCCCCGGGACGCCGCCACCTTCCGTGAAGACTTCGCGCACGCGATGCCCCGGAGCCTTCGGAGCGGCCAATGTCACGTCAATATCCTTTGCCGGATTGATCGTTCCATAACGAATATTGAAGCCGTGAGCAAACATCAGCATCTTGCCCGCGCTCAGATTCGGAGCAATCTCGTCGGCATACAGCTTAGCCTGACTCTGATCCGGTGTCAGAATCATCACCACATCCGCCCAACGCGTCACATCGGCCACTGTGCCCACCTGCAAGCCTGCGTTCTGCGCCTTCTGCACAGACTTCGAGTTGGCGGCCAGTCCAACACGTACATCCACACCGGAGTCCTTCAAGTTGAGCGCATGCGCATGACCCTGCGAACCGTAGCCAATAATCGCCACCTTCTTCGCCTGAATCAGCGAAAGGTCTGCGTCGTGATCGTAATAAGTTTTTGCCATTGTCGTCGTTATCCTTTGGTTTGCGGTTTGCGGTTGCTGGCTCGAATCGATTCCGAATTTGTTTTTAGCGAAGTTCGAACCGCGGATGTTGTATCTGCAGAAACTTTTGGTTGCGTCGCTTATTCAGGCTCTTCCGATGACGGCGATTCATTGCTTTCTCGGTCGCTTGGAGAAGGCTCCGCGGAGACTCCCATCGCGCGCAGCACGCGGCTGGTGTGATGGCCGCGACGCATCGTCATTTTGCCACTACGACAAACCTCCAGCACGCGATTCTCGCGCTCGTTCAACACCTGAATCAGACCTTCAATCTTGCTTTCGACGCCCGTAATCTCAATCATCATCGACTCCGGTGCCAGGTCCACAATGCGCGCGCGGAAGACCTCGGCCAGTTCAAAAACGCCGGAGCGATTTTCCGCATTCGCCGCCACTTTAATTAGAGCCAGTTCACGCGTCACCGCGGAGATGCCGCTGATGTCGTCCACTTCGGCAACATCTTCCAACTTATACAGGCTGGCGCGAATGCGGTGCCCGGCCTGATCGGAAGCTTCGGCGACAATCGTCATCCGCGAATATCCGGTGCGCTCGCTGCGGCCCACCGTCAACGAGATGATATTGATATTCAGGCGGCGAAACAGGCTCGCCACGCGCGTAAGCACGCCTGGTTTGTCTTCGACATAAGCAACAAATGTATGCAGCATCGGTGTCCTTATCTTCGCTCTAACTGTCCTGTGGCGTCTCGATCAGCGGATTCTGATCAGGACGTCGAATCATCTCATGCAGCGCTCTGCCAGCCGGAATCATCGGATACACCGAGTCTTCCTGCTCCACCATAAAATTGATGAGGAACGGGCCATCATGCGCGCGCGCCTCATTCACAACGTTCTCCAGCTCCGCGCGCGTGCGCACCGCAGCTCCGCGAATTCCATGCGCGTCGGCCAGCTTCACAAAATCCGGACTCACCAGTGGGGTGGATTGATAGTTGCGCTCATAGAAAAATTCCTGCCACTGGCGCACCATCCCCAAATAGCCATTGTTAATCACGGCTATATTAATCTTCAGCTTCTCCTGCGCAATCGTCGCTAATTCAGAGGCGGTCATCTGGAAACCGCCATCGCCTGCGATCACCCACACCTCACGATCCGGACAGGCAAATTTTGCGCCAATACCGGCCGGCAGTGCAAAGCCCATCGTTCCCAGTCCGCCAGAGGTAATCAATGTGCGTGGAAAGTCGTGGTGATAGTACTGCGCCTCCCACATCTGATGCTGCCCCACATCGGTGGCAACAATTGCGCGACCCTCCGTGATGCGCCAGAGGTCGTGCATGACATGCGCGGCGTAGAGGTGGCCGGAGTCTGGCAGATTGCGAATGTCTCGCACTGCCGCCGTGCCTTTGCTCGCCTCAATCAAGCGTAGCCACGCAGAACCATCCCGCCCCGGCAACAATGGCAGCAACTGCTCCAGCACCTCGCGCAAATCACCCACCAGCGCCACATCTACCGCAATGTTTTTGTTGATCTCTGCTGGATCAATCTCAATGTGAATCTTCTTCGCCTTCGTGGCATAGGTTGCAGGCGTTCCAATCACTCGGTCATCGAATCGCATCCCACAGGCGATCAGCAGATCCGCTTCCTGAATAGCCTGATTCACCCACGACTCGCCATGCATGCCCATCATGCCCATATTGAGCGGATGCGAAGCTGGAAAAGCGCCAAGCCCAAGCAGTGTCATTCCAATGGGAATCTGCATGCGCTCAGCCAGATTGCGGACCTGTTCACCTGCTCGCGCCTGTAAAATTCCATGACCAGCCAAAATCACTGGACGCTCCGCCTTGCGGATCAACTCCGCAGCCTGATGCAGCTTCTGATCTGTACAGTGCAGCATGGGATGCGGCGCGTAAGCACGCGGCTTTGCTCCCGCAAAATCAAAGATCGCCGTCGCCTGCTGCGCATCTTTCGTGATATCCACCAGCACCGGACCAGGCCGTCCCGACTGTGCTATTTGAAACGCCGCACGAATAGCAGGCGCAATTTCCTCGGCGCGACTCACCAGAAAATTATGCTTCGTCACGGGCAGCGTAATGCCGGTGATATCGATCTCCTGAAACGCATCAGTGCCTAGCACCTTGCTCGAAACCTGCCCGGTGATGCAGACTATCGGGATCGAATCCATCATGGCTGTGGCAATGCCTGTCACCAGATTTGTCGCGCCGGGGCCTGAGGTGGCAATCGCCACCCCCACCTTGCCCGATGCACGTGCGTAGCCATCAGCCATGTGTGCAGCACCCTGCTCGTGCCGCACCAGAATGTGCCGGATAGGAAACTTGCGAAGTGCATCGTAGGCTGGCAGAATCGCTCCCCCGGGATAGCCGAAGACTTCCGTCACGCCCTCGCCGACCAACGTTGCCCACAGAAGTTCTGCGCCCGTAAGCCGCGTCAAAACTTCAGGATCGAACTCGGATTGACCGTGTGTCATCATTGCCTCCTGCCGGTTACAGTTTGCCAGTCGTTGCACTCACAGTGTTGTTGCGCCTTCGGATGCGGAGCGTACACGATCCACATATTTTGCAAACACACCCTTCGGCCAGCGCATCGGTCGCGGACTCCACTCTGCCCGGCGTCGCGCCAGTTCGTCTTCGGCAACCTCAAGCGTCAGCGTGCGCTTGGCAATGTCAAAGCGGATCATGTCACCCTCACGCACCAGCGCAATCGGCCCGCCCACCTGCGCCTCTGGAGCGACATGCCCAGCCGTGAATCCACGTGTCGCGCCAGAGAATCGCCCATCGGTCATCAACGCCACTGTCGCGCTCAACTCCGCATTCGAACTCACCGCAGCCGTCACCTGGAGCATCTCGCGCATCCCTGGTCCGCCCTTTGGACCTTCGTAGCGAATCACCAGCACATCGCCTGGCCTGATCTGCTGCGCTTGCACAGCCGCGAAGCAGTCTTCTTCGCAATTGAAGACGCGCGCTGGCCCACGATGTTCCAGTCTGTCTGCTGCGGCCACCTTCATCACGCAGCCTTCAGGGGCAAGATTTCCCTTCAGAATCACCAGACCGCCATGCTCCTTCAGCGGCTGCTCAAAGCTGCGAATCACCACCTGCCCTGGTGTCTCCACAGCTTCGGCTGCTTCTTCCCCAATCGTCTTTCCGCTGATCGTCACCGCATCCGCATGCAGATGGCCAGCCCCAAGCAAGCGCTGCGCCAGCAGACGCGATCCACCCGCTGCCTGATAATCCTTGGCCACATACTTGCCCGCCGGAGTCAGATCACAGATAAACGCCGTGCGATCACTGATGCGATCAAAGTCGTCAATCGAAAGCTCGATACCCATCTCACGCGCAATGGCCAGAAAGTGCAGCACGGCATTCGTCGAACCACCTGAAGCAGCCACTGCGGCAATCGCATTCTCCAGCGATGCGCGAGTAATAATCTCCGACGGCCGCCGATTCGCACGCACTGCATCCATCAGTATCCGCCCAGCCTGCCGCGTCGCTTCGCGCTTGTCTGCCGCTGTTGCCGGCACGCCAGAAAGCTGAATCGGGCTGATGCCAAGAATCTCCGCACCCATCGCCATCGTATTCGCCGTGAACTGACCTCCGCATGCGCCCGCGCCGGGACACGCCGCAGCCTCCAGCGCCTCCAGTCCGGCATCGTCAATCGCACCCCGCGCATGCGCGCCAATGCCCTCAAAGACGTTCTGGATCGTGATGTCTACGCCATTCAGCTTGCCCGGCGCAATCGATCCGCCATAGAGCATCATCCCTGGAATATCCAGTCGACACAGCGCCATGATGATTCCCGGCATATTTTTGTCACAGCCGCCAATGCCCACGATGCCATCGAACAGATTCCCGCGCGCGACCAGTTCGATGGAGTCGGCAATCACTTCGCGGCTCACCAGCGAAGCCTTCATGCCCTGCGTACCCATCGTGATGCCATCCGAGATGGTGATGGTGTTGAACTCCATCGGCGTTCCGCCTGCCTCGCGTATCCCTTCCTTCAATGCCTCGGCTATCTCTCGCAGATGCACATTGCAGGTGCCAATCTCGGTCCACGTGTTGGCGATTCCGATAATCGGCTTGTGCAGATCATCCTTGCTGTAGCCCACTCCTCGCAGATAGCTGCGAGCCGCCGCGCGGCTTGGTCCTTCGGTCATCGGAATACTGTGGCGCTTGCCTTCGACTGTCATCTCGTCCTTGGTTCCTTCTTGTCTTCCTGTTGGGTTAGTGCTGCTTTTCCGCCTTCGAATGATCTCTCCGATTTTGCTCTCAACTCGCGCGCGGACGAAGCCATACAGCCCTGTCATGCTCCGTCTCAAACGCATCCAGCGCTTGCTCATGGCGCATCGTCAGCCCGATATCGTCCAGCCCTTCCATCAGGCAGTATTTGCGGAATGGATCGATCTCGAACTTCGCGGAAAATCCCTGCGCATCGGTCACCGTCTGCTCTGCCAAAGATACCGTCAGCTGATAATCCGCAAGCTCGGCCGCCCGTTGTAGCAGCAGCGCCACCTCGTCTTCCGTCAGCCGCGCAAGCACAATCCCGTTCTTGCCCGCGTTGGAGAAAAAAATATCCGCGAACGTCGGCGCAATCACTACGCGAAAACCATAATCCGAAAGCGCCCATGCAGCGTGCTCGCGACTGGATCCGCAGCCGAAATTCTTTGCTGCGACCAGGATCTGCGCTCCCTGATAGCGCGGATCATTCAACACAAATCCCGGCTGATTTCGCCAGTCATAGAAGAGAAATTCGCCATAACCGGAGCGCTCAATTCGCTTCAGAAACTGCTTGGGAATAATCTGGTCGGTGTCCACATTCACCCGGTCCAGCGGCACCGCCCGTGAAGTAATGGTTTGAAAGGGCTGCATCTCAGCGAACCTCCGTTGTCGGTTTCGTCTTCCACTCCCGAACATCCACAAAATGACCGGCAATCGCCGCTGCTGCGGCCATCTCCGGACTCACCAGATGAGTTCGCCCGCCGCGCCCCTGCCGTCCTTCAAAGTTGCGATTGCTGGTCGACGCGCAGCGTTCTCCCGGGGCCAGAATATCCGGATTCATCCCCAGGCACATCGAGCAGCCAGGCTGGCGCCAGTCAAAGCCGGCTTCGCGAAAGATCGCATCCAGCCCTTCCTGCTCTGCCTGCGCCTTCACCGCCTCCGAGCCTGGCACCACCATCGCGCGCACATGTGTGCTCACCTTGTGCCCGGCGGCGATTCGAGCCGCAGCGCGCAGATCTTCAATCCTCGAGTTCGTGCACGACCCGATGAAGACGCGATCCACCGCAACATCCTCCAGCCGCGTTCCCGCCTTCAGGTCCATATACTCCAGCGCGCGCGTAAACGCCTTGCGCTCGTTCTCGTCTTCGGACTTCGCCGGGTCCGGCACACTGTCGGTAATCGGCGCCACCATCCCTGGATTCGTTCCCCAGCTCACATACGGCGCCAGCGTCGTCGCGTCGATCAGCAGTTCCCGATCAAACTTCGCCCCCACGTCGCTCGGCAGCTTGCTCCATGCGGCCACAGCTTCGTCCCACGCCGCGCCCTGGGGCGAAAATCTGCGCCCTTTCAGATACGCAAATGTCGTCTCGTCCGGTGCAATCATGCCTGCGCGCGCACCGGCTTCGATGCTCATATTGCACACCGTCATGCGGCCCTCCATCGACAGTGCGCGAATCGCCGATCCCGCATACTCGATCACGTAACCCGTCGCGCCATCGGTACCAATCCGCCCAATAATCGCCAGCACAATATCCTTCGCCGTCACGCCCTTGGGTAGCACACCCTCGACCGCAATCCGAAACGTCTTTGGCTTACTTTGCGGCAGTGTCTGCGTAGCAAGCACATGCTCGACCTCACTGGTGCCAATGCCAAACGCCAGCGCACCAAAGGCGCCGTGCGTCGATGTATGAGAATCCCCACAGACGATCGTCATCCCCGGCTTGGTCAATCCCATCTCCGGCCCGATCACATGCACAATGCCCTGCTCGCGGCTGCCCACGTCAAATAGTTCCACGCCAAAGTCCGCGCAGTTCTTTCGCAGCGTGGCAATCTGTGTCGCGGCAATCTGGTCCACAATGTTGAATCGCTCCGCCAGTGTCGTCGGCACATTGTGGTCCACAGTCGCCACGCAACGATCCGGCCTTCGCACCTTCCGCCCGGACAGTCGCAATCCTTCAAACGCTTGCGGTGAAGTCACTTCATGCAGCAGATGCAGATCGATATACAGAATCGTCGGCTCGCCCTGCGGCTCCACCACTACATGCTGCTCCCACACTTTTTCAAACAACGTCTTCGGCGTGTTGCTCATCGTTACTCCCTCATGCTTAGTCCGCTTCCGTTCGATTCACGAGTGCAGCATCTCGCGTACCTTCGTGCCCATCTCCGTCGTCGAGAGCACCTTGAATCCAGCACCGTCTCCACGCACCAGATCCGGCGTGCGAAAGCCCATCTCCAACGTCTTGCGCACTGCCGTCTCCACCTCGGCTGCTTCGGCCTCCATGTCTGCGGAGTGGCGCAGTACCAGCGCTCCGGTCAGGATCGCTCCCAGAGGATTTGCCAGTCCTTTCCCCGCTATATCCGGTGCCGAGCCGTGGATCGGTTCATACAGATTGACCTTGCCGCCAATCGTCGCCGACGGCAGCATGCCCAGCGATCCGGTAATCACCGCGGACTCATCGCTCAAAATGTCACCAAACAGATTCTCCGTCAGTACGACATCGTAGTTGCGAGGACTCATCATCAACAGCATCGCCATCGAGTCCACAAGCTGATGCTCCAGTGTCACGTCAGGAAATTCCGCTGCAACTTCGGCCACCGTCGCCCGCCAAAGCTGCGAAACCTCCAACACATTCGCCTTATCTACGGAGGTAACTTTCTTTCCCCGTTTCGCCGCCAGCTCAAAGGCCACCCGCGCCACGCGAACAATCTCTTCGCGTGTGTAACGCATCGTGTTCCAAGCTTCTCCGGTTCCGCGATTCCACTCCCGCGGAGCGCCAAAGTACAGCCCGCCCAGCAGCTCGCGCACGAAGAGAATATCCGCGCCGGCTACGATCTCCAGCTTCAGCGGACTGTTCGCTGCCAGTTCCGCAATCGAAAAAGCCGGACGCAGATTGGCAAACCCTCCCAGTGCCGCGCGCAGTTGCAGCAGTCCCGCCTCAGGACGCGTATTCGGCGGCAGCCCATTCCACTTCGTGCCTCCGACCGCGCCCAGAAAAACCGCATCCGAACCAAGCGCCGCTTCCAGCGTCTCCTGCGGCAGCGGCGTGCCATCGGTGTCGATTCCGATGCCGCCAATCCGCTTCTCGCTCACCTCCAGTGACTTGCCAGAACGTGAAAAAACTTGCTGCAGCACGGTGACGGCTTCGCGTGTCACCTCCGGTCCGATCCCGTCGCCTGCCGTCACTAAAAGTCGAAATGCCATGCTCTCCCTTTTTACTCCTGGTTCGTGATCTGAAAACCGTAACGGCGGAACAATTCCTAATCCACCGCCGCCATATTGCCCGACCTCTGCTCGCGCTGTCTTGCCGTCAACAGCCCGATCAAGTCCTGGTCATAGATATTCTTCTTGCGATCGGCCAGCGCCACAAAGCGGTGATAAACCTCCAGTAACTCCTCCGCCGTCAACGCATATCCCAATGCATCCAGCCGATGTCGCAGCGCCGCTCGTCCCGAGTGTTTACCCAACACCAGATGCGTACTGTCGGCACCCACCGACTCCGGCGTCATAATCTCGTAGCAAAGCGGATTGGCCAGCATTCCATGCTGATGAATTCCCGACTCATGCGCAAACGCATTCGCGCCCACGATAGCCTTGTTCGGCGACGGACCAAAGCTGATCCGCTCGCGCAGTGTCTGGCTCACCGCATTCAGCTTCTTCATCTGAATCCCGGTGTGCAGATGGAAGTAATCGGCACGCACAAAAAAGTTCGCCGCAATCTCTTCAAGCGCCGCATTGCCGGCTCGCTCACCGATTCCGTTGATCGTGCACTCCACCTGCCGCGCACCCGCCTGAACGGCCGCCAGCGAGTTCGCCACCGCCAGCCCCAGATCGTCGTGACAATGGCTGGAGAGGATCACGCCCTGCGCGTCAATCGCTGGGATCCGTTCCCGCACCTCGCGAAACAGCCTCCCATACTCCTCAGGAGTCGTATATCCCACGGTATCCGGCATATTAATGGTCGTTGCCCCGGCTTCCACGGCAACTCGCACCATCTCCACCAGAAAATCTCGATCCGATCGTGTTGCATCTTCCGGAGAAAACTCCACATCGTCGGCCAGCGTCCGTGCATATCGCACTGCCTCGCCCGTCTGTTCCAACGCCTGCTCGCGACCGATGCGGAGCTTGTACTCCAGGTGCAGATCGCTCGACGCCAGAAAGACATGAATCCTTGCCCGATTCGCATGCTCCAGCGATCGCGCCGCCGCGTCGATATCCTCTCGCTTGGCGCGCGCCAGCGAAGCAATCTTCGGCCCGCGCACCGTTCGCGCAATGGAAGAAATCGCCGCAAAGTCGCCTTCCGAGGCAATGGCAAATCCCGCTTCCAGAATATCCACGCCCAGCTCTTCCAGCGCGCGCGCCATCACCAGCTTTTCCTCAGTGGTCATGCTGCAACCCGGCGATTGCTCGCCATCGCGCAGCGTCGTATCGAAGATCAAAACCTGCTCATTCTTGGCTTCAGACATGGTTCCTGACATCGGCGTCTTCCTCTCCGGACAACACCGGACTATATCAGTCTCGCGCATTCTCTGCATATAATGCAAAGTTATTATTATTTGGTAATCAATAAGTTCTACTTATAAGCAAAACAGGAGGATCAATGGAACTCAGCCAGTTGGAAACCTTCCTTGCCGTCGCCGAGGAGCACAGCTTCTCCCGCGCCGCTGTCCGCATGCGCCGAACCCAGCCTGCTATCAGCCAGGTCATCCGCAAACTGGAAGAAGAAACCGGAGAGATACTCTTTGACCGCTCCGCTCGGGATGGTGCGCTCACCAGCGCCGGCCAACTCCTCCAGGGATATGCGCTGCGACTGCTTGCTCTGCGGCGCGAAGCCGACAGCGCTCTGCGTGAGCTTCGTTCGCTTGAGCGCGGACAGTTGACTCTGGCCGCCAATGAATACACCTGCCTCTATCTCCTCCCGTTGCTCGATGCCTTTCGCCGCCTTCATCCACACATCGATGTCACGGTGCAGCGCTCGCTTGCCAGTCGCATTCCCGAGGAACTCGCTCTGCGCGCCTTTGAACTGGGAGTCGTCTCTTTCCGCCCCGATGCCCAACGCTTCCGATCCATCGCTGTCTACTCCGACACTCTCGCTTTCGTCGTCCATCCCGGGCATCGTTTTGCCGCTCAATCCCGAGTTTCCATCGCCGATCTAGGGGAAGAGAGTTTCGTCGCCCACAATGTCTCCTCTCCGCTTCGTCGCCAGGTTATCGAAACCTTTGATCGCCATCGAAGACCGCTCAATATTCATGTCGAGATGCCGACCATCGAGGCGATCAAGCGCTTCGTCGCCATGGGCAACGGAGTTGCACTGCTACCTCGCCTCACCGTGCAGCGCGAACTGAATACGGGTGAACTGATTGCCGTTACTGTCGATGAACTGCACGTCCGGCGCCTGCTTCGACTCGTCCATCGTAAAGATGCGACACTCTCCCACGCTGCGGGTGCCTTTCTTCGTATCGTTCGCGCTCAGGCTCGGTCTCAGGGTGCTCCTTTTGCCTTTCAGGTCGAGCGTGGATAGTCTTACTCGGACGCGGAATTTTCATCCGAGAATTCGTCGCGCTCCTGCCGTCGGCTTTCCTCCTGCAGCGCGCCGGCAATGGCTATCCCTGCAATCACGGCAGTCTCCGCCCGCAGTATTTTTGTGCCCAGTGTTGCCGACACCCAGCCGCTGGTTGAAAAAACCCCAACTTCATCCTCGGTCCATCCGCCTTCCGGACCAACCGCAAGCGTCACTCCGCCATCCCTCTTCGATCCATTGGCTTCTGTCATACATCGAGCAAGCGTGCGCTCTTTTTCCTGCTCCCACAGCAGAATGCGCATGCCATCCTGCGCGGCTGATGGCTTCAGAGCCGTCGCCAAAGGCATCGGTGCGGCAATCTCCGGAACCCCGCTTCCGCGGCTTTGTTTGGTGGCTTCCAGCGCAATCCGACGCCAGCGTTCCACCCGTGTCGTGGCTGCCTGCGCCAGATGCTTCTCCGTTCGTCGTGAAATGACCGGCACAATCGCGGAGACTCCAAGCTCGGTCGCCTTTTCCACCGCCCACTCCATTCGATCGAACTTGAAGACCGCAAGCCACAATCGCAACGGCAGTGGCTCATTCCGCTCAATCTCGCGCTCCAGGCGAAAGCGAACCATTGCTTCTCCGATACTTTCAATCACCGCTGCATACACGCGTTCGCCCGCCACAACGTCGGCGCGCATTCCAGGCACCGCGCGCAGCACGCGGATCAGGTGGTTTGCCTGCTCGCCTTCCAGCGTCGCCAATTCATCGTCAAATTCACTTGCAATCCATCGTCGTCGCGTCATTGTTCCTCACACATCGGCGGCTGCGCTTGCTGCGCTGACTCAGCATTCGATATTGCTCAGCGCCAGTCCGCCCAGCGAAGTCTCCTTATACCGCGACTGCATATCCATCCCCGTCAGATACATCGTGCGAATCACCTGGTCGAGCGAAACCTTGTGCTCCTCTGGCTCCTGCATCGCGATGCGCGCCGCATGAACAGCCTTGGCCGCGGCCATCGCGTTGCGCTCGATGCAGGGAATCTGCACCAGACCGCCAATCGGATCGCACGTCATGCCCAGATTGTGTTCCATCGCAATCTCCGCCGCGTGCTCTACCTCGCCGTTGGTCCCGTTCTGCGCCGCCACCAGTCCCGCCGCCGCCATCGAACACGCCACGCCCACCTCACCCTGGCAACCCACCTCCGCGCCCGAGATCGAAGCATTCTCCTTGTACAAAATCCCGATCGCCGCCGAGGTCAGGAAGAATCGCAGTAACCCCGCCTCATCCGCCCCCGGAACAAATCGCAGGTAGTACTGCGCCACCGCTGGCACCACTCCCGCCGCTCCGTTTGTCGGAGCCGTCACCACTCGTCCGCCGGCCGCGTTCTCCTCGTTCACCGCCATCGCATACACCGTCAGCCAGTCCAACGCCGCCAGCGGATCCGGTGTCGAACCTGCATGCGTGGCTTCCAGCTTCGCTGCCAGCCGATGCGCGCGTCTCCTCACCTTCAACCCGCCCGGCAGGATTCCCTCTGTCGCCATCCCGCGCTTCATGCAACTCTGCATCACGCTCCAGATCTGCCGAATCCGATCCCGGACCTCCGTCTCCGTGATTCCGCTCAGCGCGCACTCATCGGCCAACATCAATTCGTCCACGCGCAGGCTAGCCTGCCTGGCGCGATCCAGCAGCTCGCGAGCACTGGAAAAAGGGTAGGGAAGTGAACTTGCGGCCACTGTCTTCTGCACGGAAGTTTCGCCGTCTTCCATCAGAAAACCGCCACCAATTGAAAACACAGTTTCCTGGTAAAGCGCCACACCCGCGCTGTTCCATGCTCGCAGCCGCATCCCGTTCGGATGCTGCGTCTTCGCCTCAGGCGGAATCAGCGTCTCGCGTTGCCACAGCAGATCGCGCGCCTCAACGAAATCAATCTCACGCTCGCCGTCCAGGCTCAGACATTGCTTCCGGCGAATCTCTTCCACCAGCCCATCGATCCGTTCCGGATCCACAGTCGCTGGTTCCTCGCCGCTTAAACCAAGCAGAATCGCCCGATCCGTTGCGTGACCCATTCCGGTCAGCGCCAGCGATCCGTACAAATCCACCGTCACACGTGAAACCTGCTCCAGAAGAGCGTGATCCCGCAATCTCCGCGCGAACCGGCAGGCAGCCCGCATCGGCCCCATCGTATGCGAACTTGATGGGCCAACCCCGATCTTGTACAAATCGAAAACGCTCGTCTTCACGCCCCGATTCTATCGGAGTTGCTGCTCTTTGAGCTTCGCATGTTCTTCGGCGTAGATTTTTTCTTCAAAGGCTTCTCGTCTTCTACATCATGCAGAATTCGTCGTGCCGCCTGCACCTCCGACGCCAGGATGCGCAGCGCATGGAAGCTCATCTCAGGATTTGCGCTCAGCATCGCCTGAAAAGCCTCGCGCGGGATGACCTGAAACTGAGATCCAGCCACAGCGCGGGCCGTCAGGGAATAGGGTGTATTGCTGATCACACCAGGCAAGCCGAAGATGGAGTCTCGCTGATTCTCGCGCGCAAATACCCGCTCTCGGCCAGCTGCCTGAGCCGTCAACGTCACCTGTCCCTCCTTCAGCAAATACAGCGCTTCTGGCATTTGCCCTTGAAAAAACAGCGTCTCGTCGGCGCTGCAGCGATGCGGATGTCCATATCGCTGCAAGGCTGCCGCCAAGTCCGCATCGGCAACAAATGTTGGAGTATTTTCCTTCATGCGCCTCTTGTCTTCATCTCGTTCACTTGCCTTCAGATTCCTTTGTGGCGGGCTGCTGGCAGTGCAAGAATCCAATTTGAATGCAAGAGTCGCACTCTCGAGTGCGATCGAGTTGTGACAGGCATCACGAAATCCTGTGTTCTCTCAGGAAAACGGAAGCGGCTGCGCAGCCTTTTTTAGGCGCACAGCCGCTTTCAACTTCACCAGGATCGACTTGCTCGGCAGATGGTTGCCGTTTAGTAGCGGTTACCGCGTCCAGACTGGGACTTCTGCGCCTGGAAACAATCGCGGCAATATACCGGGCGATCGCCTCGCGGCTCAAAGGGAACGGTCGTCTGCTGGCCACAGCCGGAGCAGATCACCGAAGTGCCGTTCATCGACCTGCCACCGCCGGAATAGCCGCCGCCGCCACCGCCTTGCTGATCGGCCTTCTTGGCCTGTCGGCAGGATTTGCAGCGTTTTGGGGCGGAGTAGCCGCGCTCCTGGTAAAAGCTCTGGTCCGCAGCCGTAAATGAAAATTCCCGTCCGCAATCGCTACACGTTAGTTGAATATCGCCGGCCATTTCGATTGTTTCCTCGTTTCGTTCCTTAAATCCCGCGTTATACACAGGTTTAATCAGTCTACCCGCATTCTTGCTTCCCAGCGATGAATTCTCTCCGGAAATTCTCACAATTTACGACTTTGGGCTTGCCTCTGCCTCCCAAGCAGCCGCATTTGCCGTTCTTGTTGCCTTCCTATTCCAGCGATTCTCGCGTCCGTCGTCCATTCACTATCCGCTCCATTCCCAGCGGATTGCTCCCTTGCAGCTCCTTCGGTAGCCACCCATCCGGCACATCCTGAAAGCAAACCGGGCGCGCAAACCGCAAGATCGACGCCGTTCCCACGGAGGTGAAGCGACTATCCGAAGTCGCTGGAAACGGCCCGCCATGCACCATCGCGTGGCAGACTTCCACCCCGGTCGGATAGCTGTTCCACACCACCCGACCTGCGCGTCGCTCCAGCGCTGCAAGCAGTCCTGCAACGAACTCCCCGTCGGCTTCTTCAGCATGAATCGTTGTCGTCAGATGGCCTCGCAACCCTTGTGCCACCCACGTCAGCTCCTCCACGGTGGCATACTCGACCACCAGCATCGTCGGGCCAAAAATCTCCTCTTCCAACTCCGGCGTTGACACATAATGTTCCAGGGTCGTCTTCATCAGCGTTGGCGCACCTGCCGCTATCTGGCTCTCGTCCGTCCGCGCAGCTTCGGCAAAGGTCTCCACGCCATGCGCGCCACGTTTCCGCGCATCCACTCCCTGGCGATATCGCGCTGCAATCCCCGCCGTCAGCATCCCCATCGAAGCCATGCCGCCAACTGCCGCACGCAACGTCTCCCAGAAGCTCTCCGGCGTCGATTTCGTCACAAATACCACTCCCGGTTTGGTGCAGAACTGACCCGACCCCAGCGTGAACGAAGTCGCCAGACCGCCTGCAATTGCCCCAGCCCTCGCTTCCATCGCACCCGGCAACACAAACACCGGATTGCTGCTGCCCATCTCGGCAAAGCAGGGAATAGGCTCGGGTCGTGACGCTGCCAGTTTCATCAGCGCCTGCCCTCCTGCCGTCGATCCGGTAAACGCCACCGCCTGCACTAACGGATGCTGCACCAGCGCCGCGCCGACAGCCATCCCAGAGTCAAACAAAAGCGCAAATGTGCCCTCAGGCCATCCCAGCTCGCTCGTCGCTTCGCAGATTGCGCGACCCACCAGCTCGCTGGTTCCGGGATGCGCCGGATGGGCTTTCACGATCACCGGGCAACCCGCCGCCAGCGCTGCCGCTGTATCTCCACCCGCAACCGAAAATGCAAGTGGAAAATTGCTCGCTCCAAAAACAACCACCGGCCCCAGCGGACGCAGCATCGAACGGACCGCGGGCCGGGGTATCGGCGTGCGCTCTGGCTGTGCCGTATCGATCCGCGCATCCACCCAGGAGCCATCCGCTGCCACGTCGGCAAAGAGCCGCAGTTGTCCCACCGTCCGCCCCATCTCGCCGTTCAGTCGCGCCAGCGGCAGCCCGGTTTCAAGATGCGCACGCTGCACAATCGCCTCCTGCGCGCTCAACAGCTTTTCTGCAATCTTCCGCAGCAGTTCCGCCCGCATCTCCCCGCTCGAAACCGCCATCGCCCAGGCTGCTTCGCCAGCCCGAGTCGCCGCCTCGGCCACCTCGGCATCCGTTGCACAACCATACTTCGGCTCCAGCATCTCGCCCGTCATCGGATTCACGGCCCAAAATCCACTCTCACCGGCGCGCTGAATGCTCCTCACCGGCTTGCCCATTCCCATGACTGCGGCTCCAGTCATCTCTATCCCGCTCATCGATCTCTCCCTCGTCGCCCATCTGCGCGCTGTCACGCTTGTTTTCCTGTTCGTGCTTCAGAATAGCGGAAACACGCCCACCGCTTTCCTTCGCTCCGCTCCACCGTCCAAATCATCAACATCGCAGCCCGTCGGGTTGATATGCTTGCAGCAGAGATTCTTTTCCAATGGATTCCCGGCTGGCTCGTCCACCAGTCATCCGGGCCATTTACAATTCAGAAAGCGGCGTGATCCACTGACGCCATTCATAGACTCGCCCCTGATACTCAGGCAGGCGGTCAAGAGGTTCAGGAACGAATGAAGAAAATCGCCCTTTTTGCCCTCCTGCTCACCATCGGCACGGTTGTGGCCCACGCCCAGGAGAGCCGGCAGGATTTCAGCATCAGCGCATCGGGACTCATCGAGCCATATGTGACCAGCACCACCGACGTTAAGGTCAGCGCCAAACGCGGCATCGGCGCGCTCTTCAGCTACCGCTTCATGCTCACTCCGCGCGGTGCCGTCGAGGCCAACTACCAGTACGTTCAGAACAACATCCACTACGTCGCTCCGTCCTACAACTACGTCGTCAACACGCAGTTGCAGGAGGGCAGCGTAGCCTATGTCTACAACCGCACCTACCACCGCTTCAATCCGTTTGTTGAGGCTGGCGGCGCCGCGTTGATCTTCTACAACGTTCGCAACCTGCAAACCACCTCGCTCGATGTGAAGTCGCAGACCGTCATCGCCTTCCTGTACGGCGGTGGACTCGCCTATGAACTCAGCCCCAGCTTTGACATTCGCGCAGAATATCGCGCCTTTGTCTCCAAGGTGCCCAACTTTGGCGATCCGGCTCTCACCACCAACCAGTACTACAACATCTATAACCCCACCATTGGCATCGCCTACCACTTCTAGTTGGATTCGATATCGGACTGGCACAGCCCTCGACTCGTCGAGGGCTGTTGCATTTCACGCCGACGCGTGTCGCCTCCGCGACTGCTCCTGAACCACCGGCAAAATCTGCATCAACCTTCGCTGACGATAGGCAAAGGTCTCCCGCATCTGCCTACCCACCATCCATGCATCCATCCACCTGCCCAGTGCACCCAGGGGCAGCGCATACTCCACCGTATCCATCACGCGCGTTCCTGCCTGCCCATCCTGCGTCTCTGGCCTCATCGCGTGACGATGCTTCCAGTGCGCAAAAGGTCCATGCGCCTGCACATCTTCAAAGTACTCAAACCACACAAACTCCGTAATCACCGCCAGCCACTTCAAACGCAGCGGAACGCCCACCACTGGACGAAAGCTGATCATCATCTCGGACCCAGTTCCAGCCGCCGTGCTTTGAAATCGCAACGCAGGATCGGAGCGCAACGGTCGCTCCGGTGGCGGCTGAATCCGCGAGCTTTCAATCCTTGCTCGCTGCCACGGTGGCATCAGGTGCGGCAGGTTACCAGGGTTTGCAAAGAAGGCAAACACCATCTCCACCGGATACGGAACCCACTGGCTCATTTCGAGTCGTTGCGGTTCCAGCCTTCGCGGTTCCATCCTTCGCGCCATCGTTGCTTCCTTCCTGTGCTTCAGACTATCGCTTTTGTCTGCTGCATCCCCCCAATCTCCCAGCTTTTACCAGCCTTGCTTTCCATCCCCGTAAAAAAAGCAGGCCCCCTTGCGGAGACCTGCTCTTGGTGTGGATTCCGTACGGGTCTTACTGCGGCAGCAGCACGGCGTTGATCACGTGAATCACGCCATTCGACTGGTAGACATTCGGAATGGTCACCGTCGCCATGCCGCCCTTTTCATCGGTCAGCATAATCTTCCCGTCAGCCATCGTTGCCGTCAATGTTCCGCCGGAAACTGTCTTCAGCATCGCCTTGCCGTGACCGGCTTTGATCTCCTTCATCAGGGACTTGCTGCTCAGTCGGCCCGCCACCACATGATAGGTCAGAATCTTCACCAGCATCGCCTTGTTCTCCGGCTTCAGCAGCGTCGTCACCGTCCCTGCTGGCAGCTTGTCAAACGCTTCATTCGTCGGCGCAAATACCGTGAACGGTCCTGCGCTTTCCAACGTATCCACCAGACCCGCAGCTTTCACTGCCGCCACCAGCGTCGTGTGGTCTTTTGAATCCACTGCGTTCTGCACAATGTTCTTCGTTGGGAACATCGGCGCTCCGCCCACATTCGGATCCTTCTTCTGTGCCTGGGCTGCCACTGCCGAAATCGCCAGCGCAAAGCTCAGAACTGTAGTTGCAAACATCTCATTCTTGCGAAACATGTTGATCGTCCTCCGGAAAATTGAACTTCACTCCAGGAACGCGCCAGCCTTGCGATTGGATGGGCCAGTTCCGGAACTTTCCCCATTTTGCTCACCGTGCAGTCGGCCTGCCCCGGTCATCATTCGCTCCGGCCTGCCCCGGTGCAGTAACTTGATATCAGGCATTCCCCATCGCGCCTGCTCACTGTTGTGCTCGGCTGCCACCAGTGCGCAACCTGACTCAACTCGTCTTTTCTTCCCTCAGGAGCCATCGTTCGTGCACTCTCAGCTCACTCATACGAAGAACCGATGGCTCACCCTGATCGCCGCCTACAAGATTCTTCAGGCGCTGCTGCTGATCAGCGTCGGATTCGGCGCCCTTCGTCTCATGCACCGCGACATCGCTGATATTCTCGGCAATCTCATCACCGAGATGCGCTTTGACACCGACGGTCGCCTCGTCAGTTTCCTGCTCGACAAAGCCGCATCCGTCGACGATCCCATGCTGCGTCGTATCACCGCTTTTGTATTCGTCTACGCCGGCCTTGGATTCGTCGAGGGCATCGGGCTATTCCTTGAAAAACTCTGGGCCGAGTACTTCACTGCCATCATCACCGCTTCATTTCTGCCGCTCGAAATCCTGGAGATTCTCCACCGCGTCACCTGGATTCGCATCAGCGTCTTCGCCGCCAACTTCGCCGTCTTTCTCTACCTGATCGCTGATATTGGACGAGCCAGCCAACAACGGCGAAATTCCCGCGCCGCAAGAGAATCCAAACAGTAAACACTACTGCATGTAGCCTTTCTTTCAGCCGCTACATCCTGTAGGCGATCCCCGCAGCGCATCCCGCTCCACTTACTCAAATTGCCCTGAAATTCCTGCAATGGAAGTTGTGCTTCCGTATACGCAAGAGTCTCTCTTGTGGAATTGAGTGGAATTTTTTGGCAAAAAGTGGGATATTTCTCCTAGCTTCACGTAAGATGAAGTTCAGTTTCAGGGCTTAGTGGTTCGTTCTGCTTACGTCCGAAAACCGAGGCCAACCATGTTTCGAGGTTCCTACGAGGCAAAAGTCGATGACAAAGGCCGCTTCAAGCTGCCCGCTGGATTCATGAAAATCATCCAGCAGAAGCAGTATGGCGCGGAGTTTTTCATCACCTCGTTCGACGGGCAGATCGGTGAAATCTGGCCGCTCCCCGAGTGGGAAAAGAAGGAAGCCGAATGGGCCTTGATCCCTGACGAATCGCGCGAGAAGCAGCGCTTTCTCGATCAGGTCAACTTTTATGGGCAGCAGGTCGAGATCGACAGTCAGGATCGCCTGCTTGTTCCTCAGCGGCTCCGCGCGCGGGCCGCACTGGTCGGCGAGGTTGATGTCCTTGGAGCCGGCCGTTCCATGAAGATTGCAAACCACCAGGTCATGCAGCGGCGCGTCGAGGCCGAGGCAGCTCTGGCGGCAGATTCCCTGCCCGTCATCTCCATGGCCGATGCCATGGATTTCATGGCCGGTCAGGGTAAAACAGGGCGGAGTTAATTTGACCCCCCAGGGGGAGCGCATGTTGCAAACGTCGCATGTGCCGGTTCTTACACAGCAAGTTTTGGAGTATCTCGCTCCCAGTCCCGGTGGCGTTTACGTCGACTGCACTCTTGGATTCGCCGGTCATGCCCGCGAAATCGCCAGACGCATCGGCGCACAGGGACATCTGATCGGCTTCGATCGTGATCCGCAGGCGCTCGCGCTGGCACAGCAGCGGCTCGACGAGTTGGCCACAGAACTCGGTCCATCGATGCCGCAGATCACCTTCATTGGGGAGTCATTCAGCCGCATCGCGGCTCACCTCGCGCCGCTTTCCATCGACGGCATTCTGGCGGACTTCGGCGTCAGCAGCATGCAGATCGATCAGCCCCAGCGAGGCTTCAGTTTTCAGGCGGACGGACCGCTGGACATGCGTCAGGATACGCGCCAGCCGCTCACCGCCGAACAGGTGGTAAATGAGATGGACGAAAAACTTCTCGCCAATCTCATTTACGAATATGGAGAAGAGAGGAGGTCGTGGAGAATCGCCAGAGCTATTGTCCGGGCGCGTCCGATCGCTACCACCAGCCAATTGGCCAGGGTAGTCGCCGGATGCGTCCCGACAATAAAATCCGAGCGCATTCATCCCGCCACTCGCACCTTTCAGGCTCTCCGTATTTATGTCAATCGTGAGCTGGATGAGATTCGCGACCTGCTCCATGCAGTTCCGAAGCTTCTCCGGCCAGGGGGAAGAGTCGTGGCCATCAGCTTTCACTCGCTGGAAGACCGCATTGTCAAGGACGAGTTCCGAGACGGCGCCGCGCAGCAGATCTGGTCCGTGCTCACCCGTAAGCCCGTCACGGCCAGCGACGAAGAAATTGCCGTCAATCCCCGCGCACGCAGCGCAAAGTTACGAGCCGCACAGCGAATCGAACCCTCGCAAGTCAGCAATCCGCAACTCCGCAACAGCACCAAACATTCCACACGGGAGCAAATCCGATGGCCAGCTATGTAGCCGAATATTTGGGTGCCGGGCGCAGCGCTTCCCGGCAAATTGAAGAACACAATGCGCAGCTTTTTGCTGCCCAGCAGCGACTCCGTCGCGGACCCACCATCGAGGTCTTTTTCCCTCGCCGCATCGACAACTCACGCCTCGTCAAAGCGCCCGATATGGCGCGTCTGCACGAGATGCGCCTCTTCACGGCTGCCTGCGTCGTCTTTTTCACGCTGGTCATGGTCTACGGCTGGCAGCACTTCAGCTCCATCGAGCTTGGCTATCGCGTCGAGACCAAAAAGCAGCAACTGGAGCAGCTTCAGGAGCAGAATCGCCAGCTTCGACTCACCCAGGCCGAGCTTGCTCAGCCTCAGCGCATCGACGCTATCGCTCGCCAGATGGGCCTGGATGTTGTCCGTCCCGATCAGGTCGTTCGCGTCAGCGACAGCCTTTCGGCATCCGCTCCAGTCATGGCGCAAAGTGCTCCGCCGCCGCTGGTCGCCTCCGGTGGACGCTGAGCGCAGCCATTCCTCCTGTTCACTCACAGCAGAATATTTCTCGGAGCAGCCGCAGTGCCGGAGACCAACCCACGAGCCAATCGCAGTTTCAACATCCGAAGCGCCGCCGCCCCACTGCTTCGCTTTCGTTACTGGCTCATCTGTCTTTTTCTGCTTCTCTGGGTCACGCTCATCTTTCTTCGCCTCTTCACGCTTCAGGTCGTCCGTCATCATGAATTTGACGAGCGTGCCCAGCGTCAGCAGCAGCACACCTTTGAGGTTGCCCCACGCCGCGGCCTGCTCTATGACCGCAATCTCCATGAACTCGCCACCACCGTCCTCAGCGACTCCATCTACGCTGTTCCCTCAGATCTGGCCGACAAGCAGGTCGTCGCGCGGCAACTCTCTGCCATCGTCCACACCGACCCCGACGACACTTACACCTCGGAAAAGCAGATACTTGCCCGCCTCAACGCTTCGCGCAGCTTTGCCTGGATCGCCCGTCGTCTGCCGGCCAATCTTTCCGCCCGCATTCTGGCCTTGAATCTCAAGGGCATCTACGTTCAGAAAGAATTTCAGCGCTCCTATCCTGACAGCCAGATGGCTGCGCAGGTGCTTGGCTACGTCGGCGTCGATGACAACGGCCTGGGCGGTCTCGAACAAAAATACAACCCCGGTCTCCACGGTCAGCCCGGACGCATGTACGCCGCTCTCGACGCGCGCCGTCGCGTGCTCGGTTCCACCGTCAAAGCCCCCGAACCCGGGGAAAACCTCGTCCTCACCCTCGATGAAAATATCCAGTACATCGCCGAGCGCGCTCTCGATCGCGCCATGGATCGCACCCATGCGGACAACGGAACCGTTGTCATTCAGGACGTACACACCGGGCAGATTCTTGCCCTCGCCATTCGTCCCACCTTCGATCCCAATCAGTTTCGCCACGCCACGCCGGCTTTGCTTCGCGACCACGCCGTCAGCGATGTCTACGAGCCGGGATCGATCTTCAAGCTTGTCACCTACTCCGCCGCAATGGATATGAAAGTGACGACGCCGGATGAGATTATCGACTGCCAGGGTGGCAAGATGACGCTCGCCGGGCGCGTCATCCATGACGACAAATCGGATCACTATGGCAAGATTCCGGTCCGCGAAGCACTCGCTCACTCCAGCAACGTGGCTGCCATCAAGACCGCGCTCAAAGTTGGCCAGAATCCGTTCTACCAGTACATTCGCGCCTTCGGTTTCGGTCAGCGTTCCGGCGTCGAGTTGCCCGGCGAAACACGAGGCCTGCTTCGTCCCGTCTCCAAATGGGGGCCGTCTTCCATCGGTTCCATCGCCATGGGCCAGGAGGTTGCCGTCACCCCCGTCCAGCTTGTCACCATGGTCTCCACCATCGCTAATGGAGGCGTCTATCTGCCGCCGCATATCGTTCTTCAGACGCACTCCAGCCAGACCGGCGATCCGGAGAGTGGCTTGACAGCCCAACCGATTCGCTTCGGCGAGGACTTGCCCGATCCGCTTCCGGCTGGCGCGCACCGGGTCATCTCCACACTTGCCGCCGCACAGATGCGCGGCATGATGCAGGGTGTAATCCTGGAAGGTACTGGACGCCCGGCCCAGTTGAACGGCTACTCCGCTGGCGGCAAAACCGGCACCGCGCAAAAGATCGATCCCGCCACTCGCCGTTACTCCAAAACGATGCACTTCGCCTCTTTTGTTGGCTTTGCTCCGGTCAATACACCCGTGATCTCCATCGCCATCGTCTTTGACGATCCACACGGAGCCTACTATGGCACAACCGTTGCCGCGCCTGTTTTTGCGGAGGTTGCTCAGCAGGTGCTCGAATATCTGAACGTCCCGCACGATCAGCCCGTTCACGCTTCGCGCCCCACTTCGCTGCCTGAGCGTGGTGTGGAGGTCGAGCACGAACAGACCGGAGACCCCGCAGCCCTGCTCCAGGCATTGCAGGAGTTGCCCAACGACGATCCGCTTCGTCAGCCCGTCTCCGCCGCTTCGCACCTGCCGGATTCCGCCTCCACGGTTGCGCCAGACTCGGCCACTCCCAACACTGCCGCACCGGTATCTGCTTCTGCCGGTCCACCGCCGCCGTCTCCCACCATTGCCATCGCGCATACTTCCGCCACCATGGCTACGCCCTCCTTTGTCGGACTGCCTCTGCGAGCCGCCGTCGAACGCGCCGCGCAGGCAGGTCTGGTTCTTCATCTCGATGGCAGAGGCATTGCACGAACACAGCAACCCGCCGCCGGCACTCCGCTCAATCCGGGCAGCACCGTCACCGTCCATTTCGCACCGTAAAATAACTGTTCAAGGCACCTATGCAGTCATCCACCACAACCTGGAGCGCCATCGCCACCGAGGTCACAGCGCTCGCTCGTCGCGAGGCTTCCAACCCCTCTGCCTCGCCATCCATTACGGCCATCGAATACGACTCGCGCCGTCTCCTGCCCGGAGCCATCTTCGTCGCCATGCGCGGCGGCGTCACGGACGGCAACCGTTACCTTCAAGCCGCCATCGACGCCGGTGCCGCGGCCATCTTTACCGATTCTCAGGAGGCCTTTGCCGCGCTCGCTCTTTCAGCGCCGCAGCTCCCCTGCCTGCTCGTTCCTCACGGTCGTCAAGCGCTGGCTCAGGCTGCATCTGCATTCTTCGGCCATCCTGAACAGCAATTGCGCTCGACCGGCATCACCGGCACCAACGGCAAAACCACCACCGCATTCCTCACCGAATCCCTGCTTCGCGCCAACCGCCGAAAAGCCGTCATGATCGGCACCATCGAATATCACATCGTCGATCAGACTGTTCCCTCGCCGCACACCACGCCTGAATCCCGCGACCTCTTCGAGTGGATGGCTCTTGGCGTCGCCCGCGGAGCCACCGAACTCGTCACCGAAGTCTCCAGCCACGCGCTCGATCAGGGCCGTGTCGCCGGCATTCCTTTCGATGTCGCCGTCTTCACCAATCTCACCCAGGATCATCTCGACTATCACGGCACCATGGAAGCCTATCGAGATGCAAAAACCCTGCTCTTCGACGGCACACGCTACCCCGCGCCGCGCGTCGCCATCCTCAACGCCGACGATTCCGCGTCGCCTCACTTCACCCAGGCCGCTCTCGCTGCCGGGTGCCAGCTCGTTCTCTACGGCCTCGATGCCGGCGACTGGTGCGCGCAAAACATCGAGTTCACGCCAATCGGGTCGCGCTTTCTGCTTCAATCGCCCTTCGGTCTGGACGCCGTCCAGTCGCCGCTGATGGGCCAGGTCAACGTCCTCAATCTCCTCGCCGCGCTTGCCGCCGCCTCCGCGCGCGGCGTCGATTGGGACTCGCTGCTTGCAGCCATCCCTCACCTTCGCCCTGTCCCTGGGCGCTTCGAGCCAGTCCACTGCGGCCAGCCCTTCACCGTTCTCGTGGACTACGCACACACCGACGATGCCCTGCGCAATCTGCTGCCCATCGCGCGCCGCGCCGCTCCCGGTGGACGCGTGCTCACACTCTTCGGCTGCGGCGGTGATCGTGATCGCACCAAGCGTCCGCGCATGGGTCGCGCCGCGGGTGAGGGAAGCGACCTCGTCATTCTCACCAGCGACAATCCGCGCTCAGAAGATCCGCAATCGATCCTCAGCGAAATTCTGCCCGGCCTTGAATCCACGCACACCCCATTTCTCGTCGAAGTTGATCGTGCTCGCGCCATCACGCTTGCCATCCGTCAGGCGCAGCCCGGCGATGTCGTCGTGCTCGCCGGCAAAGGCCATGAGAAGGTACAGATTCTGCGCGACGGCGTGATACCGTTTGACGATGCGGAGATTGCCCGCTCCGCACTGCACTCTCTGGGCTGGAGCTGCCCTGCATGAAACTCACGCTCGCTGAGATCGCTCTCGCCTGTGCCGCCCGTCTTGAAGCGCCCGCCGCCATCGCCAATGCCGGGGCAATCGAAGCGCTCGGATACGCCATTGACTCGCGCACGCTGCTGCCCGGCCAGCTTTTCTTCGCCGTGCGGGGTGAGCGACTCGATGGACATGATTTTCTCCCCGCCGCTTTGGATCGCGGCGCAGTCGGCGCGGTCGTCTCGATCGCCCGTCTCGCACAGTTGTCGGATGCTGTTCTGGCCGCGCCACTGCTGATCGTCGAAGACCCGCTGATTGCTCTTCAAGCCGTCGCTGCGCACGTCCGCCGACTATGGGGTCGTCGTCTCGTCGGTATCACCGGCAGCGCCGGCAAAACCTCGACCAAGGAAGCAGTGGCCGCCGCTCTCGGCGCGCGCTTTCGCGTCCTCAAGACTCAAGGCAATCTCAACAACGGCTTTGGACTGCCGCTTCAGTTGCTCCAGCTTGAGCCGGAGCATGAGATTGCCGTGCTGGAGATGGGCATGAACCACGCCGGCGAGATCGCACAACTCGCCCGCATCGCCGCTCCCGACTGGGGTCTCGTCACCAATGTCGGCATGGCCCACATCCAGAACTTTCCTGACGGCCAGGATGGCATCGCTCGTGCAAAATACGAACTCATTGCCGCTTTGCCAGCCACCGGCGTTGCTTTCCTCAACTGTTCCGATCCCTACGTCAGCCAATTCGGACGCGACTTCGTCGGCAAGGTCGTATACTTCGGCGATGGACCCTGCGCAGACCCGGCGCTCACTTCGCTCAGCGAGCGCGACGATGGCCTGCACCTTCAATTCACGCTCCACAGTCAGCAGGCGCAGCTTTCGCTGCGTTTGCCCGGTCGTCATCAGGCCATCAACGCCATGGCCGCCATCGCGGTCGCCGTCGAAGCCGGTGTCCCGCTCGACGCCGCCCTTGCCGCTCTTGCCGCGCTCACGCCTCCGGATCGTCGCGGCCAGCTTGAAACCATCCACGGCGTCACCATCCTCAATGACTGCTACAACTCCAACCCGGAAGCGCTTCGTTCCATGATCGCCACGCTTGCCGCACGTTCCTTGCCTCAGCCCAATGCACGACGCATTCTCATCGCCGGCGAAATGCTGGAGCTCGGCACCTACGCTGCAGACGCACACGCCGCCTGCGGACTGGCCGCGGCTCAGGCCGGCATCGATATTGTCGTTGGCGTCTCCGGCAACGCCGTCCACCTTGTGCGTGCCGCTGCCGAGGCCGGCACCATGGCTGTCTTCCTGCCCGATTCTGCCGCTGCCGGCCAGTGGATGGGTCGCCACCTTCACCCCGGCGATCAGCTTCTGCTCAAAGGCTCCCGCGGCATCCGCCTAGAGACTGCGCTGGCCACCTTTGCCGCTTCGCCCACCGGATAAAGCACAGCGTTCCCCGTCGGCGATACAATCACCTTCGATCCTTCACCTTCGATCTCGCACGCAACACTGGAGGCCGCTTGCTCTACTGGCTGCTTTACGAAAAGCTCTTCCCCTACTTTCATCCGTTTCGCATCTTTCGCTATCTCACCTTTCGCACCGCATTTGCCTCGCTCACCGCGCTGCTGATTGCCCTGGTGATAGGCCCGTTTGTTATTGAAAAGCTTCGCGAATTCCAGATAGGCCAGTACATCCGCGAAGAAGGACCGGAGTCGCACCGCAAAAAGTCCGGTACTCCCACCATGGGTGGCGTTCTCATCGCCATTGCCATTCTGCTTCCTACGCTTCTCTGGTCCGATCTCTCCAATCCCTTCGTCTGGATCGTCATGCTCTCCACTCTTGCCTTCGGAGCCATCGGCTTTGCCGACGATTACATCAAGGTCGTCCAGCGTCGCAATCTCGGTCTCCGCGCTCGCGCCAAAACCCAGCTTCAGGTCGCCGTCTCCTGCGCCATCGCCGCCGCGCTTGTTGTCCTCCAGCAGTTTCATCTTTTCTCCACCAATCTCACCGTGCCGTTTCTCAAAAGCTGGCATCCGGCCATGACCTGGACCTGGCTTGGCGCGGTCACGCATCTGGGCTGGCTTGCCTTCCTGCCCTTCGTTCTCTTTGTTGTACTGGTGCTGGTCGGCTCTTCCAACGCCGTCAATCTCACCGACGGCCTTGACGGCTTGGCCATCGGCTGCACCATCATCTCTGCCGGTGCGCTCACCGTGCTTACCTACGTCAGCGGTCACGTCGTCTTTGCTGACTATCTTGAACTCCAGCGCATGCCACTCGTCGGCGAACTCACCGTCTTCTGCGGAGCTATGGTCGGAGCCTCCATCGGCTTTCTCTGGTACAACGCCCACCCCGCAGAGATATTCATGGGCGATGTCGGTTCACTCGCACTCGGCGGAGCCATCGCCACCGTCGCCGTCATCATCCGCCAGGAACTGTTGCTGCCCTTTATCGGCGGCATCTTCGTCCTGGAAGCGCTCTCCGTCATGCTTCAGGTGGGCAGTTATAAGCTGCGCAAAAAACGCATCTTCAAGATGGCTCCTCTGCATCACCACTTTGAGCTGCTTGGCTGGAAGGAATCCAAAGTCATCGCCCGTTTCTGGATCGCCGCACTCGTCTTCGCCCTCTTTGCTCTCACCACCCTCAAACTGCGTTAGACCGGTAATCGATCCCGATACTGACGCAAACCCCGCCTGGGTGAAACAATGGTCCTGTCACGCTTCAGGAGTCCGGAATGGAGTTGAAGAACAAACGCGTTCTCGTCGTCGGCATGGGTCGTTCTGGCCTGGCTGCGGCCAGGTTCCTGCGTCTTCGCGGCGCACAGGTCACCATCTCTGACGCACGCAGCGCCGCCGCCCTCGCTCAGGAGATTCCTTCGCTCGTCGAGGCCGGCATCATGGTCGAAGCGGGCGGCCACGGCCTGCTCACCTTTCGACGCCAGGACCTCATCATCGTCAGCCCCGGCGTTCCGCTTCAAACTCCGGAGCTTGTTCAGAGCCGCGCCTTCGGGCTGCCCATCCTCGGCGAACTCGAACTGGCCGCTCACTTCCTCCAGGGCAGCGTACTTGCCATAACCGGCTCCAACGGCAAAACCACCACCACCACGCTCGTCGGCGAAATCCTCGCCGCCGCAGGACTGCCCACGCTCGTCGGCGGCAATATCGGCGTACCCGTCGTCGAACTCATCGACGCGGCCACACCCCACACCTGGTCGGTGCTCGAGGTCTCCAGCTTCCAGCTTGAAACCGTTCATCGCTTCCATCCTCGCATCGCTGTTCTGCTCAACATCACCCCCGACCACCTCGACCGCCACGGCACCTTTGAAAACTACGCCCTGGCCAAGGAACGCATCTTCCAGGCGCAGACCTCCGACGACAGCCTCATCCTCAACGCCGACAATCCTCGCGCCGCAGCCTGTGCGGAACGCGCTCCTTCCGCTGTCTGGTGGTTTTCGCTCACGCAGTCCGTCGCGCGCGGAGCCTGGGTTGCCGACAACCTCATTCATTTCCGCACGGCTCAGAACGCTCCATCGGAAACCATTCTTCCGGTCGCCGACATTCCGCTCAAAGGCGAGCACAACGTCGAAAACGTTCTAGCCGCCGTCTGCGCCGCTCGTCTTGCCGGAGTCTCATCCGAGACTATCGCCACCGTCATTCGCGGCTTCCGTGCCGTCGAGCATCGCATCGAGTTTGTCGCCCGACACAAAGGCGTCGAATACTACAACGACTCCAAAGCCACCAACGTCGATGCCACGGCCAAAGCCATCGCCGCCTTCCCCGCCGGTATCCATCTCATCCTCGGCGGCCGCGACAAAAACTCCACCTACTCCGATCTGGAGCCGCTTCTCCGCCAGCGTGTCCGCGCTGTGTACACCATTGGCTCGGCAGCCGAGAAGATTCAATCCCAGCTTCGCGGCATCCTTCCCATACACTCCTGCGAAACTCTGGAAAACGCCGTCACCGCTGCCTCTGCCGCTGCGCTTCCCGGTGAAGTCGTGCTGCTCTCACCTGCCTGTTCCAGCTTCGACCAGTTTGAGAACTACGAGCAGCGAGGCCACTTCTTCAAGCAATACGTCCGCCGAATCGCCGAAGTCACAGCACCCAATGCATTCGCGGAGATCATACGCTGATGGCCCGTCGCGTTGGAGTCGATAAATGGCTCTTCTTCGTCACCCTCACACTCGTCGTCCTCGGTCTGGCCATGGTCTTTTCCGCCTCCGCCGTCGTTGCAGAGGCGCGTTACGGTTCACCCTATGCCTTCCTCGGAAAACAGGCAGGATGGGCCTTGCTCGGCGTTCTGGGCATGTTCGTCACCATGCGCTACGACTACCGCCGCTACAACTCCCGCACCTTCATCTACGGCGTCTACGGCATCACCGTGCTACTCCTGCTGGTTGTCTTCGCCATGCACGGCTCTCACGCCACCCATCGCTGGATTCGTTTCGGCGGTTTCTTCACCTTTCAGCCTTCTGAGATCGCCAAGCCCGTCCTTGCCCTCTATCTGGCCTGGTTCCTGCACACACGCCTCCACGCCATGCGCGACTTTCGCCACACCCTTGCGCCCGCGCTCATTCCCGCCTTTGTCCTCATCGGACTCGTCGTCAAAGAGCCGGATTTTGGCACCGCGCTGGTCCTCTTCGCCACCACCTGCCTGGTGCTCGTCCTCGCCGGCATGGAGTGGAAATATCTCCTCGGAACCTTCGCCGTTGTCGCGCCCTTTATCGCGGGACTTCTCCTGCTGGTCCCCTGGCGTCGCGCCCGCATGATGGTCTTCCTCAATCCGGAGGCTGATCCTCAGGGTGCCGGATTCCACATCAACCAGAGCCTCATCGCCGTCGGCACCGGCGGCTGGACCGGACGCGGCTACATGGAGGGCGTACAGAAGCTCTTTTACCTGCCTGAGCCGCACACGGACTTTATCTTCGCCAACATCGCCGAAGAACTCGGCTTCCTCGGCGCCGCGCTCATCGTCTTGCTCTTCGTCCTGCTTGGATGGCGTGGTCTTCGCTCTGTTTTTCTGCTTCAGGACCCCTTCGCGCGCCTGCTTGCCTTCGGACTCACCATCACCATTCTTATCCAGGCTTTTTTCAACATCAGCGTCGTCATCGCCCTTCTGCCCACCAAAGGTATTCCACTGCCCTTCATCTCCTCCGGCGGCACCTCGCTTTGCTTCATGCTCGTCAGCATGGGCATCCTGCTCAACCTCACGCGTGAGATCGACGGATGAACCCATCCATCCAGCCTCCGCGCATCCTCATCGTCGGCGGCGGCACCGGCGGACACATCATTCCCGCCCTCGCCGTCGCCCGCGAACTCGTCGCCCGCGCCCAGGCTCAAATCCTCTTCGTCGGCACCAGCCGCGGACTGGAATCACGCCTCGTTCCCGACGCCGGTTTTCCGCTTGAGCTTGTCGCCGCCGGCCCGCTCAACCAGGTCTCGCTCGCCACGCGCCTTCGCACCGCAAGCCAGCTTCCGCTCGCGCTCTTCGACTGCATCCGCATTCTGCGCCGTTTTCGCGCCACTGCCGTCCTTGGCGTCGGAGGATACGCCTCCGGTCCTGGCATAGCCGCCGCGCTGCTGCTCCGCGTGCCCACCCTGGCTTTCGAGCCAAACGCTGTTCCCGGCCTCACCAACCGCCTCGTCGGGCGCTTCGTCTCCGCCGCCGCCGTCAACTTTCCTCCTGCCGCGCGCTGGTTCCGTCATCCGCAGGTCACCGGCATTCCCGTCCGCCCGGAGTTCTTCTCCATCCCGCCCGTCGATCCTCAGCAACCGCTGCATCTGCTCGTCTTCGGCGGCTCGCAGGGCGCGCGCATCCTCAACACCCTGCTCCCACCGCTCATCCCCGATCTTCTGCAAGCCTTCCCCTCGCTCACCATCCTCCACCAGGCCGGCGCTCGTCACGCCGAGGCCACGCGCGCGGCTTACTCGTCTGCTTGCGCCACAGCAGGATTCGCTGACGATCGCTGGCGTGTCGAGCCTTTCCTCGACAACATGGCCGCCTGTTTCGCCCGCGCCCATCTTGTTCTCGCTCGCAGCGGAGCCTCCACCGTCGCCGAACTTGCCGCCGCCGGTCGTCCCGCCCTGCTTGTTCCTTTTGCCGCCGCGGCTGACAATCACCAGATGCGCAACGCCGAGGTCATGCAACAAGCCCACTCCGCCGCTATGCTCACCGAAGATCAGCTTCGCCACCACCCCGCGCTTCTGCTCGAAACCCTCCGCAGCCTGCTCTCTGATCCCGCTCGCCTCGCCTCGATGGGTCAATCCGCCCGTTCACTCGCCCACCCTCAGGCAGCCTCCGAGATCGCCGACCGCCTTCTTGCGCTCGCCACCCCGGTCCAATAATGCTCATCGAATAACCCTCGCCGAAAGCAAAAAAATCGGGAGTGGCTCTAGCCACCCCCGATTCCTTGTCGAATTTCTGTCCCGCCGGTCCGGGTTGTTCCAAAAGCACGCTTACCGGTGACCGCCGCCGCCGCCAAAGTGACCGCCGCCGCCAAAGTGGCCACCGCCGCCAAAGTGGCCACCGCCGAAGTGACCGCCTCCGCCGCCAAATCCGCCAAAGTGCGATCCGCCGCCAAAGTGCGAACCCCCACCGTAGCCTCCGCCAAAGTGTGAAACTCCGCCATAGTGCGAACCTCCACCGTAGCCTCCGCCGAAGTGTGAAACTCCGCCATAGCGATTCCCGCCGAATCCGCCGCCATACGTGGGTCGGAATCCACCGCCGTAGCTTCCCGCACCGGGTGACATGTGCTGGTTCGTCACGTTTCTGCCGCTCAATCCGCCGCCATACGTCGGGCGAAATCCGCCTGTGCTTCCCGTCGAACGGATGCCATTGCTGCCGCCATATCCAGGCCGTGCGCCACCCAATCCAGCACCGGGTGTAGCGTGTGGCGCCCCACCCTGGGCAATCGTATTCCGCGCGCCATAGCCGCCGCGGTTCCCATAGCCGATTCCTGGCCGACCGCCATAACCATACCGTCCGCCATATCCGCGGCCATAACGATCCCGCCATCCGTCGCGGTAGCCCCAGCCGCCATAGCCCCAGCCGCCATAACCCCAGCCCGGATAGCCCCAGCCATACCACGGCCCGATTCCGATGAACGCTCCACCGGCAAACCAGTCATCGCCGTAGTAGCCATACGGCGCGCACGAATACGGGAAAAACTGGTAGAACCCATAATCACAAAGCGGTGGCGCATACGCATACGGCACCGGTGCCAGCACCGGACCAAATCCTATGCCGACAAAGACATTCGCCTTCGCCGGAATCATCGTCGCCACGGCCAGAATCAGCGTCACGCCAAGCATCCGAATCGTTCTCATGGGAACCTCCCGGAGATCCTCCAAACCCGCTTGCGGTTTCGAGCCGAGCAACCTGAGCCGCTCCACAATCTCCTGCGCTTTTCAGCGCCTCTGACCTTATCGACCAACCTTCTTCAGAATAGTTGCGCTTCTTTTCCTCAAATGCAACTCATTTTGTCGCCCATTCTGCCGCAATGTCGATTTCAGCTCTCTTTCTTCGATGCCATCCACAGAATCTGCGGTTGTCGCCCGTCATCCGTCCGCATCCGCTTTCTGCCTCAGCCCGCTTCCATCAGCCCATATCGCCGCTGCCAGTTCTGTTTCAGGTGATCCCACACCCTCCGCCGTTCCAGCTCCGTCACCTCAGGGTCAGGAGCCGTCACAAACTTCGCTGCCTCCTGCTTGGCCAACTCCAGCAGCTCTTTATCCCGAATCAGGTTCACCACGCGAAACCCCGGCAAACCCGCCTGCCGCGTTCCAAAAAACTCTCCCGGCCCGCGCATCTTCAGGTCCAGCTCCGCCAGCTCAAATCCATTCTGGGTTGCCACCATTGCCTCCAGCCGCTGCTCCGCCTCGGTAGAGACGCGCTCGCCCGTCATCAAAATGCAATAGCTCTTCGCGCTTCCGCGCCCCACCCGTCCGCGCAACTGGTGCAGTTGCGCCAGCCCAAATCGCTCCGCGTGATCCACCACCATCACCGTCGCGTTCGGCACATCCACACCCACCTCCACCACTGTCGTCGCCACCAGCACGTCCGTCTCTCCGCGCTGAAACCGTCGCATCACCACCTCTTTTTCGTCCGCATTCAGCCGCCCGTGCAGCAGTCCCACACGCAATCCCGCAAACGGACCCACCCGCAACCGCTCATACATCTCCGTCGCCGACCTCAGCTCCATCTTCGCTTCAGCTGTGGCCGCCATCGCTGCGGCAAACAGCGTCGCCGCTCGTCTGCCCTCTGCCTGTTTCACCGCTGTTTCCTGCTTCGGTTCGGCAGCGCTTTCGTCTCGCGCAAAGTCCAGTTCCTGCTGGTCGTCCTTCGTCCCTTCAATCACCGGATACACCAGATACGCCTGCCTGCCCGCCGTCACCTGCCCCCGCACAAACTCCCACACCTCGTCGGCTCGGTCGCTGCCCACGCGTCGCGTCGTAATCGGCGTCCGCCCAGGCGGCAGGTCGTCCAGCACACTTGTATCCAGGTCGCCATAGAGCGTCAGCGCCAGCGTCCGCGGAATCGGCGTCGCCGTCATCACCAGCACATCCGGCTCCGCTTCGTTGGGTTTTTTCATCAGCCGGAATCGCTGCATCACCCCAAACCGATGCTGCTCGTCCACCACCACCAGACCCAGCCGGGCAAACTCCACATTCTCTTCAATCAGCGCATGGGTGCCAATCACCAGTTGCACTTCTCCCTGCTCCATCTGCCGACGAAGCGACCGCTTCGCATCCGCCTCCACCGATCCGGTCAGCAACGCGATCCGATATCTTCGCTTGCCCAGCAGCTTTCGCGCCGCCAGATAGTGCTGCGTCGCCAGGATCTCAGTCGGAGCCATCATCGCCGCCTGGTAGCCGTTCTCCATCGCCACCACCATCGCCTGCAGAGCCACAATCGTCTTCCCCGAACCCACATCCCCCTGCAACAGCCGCCGCATCGGATGCGCCTCACGCATATCCGACACAATCTCTCCCAGCGCTCGCTTCTGCGCCGCCGTTGGATGAAACGGCAAAATCTCCCGTATCGCCTCCCGCGCCGCATCCGTCGCCTGAAACGCGATCCCGCGCTGTTCCCGGCTGCGTCGTCGTTTCAGCTCCAGCCCCAGCTCCAGAAAAAACAGCTCTTCAAAGATCAACCGTCGCTGCGCCGCGGTTCTCGCCAACTCCAGCTCATTTGCCGGCGTTCCCTCCGGTGGAAAATGCGTCTCCGCCAGCGCCCGTTCCCGCTCCGGCAAGCCATGCCGCTTCAGCATCGCCTCCGGCAGACACTCCGGCACATTCCCCCGAATCCCTTCCAGCAGTTGAAAGATCACCTTCCGCTGCCAGCGCGAAGCAAGCTGCGCGCCGCCCAGTGACTCATACACCGGCGTCATCCGGCCCACCTCCAGCAGCCGCGTCATATCGTCGCTGCCTGCCTCCGGCAGCAGCTCAAACTGCGGCTGAATCATCTTCAGGTTGCGCGAACTGCGGCTCGCTTCGATCCGCCCAAAGAGCGCGATCGTCTGACCGGCGCGCAGGCGCCCCTGCAGATACCCGCCGTTGAACCACATACACTTGATCGTGAACGCGCCCTGCCCCAGCGCAATCTCGAAGATCGGCTGCCGCTTTGTCCGCACCAGTCCAGCGCTGCGAATCTCTCCGATCACAGAGGCCGTTTCGCCCGCCTTCAGCTCGTCCAGAGCGCGCGGATGCTGACGGTCCTCATAGCGAAATGGCAGGTGATACAGCAGGTCCTCCGCCGTGCGAATTCCCTTCGCTTCCAGCAGCGCCGCCACGCGCGGTCCTACGCCGCGCACATACATCGCAGGAGTATCCAGGGAAGCCACACATCGGATGCTACAACCCACGGCACATCGCTCGCCACTGCCGCACTCACTCCAACCGCTTCCGCACCAGCTCCACTACTCCAAAGCCAATCACCGCCGCCACCAGCCCAATCACCAGATTTTCCGGCGTTATCACATCCCGCATCGCCCACGCCAGCCTGTGCCCGCGCTGCTCGCCAGATCGCGAGAATTCTCCCATCAGCAGGTTCGCATAAAACAGAAACAGGATGAACCCAATCTCCACCCCAGCCCGCGCCAGCGCCTTCGCCATTCCTCAATCCTCCTGTGCTATCCTTGCCACACTCTAAACCCATCGCCCGGAGCCGCCGCATGCCGGTTGTTGAACTCGCCGCTGTCACCAAGGCATATCAGGATAAAGTCGCCGTCAACCAATTGAGCTTCCGCATCGAGCCGGGCCAGATGTTCGGTCTCCTCGGTCCCAACGGCTCCGGCAAAACCAGCTCCATCCGCATGATGATCGGCATCACCGCGCCAGACTCCGGCTCCATCACGCTCTTTGACCAGCCCTTCACCCGCAGCAGTCTCACACGCGTCGGTTATCTCCCCGAAGAGCGCGGACTGTACAAGAAAATGAAGGTCCTCGACCAGCTCATCTTCATGGGCAGCCTCCGCGGTCTTTCCACCGACGAAGCGCAGAAGCGCGCCATCGCATGGGCCAAAAAACTCGACATCGCCCACTCCATCCTCAAGAAAACCGAGGAGCTGTCCAAGGGCATGCAACAGAAAATTCAGTTCATCTCCGCTCTCATCCACGAGCCGGAACTCATCATCATGGATGAACCGTTCAGCGGCCTCGATCCCGTCAACGCCACCCTCCTGCAGGACACCCTCCTCGAACAGAAGGCCCAGGGCAAAACCATCCTTTTCTCCACGCACCGCATGGATCAGGTCGAAAAACTCTGCGACTCCATCGCACTCATCCATCAGGGCAACCTGGTCCTCTCCGGCGGCGTCCGCGAGATCAAAAGCCGCTACAAGCGCGACCGTGTCATCGTCGAATTCAGCGGCGACGACAGCTTCCTGCGCAGCCCGGAGATCGCTCAGGCCAAAAACTACTCCGGGCACGCCGAGATTCAACTCAAAGAGAACGGCGACGCTCAGAAGTTGCTTGTGGAGGCCGTCTCCAAAGCCACGATCTACCGCTTCGAGTTGATGGAGCCTTCCCTCGAAGAGATTTTCATCCAGACCGTCGGAGGCAAAGTCGATGCGTAATATCCTGCTGATTGCCCAGCGCGAATACAAGGAGCAGGTCCGCGGCAGGACCTTCCTCATCACCACCATTCTGCTGCCCGCCGTCTTTGCCGGCGTCTTCTATCTTTCGTTCCTCTCCGGCAAACACTCGGGCACTGACAAGCACATCGCCATCGCCTGTTCCGATCCCGCGCTCGCCGCTGAAATTCGCACAGAGATTCTCTCCGACACCGACGCCCACTCCACCGTCGATCTCTTCACGGCGGAGATGCCCGGCATGCTCATGGACTCCGACCGCAGCAAACTGGTCTCCGAGGTGGACAGCAAAGCCATCGACGGCTTCTTCTGGGTCGACGTCCCTGCCACAGGCCCCATTCAGGCTACGTATGAAGCTCAGACCGCTGGCGATTTCGTCACCAGCGAGCGCCTCCAATCCGCGCTCAACCACGCCCTCCTGCGCGGTCGCCTCGTCGAGCACGGCATCTCCGCTGCGGCCGCGGATTCCCTCCTCAAAACTGTCAAAGTCGATACCCGGCAGATCAAAAACGGCAAGGAAGTGACCAGCAACGCCGTCTCCAGCTTCTACTCCGCATACATCATGGCCTTGCTGCTCACCATGACCACCATGATCTACGGCCTCAACGTTGGACGCTCGGTTATCCAGGAGAAGACTTCGCGCATCTTCGAGGTCATGCTGGCCACCGTCAAAGCCGGCGACATGCTCACCGGCAAACTCATTGGCATCGGCGCCGTCGGCCTCACGCAGATTCTCATCTGGATCGCTGCCGGCGCCATCTTCGCCGGTTCGGCTCTTGGCGCGCAATATCTCACCGGCAACCTCCAGATTCACATCTCGCTTCTCCAGATCGTCCTCTTCGCCGTCTATTTTCTCCTCGGTTACACCCTCAACTCCGCGCTCTTCGCCGGTCTTGGAGCCACGCTTGAAACCGAACAGGAACTTCAGCAGTATTCTCCGCTTGCCGCTTTGCCCGTCTGGCTCAGCTTCAGCATGATCCTGCTCATCTCCACCAATCCAAACTCCATCTGGGTCGTCGCCGCTTCGCTTTTCCCGCCCTGCACTCCCATCGTCATGTTCCTGCGCATGGGTTCACAGATGCCGCCGCTCTGGCAGATCGGCGCCTCCATCGCGCTCATGCTCCTCGCCATCTGGGCTGTCCTCTGGTTCTCCACGCGCCTCTATCGCATCGGCATCCTCATGTACGGCAAGCGCGCCACTCTTCCGGAGATGATGCGCTGGCTGCGTTATAGCTGATCCCATCTGGTCTCGCCAGTCCGCGCGCGCTGCAAACCCATCGCCGCCGCGGGTACAATCCAACTTGTGCCCCGGCGTTCCTCCAGCCCATTCAACCTCCGTCAGCGCATCCTGCTGGCCATCGTCCCGCGCCTCGTCTGGCTCCTTCTCCACGCGCTCGGTCGCACCTGGCGATTTGAAGTCATCGCCGACGAAGGCGTTACGCCCGCCTTTCACGGTTTCACTCCAGGCCGCGAAATCTACTGTTTCTGGCACCAGTGTGTTCTGGCCTGTGCCTACTACTACCGCAGCACCCACGCCACCATCGTCATCAGCCAGAGCTTCGATGGTGAACTCATCACACGCGTCCTTCAGCTTTTCGGCTACTCTGCCGTGCGTGGCTCCAGCTCGCACGGCGGTGCGCAGGCTCTGCTCGGTCTTCAGCGCGTCCTCGATGCCGGGCATCCGGCCATCTTCACTGCCGACGGCCCGCGCGGACCCGTCTACCGCGCAAAATCCGGTCCCATTCACCTCGCGCGAATCACCGACGCGCCCATCGGATGCTTCCACCTTCAGCCTCAGCGTTGCTGGACCCTCGGCTCCTGGGATCGCTTCCAGATTCCTCGCCCATTCACCCGCATCGTCGTCAGTTGGGGGCCGTGGCTGCGCATCCCCTCCGACGCCGCCATTCCTGTCGGCGATTTCTCCGCCGCGCTCGCTGAAGACTATCGCCAGCGTCTCGATCAAAACCTTGAGCGTGCACGCCACCGTGCAGAACAGTATTCGCATCCGGCTACGCCGACAGGAGACGCGTCGTGACCCAGCCTGCGCCCGCTGACCTGCTCGTCTCCGACTTCGACTTTCACCTCCCCGCAGAACTCATCGCCCAGCAGCCCCCTGCCGAGCGCGGCTCCAGCCGCATGCTCCATCTGGATCGCGCGACGGGAGCGCTGCAAGACCGCCACTTCGCCGAGCTTCCCGAACTGCTTCAGCCCGGCGACCTGCTCGTGCTCAACAACAGCCGCGTCATCCCCGCGCGTCTCTTCGCCCGCCGCGTCAATCTGCGCGATCGCCAGCCCGCCACCGGCGTCATCGAAGTGCTCCTCACCGAGGTTCACGAAGACGGCGAGTGGACAGTGCTCGTGCGCCCCGGACGCAAGGTACGCGTCGGCGACGAGCTGGTTTTTCTCGATGCTGCCGAACAGACCGTTCTGCGCGCCGAGGTCGTCGCCGCCGGAGAATTTGGCGAGCGTCGCCTGCGCTTCGCCCCGCTCACGGAAGCTGTCCTGAATTCTGCCGCGCCGGACTTCTTCACCGCCCTCGACCGCATCGGACACATGCCGCTGCCGCCCTACATTCACCGTCCCGATTCCCCCGCCGACCGTGACCGCTACCAGACGGTCTACGCCGCGGCGCACGGCTCGGTCGCCGCGCCCACCGCGGGACTGCACTTTACCCCGCAGATTCTCGCCGCACTCGCCGCGCGCCAGATACAGTGCGCATTCGTCACGCTCCACGTCGGCCTTGGAACCTTTGCCCCGCTGCGCGTCCAGCGCCTCTCTCAGATTCGCCTCCACCGCGAACCCTACACCCTGCCGCCGGAGACCGCAGCAGCCATCCACGCTGCCCGCCGCGAAGGCCGCCGCATCGTCGCTGTCGGCACCACCGTCGTCCGCACGCTGGAGCATTGCGCGATGGAAGCGCATCCCGACCTGCCCGCGGCGCACTCCGGCAGCACCGCCATCTTTCTCGCGCCCGGCCATCGCTTCCGTCTGGTGGATGCTCTGCTCACCAACTTCCACCTGCCCCAGTCCAGCCTGCTCATGCTGGTCAGCGCCTTTGCCGGACGCGAGCGCGTCCTCGACGCCTACCATCACGCCGTCCACCACAGCTACCGCTTCTTCAGCTACGGCGACTGCATGTTCCTCGCCTGATCGCTTCAACCGCGCATCCATTCCACCACCTTTGCCTTTGTTTTTCCTGCTCGTCCTTCCCGCAGGGAACCGGCTGCCTTCACCATCCATCCCTCCGCGACCCAATGGGAGCGCAGCCCAAACCGCGTGGCCTGGCCTGAGCCGCGCATCCGCTGCATGCCATGCCCTCCGCTGCTACACTCGCATACGATGCCCGACCCAAATCCAGCCTCGTCTTCACCTGCTCCCGTTTACCTGCTCGACACGATGTCCTTCATCTTCCGCGCCTACCACGCCATGCAGCGCTCGCGGCCCATGACCACCCGCTCCGGCCAGCCCACCGCCGCCATTTACGTCTTTGTGAACATGCTCGAGCGCCTGCGCCGCGACTTTGCCCCTGTCCATCTCGCTGCCGTCTTCGATCTCTCCGGCGAAGTCTTTCGTGATGTCACGGCCCGGCAGATTACCACGCTGCGCAAGTGGAGCGCCGCCGAACAAATCTTCGTCGATGTCGATTACGCCGGTTACAAAGCCCATCGCGAAGCCATGCCGGAAGACCTCGCCCGCCAGATTCCCTTCATCCGTCGCGCCATCGAGGCCATGCGCATTCCAGTGCTCGCCGCCGAGGGCTACGAGGCTGACGACGTCATCGGCACGCTGGCCGCGCAGGCCGCACAGCAGGGCCATCCTGTTTTCATCGTTTCGCCGGACAAGGACATGATGCAGCTTGTCACCGATCGCATCTGCATCCTCAATCCCCAGAAGGAAAATCTTGTGCTCGATCCGGCAAAGGTCGAGGAAGTCCTCGGCGTTCCGCCTGCGCTCGTCATCGACGTGATGGCTCTGCGCGGCGACGCTGTCGATAACGTCCCCGGAGCGCCCGGCATCGGCGACAAAGGTTCCGTCGAACTGATCCGCCAGTTCGGCTCCCTCGATGCGCTGCTTGATCGCGCCTCTGAGGTCGCGCGCAAAACCTATCGCGAATCGCTGCTGGAAAACCGCGAAGCCGTCCTGCTCTCCCGCGAACTCGTCACCATCCATACCGCCGTCCCTGTCGCGCTCGATCTCGACGCCATGCGTCTCGGCGCGCCCGACTCCGACGCTCTCCGCGCACTCTACACCGAGCTGGAGTTCACCTCCATGCTCCGCGATCTCGCCCCTGCCGCCTCCACCGAAGCTCACCCCATCGCGCCCGCCATCGAAGAACCCACCGACGACGATCTCGCCAGCTTTCTCGCCCGCGCTTCTGCTGGTTTTGCCTTCGCGCTCGATGCGGCATCCAGCGTCCCCACGCCCACTGCCGACGATCCCGATTCCGTGCCTCTTCCGAGTTTGCTTGATCTTGCCGAATCTGCTCAAGTCGAAGCCGCCCCATTGCGTCTCGGACTCGCCACGCCGAATGCTCCCGCGCTCACCGCCCCGCTCACTGAACCCATCCGCGCCCTGCTCGCCGACGCCGCCGTTCCGCGCATCACCCACGACGCCAAATCCCTGCTGCATCGCCTCGCCGCTGCCGATCCCGTCCTCGTTCAGGCCCTGCTCGCCGCGCCCACCGAAGACACCATGCTGCTCTCCTGGCTCCTCAACCCCACGCACGCCACGCAGTCTCTGGCCGATGTCGCGGCGCGAAACGCTGCTCCGCCCATCACCACTCCGGCCACCGCTGCCCGCGCCATCGCCGCTCTTCATCCTGCCCTGCTTGCCGACGCACAGCGCAACGGCCTGCTTTCCGTCTACCGAGAGATTGACCTTCCCCTCACGCCCGTCCTCTTCGCCATGGAGCGCGCAGGCATCCGCGTCGATCTCCCCGCGCTGGCCGCGCTTTCCACGCACTTCGCTTCGGAAATCCACTCCACCGCCGAGCAGATCTTCGCGCTCGCCGGCTCCCGGTTCAACATCAACTCGCCCAAACAGCTCAGCGAAGTCCTCTTCGTCCAGCTTGCTTTGCCTCATCCCGCCGCGCGCGGCAAAAAACCTCTTTCCACCGCCCAGGATGTCCTCGAAACCCTCGCGGAATCCCATCCCATCGCCCGGCTCGTCCTCGACTATCGCCATCTCTCCAAGCTCAAGTCCACTTACATCGACATTCTGCCCACCCTCGTCGATGGCGATGCGCGCGTCCACACCACTTTCCAGGCTGCCGCCACGGCAACAGGGCGACTGTCTTCCATCAATCCCAATCTCCAGAACATCCCCATCCGCACTGAGCTGGGCCGCCAGATTCGCGCCGCCTTCGTCGCCTCGCCCGGCCACGTGCTCATCTCCGCCGACTATTCGCAGATCGAGCTGCGCCTGCTCGCGCACTTCAGTGAAGACCCGCTGCTCGTCGCGGCCTACCACACTGGACTGGACATTCACTCCCTCACCGCCAGCGAAGTCTTCGGCATCCCCATCGACCAGCTCGACAAAACCACGCGCAGCCGCGCCAAAGCCGTCAACTTCGGCATCGTCTACGGCATCTCGTCCTTCGGTCTTGCCGCCCAGCTCGGCATCCCCCAGCAGGAAGCTCGCCAGTATATCGATCGCTATTTCGAGCGCTACAGCGGCGTTCGCGCCTTCATCGACCGCACCCTGGAACAGGTGCGCCGCGACGGCTTCGTGCGCACCCTCTTTGGACGCATGCGCCCCATCCCTGATCTGGACAGCCGCAACCCCAATCAGCGCGGTTTCGCCGAACGCACCGCCATCAACACTCCGCTCCAGGGCACGGCTGCTGATCTCATCAAGCTCGCCATGATCGCACTCCACCGCGAACTCAACTCACGCAAACTCCGCGCCCGGCTCGTGCTTCAGGTCCACGATGAACTCCTACTCGACGTACCCTCCGACGAAATCACCGAAGTCTCCATGCTTGTCCGCCACGCCATGGAGTCCGTCGCCACGCTTCGCGTCCCGCTTGTCGCCGACCTTGCCACCGGACCCAACTGGCGCGACCTCACCTGATCCCGCCGCTCGCTCGTGCGATCAGTCCTTCGCTCAGGCCACCGGCTGCGCGCAGTGAGCACACCGCCGCGCTGCCAGCGGAATCTCGCTCAGGCACTCCGCGCACGGTTTCGTCTTCGGAGCCACCACAGTCGCTGGTTTCAGGCGCGCCAGCAGGCGATTCATCGGCAGCACCACGCCAAAATAAATGACCGCGGCCACAATCAGAAAATTCACCACCGCATTCAAGAAATTTCCATACCGGATATGCCCGCCATGCAGATTCAGAATCAGCGAGCCAAAGTCCGGCTTCCCGCCGACAGCCGCAATCAGTGGTGTCAGCATATCGTTCACCAGCGACGTCACAATGCCGTTGAACGCAGCGCCTAGAATCACCGCCACCGCCAGATCCATCACATTGCCGCGCAGAATAAAATCACGAAATCCCTTCAGCATTTCAATCTCCTCGTCTTTCTCTCCGCACACCAGGAATATCCCTAGCTGTGAAGTTTCAACAGGTTGTTGTCCATCTGATCGAGAACGGAGAAGCTGATTGTGTCGAGCAATCTGTTTTCTCTGGAGGTCAGATGGACTACTACCATCATGCCCGTTTGACGGTACATGGTCGAGAGGTTCTTTGTATTTCTGTTGTGGAGAGCGCGGCCAAGTGGGTTAGGCGTTATCGCGAGCAAGGATTGGACGGTCTCAAGGACCGCAGTTCGCGTCCCCGCGGCTGCGTCAACCCACCTCCACAGAGCAAGTCCTGCTGATCGAGACCTTGCGCCGAGAGCGCTGGACCGGATCCCGTATCGCCCAGCAGACCGGCTTCAGCCGAGCCACCGTGAGCCGCGTTCTGGCCCGTGCCAGGCTGAGCCGGATGCCCGATCTCGAACCACCTGTCTCTGTCCAGCGTTACGAGCACGCTCATCCCGGCGACCTGCTACATCTCGACATTAAGCGCCTGGTCAAGATCGCAAGGCCCAGCCACCGCGTCTCCGGCAACCGCCGCGACACCGTCAAGGGCATCGGCGCCGAGTATGTCCATGTCGCCATCGACGACCATAGCCGCATCGCCTTTTCGGCCATCTATCCCGATGAAACACGCGCCTCGGTGCTGCACTTCCTCCATGCGGCTCTGGCCTACTACGCCCGGCTCGGCATCCACATCAAGGCCCTGCTCACAGACAACGGCACATCCTACCGCTCTTTCGCCTTCGCAGACGCCTGCAAAGAACTCGGCCTCAAACACCGCCGTACCCGACCCTACACGCCACGCACCAACGGCAAACCGGGGTCCCCACGGATCTGTTCCACAATCCCGAGGCTGTGCGCCGCCTCGGAAACAAGCTGGCCCGACTCCACCAGACGTACCGCCTCCTGCTTGAACTCAAGCGTGTAGGCCTTCCGCGGCATCTTCATCATTCCTTCGTAGTGTAATCACCCTGCCTAATGGGTACGTTTTCCGGGGGCAAGATAATGATACGTGTGTCGATACCGCGCTTTCGGCGTACTGTGCAATTTGTGCGGTGCTGAAGAATCAATAACTTATTTAGAATCAGCGGGGCTGTATATTTCGATCTACCCCGCCGCCGCAATCATCGCTCGGTTACAATCGAAGCAGGGTAAGGCCCGCAGATTCGCCGCATTTCGGCCCTCCGGTTTATCCATCCCAGACATCGACCCCAACGAGGGTCCATACAGCAAGGAGTTTTCCCTTATGGCGATTCCCGCCACACAGATGCGTCCTGGCATGATCATCAAGCACAACGACCAGCTTCACCTCGTCTTCGCCGTCGAGCACCGCACGCCCGGCAATCTGCGAGCCTTCATCCAGGCCAAGCTTCGCAATCTCAAGTCGGGCGGCATGTTCGAGCATCGCTTCCGCTCCGGCGATGCGATTGAGCGTGTCATCGTCGATGAGGTTTCGATGGAGTTCCTCTACAACGATGGCGACGACTACTACTTCATGAATCCGGAAGACTACGAGCAGACTGTCCTCAAAAAGAGCACGCTGGGCGATGCTGTCGAATATCTCACGCCCAACCTTCAGATCAAAGTCAGTTACTTTGATGGCGTTGCTGTCGGCATTGATCTGCCCGCCACCGTCGAGTTGACCGTTGTCGAAACGGAGCCAGGCATCAAGTCCGCAACCGCCTCCAGCGTCACGAAACCGGCACGCACCGAAACAGGGTTGGTCGTACAGGTTCCACCTTTTATCAACGAAGGCGAGAAAATTCGCGTCGACACGAGCGAAGGCACCTACCTCAGCCGCGCCTGAGCGACGTCGGGCTATCCGCAAGGAAAACCTCGCAGCGATGCGAGGTTTTCCTGTCTCGGATGATTGTTTGCGCCTGCATGAGATCGGTGATGTAACGGATCGGGCTGCTCCGTCCATCCCGGCAATCCGGCATTTTCCTGGTTACGGCGCTTCGCAGTGAATCATCTGGCTCCCAGCCTTTACACTTGGGTGTGTGATGGCAAGTAAAGACGCAATTCTTCCCGGTCGCAAAGAGTTTCTGGCGCTGGCCAAAAAGCACACACTGGTTCCGGTCTATCGCAGGCTGACGGCGGACCTGGAGACACCAGTTTCCGCATTTTTGCGCGTTGCCTGGGACGAGCCGGAGTGTTTTCTGCTGGAGTCCGTGGAGAACGGTCAGCAGGTGGGGCGATACACCTTTATTGGCCTTCATCCGTATAAGCGCATTGTGGCGCGCGGGGAATCGATCACGGTCACGGAAGGACGTCGCACCGTGCGTCTCCAGGGAGATGTCTTCGACGTTCTTCGCGAAGCGCTCAGCGGCCACAATCCCGCGCATATCGCCGAGCTACCTCCGTTTACCGCCGGCGCAGTGGGATTTCTGAGCTATGACGCTGTCCGGCGGATTGAGAAACTGCCCGAGATCGCTTCCGACGAACTGCAAGTCCCTGACGCTTGCCTCTTGTTCTTTGACGAAGTGTTGGCCTTTGACCATGTGCGTCGTGAGATTCTGTTTGTTGTCACTGCCGACGTATCGCTCAAGCCAGCGGCCCAGGCATTTGAGGACGCTGTCAAGCGGTTGAATCGATTGGAACGGCGATTGGCTCGTCCATTGCCCAAGCTGCCGCGCGCAACCCGTCCTAAAGGCAAGCTCAAGATTACTTCACGAACCAGAAAGCAGCAGTATCTGGACGGCGTGGAAAAGATTCGCGAGTATATCCGCGCGGGAGATGTCTTTCAGACCGTCTATGCGCAGCGATTTGATCTGGAGCCGGAGGTGGATAGCTTTGCCATCTATCGCGCCCTCCGGATGGTGAATCCGTCGCCGTACCTTTATTTCCTGAGAGTACACGGCGAAGATGCAACGGAGTCGACGCACAAGACTGGCAAAAAAGACCTCACCCGGCGCACGACACCAACACGAGGACCGCTGGAGATTGCAGGCTCTTCTCCTGAGATGCTGGTGCGCGTGCAGGAGGGTCGTGTGGAGTACAGGCCCATCGCCGGGACGCGCCGGCGAGCCAGCGACGAAGCGGAGGATGCCGCTCTCGAAGCCGAGATGCTGGCCGATGCGAAGGAGCGAAGCGAACACGTGATGCTCGTGGATCTGGGACGCAACGATGTGGGGCGCGTCAGCGAGTTTGGCAGTGTTACGGTGGATCGGCTGATGTTTGTGGAGCGATATAGCCACGTGATGCATATGGTTAGCACACTGAGTGGACGCCTGCGGCAGGATTTGACCGCGATCGATGCCTTACGGGCGTGTTTTCCGGCCGGAACGCTCTCCGGAGCGCCCAAGGTGCGGGCCATGGAGATCATCGAGGAACTGGAGCCGACACGGCGCGGCATCTATGGTGGCGCGGTGCTCTATGCCGACTTCCGGGGCAATCTGGAAAGCTGCATCACGATCCGTACCCTTGTGTCACAGGATGGCCATGCGCATGTGCAGGCTGGAGCCGGAATCGTGGCCGACTCCGTTCCTGAGGCCGAGCACGAAGAGTGCCGGAACAAAGCGCAGGCAGTGATTCGCGCGGTGGAGCGGGCACGCGAAGGCTGAAGCGGGTGCATAATATGGAACCCGACATCTGGAGTCCGATACCCGGAGTCAGAGCCGTCCGGCAGTTTGCCCCGTTTTGAAACACGTTTGATCAACTGACTCGATTTGAAACGCCTACGCAAACAAAGAGTCCAGTTTGCTCTTGTGGAAATCTGTGTTCAGGAGGAATCTGGCAATATCCGGCATCAGTCCTGAGTAGATTCTGAGCCGGTGAGGACTTCGAGTTATTGCCTATGCAAGGACGAAGTCGAGGAGGTGGACAATGGGCATCACGGTGACGACGAATCTGGGAGCTGGAAATCTGGCAGCCGATGCCACAGTCTGGAGTACATTGCAGGCGAATGCCGCCAACGGGAACCAGGCGGCGCAGACGACGGCGGCGCTGCTGGGAAACTTGAGCAGCGGGACGACGATGTCGGGAACCAACGGCACAATGACTGCAGCGCTCACGCCGGTCATTGCAAGCGCGCAGGCGACACTGGACGGCATTGTGACGAATCCTGCGCTGAACCTGAGCCGGGTACTGACCTCGCCGAGCTTTGCGGCTTTGGTGAGCGCGCTGGAGGGCAACTCTGGCAGTGCGAGCGGAGCAGGCGATGCGAGTTCCGGCAACGGCTCCTCCTCTACGTACTCCAACACTATCGGCGGGAATGGAGAAAACTCCAGTACGAGCAGCTCTGGCGTGCAGACGCAGTATTATGCGCATCTGCTTGGCGAGTTGGAGAGTGTGATGCAGACCTCGACGGACGGGAACGCCGCGGAGAGCCTGCTGAGTGGCTTGTCCGGCATGAAGCTGGCTGTAGCCTGAGCGTGACCTTGGAAGCAACAGCCAGAGAGTACCCTGGCTCAGGATCCGCCAAAAAGATGACGGAAAAAGTGGCCGATACGGTGGAAGACTCCGGGTTTGTGCGGAGATGCCGTAGATTGCACCGCGGCAGTCTTGGGCAAAGCGGCCTTCGCTGCGGCAGAACTGGCCGGCAGATGGCTCACGGAGACTGCGGCCGGTGTGTCGGCGCCGTTGTAGCTGAGTGAGGCGGTGGCCTCGGCGTGGACGACTCCAGGTTGTGTGGCGTTTGGCGGCGGCGCGGGCAGCGGTGCAAGGCCGGCGGATTGTGCAACAGGGAATGCATTGTCGCCGAGCGTACGCGTGGGAGCGGCTGGGCAGCCGCAGGATTCCTCTTCGTTGTCGACCACCTCCGTGAGCGAACCATGCTGAAAAAGCACTCGCTGGCGCGGCTGCACGCGATAGGCTCCGCCGCTGAAGAGGCTGCTGACCGTGACGTAGGGAGAATTTTTGCCGGGATTGTCGACACAGGTGTCACCGTGGTCGCCCAGACGGACCTGTACCGAGGATTTTCCAGGGCCGCTGATGAGGATGCGGAAGTCCGGAGTAAGGATCACGTCGGAGTCGACGCCCGTCTGGAAGCTGGTTTCAAGCGCGCCCCGGTCGAGCGAGATCATCAGGCCGGAGTGGTCAGCGGCGGCGTGCGATGGGTCCATGGTGAAGGTAGCGCGTGTCGTCGAGCACAGGCGAATCTGGCCGCGGTTTGGGAGGGTGAGCACGGCCGTGCGCGCGCCAGCGGTGACCGAGCCGCTGGACCCGATCGTTGCGCGATTGCCGGAGACGGTCAGCGATCCGGCAACGGTTGCTCCGGAGTCAAGCTTGACCTGAGCGATGGGTACTTGCGCGGCAGGGATGACGGCACCGGGCTGCTGCGCCACGCCGCACAGGATGGATGAGGCAACTGCAATCAGCGGAAGGATCAGTGGCAGCCCGATACGCATGGCCACTACATTGCCAGGAAGTTGCGGATCATCTCACGACCGCCTTCGGTGAGCACGCTCTCCGGATGAAACTGGACGCCTTCGATGGGTAGAGTGCGGTGACGGAGGCCCATGAGGACGGGCGCGCCGGTGGAGTCGGGTGTGTGCGCAGTGGGTATGAGCGTATCCGGCAGAGTTGCCTCATCAACAATAAGCGAGTGGTAGCGTGTGCAGGTCAGCGGAGTCGGCAATCCGGCAAATACGCCTTTACCGTCATGGGCTATGGAGCTGGTCTTGCCGTGCATCAGTTCTGTTGCGCGAACGACCGAAGCGCCAAAAGCGGCTCCAATTGCCTGGTGGCCCAGGCAGACGCCGAGAATAGGCGCGCGTCCAGCCATCCGCTGAATCAGTGGGATCAGAATTCCGGCCTCCTGCGGTGTGCAGGGGCCAGGCGAGAGCAGGATGCGGTCTGGCGCGAGCGCCTCCACCTCATCGACCGTGACCTCATCGTTGCGGCGGATCGTCATCTCCGCGCCCGTTTCGCCGAGGTACTGGACGAGGTTGTAGGTGAACGAATCGTAGTTGTCGAGGACGAAGAGCATACTGTGATTGAGTGTAGCGCAGACGGTGGAAGAGGGGATTTTCACGGCGTCGCTAGCGGTTGCGTGCGGTCGGTGGTCATCGCGGGTACGGCGCGAAGCAGTTGCCGGGTGTATGGGTGCTCGGGGTTGGTGAAGACATCGGCAACCGGTCCGATCTCGAGGATCTCGCCATGGCGCATGACGGCGACGCGCGTAGCGATCTGGCGGACGACTGCCAGATCGTGGCTTGTGAATAACATCGTCAGGCTGTGCGTACGTTGGAGTTCGGCCATCAGCGAAAGAATCTGGGCCTGAACGGTTACGTCGAGTGCGGTGGTCGGTTCATCGGCAAGCAGAAGAGCGGGCTGGTGAACAAGGGCCATAGCGATGAGGATGCGCTGACGCTGCCCTCCGGAGAACTGGTGGGGAAAATCATGGAGGCGCGAGGCCGGGTCGAGGATGGCGACGGAAGCAAGAGCCTCCAGCACGCGCTGCTTCAGATTGTGGCGACTTAGTTGCGGTTCATGAGTACGAATGGCTTCAGCAATCTGTGCGCCGATGGTCATTACCGGGTTGAGAGCCGTCATCGGCTCCTGGAAGATCATGGCCATCTGTTTTCCCCGCAGCAGGCGCAGATCGGAGTGAGGAAGGCCAAGAATTTCGCGCCCTTGAAATCGAATGGAGCCAGTGATCCGAGTAGCTGGGCCATGCAGGCCCATGACGGCCAGCGCGGTTGCGCTTTTGCCGGAGCCGGATTCGCCGACCAGTCCCAGAACTTCGCCGCGTTGCATATCCAGTGAGATGCCGCGCACCGCTTCGAGCGAGCCAAAACGGATGTGCAGATCGCGAATGGTGAGCAACGGTCCAGGGTTGGGATCGTTGCGGAGTTCGTCGCTGGGCAGGGGAGTCATACCTGGAAACGGATGCGGCGCAAGCGTCGGAATATCTGCCTGCGCCGCGTCTCCGGAATCACTGATGCAGCACAAGTGTACGCTGCAACTGGAAATTGAGAATGCTTTCCGCAGGCACTTTGACAGTTTTGCCGTGGGTCAGAATCTGCGTTCCCAGTCCGCCCAGTCCGCCCGCCAGCGCGCCAATTGCCGCACCCTTGCCGCCGCCAAAGGCTGCGCCCAGCAGCGAGCCAAGCGCCAGTCCGCCGCCGCCGAAGAGTGCCGTGCGCTTGTTCAGGCCGACACCTTCCTGCCCGCCGATGGAACTGGAGTCCACCAGATAGGTCGATCCGTTGACGCGAATTGAGTAAAGATCGAGCGCATATGCCTGTCCGTGGATGCCGCCTTGCGAGGCATCGACAACCTGAAGCTTGGCGCGTGTTCCAGCCGGGATGCTGATCGCTCCCATGCTATCCCGAACATTGTTCTGGATCGTGGCTGCATACTGCATACCCGCTGTATCTTTAGTCGTGTCAATCGGCACGTCGGTACGCACGTCAATCTGTGTACCCGATGGGATGATGATCGAGTTGCGCGTTGTCGCAGCTTGTCGCGCGCCATAGCCTGCATTCGGTCCAGGGCCACTCGCCAGATTGGCTCCATTCATGCCTGCTGAACCCATGCCTGCTGCCGTCATGGGCGATGACGGCGAAGCCTGTTCGGCAAAGATGATCGTAGTCACATCCGACAGCGGGAAGACATAGGAGATGCCGTTCTTGCCGTTAAAGTTCAGTGTGGTCAACCCGACTAGCTGGCCCTTGTATGCGTGGCCGCTGCGTAGCGTAATGTGATCCGCAAGATTAGAAAAGACGATCGACTGCACCTGAGCCATCGGGAAGGTGTATTGAATCCCTTCCATATCCTTGAAGACCAGCTTTCCACTGGGTGCTCCGGTAAAGGTGCCTGAGTAGCTCCGTCCATCATGCAAAACAATAATGTCAGCGAAGGATGCTGTGGTGAAGGTGAAGAGTAATACGAGGAGAGTAGCGAGCTTTTTCATGGTGTCGAATCAACTCCTGATTGAGTGGCGTCATCGCTCTGCGCCTCTATGATTATCGCTCAGAGGCGGAAGGTCAACAGAAGTTTTTCGCTATGCAGCGAATGCAAACTGGGGCGCTCAGCGCCGAATTAGCTTGGCCATCGCGTTGAGCACAGAGGAGGGTTCGGGGCGAACTCGGAAGTCCGCGTGTGCCTCGGCAAAGCAAACCGTCCCGTCTGAATCGAGCAGAAACGTCCCCGGAATGGGCAAGGCCCACGACGATTCGCCGTTCAGGAACGGCAGATTGACCAGTATCGAGCGAAGATAGCGTTGGTGATACTCCGGAACCGCATAAACCAGACCAAAGCGCGCAGCCAGCGCCGAGCCTTCATCGCGAAGCAGCGGAAATGGCAGTCCGTGTTGCTGCGCTGTGAAGTCGGATTGTCGCTGGGTCTGTGGGCTGACCGCGACGAGAAACGCGCCGGAGGAGCGAATCTGCCCATAGAGGCCGCGCCAGGTCTCCAACTCGGTCATGCAGTAGGGGCACCAGCGGCCACGGAAAAAAGTCACGATCAGTGGTCCGAGTGCAAGCAGATCGCTGCTTTTCTGGATGCGTCCGACTGCGTCTGGCAAAGCAAATTCCGGTGCCTGCGCGCCTACGGGCAGAATGCGCTCTTCGATGCCGGTCGAGAAGAGTTCCGCGACGGCCTGTTCGCCGATGGCCAGCCGCTCCGCTGGCACCAAAGTGCGCGTGTTTGCGGTGATCGAGTCGAGTTGGTCCTGAAGCGTGGGCAGTTCTGAATGCATTGAGTTGAATCTCTCGCCTTCGTTGGAAGTCTTCCGTTCTTCGATGCCAGGAGAAGGCTGGATGAAAAATGCCCGAAAGATCATTTTAGAGAATCTCTGCGCAGGTGCGTGATTTTGTAGCGATGACTTGACCGCAGATGATTTCCTGGTTTTGAATCAGTTTTCTTTCCGGAGAAGCGTGTTGCTGCTGGTCTATTTCTTCTCTGT
>JAJZEA010000053.1 GCA_021851335.1 Acidobacteriota bacterium | reverse complement strand
CCGCCGTGATGACCAAACTTGAGCTTGTAGGTTTTGCCGCCCAAAGCCAGACCTGTCAATTGATGGCCGAGACAGATGCCAAAGATGGGCACGCGCCCTAGCATCTCGCGAATGGCCTTCACCGCGTAGTCCACAGGCTCCGGATCGCCCGGCCCGTTCGACAGAAAGACCCCGTCCGGCTTCAGCTCCATCACCTGATCGGCGCGCGTCTGGGCAGGAACCACCGTTACCCGGCAACCCTCACGCGTCAGCATACGCAAAATGTTGCGCTTAATGCCAAAGTCATAAGCGACCACGTGGAGCAGGGGTCGATCCAAGGATGCATGACCAGGCAACAACGAACTACCGGTCTCAGCCAAAGAATCCTCAGCCGCAAAGCTGTACGCGGTAGGCGTGGAAACCACACGAGCCAGGTCCATTCCATCCATCTTCCGAATGGAGCGCGCTTTGGCGACCAGCGATTCCGGGTTCGTGTCAATCGTCGAGATGCAGCCGCGCATCACGCCATGCGTGCGCAGATGGCGCACCAGCGCGCGCGTGTCGATCTCGGCGAGCACCGGAACCTTGTAGCGCTCCATGTACTCGTCGGTCACGCGCTCGGAGCGCCAGTTGGAACTGACCGGCGAAAACTCGCGCACGATCAGCCCTTCGATATAAGGCTTCTGCGCTTCGTTGTCGGCTTCGTTGGTGCCGTAGTTACCAATCTGAGGATTGGTCATCACGACGATTTGACCAGCATAGGAGGGATCAGTTGCAATTTCCTGATAGCCGGTAAGAGAGGTATTGAAGACCACTTCACCCAGGGCTTCGCCCGGAGCGCCGTATCCTTCACCTGCAAAGATGCGCCCGTCTTCGAGCGCAAGAGTCGCTTGCATCGCGTCTCCAAGGAGTGGATTCAATCGATTCTAACAGGAAAACGCGGAAAAGCAGAAAACCCCTGATTCTGCACAGGTTTTTGCACTCTCCCTGCGCGCCGCTCAGCGAACAAATCCAGCATCGCGACGCGGCCAATAGACAAACTCCGCCTTGCCATAGATCAGGTTGCGGGCAACCATGCCAAAGTCACGGCTGTCACTGGCAATCGAGCGATGATCCCCCAGCACAAAGTATTCGTCTGGACGAACAACCTGCGCATCCAGAGATCGAGTATCACGATATTGCTGCGGAACGTAAGGCTCGGCTAACGGTTTGCCGTTCACATAGACCTGGCCTCGATCAATCTCTACCCGATCACCTGGAATGGCGATGACGCGCTTGATGTAGCTCAGGCGTGGATCGCGAGGATAATGAAAGACAATCACATCGCCGCGATGGATCGACTCAAAGCGATAGACAAACTTGTTGATAAAAAGCCGGTCATGATTCTCCAGCCTGGGCAACATGCTGGTGCCTTCCACGCGCACCGGCTGATAGAGAAACGTGATAATCAGCACCGAAACGACAACGGAGATGAGAATATCGCGCAGCCAGACCACAGGAAGTGAAGTCTTGCGACCACCCTGTAGATGCGCCTCCGCCATGTTGCCTGAAGTTGCTCTCGCCGATGCAGAGTCAACTACTGAGTTCTCTTCCGGCACCGCCATTTTTCCAGAATATCGCATCAGCGGTCCTGAAAACTCCCTGCATACGAATGGTATAGGCCGATTGCGGCTCCAGATATCTCCATACTCCCGATACAATGAAATCATGCTGCGGGATTTGAAACCACTGTTTCGATACATGGCGCGCTATCGATGGGGCTACCTGCGCGGCACGCTCGCTCTGATTGCCACCAATGGCATTTGGGTACTCTTTCCGCTGGTGATTGAGCGCGCCGTCAATGACCTGAATCGCAATCGCAATTCAGCCGCAACGATGTATCACCTGATTCTTTTTTACTCCAGTCTGCTGGTGGGCATCGCAGTCGTCAAAGGCATCTTTCTCTACGCCTCACGCTGGATCCTGATCGGCATCTCACGCGATATCGAGTTAGACCTTCGCAACGATTTATTTCGTTCGCTGGAGAAGCAGGATGCGGCCTATTACCAGCGCAACCGCACCGGCGATATTATGGCGCGGTTGACCAACGATCTGAACGCTGTGCGTCAGATGCTGGGTCCGGCGATCATGTACAGCGCCAACACTGTTCTCTTCAGCGTGGGAGCGCTGTATTTCCTGCTGCGCATCAGCCCATGGCTTACGCTGGTTGCGCTCGCTCCCATGCCTGTCGCCAGCATCCTGGTGCAGTACTTTGGCGCGCGCATTCACGAGCGGTTTGAACGCATCCAGGCCAGCTTTTCTGAAATCACCGCGCACGCCCAGGAGAACTTCTCTGGAGCACGACTGGTGCGCGCCTTTGCACGGGAAAAGGTACAGATCGCTTCGTTTGAAAAAGCGAATCAGGAATATATCCGTAGAGCGCTTCGCCTGGTGCAATTGATGGGCATGCTGTGGCCAACGCTGGAGTTTGTGCTGGGCGTGGCGATGGTGATTACGCTGTGGGTGGGCGGGCACCAGGTGCTCAACCATCGCATCAACGTCGGCAGCTTCATCGCGTTCAATACCTATATGGTGATGCTCACGTTTCCGATCATCGCGATTGGCTGGGTCATCAATATCTTCCAGCGCGGCACTGCATCCGTCAAACGCATCGACGAGATTCTTCGCGCCAAGCCGGAGATCGACGATCGCTTTGCCGATGCCTCATTGGCTGGGGTGAATGAGCCGCTGCGAGGTGAGATTGAGTTTCGCAATCTCAGCTTTGCCTACGGCGACCGGGAAGTGCTGCACGACATCACACTCAAAATTCCAGCCGGTTCCACGCTGGCGATCGTAGGTCCGACAGGCTCTGGCAAAACAACTCTCGTCAATCTGATTCCCCGCCTGCTGGAAGCACCTGAAGGGACACTTCTTGTGGACGGAGTGCCCGTCAAACACTATCCGCTGCAACGTCTGCGCTCGAATATTGGAGTCGTGCCGCAGGAGACGTTTCTCTTCAGTGAAACCATCCACGAAAACCTGCGCTTCGGAGCGCCCGAAGCTTCGCAGGATCAGATTCTGGATGCCGCCGATGCAGCACAGATTCGCGCGGAATTTGCTGAATTTCCGGAGGGGATGGAGACCATGGTGGGTGAGCGCGGCGTCACACTTTCTGGTGGTCAGAAGCAGCGTACCTCGATTGCCCGCGCGCTACTGCGCAAACCCAGCATTCTCATTCTCGACGATGCGCTGGCCAGCGTTGACACATATACCGAAGAGCGTATTCTTCGCGGACTTGAGCGCTATACGCGCAACTGCACCACCATACTGATCGCGCATCGCATCTCTACAGTACGCGCGGCAGACACAATTGCCGTGCTTCGCGATGGGCGCATCTGTGAGACGGGCACCCACGAAGAGTTACTCGCGCTGGGCGGCTACTACGCTGATCTGAATGAGAAGCAACTGCTGGAAGAAGAGCTTTCCGTGGCAAGCTGAACACCGATCCATCCGAGTGTGATCTTCAGGCCGTCCAGCGGACACTATCGCCGTTTGCATGCGGGGTTGAGCCGGCATTGCGCTGCGCGCCGGGAATGGGGACTGGCAATTGCGCCGACGCTTGCGCTGCCTGCTGGGCTGTCTGCTGGGCTACCTGTCGCCACGCGTCGCGCACGTTGCGCACGCACTGGATGACCTCGCGAAAACGATCTGCGGAAGCTGTCTGCGAAGCCTGTAGCGTGAGCGCAAAGATGGAGGCATAGAACTCGCTGAGCACCTCTGCCGGGCGGCCTCCGATATCCATGCGCAGGCGCGCCTGAAGATGAATCATAATGTCGAGCGTGCGCTTGACGGCTGCGCGACGACCATTTACATCTCCAGACTCGACCGCTGCAATCGCGGTGAAGAGAAAACTGATCATGCCATCATAGAGCGCGACCACGAGTTCGACGGGCGAAGCGCCTTCCAGCGCGTGTTGCTTATAGGAAGACATACGGGTAGGTGCAACCTCCTGAGATCGGTTGTGGATCGTGAGCAGCCAGCTTTGGTTTCGTCTTTCCGTCTAGGTCCTGCGATCAAAGCGTCGGGTTCACGTATCCGGTGACAGCAGAGTAGATTTCGCTCATGTTGTTCAGGTTGGACGGAATCTGCTGCAATGTCTGGTTGGCAAGGTTGAGTTCCGTGGTCAGGCTGGACTGCTGCGAAGAGATAAGCAGATTTTCATTGGAGATATTTTGGTTCAGCGAAGAGATGATTGCGTTGTTGGCGCTCAGATCGAGCGATAGCATTCCGGTCGGTGAACTGGTGCCCAGCGTATTAACCGCCGTCGAGAAGTTCAACCCCCAGCTTCCAGCGTTCTGAAAGAAGCTGACCACTCCGGAGTAATCCTGATTCAGCTCGGTATTCAGCGTGCTGGTGTCCAGCGAAAGCGTCCCGTCATTGTTCACCGAGATGCCAAGCTGCGTGGCACTGCCGATGTTACCCTGCGTGTTGGTCTGATTGATGGTACTCAGCAACTGCTCCTGGAACATGGCCAACGTCGGTGAACCGAAGAGCGGCTGAGGCGCGCCGGAGGTATTGTTGGCCTCCTGTGCATTCACGGCGCTGATGACTGCGTTATAGTCCGAGACAAGCTGCCCAACCGAACTGACAACAGCCGTGTTGTCATTCAGAATTTGGACCTGGACTGTCTCTGCCGTGCCGCTGGTGATCGGCGAGGGCGCAAGCAGTTGAAAGGTGACGCCGGGAATCACCGTGCTGACGGTGTTCGACGCGGCAGCCACACTGACGCCATCGACGACCAGGCTGGCATTGGCACCTGTTGTCGCTGAGGTGTAGCCCAGCGCAGTACTGGTCGTGCTGTCGGTCACGCTGGAAGTCACAGTGAGATTTCCGCCCGCGCCAGAGGTGCCCGAAACCAGCGAAAGCCGCGAACCATTCGCGTCCGTAATCACACTGGCGTTTACGCCAATCGCAGCAGAATTGATCGCGGTCGCCAGCGTCGTCAGCGTGTTGCTCGTCGAGCCGATGGTGATCGTCTGCGCCGTGCCGGAGCCAACCTGGATCGTCAGCGAGCCACTGAGCGTGTCAGAAGAGTTTGTGATCGCGGCGAGATAACCCGAAGATGTGGAGGCAAGTGAGTTCACGACGATGGTATGCGTGCCAGCAACTGCCGAGGAGGAAGCAGAGGTAAGCGCAATCACGCTGGGGTCAGAGCTGGAGCCTTGCTTGCCCGCCAGCACACCCTGAAAATTCGTCAGGTTGCTCATGTCTGTCGAAACCTGAGAAAGAAGCGAGCCGAGATTCGAGATCACCGTATCCTGCGCATTCGTCGTGCTCACCTGGTTCTTCCACGGCGTCTCCACATTCTGCAGATTCCCCACAATTTGGCTGACGGTCTGGCTTACATTAAAGCCCACGCCGCTGATCGGAGAACCAAAACTGATCCCAACTGCGCCCATACTAACCTCCGGTCAAGCAAATGCACTCGCATTGCCGTTCAAAAAAGGAGCAGATGAGTCTCTCCCAATTCAAAAAAATCCATTCAAGTGCTCGTCCGAAGCAAAAACCGGGCGGGAAAGAGCGAACTGCTCTTCCCCGCTCCAGTTGTTCAAGTTACTGCAACAGCTTCGTGACTTCCTGCTGCAGGCTGTTGGCCTGCGCCAGAGCCGAGATGCCAGTCTGGCTCAGAACCTCGTACTTCGACAGATTTGAGGTCGCCTGCGCGTAGTCGGTTGCCTGCACGCTGTTCTGCGCTGCCAGGATGTTCTGCTGCTGCGTGGTCTCCACCTGCGAGACGGCATTCAGCGTATTCACCTGTGCGCCCAGATAACCGCGCTGGGCAGCAACGTTGCTGATTGCCGCGTTGATGGAGGTCAGCGCCGTCTGCGCGTCGCCGGCAGTGAGCAGGTCGGTCGACGCCAGGTTCGTCGTCGACTCGTTGGCGCCCAGCTGATAGCTGATCGTCTCGGTCGCCTTCGTGGAGGTGTAGGTCGAGACCGTTCCAGCGGTTGTCGTATCCGAAAGTGCCGTCGTGCCATTCGCGATCACCACCGACGAGTTCGTGTTGCTGAGCAGGATGCCGGTATCGGTGGAAGCTACGCCGGTGTCTCCCACAGCGCTGGCTGTGGTCAGGCTGGCCGTCACGCCCGGAATGCCGTCCTTGTTGATCTCCTGCACCAGGCCGGAGAGCGTGGTCGCCGTCGTGGTGAAGTTGGTCGTGGTTCCGTCGGCGTTGGTCACGGTAAACTTCAGGCCGCCGGCAATCGTATCCGTCGATTTTGCGGCAGTCGTCAGTGCACCGGCCGTGTCCTTCGACAAGTCATAGAAGACGCCCGAGGAGCTTTGCACAACGGTTCCGCCGGAGTCGCCCACCGTCGAAGAGGACAACGGCGCGAAGTACAGGTTGTCGATCGAAGAACCCGTTGTCGAGGAGTCTCCCGTGTAGATATTGACGCCGGAGGCCGAGCCAGTGAAAACCTGGCTGGAGTTGTAGGTCGTCGTCTGGCCGATGGTGTTGATCTCGGAGAGGATCGACGAATACTCCTGGTTGGCCGCAGCCGACTGCGAGCTGTTGAGGGTGCCGTTCGCTGTTTCAGTAGCCAGCGTCACGGCCCGGTTAAGCAGGTTCGTCACTTGCGAGAGCGCGCCGTCGGCCACCTGAAGCAATCCGACGCCTTCGCTTGCGTTCGTGGCCGACTGCGTCAGCGCGGTTGAGTTGGCCTGCAAGCCGTTGATGAGGGACAGGCCGGCTGCATTGTCGGAGCCGGAGTTGATCTGTGAACCGGAAGAGAGCTGCTCCAGCACTGTCTGCAAACTCGCCTGCGTGTTATTCAGATTGTTCTCTGCCGCCAGTGCGGAGAGATTGTTCAATACACTCAGAGCCATTGGGTCACTCCTGGATGGATGCGTGAATTTAGCAGTGCGTGACCGGCTTCGCCTTTTCGATTCTCGATCCGCTGCGGTCTGTCCGCTTCAGATTGGTTTCGATCTGGCCAGCCCGGATGCGGCTGCTGATGCATCTGGCCACTCTATCGGCGTCTGCGAAACGAACTTTACACAAAATGCAAAATCACCCAAACCCGGTGAATGTTTGTCCCCACTCGAAATGTGGCCCAAATTGGGATGGCCCTCGTGTTCTCTGCTTTGAATGCCGATAGACTCCACAGAAAGGTGAATCGGCCATGATCGAAGTGACTCGACTGAACGGCAACACCATGACCATCAATAGCGATCTCATCAAGATCGCAGAGGCCTCACCGGATACGATGCTGACGCTGATTCACGGAGAAAAGCTGATCGTCCGTGAGAGCCTCGAAGAGATTACAGAAAAGGTGCTCCGGTATCGCGCTCGGCTACTGGCTGCCGTGGCGCACGAGCTTCAACATCCCGAAGCCATCGTGCGCGTGGCTGGACTCAGCAGTCTCGACCCCAATAACGGAATCCCCGGCAGCGAACCGGCGGCGGCAGTGCAGAGTTAGACCCGCTTCAACGAGGAGAATCGGCATGGATAAGGCAAGCATTGGTGGAGTTCTGTTGGCGCTGACCGGCATCATCGCCGGACTATTACTCGAAGGCGGCAATCTGGGACAAATCTTCCAGCCGACTGCGGCCATGATTGTCTTCGGCGGCACCATCGGTGCAGTGCTGTTGCAGTTCCCGCTGAAGACGGTGATGGATGCCTTCCGCAGGCTGGCCATCCTGTTCGTCGCGCCTCCCATGCAGGATCAGAAGCTGGTGCAGCAGCTTGTCAGCTTTGCCAACAAGGCGCGTCGTTCCGGTGTTGTCTCTCTCGACGCGGACCTCAAGATGATCGACGATCCATTCCTGCGCCAGGCGCTCACGCTGGCCGTGGATGGAACCGAGCCAACTGAGCTGCGCCGCATCATGTCTGTCAGCATGGATTCCCGCAGCGAAGGTGAGGAGCGGCAGCCGGCAGTCTTCGAATCAGCAGGTGGATTTTCGCCTACTATAGGCATTCTCGGTGCCGTGCTGGGCCTCATCCAGGTGATGCAGCATCTCGATAACATCCAGGAGGTGGGCAAAGGCATCGCCGTCGCCTTCGTCGCCACCATCTATGGTGTGGGCGCGGCCAATCTCTTCTTTCTTCCCGCCGCCGGCAAGCTGCGCATCCGCATCCGAGAGGAACATCTGCGCCGCGAAATGATGCTGGAGAGCGTGATCTCGATTCTCGAAGGCATGAATCCACGGATGCTCGAGGTCAAGCTCAGCGGCTATCTGGAAGCGACCGAACGCGACATCCGGGAGCTGGCCGCATGAGGCGCGCAGAATCCCATCACGGCAGCAATCGCGAGCGTTGGCTTGTCTCCTACGCCGACTTCATCACGCTGCTTTTTGCCTTTTTTGTGGTGCTCTATGCCTCCTCCAAAGCCGACCAGAAGAAGCAGGCACAGGTGGCACAGGCCATCGATTCCGCCTTTCATTCACTCGGCATCTTTCCCGAAGCAGGTCGCGTACCCAGCAACCTGAAAAACATGTCCGTCTTCAGCAAGGATCAACCGATCTCGCCGATGACCATCGTGATGGGCGAGGACGTGCTGGCGCCTGCGCAGGTCAAGGAAGACCTCGATCACGTGCAGCAGCACATGCAGCGCCTGCTCGCCGACCAGATCGCGCAGCACACCGTCTCCGTGCAGATGGGCAAGGACGGCCTGGTCATCAGTCTTCGCGAAGCGGGCTTTTTTCACTCGGGATCCGCTACGCCGGAGACGCAAACCCTCCCCGTTCTGCGCCAGATTGCCGAAGCGCTGGGCAAAACGCGCTATGACCTGCGCATTGAGGGCCACACGGACAACCTGCCCATTCACAATGCCGAATTCGACTCCAACTGGGAGCTTTCCTCGGCTCGCGCGACCCATCTGGCGCGCATCTTTCTGGCGACAGGCGCGATTCCTCCAAGCCGCATCTCTGCCGCCGGTTACGCTGAATTTCATCCCGTGGCCAGCAATGACACCGCCGCCGGGCGCGCACAGAATCGACGCGTGGATCTCGTCATCGTTCCCCAGACCAAGGTCAATCTTGCCATGCCCGATGGCGACGCCACCAAAGGCAACTGGCAACGAATCACCGACGATTAGCCGCCGACTTCCAGGGGTACAATCAAAAGTGTGACGACGGAGCGCGAAACCGTAGACAGGGCGCGACAAAACGACTCCACTGCGTGGATCGAATACGCGTTGGAACAGATGGCAGCAGGCGATCTCGCCGGAGCCATCTCAGCCTTTCGCACCGCGCTGCAAACCGACCCGGATAATCTGGAAGCGCATCACGGACTGGTGCGCGCGCTTTGCGACGCAGACCAACCGGATGGTGCTGTCGCCGTTGCGCTGGCGCTCACCGTGCTCACACCGGGCGATCCGCTTGCGCACACCTCGCTCTCCATCGCTCTGCAACAGGCAGGACAGATTCCCCAAGCGGAGGCGGCTGCGGGACGCGCCCGCATTCTGGAGTGGAAGCAGCAGTTGTCCGCTGATGCGGATCAGGAGGCACATGCAGGCATTCCCTGAGTCCCTCTTTGCCGAAAGCGACGGCTTTGCGCAGTCATCCAACCAACGCTCCACCCGGCGCTCTACTCGTGCACAACGTCCACGGCTCGCGCCCGATGACGTCACGCGCATCTTTGCCGAGGAGTATCGCAACCTGCGACCGCGCGCGCCCATGCCGGAGATGGAGATACGCTTTCGTGCCTTTGTCTCGCTCAACACGACCATCCGCCTGCGCGAGGCAAAGATTTATGTCAGCCTCTCGGACCTGCTGGAGGGTGCGCAGGAGAGCGTCCTGCGCGCCATCGCGCACATCCTGCTGGCCAAGCTCTACCGCAAGCCCATCGACAAGACGCACAACCTTCGCTACAAGCGTTTTCAATACAGCGACGCCGTCGCGCGGCAGACGGAACACATCCGCTCAACACGCGGAGCCAAGCGCTGGCTGGGTCCGGAAGGACGCTACTACAACCTCGATGAAGTCTTTGACTCGCTCAACGAGCGCTTCTTCCATAACCTGCTGGGAAGGCCCAGCCTCACATGGAGCGAGCACTACGCAAAGCGGCTGCTCGGCCACTATGACGCGGCGCACAACACCATCGTCATCAGCAAAGTCTTTGACCGCCCATCCAGCCCGCGCTATGCCATCGAGTATCTGCTCTATCACGAAATGCTGCATCTCAAACATCCCGTCAAGGTGCATGGAACGCGGCGATGCGTGCATGGAGCCGATTTTCGCGCTGACGAAAAACTCTTTCCGCAACTGGCCGCGGCAACCGCTTTTCTGAAGCGGCTCTAAAACACCCAGCAATCTCCGCAGCTTCAGCCCTCAGCAGCCGAAGTCCAGCGGAACTGGCACCTGCTCCACAATCTCCAGGCCAAACCCCTGCAACGCCGGAACATGCATTGGCGTATTCGAAAGAATGCGAATGCGGTGAATGCCCAGATCGCTGAGAATCTGCCCACCCAAACCCACCGCGCGCACAATCCGGCGATGACGATCCTCGTGCTCCTCGGCAGCCCGCAACTCCGGATGCAGCAGCATCCGACGCTCAACGCCCCGCCCCGACCACTCGAAACCGCGGCTGGTGTTATGCAGATAAAGAATCGCCCCGCAGCCCGCCTCGACGATCGCGCGCATCGAAGCATCCAACATCTGTCGGCAACGACAATCTGCGGCAAAGATATCTCCCGCAGTGCAGCGCGTGTGAACGCGCACCAGCACTGGATCGGCCGCCGCGGCACACAATTCCGGTTCGTCAATCCGGCCATGCACCAGCGCCAAATGACTTTCGCCGCCGTTGATCTCGCTCTCATACGCAATCAGACGAAACTTTCCAAACCGGTTCGTCAGTTCGCTTTGCCCCACGCGGCGAATATAGCGCTCGTTTTGCAGACGATAGCGAATCAGTTCCGCCACCGTAAGCATCTTCAGCCCATGCTGCTCGCAGAACTGAATCAGGTCAGGAATCCGCGCCATCGTTCCGTCCTCGTTCATGATCTCGCAGATCACTCCTGCCGGTTCCAACCCTGCCAGCCTCGCCAGATCTACCGATGCTTCAGTCTGCCCGGCACGCACCAGCACCCCGCCACGACGAGCACGCAGCGGAAACACGTGCCCAGGACGTGCCAGGTCCGCAGCTGTTGATTGTGGCGCAATCGCCGTGCGAATCGTATGCGCTCGATCATGCGCGGAGATACCCGTCGTCACACCCTCTCGCGCTTCAATCGACTCCGTAAATGCTGTGCCAAAACGCGAAGAGTTCGTCTGCGTCATCGGCGGAAGATTCAGATAGTCGGCGCGATCCTCCGTCAGCGTCAGGCAGATCAGCCCGCGACCAAAGCGAGCCATGAAGTTGATCGCCTCTGGCGTCACAAACTGCGCCGCGAGCGTGAGATCGCCTTCGTTCTCACGATCCTCGTCATCCACCACAATCAGCATCCGTCCGGCGCGAATCTCGTCCAGCGCCGTAGGCACGTCCACAAACGGTGAGTGGATTGTCGCCGCTTCGTCCAGCATGGTTTCCGTCATCCCGATCAACTCCCAGACCCTATTGTCGCCCAGCCTGCGGCAAAGAAGAAAGGCGCTTCGCGGCAAATCCGCAAAGCGCCTTCCATCCGGAAAAACGTGAAAATGGATTACAGCGTAGACTCGATCTCAAATCCCCAGGCCTCCAGCAGCGCCTCCGGGATGTACTTCGAGTTGCGATTCCGCCGCGCCCATTCGCGCAGGCGTGTCGAACGGATATATTGATCCGGAGTCAGCTTGAACTCTTTCACAATCTGCTCAAACGAGGTGACGGTTGGAACCACAGGGCCGATCGGTTCGGGCTTACCCCAATTGGGATTTCCGCGACGTTTTGCCATGAATAAGATGTCCTCTTTTCAAGGGGTAGTGTTGCTTCGCTGGCATGATTTGAAGTGATCGAAGCTTCGGGGTCCGCCGAAGGATGGCTGCACAACTCTACAACCCCTCATACATACGACTCCCTTATAGTACCAATTTTCATAGAAAAACACAAGCCCGGCCAGCGACGATGGCCTATCTGAAAATATCCACTAAAACTTTTACTTTCATTTACTTATTCAATTCTACGCGAATCACAACAGCCCTAACTCAGGTGCAAATAAATCCGTCACCGTCTCTCGTCGACGAATCAGCCGCACGTTTCCACCTTCTACCAGCAACTCCGCAGGACGCGGGCGTGAGTTATAGTTTGAGCTTTGCGCCATTCCATACGCTCCCGCATCCAGAATCGCCACCAAATCGCCCGGCTTCAGTGGAGCCAGCCGTCGATCTCGGGCAAAGAAATCTCCGGACTCGCAAACCGGGCCAACCACATCCACGGCATTCCGGCGTCCCTGTCTCGGTTCAACCGGCACAATCTCATGCCACGCCTGATAGAGCGCCGGACGGATCAGGTCGTTCATCCCCGCATCCGTAATCACAAAGGTCTTCCGTCCATTTTTCTTCACGTACAAGACGCGCGCCAACAGCGCACCAGACTGTGCCACCAGAAACCGTCCCGGCTCCAGCACCAGTCTCACCTTCAGCCCAGCGAGCGCCGATTCCATCGACTCAATGTACTCGCGCACTGTGGCCGCGGCATCAAAGCTCGACGCATCCTCATAGTCGATACCCAAGCCACCGCCGGCATCCACACTGTGCAGCGGAATGCCCTCTGCTTCCAGCTCGCGCACCAGGCGCGCCACACGCGCCATCGCGGCGCCAAAAGGCTCCGCCGAACGGATCTGCGAGCCAATGTGAACGCTCACGCCGTGCGCCTCCAGCCAGCGCTGCTCTCGCGCCGCGCGATAGATCCTTCGCGCCTGCGCAATCGGAATTCCAAACTTATGCTCGCTCAGCCCCGTAGAAATATAGGGGTGCGTCTCGGCAAAGACATCCGGATTCACCCGAAGCGAGAATCGAGCCATGCGCCTCATCTTTGCTGCGCGCTGAGCCAGCAACGCCAGCTCCGCTTCACTTTCCACCTGAAACGACAGAATCTCGGCCTTCAGCGCAAGGTCCAGCTCATCGGCTGTCTTGCCCGCGCCAGAAAAAACAACTCGACCCAAAGCCTCAGGATCTGCCGCGCGCACTCGCTCCAGTTCCCCACCGGAGACAATGTCAAACCCCGCTCCATGCGCTGCAAAAAGTCGCAGCAGTGCCAAGGCAGAGTTGGCCTTGACCGCGTAGCAAAGCAAATGGTCGCGACCTGACAACGCGCTCTCAAAGAGCGTCAGCCGCTCCAACATGTGGTCTGCGCTATACACATAAAGCGGCGTGCCAAATCGCGCAGCCAGCGAAGCCAGCCGCACAGAACCACAGTGCAGCTCCGCGCCGTGCTTGGAGATGCTTTTGTAGTGAAATGGCCGGGAAGATGCCAAGCCTGATTCGTGCAATCCTGATTCGTGCAATCCTGATGCGTGCGCCACGTCTTTTGCCTATATGTGAATCATAAAAATCAAGATGCTTCTTCTAGACAATAGCAGAGCCGTGAATGGCATCCTCAGCTTCCCCTCGGAATCTGGCGGCTATTTCCATCCCGGTTATAACAGTGGTGGAGCTAGCAGCTCTTCCGGAATCCCAATCCAGCAGGCGAGATAGACAATCTCCGTCAACGGAAAAAGAAAGATGCCACAAATGACCGTCAAGACGCGAAGCAGGCCGATATCCCAGCCCCACGCTCGGCTCATCGCAGCACAGACACCCGCAATGCGGCGATCATACAGCGGGCGAAAAAGCTGGCGCGTTGCCGTTGCTGGCTGCGAAAAGCGGGTACCCACTCCGCATGCAGGGCAGAAACGAGCATCAGCAGGAACCGAAGAACCGCAGGCACTGCAAAAGTTGTTCATCGCAAACCCTCCTTTTCAAGTCGGCACTCCCGACAACCAGAGCATACGAAGATCGAGCCTCAGAAGTTCCTTGCCCCGCTTCCCACCATCCTGACAGGATTACTCGTGATACGCCGAGCGCAACAGCCGTCGAGCCATCTGCCCCTGCGTCGTATCCGGACCGCCGTTGTCGATGGCCGCCTGATAGTCGCGAATAGCAAGTGATCGCTCCCCTGCCAAATCCCGCGCCTTACCGGCGGCCACCAGCGAACGCCGCTTCAGTTCCGCACCCGTCGCAGGCAGCCATGCGCCGTGTTCATACGCAGCGGCAGCTTGCGTAAAGTGCCGTTGCCCCTTCAGCGCTTCGCCCAGTCCGAAATACGCCAGTTCCACATGAGCTGAAGGGAAATATTTCGGATCGTCCGCTTCCGCCACCAGCTTTTCATACGCTGCTACAGCCACCATCCCTTGCCCGGCATCCTTGCGCAGATTTGCCTCCTCCAAAGCAAAAAGGAAATCATGCGGATATCGCGACTCCAGTGACTGCACCACCGTAATAGCCTGCGCGTACTTCCCTTCCCGACGCAGAAAAAGCGCGATCACCGTCGCCGCTTCCACGCGGGTCATCGGGCCACGTGCAGCATCGTCCTGCAATAACTGCATCCCACGCGACTTCGACCCAGTAATACCGGCAAACCCGAAGATCAGCTTGAAAGCAAACGGCAGCGCGCCAATTACATACTGATAGGTACCCACCACCAGTTCAGCATCCACATAGTTCGGATCCATCTGCAACACACGCGCCTCATCGCTGTGCGCTTGCAGAGCCAGATGAAACGCCGTACCAAACGACCGCTCCACCATGGCAATATATGTCGAGCGAAGACTCCGCGCCCACCCGCGCGCATACAGCGCGTCCACATCGCGTGGGTTCTTCTGCAACCTCGCATCAGATTCGCGCTCCACCTCATCTTCCAAAGAAAAAATGCGACTTCGGACGGCTGCATTCTCTGGCGTAGGATGTTTTCCTGTCAGAAATCCGTCCGTTGCATAGAAGGTAGTATCCAGCAGATCCTGGCGATAGAGTTCCTGAAAAACCACAGCTTCAAGCAGCAGCGTCGTTGCCTCCGGATCGTCAGGGTGCTGCGCTTTCACCGTCTCCATCGTTGCGATGCAAGCCGGATAATCCAGATTGTAAAAGTGCTGAAAGGCGGTGCTCACCTCTGGATTCTGGTTCAGTGGGTCGCTGTGAATCTGCGCGAACGCGCCATGCGCTGCTGCGCACAACAGCAGCATCCATCCGAAACAAGTGCTTGCTCGCAGGAGGTACGAACTCGCTGATATAGGGTGCTCATGATCTCGAACCATCTGCACTCATCTTAAAACGAACGGCAAAGCAAATGGCGAGCACAGATTCAGTAGTATTAACTCAAACGCGCTTTTCCACAGCAGATGTCAGCAACAGATGCAAATCAAACCCACTTGGTGACTCCACGATGAAGCGAATCGAAATTCTGGTCATGGGACTGAAGCTCGCGCAGGCCAACGGATTCGATTTTCAAAGCTGGTATCAGGTCTACATCGATCCGCAATGGCCGGGTCCAGGCGAAGCCATCCGCATTCTGACACAACAAAGTCGCTACATCGCGCTGCTTTACTCCCATGAATTTGCCAGGGCCATCTGGAAGCCTGGCGAACAGATGCACATCATGGTCCCCACCAAAACATATACACAAAAAAATCGCTACGGCGAATTCGTAACCGTCACGCGACGACCGTTCACGCGGCGCACCACAAGGTCCGATGCCTGGCAATATCACCTGCAACAAATGGTCATTTGCAAAGACCCGCTCAACTACCTCCGTCGCTTTTTACCTGTTCCGGAAAATACTCTGCCCAAGAATCCTTAACGGCATGGTCGCTGCTCATATCACCCGCCACATCTGACGATTCCATCGCAGAATTCTGTCCTCGCACACGCTTGCACAAGGCAATTTTCATGGCAGCACTGTTTGCCTTTTCCAGCAAAGAACAACACCGTCGCACCAGAAGCTTTCCAGATAACTTCTGCGAGTCACAGGCATATAACTCGTGACCTTAGAGAAATCCCACATGACCTAAATTCGCAAATATGTCCTGTTTTCAAACAGCTTGTTCAATGGCTCAGAAAAATATAGAAACCTGATTCTTCAGCAATTTAGAGCGCGAATAGCCTCTGTGTTATCCCGGATGACTTGAATGTTCGGCGGCAATATGTTCCCATTGTTAAAGAATGTTAAGTATTTCAGCCAAACGGTCTGCCATGAATCTGGGTTGGACCACTTCAATCTTCGTTCTTCTTGCTGCGGTGGCCGGCTCCACAACTCCCGCTTCGACGGGAGTTCATCGACAGCATGCAAAAAAACCTGAGTCGTCTCATACCTGGACACAGGTTGGGCGCGCTTCCTGGTACGGTCGTGATCGATTTCAGGGTCGCCCCACTGCAAGTGGTGAACCATTTGATCGCACGTTGCTGACCTGCGCTCACCCCACGCTTCCCATCGGTTCCCTGGTCAAGGTCACCAACCTTGCCAACCATCGCTCCATCATGGTTCGAGTGAACGACCGCGGACCCATCGTTCCCGGGCGTATCGTCGATCTCTCCTACGCTGCCGCACACGCGCTGGGATTCCGCCGCATCGGGGTTGAGAGAGTCCGTCTGGAGCGCATCGAAGGCGCGCAGATGGCGCAGGTAGACTGGCCAGAGGCGACTCCAGAACCCTCCGCTGGCCGCTAGAGCCAGTTCGCGCACGCCGCACACCGTGAAGCCATCCTGTGTAGCTACATCCAAGCCCGGCTGCCCTGGCGCCAGGCTACGCTTGCCCATGCCCAGCTCTATCAGCTTCGATCAAAAACGCTCGAAACGCTACACTGAAAGCATGGCTACACCGCACGACATCGCCGACTCCGCCACATCGATCTCCGCTCTCACCGCTGCCCGCGACCGCCTCATCGTTGCTCTCGATCTGCCGGATGCAGTGCTCGTCCGGCAATTCCTTCCCCGACTCGAAGGGCAATGCAGGTGGCTCAAAGTCGGGCTGGAACTCTTTGTCGCAGCCGGTCCGGCCATCATCTCAGAACTCGTAGAATCGGGCTACTCCGTCTTTCTTGATCTCAAACTGCATGACATCCCCAACACCGTGGCCGGCGCGGTAAAGACCGCCTCCACGCTGGGTGCGTCCCTGCTTACGCTCCATGCGGCAGGCGGCCCTCACATGCTTCATGCCGCGCTCGATGCCGCGGCATCCATGCCCAAAGCTCCCACCTTGCTTGCCGTCACCGTGCTCACCAGCATGAACTCGCAGCAACTGCACGCAACCGGCATCCCGCAGCCACCGAGCCAACAAGTGGAACTGCTGGCGCGCATGGGGCTGGCTGTCGGCATGCGTGGATTTGTTTGCTCCGCGGAAGAGTCTGCGCAACTGCGCACCATCTGCGGCGCCGAGACTTCGCTCGTAGTTCCCGGCATCCGTCCTGCGGGAGTCGCACTGGACGACCAGCAGCGCGTCGCCACGCCCACTCTGGCATTGCAAAATGGGGCCAGCTACCTGGTCGTAGGCAGGCCCATCGTGCAGGCTCCGGAACCCGCCTCTGCCGCGGCCGCTATCCTGTCGGAGATGGCCTCTGCGCTACAAACGTAACTCCTTCTGCCACGTGCACCGTGGTAGATTTATGCTCGCGCAATCGCTACATCAGGCGCTGCGGATCAATGTCCACAATCATGTTGCGTCGCGGAATCTCCAGCGTTTCCAGATTGCGCACCAGCGCACGCAACAGCCCGTTTAAGGCGCTCCGCCCCGACGCCTTCACCACCAGGTGAAATCGCCATGTCTCTTTCACTCGCGCAATCGGAGCAGCGCACGGACCTAGAATCCGCACACCTTCCACCGGATGCGCACGCAGCCACACTGCGGCTCGTTCCGCCCACTGCGCGGCTTCGTCCGCGCTGCGCGATTTGAAAAGCAGATTCGCCAGGTAGCCAAACGGCGGATAGT
>JAJZEA010000052.1 GCA_021851335.1 Acidobacteriota bacterium | reverse complement strand
GCGCGGGCAACGTGCAGGGGGATTTTCAAAGTCAGCCGGGAAGCGACTGCGTGCCGCAGACCTATGCGGCAGCGGCAACGTGCAGCATGGTTGTCGGCTTTGCGCCGACGAAGTCCGGAGTCGAATCCGGAGCGATCAACTTCTGGGGCAGCGATGGCGAGCCGCTGCTGACGACGTATTTGTATGGAACGGGGAATGCCAGCCGTGCAGTAACGCTGCCAGCTGCGGTGAGCACGATTGCCAGCGGATTGACGATGCCGGCAGGGGTTGCGGTAGATGGCAGCGGCGACGTGTATGTGACGGATGGCCAGACATACACGGTTACGGAATACAGCCAGAGTGGGGGCAGTGTTTCGTCGCCGGAAACTTTGCCCATTCAAGAGGTGAATGTTCCGATGGGTATGGCCGTGGACGGCGCAGGAAACCTGCTGGTGGCATCGAGTGGAAACGACCGCATAATCCGGATGGCGTGGAATGGCTCCTCGTTTGTCGGCCAACAGAGTGAGGGTTCCGGGATGTATGTTCCATCTGGCGTGGCAGTGGCGCCAAATGGCGTGATGTGTGCTGCGAACACCTATGAGAACCAGGTGAATTGCTATAACTGGACAGGTACTAGTTACATTCGTCAGCCGCAAGGACAAAACTATGCCGCGGGCGGAACTTTCGACGCGTACTTTCCTTTGTCGGTGGCGGAAGATAGGTTGGGCGATGTTTTTTGGGTGCAGCCATATCAGAACCAGGTGACAGAGTTCAATAACAGCAGCCAATGGGTAAGAAATTTGTGGCAGGGCTACTTTCAGTTTCCGACGGCAGTGGCGGTGGATGGTGAGGGTGACCTGTATGTGCTGGACAGCGGACGTAACCAGGTGATGATGATGGTGCCGGTGAATGGGGTGTATCAGAAGCCGGTGCTTGTGGCGGGTGGATTCAACGCGCCGCAGGGCCTGGCTGTGGATGCGGCGGGAAACCTGTATGTGGCGGATACGGGCAATCATCGTGTGGCGAAGATTGTGATGTCCCAAGGCGCGCCGCTGGTGTTTACGCCGACGGCAAACGGAGGGAACAGCACCGCACCGCAGACGATGGAAGTGCTGAGCGTGGGCGCACAGCCGACGACGATCACCGGCGTGAGTTATCCGCAGGATTTTGCGGCAGCCAGCGTCTCAGCCGCCTCTGCTTCGAGCGGTGTCGTCTGCGCCGCTGGAGTCCTGTTGCAGCAGGGACAAAGCTGCACGGTTTCGGCTGCGTTTGCGCCGCAGAAAGCGAATGCGCAGATGCAGGAAAGTATCGCGATCACGGCACAGACGGTGACGGGGCAGACGATCTCGTATACGGTTCCGGTGCAGGGAATAAGCGCGAACCTGGCTGCGCAGACGATCCAGTTTGCGGCGCAGGCAGCGGAGGTCTATGGGCAGGGGATGGTGAGCGGACACATGAATTTTCCGCTCGTGGCGAAGTCGAGCGCGGGATTGCCGGTGACGTTTGCGGTGGTGAGCGGGCCGGGCGCGATCTCGGGCGGCAATACGCTGGAGGCAACGGGCGCGGGAACAATTGTGGTGCAAGCGACACAGACTGGCAATGCGATGTATGCAGCGGCGACGCCGGTGGAGCAGGCATTCACCGTGCTACCGGCGACGCTGACGGTGATGGCTAGCAATCAGCAGGTGGTCTATGGGAGATCCGCGTCGTCGTTTGGTTATACGATCACGGGCTTTGTTGGGGGCGATTTGGGGAGTGTGGTCAGCGGGAATCCGACAATCACATCGAGCGCTGGAACGTGGCCATCCGTGGGCAGCTATCCCATTACGATCAGTGCGGGAACGCTGACGGCGGCCAACTATACGTTTGTGTTTGTGCCGGGGACGCTGACGGTGACGCCGGCGAGCCTGACGCTGATTCCGAATGCAGTAGTGATGCCTGTGGGCAGCGCGGTGCCGACGTTGACCTACTCTGCGGAAGGGTTGTTGGGCACGGATACACTGGCGAGCGCGACGAGCGGAGCGCCGGTGCTGAGCACGACGGCGACGGCGCAATCCCCGCCGGGGACCTATCCGATTCTGATCGCTGCCGGGACGGTGCAATCGAAGAACTACACGCTCTTGTTTCAGGCGGGGGTGCTGCTGGTGACGCGAGTGGGAAATCTCGGATTCAATCCGCCGGGTGGATTGGCTCCGCCGCCGTATCGGCTGCACGGCGCTCCGGTACTGCCTTTTGTGGGCACTGTGGCGGAGGATCGGCGAAGTGGCGCGGGGGTGGAAATGAGCGGGACCCATGCAGGATGGTCGACGCTGGATGGCATGAGCGGAAGCGCGACCGGCGGAGCGGGCACTCCGAACTGGATGGCAGGCGGGATATCGAGCGAGATGACGGGTGGAAGCTCTGCGAGCGGCAGCGGTATGAACGGCAGTGCCACAAGCGGCAGCGGCGCGAATGGCAGTACGGCGAACGGAAGCACTGGATGCACACAAGCGCCCGATGGAGTTGGTAGCCAATCGCCGGGAAGCCAGTTGACTGGAAGCCAGCCGGATCGGAGTCAACCGGCTGGACCGATGCGTAGTGAAAGTGGCAGCGATGCTACGACGGGCTATTGCGCGGTGAGTGCTCCGGTAGCGACAGCTCCCGCGGCGATGGATGAGAGATAAGGCGCTTGCAGGACGCCGCGCTCGGTGATGATGGCGGTGACGTAGCGAGCAGGCGTGACGTCGAAGGCGGGATTACAGATATTGACTCCGTGGGGCGTGAGTTGGCGTCCGCCGTGGTGCGTGACTTCGATGGCGGCGCGCTCCTCGATGGGGATGGCATCGCCGGTGGCGGTGGCGAGGTCGATGGTGGACCAGGGCGCGGCGACGTAGAACGGGATTCCGTGTTCGCGGGCAAGGACGGCGACGCTGTAGGTTCCGATCTTGTTGGCAACGTCGCCGTTGGCGGCGATGCGGTCGGCACCGACGACGACGGCCTGGATGCGACCCTGACGCATGAGGCTCCCGGCCATGTTGTCGCAAAGGACGGTGGTGGGGATGCCGTCGGCCATCAGTTCCCATGCGGTGAGGCGGGCTCCCTGAAGGAAGGGACGAGTTTCGTCGGCGAAGACGTGGATTTTCTTACCGCGCTCGACGGCTCCGCGAATGACGCCCAGGGCAGTGCCATAGCCACAGGTGGCCAGCGCGCCGGCGTTGCAGTGGGTGAGCACGGTGCCCTGGTCGGGCATGAGATCGGCACCGAAGGCTCCCATGGCGCGGCAGGCAGCGATGTCTTCGTCGTACATGGCGCGAGCTTCTGCTTCCAGGCGAGAGCGAACATCGGTCATGCTGCTGCCAGCGGCGAGCAGTTGGGCAAAGACGCGCTTCATCCGGTCGATGGCCCAGAAGAGATTGACGGCGGTGGGACGCGTGCCGGCGAGCAGATCGCAGCTTGCGGCAAAGGATTGGGCAAACGCCTCTGCCGTGGCGGCAGAGGAGGATTTTGCGGCCAGCGCGAGTCCCATGGCCGCGCTGACGCCGATGGCCGGCGCGCCGCGGACGACCATGGTGGTGATGATGGTGGCGACCTGCTGTGGAGTGGTGGCGAGCAGGTAGGTTTCTTCAAGGGGCAGTTTGGTCTGGTCGAGGAACCGGACGCCTTCGAGGGTCCATTCAAGGGTAGGAATCATCAGGAATAGTTTATCTGTTTGGAGGGGAGTGGGGGTGGTTTCGTAAAGGTTTTCATTTTTCTCTGGACTCCACTGCACGCACCTAGGTAGAGTTAGGTGCGGCAGGTCGCAAGCGACCTTCCGATAACTCCCATCTGCTGATGGAGGACGACCTCTTGTTTGGACATACACAGCTCACCGCGATCGACTGGCTGATCATGCTGCTTTACTTTGTCTTTGTGCTGGGCATTGGCTTTGCGCTGAAGCGGTACATGAAGACGAGCAAGGATTTTTTTCAGGCAGGGCGCGCGTTGCCGGCCTGGATCTGCGGTCTGGCCTTTATGAGCGCCAATCTGGGCGCTCAGGAAGTGATCGGAATGGGCGCGTCGGGCGCGAAGTACGGCATTGCGACGAGCCATTTCTACTGGATTGGCGCGATTCCGGCGATGATCTTTGTGGGCATCTTCATGATGCCGTTCTACTATGGCTCGAAGGCGCGTTCAGTGCCGGAGTTTCTGCTGCTGCGCTTTGACGAAAAGACGCGCGCGCTGAATGCCTGTTCCTTTGCGGTGATGACGGTGTTTTCCTCCGGCATCTCGATGTATGCAATGGCGCTGCTGATCCAGACGCTGCATATCTTTGACGGACTGTTTCTGACGCTCGGTCTGCCGCTGGGATGGATCTTCCACTTCTCGATGCTGCTGTCGGCAATCATTGTGCTGGGCTATATCTTTCTGGGCGGGCTGACGAGCGCGATCTATAACGAAGTGTTGCAGTTTGCGCTGATTATTGCGGGATTTCTGCCGCTGGTGCTGATTGGACTGCACAATGTGGGCGGTCTGAGCGGACTGCGCGCGGCGCTGCCGACGGCCTATATGCACTCCTGGCGCGGGATGGAACATGCGAGCACGAATCCGCTGGGCGTGGATGCGTTTGGGCTGGCGATGGGGCTGGGATTTGTGTTGTCGTTTGGCTACTGGTGTACGGATTTTCTGGTGATCCAGACGGCGATGGCTACCGATACCCAGGAGAATGCGCGACGCGTGCCGCTGATTGCGGCGATTCCCAAGATGTTTTTTCCGTTTCTGGTGATTCTGCCGGGGTTGCTGGCGATTGCCGCGACGACGCCGCACAACGTGACGACCGAGACGGTGGTGAATGGGACGATTGTGCGCGAGACGCGCGTGGTGAGCAAGGCCGAGGCCGAAGGACATGGGCTGGTGCCGGCGAAGATGGATCCGCTGACGGGAAAGATTGTGCTGGATGCCAGTGGCAAGCCGGAGCTGGATTACGACCTGGCCATTCCGTCGATGCTGCTGCACTATCTGCCTTCGGGGCTACTGGGGCTTGGATTGACGGCGCTGCTGGCCAGCTTCATGAGCGGCATGGCGGGCAATGTGACGGCGTTCAATACGGTCTGGACCTATGACCTCTATCAGTCCTACATTCGCAAGGGGGCTTCGGATCAGCATTACCTGAAGATGGGTCGCTGGGCTACCGTGGGAGGGATTCTGTTATCGATGGCAACGGCGTATGCCGCCTCAAACTTCAACAACATCATGGATACGCTTCAGCTTGTCTTCAGCCTGGTGAACGCTCCTTTGTTTGCAACCTTTCTGCTGGGGATGTTCTGGAAGCGGACGACGGGAAACGGCGCATTCGCCGGGTTGATCGCTGGGACTGCGGCGGCGATGGCGCATCACGGACTGACCTTGCCGATCGAGGCGCATCCGGGATTGCATGGCGGATGGATCGCCGTGCTTCACCACTATCCGAGCGATATGGCGCAGAACTTCTGGACGGCGATCTGGGCGTTCAGCACAAACTTTATTGTGGCGATTGTGGTGAGTCTGTTTGGCAAGCCAAAGCCGGAGTCGGAGTTGGTGGGCCTGGTGCATTCGCTGACGCCGCGAGCCAAGGCGACGGAACACATCTGGTGGAAGCGCCCGGAGGCTCTGGCGGTGGCGCTGCTGGTGACAGTGGTGGTGTTGAATTTGATCTTCCGGTAGGCGCACGGGGCGAGTGAGCAGGAAGCTGGACGCTGTGCGAAAAGGAGAGGGATTGTGAATCTGGATTTGAGAATTCCCATGGGTCTGATGTTTACGCTGGTGGGCCTGATTCTGTCGGTGTACGGCTGGGCAACGCGAGGCAGCCTGCTGTATCTGCGGGCGGACAATCTGGATGTCAATTTGTACTGGGGTCTGGTCCTGCTGGTCTTTGGCTCAGGGATGTTTCTGCTGGGCAGACGAGGCGAACGCAGGGCGCGCGAAGAGATGCTCAGGAAGCCGCCGCAAGCCGAGGCGCAGGGTGGACGTCGGCGCGGACACTGAGGTGATTCTGCTGCAATCGGCGGTTCCTGAATCGGACGCATCCTGAAAAGGATGCTTGGCGCGCATGGAAGAAAGCGGAACAGGCAGGGCGGAACGTTGTTTTGATTGCTCCTTGCATGCATGAACTGTACTCGTGAACCGTGCTCGTAAACTGCAGGCGTGAACAGCCTCGTGCGCAGAGTTGTGGACTACACTCTTGGTAAAGGGAGAACGCCATGGAAATCGAGTTCACTGGCAGACAGACGAAGATCAGCAAGACAACGCGGGAAGCGGCGCAGGAGGGAATCGAGCGGGTAGCGCGGATTCTTGGCCCGCTGACGGCGGCATCGTGCATTTTGCGGGAAGAGCGACACCTGCAAGTGGTAGAGATTCATCTGCAAAGCCGACGGCACCCGCTGGTGGCGCAGGGTTCGGCGATGACGCAGGCCGCAGCGCTACGGCTGGCCCTGGAGCATGCGGAGAGTCAGGCACTGCGCTTTCGAGATCGGCAGCGCAGCCGGAAACGCAAGCCTGAGGCTTCGCTGACGGCGGAGGCGCGTGTTGGCGTTGTGGCCAGTGCAACGACGACGAAGAAATCGCGCGGCGCGGGAACCTCGGCGACTCGAAGCACCGCGCGTAAGGTGACCACTCTGGCGGTGATTCCGACGGGACGCCGCAGCGTGACAGAGCCACATCTGATCAGTGCGGCGGATGCGGTTTTGCCAGACCCGGTGACGGTGGAGCAAGCGGTGAAGCGTGCCGAGAGCGATGATCGAGATCTGCTGATCTTTCGCAGCCCGGAGGGGACACAGTTTGTGCTGCATCGGCGACGAGATGGCCAGATGTCGATGGTGGCGCTGGGCTGAACGTCGAATAAGTTTCTTCTGAAAAATCCGATCGAAGCAGGCCCTTGTTGTGCTTACACTGAGTTACAGGGGAGTTTGCGAATCGAGTGGCATGACTGCTGAGTGCTGCGTCGGACAGATGCTTTGTGTTGACAAAGTTATGTCGGGTGCAAGTTGAGCGGGAACGTTGCGCGATACGGGGATGATTTGGATGGAAGAAAAGTGGAGTGGCAGGCGCGTAGCGGATCGGAATCTTCCGCAGGGATCGTGCGAGTTGCTGCGTGGTCTGGTGCGCTCGCTGCCAGAGGCTGTGGCGGTGACGCGGGGCGAAGAGGTGATCTTCGTCAATCCTGAGTTTACCGAGTTGTTTGGATATACGCCGGAGCAGGTGATTGGGTCTTTGCTGGGCGATTTGCTGGTTCCGGAAGAGCGCAGAGAAGAGTCTTTAACGTTGCTGGAGTTGGCGCGTCGTCGCGGGCGTGTGGCCATTGATACGGTGCGGATGGATTCCCGTGGCAATCCTGTGGATGTGTCGATCGCGCTTGCGGTCTTTCAGCAGGAGGGTCAGGAGCCAGGGCTGATTGCGAGCTTTCGGGATATTCGCGGTCGGCGCCAGAGTGAGGCGCGATTGCAGCACTATGCGCTGCATGATGTGTTGACAGGACTGCCGAATCGAGCGCTGTTTCTGGATCGGTTGAAGCTGGCGATGGCGCGTCGAGCGCGTCGACGCGACCAGAATTGCGCCGTGATGTTTGTCGATCTGGATCGATTCAAGGAGATCAACGATCAGCATGGTCATGCGGCGGGGGACGCATTGCTGGTGGAGGTGGCCGAGCGGCTGCGTGCAGCCTTGCGTCCGCATGACACGGCGGCGCGACTGAGCGGGGATGAGTTTGCGCTGTTGCTGGACAACCTGACCTCGATGGACGACCTGCGCATGATTGCTGCGCGAATTCTGGCGGAGTTTCAGCGAGCGTTTGTGCTGGAAGGCAAGATGCTTGCTGTGGGCGCGAGCATTGGCGTAGCGATGTGCGCCGAGGATCATCAACTTCCGGAGCATCTGTTGCGGGATGCTGATTATGCGATGTATCGCGCGAAGCAGCAAGGCGGGCTGCGGTGTGAGATCTTCGATTCGCAGATGCAGGTGCATCTGATTCTGCGCAATGAGCGCGAGTCCGAGATGCGAGCGCTGCTGGATCGGCGGGATTTTGCGGTGTGGTATCAGCCCTACTATCATCTGCAATCCGGAACCTTGCAGGGGTTTGAGTCGCTACTACGATGGAGGCGGCAGAACGGCACCTACGAATCGCTGCAGGAGATGCTGCAGGTGGCCGACCATGCCGGCTATGCGATGCATCTGAATCGGGAGACAATGCGGACCAGTTGCGAGCAGTTGCAGGCGTGGTCGCAGCAGTGGCGGGATCGGACGTTTTCGCTGAGCATCAATCTTTCAGCGCGGCAACTGTACCATCCGGAGTTGATTGGGCTTTTTTCCTCGGTGCTGGAGTCGTCTCCAATTGATCCGCATCGGCTGATTGTGGAGATCTCCGAGGGTGCGCTGAGTGAAGATCCAAAAGCGGCGCTGCGCATTGTGGATCGGCTGGCGGAGCGCGGAGTGCGAATTGCGGTGGATAATTTTGGATCGCAGCTTGCGCCGCTGAGCCAGTTGCTGCGGTTTCCGATTGACATTATCAAGCTGGATCGCGAGTTGGTGGCTTCCGTGAGTTTGAATGGAAAGCATTTGGCCGCGCTGCGCTCAATCACCGAGTTGGGACACTCTCTGGGGCTGACGGTTTTTGCGCAGGGTGTGGAACATGCAGCGCAGATGGACGCGCTGCGAGCCGCGGGTTGCGATATGGTGCAGGGATACCTGTTTGCGCCTGCGCTGGAGCCGGGAGCGGCGACACATCTGCTGACAGAGCAAAGCGGGTCGTCGGCATGGGGACAGGCGTAGAGCGGAGCGGTGGCGGCGCCTGTGACAGCTTGTAGATGGCTGCAAATTTTGTAGCGCCGGACGCTCGAAAGCGTTGCCGCGTCCATGTACGATACACGCATGGCCGATGATTCACTCCGAGATGAGAAAGCTGCGCCGCAAAGCGAACACTCGTCGGCGGGCGAAGAAAAACTGCTGGTGGTGGTGACGGGAATCTCGGGTGCTGGCAAGGGCTCGGCGCTGAAGGCGTTTGAGGATCTTGGCTTCTATTCGGTGGAAAATCTGCCGCTGGAGCTGTTGCTGGCATTTGCGGATCTGATTCGCGATTCTAAGGAGATGGCACGCGCGGCGATTGTGGTGGACGTGCGCGAAGGGCCGGCGCTGGATCGGCTGCCATCGATTTTGCAACAGGTGCGGCAGCGGCTGCGCACGACGGTGTTGTTTCTGGATGCTTCCGATGCGGTGCTGATTCGTCGTTACTCGGAGACGCGTCGACCGCATCCGTTGAGTTTTACAGAGGTGAGCCGGTCACAGGTGGTGACGCGGTCGATCACCGATGAGCGGCAGATGCTGGATGCGGTACGCAATATGGCCGACAGCATTGTTGATACCTCCGGGTTGAATGTGCATGAGCTGCGCGCCTATATACAGGCGCGGTTTCATCCTCTGTCGGTGGATGCGCATGAGCGCGGCCAAATGCTGGTGACATGCCTTAGTTTTGGTTTCAAAAACGGTGTGCCACTGGATGCCGATTTGCTTTTCGATGTGCGTTTTTTGCCCAATCCTCATTTTGTGCCGGAGTTTCGTCGGCAAACCGGACTGGACCCGGCGGTGGCAGAGTATATTCGCGGATTTCCGCAGTCGGCGGAGTTTCTGGAGCGAACGATGGGGCTGCTGGATTTTCTGTTGCCGCACTATCTGCGCGAAGGGAAGAGCTACTTGACGATTGGATTTGGCTGCACGGGCGGGCAGCATCGTTCCGTGATGATGGCCGAGGAGTTTGCGAAGCGGCTGGAAGAGCAGGGCTTTCGCGTGAAGGCACTGCATCGCGATATGCCGCGGTAAATATGCGCCAGACCGAAGAGCGCTCTGCGGAGCGCGGGACGGATACAATACTTGGATGAGTCAGGTGAAATCGGCAATGCTTCGGAGGGTGCTTCGGAGTCAGGCGGAGTTAGCAATGGAGGCCATCCGTTGACCCGTTCGCTGCGCCTGTTGGGCTATGTGTTGCCTTACTCGTTTCAAGCTTTGCTGGGCATCATTCTGCTGGCCGCGGTGGGAATGCTGGAGGCGCTACGGCTGCTGATTCTGGGGCCCGTGCTGAAGACGGTGCTGAATCCTGGTGCGCCGGGCGACAGTATTACGCTGCTGCCGAATCTTAACGGCCCGTGGCGGATGAATCTGTTGCACTGGGTTCCACGCGGAATTCATCTGCACAATGCCTGGGCTGTGGTGGCGGTGGCGCTGATTGGCTCGACGCTGCTCAAAGGGATCTGCGATTTCAGCGGAACCTATCTGGTGAACTATGCCGGGTATGGCATGATTACCGATCTGCGCAACGATTTGTATGAGACGATTTTGCGCAGCTCGGCGAGTTTTTTTCATCGTCATGCGACGGGCACGATTCTCTCCACGCTGATTAACGATGTGGAGCGGGTGCAGACCGCAGTGAGCGCTGTGCTGGGAGATTTTCTCCAGCAGATTTTTACCTTTCTGTTTACGATGGCCGCGGTGATTGCGCTGGGTGGTCGGCTAAGCTGGGCGCTGCTGATCTTTGTGCCGGTGGTGATTACGTCTGCGCGCAAGATTGGTCGCTCAGTGCGCGTGCGCACGCGCACCGGGCAGGATCGTGTGGCGGAGATTCAGAATATATTGCATGAAACGATCACGGGCAATCGTATCGTGAAAGCATTTTCGACCGAGATTTGGGAGATTCTGCGGTTTAAGAAAGCGGCGCGAAGGCTCTTTCGAGCGAACCTGCACTCGGTGCGCGTGCAGTCGATCAGTTCGCCGCTGATGGATGTGATTGGCTCGGTGGCGATTGTGCTGCTGCTGCTGATTGGCCGCAACGAGATCAAGGCTGGACGTATGGAGATGCAGACCTTTGTGGTCTTCATCATTGCGCTGTTCAAACTCTACGATCCGGTTCGGAAGTTTGCGTATTTCTATAACAGTTTTCAGCAGGCGATGGGCGCTTCGGTTTCAATTTTTGAGTTCTTCGAAATTGAGAACGATGTGGCGGAGCAACCGCGTGCGCATATGCTCAAGGGCTTTCACGATCGCATCGAGTTTGATCATGTCGGCTTTCGTTATAGCAGCGAGGATGGTGAGCATCCGATCCTGCATGACATCAACCTGAGCGTACATCGAGGAGAGATGCTGGCGCTGGTGGGACCAAGCGGCGCGGGCAAATCGACGCTGGTGAACCTGTTGCCGCGTTTCTATGATGTATCGGAAGGACGGCTGCTGATTGATGGCAGGGATGTGCGCGAGCTGACACTCGATTCGCTGCGAGGTCAGATTGCGCAGGTGACGCAGGAGACGGTGCTGTTCAACGATACCGTACGGAACAACATCGCCTATGGTCAGCCGGAGACCGCGCAGCGAATGGTGGAAGAGGCTGCGCGCAATGCGCTGGCGCACGACTTTATTCTGCGGATGCCACAGGGCTACGACACGGTGATTGGCGAAAAGGGTTTTCGTCTGTCCGGAGGCGAACGACAGCGGATTGCGATTGCGCGCGCGATTCTGAAAAATGCGCCGATTCTGATTCTGGATGAAGCGACCTCGGCGCTGGATGCGGAGAGCGAATCGCTGGTGCAGGCGGCGCTGGCGAATCTGATGCAGGGCCGAACGGCGATTGTGATCGCGCATCGGTTGTCCACGGTACGGATGGCGAATCGTATCGCGGTGATTGAGGATGGACGGATTACGGCGATTGCGCCGCATGAGGAACTGCTGCGAGTTTCCGCCACCTATCAACGGTTGAGCCAGTTGCAGTTTTTGAGTGTTCCCGAGGCTGCGTTGGCGGCGGACGGCAAATGATGGATGAAAAGCAGGAAGCATTCTTCGGCAAGGAACAACGATGAATCCAATGATTGAAACGGAACAAGTGACAGGCCTGACCACGGCGGGCAGCGCTAAGGAAAGCTTCTCCGCTGCGGAGAGCCGCGCCAGCGTGTATTCGATGACGGGCTTTGCCGGATCAACGAACGCAGTTGTGCTGCCCCAGATGGGCGAGACGCGTGTGCTGCTAGCGCTGAAGAGCGTGAATCATCGTTTTCTGGATATTCAACTGCGGCTGCCGGCAGGATATGACGCGCTGGAGATGGAGCTTCGGCGCATTCTAAAAGAAGAATTTGTGCGAGGCCACATCGAGTTTGGCCTGACACTGGACCGCAACGCGCAGCGCGGATTCACTTTGAATCGAACGGCGCTGTCGGCCTGCGTGGAGGCGTTTCGCAGCGCAGCGCGAGAATACGCACTGGATGCACAGCCGGATCTGAATGTGATGTTGCGATTGCCGGGAGTGTTGCAGCAGGAGGCGATGTATAGCGAAGAGGATCAGAAGTCGCTGGCGGAGTTTGTGGTGGAAGAGACGCGGCGCCTGATTCCCAAACTGAAGGCGATGCGTGCGCGTGAGGGACGGGAGCTTGCGCGACTGTTGCAGCGGGCCATGCTGGAGATGGACGAGACGGTGCAAAGCCTGGAGCGGTTGCATCCTGAGATTGCGGCGCGGCACGAGCAACGGCTGCAACAAAAGGTGACGGCGCTGATTGGTGGCGAAGTGAATCGTCAGCGGCTGCTGGAAGAAGTGGCGCTGCTGGCGGATCGCAACGATGTGAGCGAGGAATTGCAGCGACTGCACACGCATATTCAGCATTTCAGCGAGTTGCTGGAGCAGGGCGGTGAGGTTGGCAAGAAGCTGGATTTCCTGTTGCAGGAGCTGAATCGCGAAGCGAATACGCTGCTGTCGAAGACGACCGGGATTGCGGGCAAGGGAACGGAAGTGACCGAGCTTGGCCTGGCGCTGAAGGCGAATATCGAAAAGGCGCGCGAGCAGATTCAGAATCTGGAGTAACTGGTGCGGTAGATTCAGCTTTGCGGCAATCGATGGGAAAGAGTGCAGGAGGGAAAGCGCGTTTGGCGGGAATTCTTTTTATTATTTCGGCGCCTTCGGGTTCGGGGAAAAGCACGCTGGTGAATGCGCTGCGCTCGCAGGTGGGCGGGCTGGATTTTTCGATCTCCTGGACGACGCGCAAACCGCGCGGATCGGAGGAGGACGGTCGTGAGTACCACTTCACTTCGCGAGAAACCTTTGAGTCGATGCGCGATGCGGGCGAGTTTCTGGAGTATGCGGAGGTCTTCGGCAACTACTATGGAACGGCGCGGCGCTCGCTGGATGAGGCGCGTGCCGCGGGGCGCGATTTGCTGCTGGATATCGATGTGCAGGGCGCGCGGCAGGTGGTGGCGCGTCTGCCGCAGGCTGTGACGATCTTTATTGCGCCTCCGAATCCGAAGGTATTGCGAACGCGATTACGCAATCGAAGTCGCGCGGAGGGGAATGTAGATGAGCAGATTCTCTTTCGCAGACTGAACGAGGCGAGCAAGGAGATTGAGAATTGTCACGAATACAGATATATTCTGGTCAACGACGTTCTGGAGCGCGCAGTGGCTCAACTGGAAGCGATCGTCGTCGTCGAACGCATACTTCAGTCGGGTGGAGTGATCGATCTGGAGCATCGTCGCGATTTTGAGATTGCCGAAAGCTGCCTGGAGCGCAATGTGCGGGAACGCTTGCAGCCGGTGTTGGAGGCCTTTGGCATCGGTCCGCATGGCAGCGAGCAACGCTATCTTTTTCTGGAGGATACGGATGAATGATGGAACCCCGGACGAACCGATGATTGAGACGAACTTTAGCTCGAACTATCGCAAGGTGATGGTGGCGGCACGACGAGCGCGGCAGTTGCAAAGCGGCGCTCCGCCGCTGGTGACAAGCAAAAGCAACAAGGCTTGTCGTCAGGCGCAGGATGAGATTCGTGCGGGAAAGATCTCGTATGTGCAGACTGGTCCGCCGCCGGAAAGCCCGGATCTGGATGACAGCGGGATTCCGATTCTGGCGGTGTAGCGCCGGGGAATGAACGGTGAGATTGAGGGGCCTGCTTCGGGATACAATCGCACTATGAAGGTGATGGTTGGTGTCTCGGGCGGGATTGCAGCCTATAAGGCGGCAGAAGTAGTTCGCGCGTTGCAGCGTCATGCTTTGGAAGTGCGCGTGACGATGACACAGGCGGCGACACGGTTTGTGCAGCCACTCACTTTTGCAGCTCTCAGTGGACATCGCGTCATGACCAGCCTGTGGGAGATGCCGACCGATGCGTCTCCGGATGCGCCGATTGACCACATTGCCGAGGCGCAGTGGGCCGATCTGCTGGTAGTGGCTCCGGCGACGGCGGATATTCTGGCGCGCTTTGCGCACGGACTGGCAGACGATTTTCTGACGACGATGTATCTGGCGACTTCAGCGCCGGTGGTGGTGGCCCCAGCGATGAACTCCGTGATGTGGGAGCATGCAGCGACGCAAGCCAACGTGGAGATGCTGCGTCGGCGCGGGGTTCGAATCGTGGAGCCGGATGCCGGGCCGCTTGCCTGCGGAATGGTTGGTCCTGGGCGCATGGCGGAGCCGGAGCAGATTGCCAATGCGGTGCTGAATGCGCTGGGACGCAGCCACGATCTGGCTGGCGAAGTGGTGTTGATTACTGCCGGCGGCACGCGCGAGGCGCTGGATCCGGTGCGGTTCCTGGGCAATCGATCCAGTGGCAAGATGGGCTATGCGCTGGCCGAGGCGGCGCAGAGCCGCGGAGCGCGTGTGATTCTGGTGACGGGACCGTCGGCGCTGCATCCGCCGATCCACTGCGAGGTGGTGCGCGTGACGACGGCGGAAGAGATGCGGCAGGCCGTGTTGGCGCGACAGGCCGAGGCGACGCTGGTGATCAAGTCCGCCGCGGTGGCCGACTATCGGCCGGTGGTGGTGGCGGAGCAGAAGTTGCGCAGGCAGGGTCCGATGACGCTGGAACTGCTGCCGACGGAAGATATTCTGGCGGAGGTAGTGCGGCGACGTCGCCCCGGCCAGTTGATTGTGGGTTTTGCCGCTGAGACGGAAGACACTGTGGAGCAAGGGCGCGCGAAGCTGCTGCGCAAGGGCGCGGATGCGATTGTGGTGAACGATGTTGGCCGCGAAGAGATTGGCTTTGACTCGGATCACAACGCTGCGACATTTTTGACGCTGAGCACGGCGATTGATCTGCCGTTCATGCCGAAGCGTAAGCTGGCGGATCGCGTGCTGGATGAGGTTGTCGCGCTGCGCCGTCCGCAGTCGCTGCTGGTGGAGCTTTCGTCGACGGAACTGGAGTTGCAGCGGGAGATGCCTGTACGAGAGGGAAGTTCCGTGCAGCAGGATGAGACTGCGCTGCGTGAGTCTGCCGCGCCCAGGCGCAAGGCGCTCATGATCGAATAGCATGGATGCAATCAACCGTATGGAAACGGGTATGGACACGGGAACCCAGATTGAATGGCGGACCGCGCTCGAAGCGCGCTTGCGTTTCTATCGCGATCTTGGCATCGTGGAATACTATCGTCGCGAGGCGCCCGAAACAATGATGGATGCGCTGGCCGCTCCAACTGCGACAGTCCAGTTGTTGCAATCGACTGCAAATCCTGCTTCATCACAAGTTGGGGCTACTGCTCCCGCGGAGGCTGTTATCGCACGTGAGTCTGTTTTGTTTTCCGCGGCGCCACTGGCTCCGGCGGCGCGCGCTGGAGCGCTGGAGCAGCTTCGTGCCGAGATTGGCGACTGCTCGCGCTGCAAGCTGCATGAGGGCCGCAACAAGCTGGTCTTTGGCGACGGCGATCCAGCGGCGCGGCTGATGTTTGTGGGCGAGGGGCCGGGCGCAGATGAGGATGCGCAGGGGATTCCGTTTGTGGGCCGCGGAGGCCAGTTGCTGAACAACATGATTGGCGCGATGGGGCTGCGGCGAGATCAGGTCTACATTGCCAACGTGGTGAAGTGTCGTCCGCCGGGCAATCGCACGCCGGAGACGGACGAGGGCGCGACCTGCTCACCGTTCCTGATGCGGCAGATCGAGATTGTGGCGCCGGAGGTGGTGGTGGCGCTGGGGCAGACGGCGGTGACGTGGCTGACGGGGCAGAAACGCCCGCTGAATGCCTGGCGCGGGACGGTACACAACATGCTGGGAAGGAAACTTATCGTGACCTATCATCCGGCGTATCTGCTGCGCGACCCGAATCAGAAGAAGTTTGCCTGGGAGGATCTGCAACTGGCGATGCGGGAGCTGGGTTTGCAGCCGCCGCAGCGGAAATAGCGCAGGGCGAGTTACGGCGCGTCGCGCCAGAGAGCTACGCCGCCGAGCAGGCCGTCCTGGTTGGAGATGATGTGGACGTTTGCGGGCAGCTCGATGGCGAGATGCTTTGCGTTGCCGCCGCCGATGTAAAGCGTGTCCCAGTTGAAGAGCGCCTGGGTCTGTGCGATGGCTTTGGCGACGCGCTTGTTCCACTTTTCCTTGCCGTGTTTTTCCAGGCCGCGCTTGCCGAGATCATCCTCGTAGGTCTTCTTTTTGCGCCAGGGATGATGCGCAAGCTCCAGCCCCGGGCAGAGATGGCCGTCGATAAAAAGTGACGAGCCGAGTCCGGTGCCGAGGGTGAGGCACAGTTCGACGCCGTGGCCGCGGATTGCGCCGAGGCCCTGAATGGCGGCATCGTTGGCGGCGCGCACCGGACGCTTCCACATCTTGCGCAGAGTGGACTCCAACGGAAAACTGGCCCACCCAGGATCGAGATTGAAGGCTCCGAGCGTGTGGCCGTGCTTGAGGACGCCAGGAAATCCGACGGAGACGCGATCGAAGGCTCCTGCTTTTTTTAGCATGGCGTCGAGCACGGCGAGGATGTTCTGTGGAGAGGGATCCTCGGGTGTCAGCTCGCGCAGGCGCTCGGTCGCGGGCTTGCCTTCAGCGTTGAGCACCATCATCTTCAGGCCGGTCCCGCCGATGTCGATGCAGAGCGTGAGCGGGTGGAGTGCGATTGTTGCGGGCGGTTGCGCGGTTTTTGCAGATGCCGTCGTCGGCTTTTTGGGAGCAGACTTTGCAGGCGCGGATTTTTGGGATGGGGAAGATTTGGTTGCACTCATCACCCCTGCATTGTAGTTCACGGCACGGCGACGAGCGCGAGCCAGGGCGACAGCGGGCAGTAGACTGAGACTGGACCCAGACGATGCCCCGCTGCTGTGAAGTTGCGCTTCCCGTGCCGCTCGACCAGACCTTTACCTATCGTCTGCCGGAGGGTCTTTGCCCGCTGCCGGGAGCGCGGGTGATTGCGCCGTTTCGCAGGGAGCAGTTGATTGGCGTGGTGACGGCGCTGCATGATGCCGAGCCGGAGGGCGTGGAGCTGCGAGCGATTGCTTCCGTGCTGGATGAAGAGCCGTTGTTGCCGACTTCGCTGCTGGAGCTGGCGCGATGGATTGCGGAGTACTATCTGGCTCCACTGGGCGAGGTGTTGCGCGCGATGTTGCCGCTGACTGCGGAGCTGCGGCGGCAGATCATGTTGCGCATTACGCAGGCGGGGCTGGATGTACTGGCGCAGAGCCTGGATGGCGCTGTTGCGTCCGGTCGTTCGCGGCGCGTCTCGCTTGCGCCGGATTCGGTGGAGTTTCGCGTGCTTACGCAATTGGCGGAGGGGGAGCGCGCACGAATGACGACAGTGCGCACGGCAACCTCGGCCAGCGTGCAGCAGATCAACGCGCTGGTGCGCCGCAAGTGGATTGCGCGCGAGACGAGCGCGGAGGAGCGGGACGCGCGGCGGCTGGAGCGTTTTGCCGTGCTGGTTCCGGATGCGCGCCTGCCCGCGCTGACGGAGCGTCAGCAACTTGTGTTGGCGGAGCTGGCGGCGGTGGGCGGTGCGGAGCGATTGCGCGATCTGTATCGTCGCCTGCCCTCGAATAGTACGCTGCAAACGCTGGTGCGGCGCGGGCTGGTGCGCATCGAGGAACGTCCGCAGTCGTTTCGGCTCAGTTCACTGGTTGTTTCTGCTGCGCGTCATCGTCTGAATCCCGCGCAGGACGCCGCGCTTGCAGCGATTACGGAAGCCTTAGGTCG
>JAJZEA010000051.1 GCA_021851335.1 Acidobacteriota bacterium | reverse complement strand
CCCGCCGCCGCCACGCGCATCGACGCCACCGGCGACACCGTCTTTCCCGGCATCGTCGGCCTCCACGACCACCTCTACTACTCCGCCTCCATCGCCACCGAACGCGACGACGGCTTCGCCAGCGGCCCCGGCTTCTATGTCACCGAACTGCCGTACACCGCGCCGCGCCTCTATCTCGCCAGCGGCGTCACCACCCTGCGCACCACCGGCAGCATCGAGCCATACACCGACCTCCGCATCGCTGCGCAGATCAACGCCGGCGCCATGCCAGGACCCAAAATGGATGTCTCCGCGCCCTACCTCGAAGGCGCACCCACCCAGTTCGCACAGATGCACCCCCTCCGCGACGCCGATGAAGCCCGCCGCATGGTCGATTTCTGGTCCGACTCCGGCATGACCTCATTCAAGGCCTACATGGATATCTCCCGCGCCGAACTCGGCGCAGCCATCGCCGAAGCCCACACCCGCCACCACAAACTCACCGGCCATCTCTGCTCCGTCACCTGGCCCGAAGCCATCTCGCTCGGCATCGACGATCTCGAACACGGCCCCATCTTCACCGACACCGAATTCTCCACCACCAAACAGCCCGACTCCTGCCCCACCGACGGCGAACAAAGCTGGCTTCACCGCTCCATCGACGACCCCGCCGTCCAGGCACTCATCCACTCCCTCATCCAGCACCACGTCGCCGTCACCTCCACTCTGCCCGTCTTTGAAGCCATGGCTCCCGGTCGTCCACCCCTCACCCGCCGCTTCACCGACGCGCTCGCTCCCGCCGCACTCCAAAGCTACCTCACGCTCCGCGCAGGCATCCCGCTCACCTCGCCCATGAACGCGCTCCTGCGCAAGGAGATGGACTTCGAACTCGCCTTCGTCCACGCCGGAGGATTGCTCCTCGCCGGACCCGATCCCACCGGCAACGGAGGCGTTCTCCCCGGCTTCGGAGACCAGCGCGAGATCGAGTTGCTCGTCGAAGCCGGCTTCACCCCCGTCCAGGCCATCTCCATCGCCACCCGCAACGGAGCCAGCTACCTCGGCCAGCTCGACCACATCGGCACCATCGCCCCCGGCAAAGACGCCGATCTCGTCCTCGTCCACGGCGACCCCTCCACCCACATCGACGACATCGAAAACGTCCTCACCGTCTTCAAAAACGGCACCGGCTTCGACGCCACCCGCCTCATTCAATCCGTCCAGGGCCAGGTCGGCATCTGGTAGCCATCCCCACCATCCACCGCCTGTAATGCAGGAAATCTGCTCTTGCTTTGCCCTTGCCGTTGCTTTTGCCGTTGCTCTTGCTTTTGCCGTTGCTCTTGCTTTTGCCGTTGCTTTTCTGGTTGTCATTCCCGCAGGGAATCTGCTTCTTCTTTTGCCGTTGCTTTTGTTCTTGCTTTTGCTTTTCGCAAACAATCTCCACTTACCCAACCCCGCGACCAACGGGAGCGGCCACGGCGCGTACGCGCAGCTGCTGCATGCAATGCCGACCAACGGGAGCGGCCACCGCGCGCCCGCGCGTCCGCTGCATGCAATGCTTTTCTGGTTGTCATTCCCGCAGGGAATCTGCTTCTTCTTTTGCTTTTCGCAAACAATCTCCACGTACCCCAACCCCGCGACCCAACGGAGCGCCTTCCCCACTCACCCCGTCCTCGATTCCCTGCTTCGCGTAACTCCCGCTTCGCTCAAAGCCCCGTCATCGCCAGCAGGCGCGGCTCGGTCATCTCTTCCATCGCCCAGCGCACGCCTTCGCGGCCCAGGCCGGAGTCTTTCACGCCGCCATACGGCATCGCATCCTCGCGCCACGTCGGCACATCGCCCACAATCACCGCGCCCACCTCCAGCTCGCGATACGCCGTCAGAATCCGTCCCGCGTCCCGCGTCATCAGCCCCGCCTGCAATCCATAGCGCGAGTGGTTCACCCTCGCCAGCGCATCCTCAAAGTCGTCATACGGCTCAATCGCCACCACCGGGCCAAAGATCTCTTCGTCCACCACCTTCATGCCGCTCTGCGTCTTGCTCAGCACCGTCGGACGCATCAGGCTGCCCTCGCGCGTGCCACCCTCCAGCACCACGGCTCCGCCGGCTTCGGCCTCGCGCAGCCATGCCTCCACGCGCTCGGCGTCGCGCAGGCGAATCAGCGGCCCGACGTCGGTCATCTCCAGCGCCGGATCGCCCACCACCAGCTTCTGCGCCAGCGCCGCCACCTTCCAGGCAAAGCTTTGATAGATCGGGCGCTCCACAAAGACCCGCTGCACGCTGATGCAGCTTTGTCCCGAGTAGCTGAATGCCCCGGCCACCACGCGCTCGGCTGCCTCGTCCAGATCGCGCCAGTCACCGTGGACGATCAGCGCCGCATTGCCGCCCAGCTCCAGCGTCACGCGCTTCCGACTGCTCTTCGCCTTCAGCGCCCAGCCCACCGCCGCCGATCCGGTAAAGCTCACCAGCTTGATCCGCTCCTCGCGTTCCACCAGCCAGGCCGTATCTGCATTCGACAGCGTCAGCACCGCCAGCGCTTCCTCCGGCCATCCTGCCTTCAGCACCACCTCGCCCAGCGCCAGCGCCGTCAGCGGCGTCTCCGGAGCCGGTTTCAGCACCATCGGGCAACCCGCCGCAATCGCCGGAGCCAGCTTGTGCGCGACGAGATTCAGCGGAAAGTTGAACGGCGTAATCCCCAGCACCGGACCCACCGGAAACCGCTGCACCAGCCCCCAGCGGCCTTCGTTGCCCTCGGCCAGGTCCAGCGGAACCGACTCCCCGCCCAGACGCACCGCTTCCGACGCTGCCAGGCGGAAGACCCCGATCGCACGCGCCACCTCGCCACGCGCCGCCCGCAGCGGCTTCCCTGCCTCAGCCACAATCAACTGCGCAAACCGCTCACTCTGCTCCGTCAGCGCCCCGGCAATCGCCTCCAGAATCTCCTGCCGCTTCCATCGCGGCAGCGCTCGCGTCCGCCGCAGCGAGGCCACGGCATGGGTCACCGCTTCGCGCGCGTCCTTGCGCGTGGCCACGGCCACTCGAGCCAGCACGCCGCCGTCCCACGGCGAACGCACCTCCATCGTCTCGCCATCGGTCCACTCACGCCCGCACAACAGAAAACCCGTCACCGATCCTGGTCGCATTCTCATCGTTTGCCCACCCGCCTGCCGACTTCCCTCGCTGCCGGCCCGCATCCTTTCCATTCGCTCGAACATCTACACTTCAGCGGAAAGACCATCCTTTCACATCCTCCGCTGACATTTCTCTACAACCCGTTCAAGGAGATTTCATGCACGTTTCGGAAGCCATTCGTACTCGTCGAGCCATCAAAGGCTTCGATCCCGACTTCAAGCTCACCGCCGAGCAAAAGAACGAGCTGCTCGATCTGGCCATGCAGTCGCCCACAGCCTTCAATCTCCAGCACTGGCGCCTCGTCGTCGTCGAGGATCCCGAGCTGCGCAAAGAGATTCGCGCCGCCGCCTGGGACCAGTCCCAGATCACCGATGCCTCGCTGCTCGTCATCCTCACCGGCGACCTGGCAAGCTGGAGCAAAAACGCCAGCCGCACCTGGCACGACGCCCCCGAACCGGTCCGCGACTTCATGGTTCCAGCCATCCGCGCCTACTACGAGGGCAAACCCCAGACCCAGCGCGATGAAGTGATGCGCTCGGCCGGCATCGTCGGCCAGACGCTCATGCTCGCCGCGCGTGGCATGGGACTCGACAGTTGCCCCATGGACGGCTTCGACTTCGACGCCGTGGCCAAACTCATCCACCTGCCCGAGGACCACGCCATCGCCTTCATCGTCGCCATCGGCAAAAAGACCAAAGAACCGTGGCCCAAACCCGGACAGCTTCCTATGAGCGAAGTCGTCATCCACAACCGGTTCTGACCCGCACACCCGCTCCACTCAAGCCATAAAACGCCCCGCGGAGCCGCCATTCGCGGCCCCGTGGGGCGTAGCACGCCGCTTGCGGACTTGAAGTTATCGCGTCAGCGTAACGTATTTGCGGCCTTCATACAGCCGGTAGCCGCCTTCGGACGAAGTCACCTCCAGCGGGCGAGGGCGTTTCATCGCGGCGTCGGTCATCGACGGCACCCGAAGCAGCTCGTGCGCCCCCACATCCATGACCAGAAACTGATCTCCGCCTACAAATCCAACGCCATAAATCCCCGCCGGCAGGCGCTTGCCGCCCACCTGGATCGCGTCTTCCGTAATCAGATACGCCTGATACTTCTGCGCCACATCCGACGAGTAGCCGCTTGTGTCCACCAGCACCGCCAGCAGATACGCTCCATCGCCAAACTTCACCCCGCCCGAGTTGCGGATTTGCGTCGTGGCGCTTTGCCCCTTGAAGTACACCGCCGGCGGCAGCATCTTCTGGGTCTGCGCCGGTGTCAGCAGCGTCGAAGCCGCGTTGTTTGTCTGCGCCACGGCCAACGTTCCCGCCATCAGGCTCATCGCTGCCAGCACACCGACTCCGGTCAGCCTCCGGCCCAGCTTTGTTGTCCAGCTTTGTTTCATTCCTCACCTCACCCTGTCTTTCCTGCCCACGCAGTAGAAAAACGTGCGCGAAGGCAGTATAAAACGCGCGCGCAGCCAATTACGACCCATTCCGGCATACTGGTCATTCACATCACACCAGGAGTTGGTTCATGCGTTACCACACGCCGACCTTTGCGTCGGCTTTCGTCGTTTTGTGCGCTTGTTACAGCGCGCCGGCCCCGGCTACCACGCCAGCCCCGGCGGCTTCGGTTGCGTCAGCTTCCCCGGCCTCGCCCATCGCCGATCCCGGCGCTGCGTCGTTCACCTCGCGCCAGCGCCTGCACCTCTTCGCGCATTCGGTCACCGATCCCCTATCCTGGCTGGCTCCTGCCGTGGATGCGGCGCTGTCCATGGCGCATCCGCCGCGCCGGCAGCCAGCGGCCTGGAGTGTTGGGGCCAATGGCTTTGCGCATCTCTACGCCGGCTCGCTGGCTCGGCAAAGCGCAGCGGTGACGGCTCAGTTCGCCGTGGCCGCGCTGTTGCAGGAGGACACCCGGTATCGCGCCTCGGCCCGGAAGAATCCGCTTCGCCGAGCCACCCATGCGGCCACCTTCACGCTGGTCGATCGAGGCCGCTCCGGTCATCGCAGGCTTGCCCTCTCCAGCCTGGCTGCCGCGTTCACGGCCGCGGCGCTCGCCAATACCTGGCAACCGCCCCAGTTTCAAAACTCCACACACCTCACGCAGCGAACCCTCACCGGCCTCGCCGCGCTCTCCGGCTCCACGCTTGCCCTCGAGTTCCGCCCCGACGCGCTGCGCATGGCTCGAAGCGTCTCTCGCCACGCGCTCGCCTGGCCGCGAACCTTGACCAGGCGTTCCCCCAGCCGTTCACGCAGGATTCGCGCCCGTTCGCTCTAGCCGTTGTGATGTCGCTTCAGGTCGCCCCAGTTGAAGTAGCGCCCCAGAATGCCCTTCACGATCAGGTGATCCGTCGAGGCCGTCGCGCCCCAGCCCGCGCCCAGGTTGATCTCCCACTTCGGTGACACAAACAGGTTCACCACCGGGAAGAACTGCTGCTGCTGGTTGTGCAGCGAGACGAAGTTGCCGATCTCGCCAAAGTATCCGTAGTACTCGATGCCGAAGTTGTAGTACTTGTTCGGCTGATACGTCACCGTCGCCGCCGGGCCAAACGTGATCCCCTGCGGCGAGACGTCGCGATAGTAGTAGTTGATCTGCTGCTGCGTCTGGCCCGGCGGCAGCGTCGTCGGATGAATGCCCCAGTCGAGCGTCGTATTCACCGACCAGTACCACTTGCCGATCGTCTGGTCGACGATCGGCATCATCTGCCACGACCACGACGGATTGGCATAGGCCGCGCGCGCATAGCCGATCTCGTTCGAGACGCTCACTCCCACCGGCCAGTGCCAGCTCTCCGGCACACGAACGCGCGGGCGAATATGATCCCCCACCCACTGCACGCCCGTGCCGTTTTCCTCTTCCGTAAAGACGTAAAACCCAAGCTCCGACCACTTGTTCAGCCCCTCGGTCAGCTCCAGCGTCTCGTGCTCCTGGCCCTGCGTGGGAAGCTGGCCATATTGCGTGGTGGTGCTGCCCTCGACCGTGTAGTTGCTGTGCAGTTCCATCAGCAGCGTCTTCGGCGCCATCGTCTCCGACGGATAGACCTGGATCTCGTAGTTATTCTGCGCCCGCGCCACGGTGGCAGAGAGGGCTAACGTCACGACCGCCGCGCACAGCCCCAACCGCTTCCGGTTTTGCAGGATTCCCCCTGCGGCACACACTTCTCTCATCGCCAGACTCATCGGCATCTCTACTCCTTCAGCATGTCGTTCAGCTTGCTTTGCATCTTGCCAGTCGTGCGGCATGAGCGCGGCCTCGTCACGCGCTTCCCTCTCAGCATACGCGGCAGGATTCCTTCTTGCCATGCAGCGTACCCACCCGCAGGATTGCGCTCTTGAAAGGACGCGCGTGGAGCAACAGGCATGACAAAAACTTCATTCCCGCGCAGTGCCAGCGGCGGGGTCAACTCCTTGCACGCAAAGCATTCAGGAATTTCTTTTCTGCTGATTGCAGAATTCGACAGGCCGATATCTGTTTCAGAATGCGAGACCGCAGCGCGCAGAGCATGAGCCTTTTTTTCGGGACGCTCGATCCGCAATCCCGACGATCCGAAACCCTTCATCTGGCACAAAACCGCAGATCAGATTCTCGATTCCGTTGCCCGCTTTTGTAAACGAATTAATGACTCAGTACACTAGGAGAAAACCATGTTTTCATTCCGCAGCGCGAACCACCACTCCGCAACCGCATTGGCAGAGGCAGAGGACTCCTGCAGCAGCGTCCTTGAGGCCATTGACCGCGTTCAGGCCGTCATCCGCTTTCGTCCGGACGGCACGATCCTGCAAGCCAACCAGAACTTTCTGACAGCCATGGGATACACGCTGCCGGAGATCGAGGGCCGACATCATCGCATCTTTGTCGATGCGGCCTACGCCGCCAGCCCAGAGTACGCGGCTTTCTGGCGCAAGCTGCAAAACGGTGACTTCCACGCAGGCGAGTTCAAACGAATCGCCAGAGACGGCAGCGAGGTCTGGATACAGGCCAGCTATAACCCGATTTGCGGTCCGGACGGCAGCGTGAAGGAGGTGGTCAAGTTTGCCACCAATATCACGGAGCAGAAGCGCAAGGCGCTCGACGACCAAGGTCAGATGGATGCCATCCAGCGCGTGATGGCCGTGATCGAGTTTGAGCTGGATGGAACGATCCGCACGGCCAACCAACGCTTTCTGGAGTGTACCGGCTATGCTCTGCCGGAGATTGTGGGCCGGCATCATCGCCTGTTTGTTTCGTCCGAGATTGCTGCCTCCGATGCCTACGCTCGATTCTGGAGCGGGCTGGCCAGCGGACAGCCGCAGGTGGGCATCTTTCCGCGCGTGGGCAAGGCGGGCCAGGTGATCTGGCTTCAGGCCAGCTACAACCCAATTCTGGACTGGAATGGAAAGCCGTACAAGGTGGTGAAATACGCGACGGACCTGACGGAATTCATCCAGCAGACGGAGACGACGCAGCACACCTCGCAAAGCGTGGCGGCGGCTTCCGAAGAGATGGCCTGTTCGATTGCCGAGATCAGCCGCAATATGCAGATGTCGCGCGAAGCGGCCGGCCACATCCTCGATATCTCGCAGAGTTCGTCGCAGCACACGCACGAACTGGTGGCCTCGATGAAGTCGATGCAGTCGTTTGTGGGGCTGATTCGCGAGATTGCCGCGCGGGTGAATATGCTGGCGCTGAATGCGACAATTGAAGCCGCGCGCGCCGGAGAAGCCGGCAAAGGGTTTGCCGTGGTGGCGAGCGAGGTGAAAAACCTCTCCGACCAGACGGCCAAGGCCACCCAGCAGATCAGCCAGGAGATCGCCGCCGTGCAGAAGTTCACCGGCTCCGTGGCGGAGAGCGTGCGCGAGACGATGGAGGGCGCTACGCAGATGAACGGCTATGTGAGCAGCGTGGCGACGGCGATTGAACAGCAGTCGGCGGCAACGCGCCAGATCTCCGAACACTGCGCAAGCCTGGTGACTGCCGTGGAGACGATCCTCGCTCACACGCACGCCTGAGCGAGGCGTCCGTCACTTCCCGCTACCCACCAGCCTGCTCAGCGCCGACAGGTCAAAGCTCAACCCGAACTGCCCGCGCACATCGCTTCCCGGCAGCAGCTCCGTACGGTTCGACCACTTGATGGCCAGCGGCAGGTCCACCCCTGGCCTCAGGTGCAGCGTCAACTTGCCCTGCGCCACGCCCAGCCATCCCGCTTCACCGGCCAGCACCTGTCCGCTCACCGGAATCGACGTTCCCGGCGCCACATTGGCCCCGCTCACATTCAGCACGGCCGGATCGTACTGATACTGCCCATATCCGGCCGCGCTCACCGTCGCGCGCGGATTGGCCGCCGTTCCCCCCACCGGACTGTCCAGCTCCATCGCCATCTGCACATCGCGCAGCCGTCCGTAGCTGGCTCCTGTCGGCACTCTGGCATAGATCTCCGCCGCAAAGTTTCCCGTCACCTGCGCTCCACCGTGCAGCACCTGGGCCAGCGCCAGCGTAACGCTGTGTGTCGCCGGCGCGCCTGTCGGCGTCGTGTACACATATCCCACCGTCGCCAGCGGCTTGCCCCGCGCCTCGTCCAGCACCTTCAGCGTCGCCTCCTGCTCGGCCTCGAGCGCCAGATTCATCCCGTTCACAGCCTCGGCTCCGCCCGCGGCCAGCAGCAGCGCAGCCACCTTGTCCCGATACCGTTCATACGCTGCTGCAAAGGCCGCAAAATCCCCCGCGCGCTCTGCCGCCGCGCCCGCGACGGCCCACTCCTGAGCGGCTTTCTCCAGTTGCGTCCTGCCCGCGCCGCTCGTCACGCCCGCCACCACCGCATTCACCGCCCGCGCCACCGCGCTGCCGGCTGTGGCCAACGCCGTCTGGTTTGAGGTGAGCGCCGCTCGCCACGCCGCGGCAAACCTCTTGTCCTGCGGGCTGTAGCGGCGATACACCTGATAGTTCGCCCCCACGGCATTCAGCGTCGCGCTGGTTGACGGCAATACCAGCGACTCGACCGCGCTGCTGGTCGTTGCCACGCCCGTGGCTCCGCTTTGCGCCAGATTCACCGTCGCCGTCAGCGTCAGCGGTTGCAGCCAGTCCGCCACCCAGCCATTCACCCGCGCAAAGATCGGCTCATCCCGCAGATACTTCGTCATGCCCAAAGCATCGGCCTCAACCGTCAACGCGCTGCCGTTCTGCGTCTCGGTAAATCCGCCCGTCGCCTCGGCCACCGAGAGAAAATCCGTCGTCGTCGGCTTGTCCGCAAGATCGGTCGATCCGCTCGTGGCCGCCGTTCCGCTTGTCTGGTTCACGGCTCCTGACACGCTGATCGTCTGCAGCGCTCGCTCCCCGGCCTGCTCGGCCGCAGTCTTCAGCGCGGACTTCGTCTGCGCTTCCATCGTCATCCACAGCGCTCGCGGAGCCATATCCGCGCCCAGCGCGCGCACATCGCCCAGCGGCTCGACCACCATCTGCTGTCGATCGAAGTCCAGCGCCAGCAGGCTGCACCACCGCTCCACATGATGCGCGGCGCAGGCGGCATGCTCGCTCCGGCTCACGGTCTGCGCGCCGGCGAGCAAGCCCAACCCGATTGCGCCCATGCTGCTCCAGCCCAGTCCGCTCGCCCACAGCTTCGCCAGCGCCTTCCCTCGTCTGGGCAGTAGCTTGTCTCTGGGCAGGGTTTTGCTGCTGCCATGAGTCTTGCGGTTCCGGCTCATTCAGGTTCCTTCAATCATCAGCACGCCATCGCCGGTGTGGCCATCGAGCGTGGTTTCCAGCAGCACAGAGCCATCCTGCGACAGTTGCGCTGTCGCCGCCGCATTGCTTGCCGCCACAAAGTGCACCGTCAACGCATTCACACCATGCCGCGTCGTCAGCGTCACCGATTGCCTGTCCTCGCTCACCGTGGCCGCAAGGGGCTGCCCCGCGGCATCCTCGCCATAGAACGCGCTGGCAATCTGCACGCCCGCGCCGCCGTCATCGGCCACAGCGTGCACCACGCTCAGCGTCAGCACTTCGCTTGCCCCGGTCGTATCCGTCAGCCAGGGACCATTTTTCTCCAGAGCCATCACGCCTCCCCCGCGCCAACGGCCACACGCTTATCCTCCAGCCGCCTGCGCACACAGCCCGGAATACAGACACCCAATCCGTACCCCGAATGCGGATTGCGGCACACACCGTCAAGCACCATGCCGAAGTTGCGGCACGGGTATGGGCGTGTATTCGTTTCTGCCGCCACGTTGTTCAGACTTCTGGAAGTGCAGCTATTCTCCCACACACCACCCGGCCGCGCAATCGCCTCTCCTGCCGCCACTCCTGCTTGGCACGAATGCCAGCCCCGCTCGTTTTGCTTTTCTGGTTGTCATTCCCGAAGGGAATCTGCTTTTTCCCTGAACGATTTTCCCCCGGCGTCACCCACCACTCCCGGCCTGCGGCACAAGGGAGTGCACAGGCGCAAACGCGCGCCTGCTGCAAGCCATGCCAGCAGACGCGCCCACGAAACAAACGATTGCTTAAAGCAGCGCGCCAACTAGACGGCGAGGCGAGCCATGATGGAGTCGAAGTCGTCGAGGTTGGCGTATTCGAGGATGATGCGTCCGGCACCGGCTTTGTCTTCGATTTTGACGCGCATGCCGAGCGAGTCGCGGAGGCGCTGCTCGGCGGCGGCAACGTTGGGATCGGTGGTCTGGCGCGTGGACGGGGTATCGGCGAAGCGGCGTGGCTGCTGCGGGAGCGCCTGGATGGGGTCGTGTGCGCCGAAACGCATGGTTCGGACCATCGCTTCGGTCTGCCGGACGGAGAGTCCGGCGGAGAGGACGCGTCGTGTGGCCTCTTCCATCTGCGGTTCGGTGTCAAGGGAGAGGATGACTTTGGCGTGTCCGAAGCTGAGTTCGCCGCTGGTGATCTTGTCCTGTGCGAAGGGTGGGAGCTGGAGGAGCCGCATGTAGTTGGAGATGGTGGTGCGGTCCTTGCCGGTGCGGAGGGCGATCAGCTCCTGGTTGAGGCCGAACTGGCGGCTGAGGCGGTTGAAGGCCATGGCTTGTTCGAGGGGGTTGAGGTCGGCGCGCTGGAGGTTTTCGATGATGGTGATCTCCATGACCTGTTCGTCGGCGACGGCGCGGACGAGAGCGGGGATGGCGCGTAGGCCGGCGAGCTTTGCAGCTTTCCAGCGGCGTTCACCGGCGATGAGCTGGTATCGTCCCTGGGGGATGGGCCGGACGAGGATGGGCTGGAGGACCCCGCTGCTTTGGATGGAGTGGGAAAGCTCCTCGATGGCCTTTTCGTCGAAGTACATGCGGGTCTGGAAGGGGTTGCGGTCGATCTGGCTGAGCGGAATCTCGATGGATCGGTCGGACTCTTCCTGGGCGGCGATGGTGGGGACCGACGGAGGCTCCACGCGAGGCAGGAGGCTATCGAGTCCTTTCCCGAGGGCGCGGCGCTCGGGGACGGCTTTTTTATCGCTGGGAGGGGTGGTTTTGGTCATCAACGGCTCCTGAAGGGTTGCGTGGGCGCGGCGGCATGAACGTGTGCGGCATGAACGCATTTGGATATGCGCGTCGGGAAATGTTCCACGTGGAACAATCTTACGGCAAGAGTCGGGTTTGCGGCATCCAGAGCAGGCGAAATGTTCCACGTGGAACATGGCATTGGCATTGGCATTGCATGCAGCCACTGCGCGTTCGCGCGTTTGCGCTCCCTTGGGTCGCGGGTGGGTGTGGGGTGGAGTTGACGAGGGAAAGCAGATTCCCTTCGGGGCATTGCATGCAGCCACTGCGCGTTCGCGCATTTGCGCTCCCTTGGGTCGCGGGTGGGTGTGGGGTGGAGTTGACGAGGGAAAGCAGATTCCCTTCGGGGCATTGCATGCAGCCACTGCGCGTTCGCGCGTTTGCGCTCCCGTTGGTCGCGGGATGGGCCGGGGGGGGGGGGGGGTGGGCGGGGTAGTGGAGGCTACTTGCGGGGATTGGGCAGGTTGTTGCGATCGAGGTATTCGCTGGCAAGGTCCATGTAGGACTCAGCGCCGCGGGAGCGGGGATCGTAGAGGACGACGGGTTTGCCGTGGCTGGGAGCTTCGGCGAGACGGATATTGCGGGGGATGACGGTGCGGAAAAGGCGGTCTTTGAAGTATTCGCGGAGGGTTTCGGTGACCTGCTGGGCGAGGTTGGTGCGGTCATCGTACATGGTGAGCAGGACGCCTTCGATGGTAAGTCGGGGGTTGAGCGCGGCGCGGACGCGTTCGAGGTTGGAGATGAGTTCGGAGATGCCTTCGAGGGCGAAGTATTCGGCCTGCATGGGGACGATGAGGCTATGTGCGGCGGTGAGGGCGTTGAGGGTGAGGAGGTCGAGCGCGGGTGGGCAGTCGAGGATAACGAGGTCGAATCGGTCGAGGATGGGATCGAGAGCGTCGCGGAGTCGTGTGGCGCGGTCGTCTTCGGAGGCGAGTTCGATGTTGGCTCCGGTGAGGTTTTTGCTGCCGGGAAGGAGGGTGAGATTTTCGATTTCGGTGGGCAGGAAGGCCTGTTCTGCGGTGGAGTTGGCGGAGAGGAGATCGTAGATGGAGAGCCGCTGGTCGTCGCGGGGAAAGCCGAGGCCGGAGGTGCAGTTGGCTTGCGGGTCGCAGTCGACGAGGAGGATGCGCTGGCCGAGGAGCGCGAGGCTGGCGGCGAGATTGATGGCGGTGGTGGTTTTGCCGACGCCGCCTTTTTGGTTGACGATCCCGAGGACTTTGCTCATGGCCTTACCAGAGTACACGGATGGGGTGCGATGCGGAAGAATGGGACAGGGGTCTGGACAGGATCGAGCTGGGCTGGGACCGGGCTGGGACCAGTTTGTATTGGATTGGACCCGGGTCAGTGTGGGCGCTCTCGAACGTTCCACGTGGAACATTTTGGCGTGTTCCGGGGCCGGGATGGACTCGAACGGAGAGAGCCTGGGCCTGGCTTGGGCCAGTTTCGGGTCGGGCCTGGACCGTATCTGTGCTCGGATGAACGGGAGGAATCGGCGAAAACAAGCGCGTGGCGAATTTTAGACGAAAACGAGGCGACCCAGGAGCAGGGTTTGCTGGTCAGTGGATGGAAGCGGCTGCGGATCGCTCCACAGGATCGAGTAATTCGATTTATCTAGAGGGCTGAAATCGGGATCGCGCAGAGATGGAACGGATGGTCGGACTGCTGCCGAGCGGACCGAATTAGCCAGGGCGTGGGTGGTGAGCGCGGCGAGCCAGCCGCCGGGGGCGAGCAGAGGGATAGCGGCGGCGATCGATTCGGCCATCGAGTCGACGGCGCGGAGCGTGATGCAGTCGAACGAAGCGGTGAGGGTTTGGGCGCGGCCGGAGTGGACTGTGACGGGAAGCTGGAGCGTGCGGACGGCTTCGCGGAGGAACGCGGCCTTTTTGTGTTGGGACTCGGCGAGCGTGACGGCGAGGCTGGGACGACAGAGCGCGATGGGCAGGCCGGGAAATCCTGCGCCGGAACCGAAGTCCAGCAGCGTGGCGATGGGCGCGGGAAGCAGGCGAGCGGCCAGGATCGACTCCAGAAAATGCCGGCGCAGAATTCCGTCAGGCGTGCGGATGGCCGTGAGGTTGGTGCGGGCATTCCAACGAAGCAGCAAAGCCAGATACGCGTCGAAGCGTTCGAGCACGCTGGCCGGGAGCGGCGGCGAATCAGCCTGGGCAAGCAAAGCGTTGAGTGGGTGCAGCGTCGTCATCCCTCCACCGATTCTAACTACCATTGCCTGGAGCGGACGCGCGTTCGCGCAGTGGCCGTTTCCTTGGGTCGCCGGGTGGAGGTGTCGGGGGAAGCAGATTCCCTGCGGGAATGACAACCAGGGAACGGCAACGGCAAGAGCAAAGGCAACGGCAAAAAGCAAAAGCAAGAGAAACAGCAAGAGCAAAAGCAAGAGCAAAAAGCAAAAGCAGATTCCCTGCGGGAATGACAACCAGGAACGGCGACGGCAAGAGCAACGGCAACGGCAAAAAGCAAAAGCAAGAGCAACGGCAAGAGAAAAGCAAGAGCAAAAAGCAAAAGCAGATTCCCTGCGGGAATGACAACCAGGGAAGGCAAAGGCGACGACGTTGGAGTGGCACGGCGTTGGGGGGTGGCGGTTTGATGAGCGGTTGGACGCGTATCTGGAGGCGCATTGCGCGGGCCAAGCGGCGGATGGGATTCGGCTGGGCGGAATTCTGCGGGGTAGGCGATATCGCGTGGCTCATCCTATGGATGGGGTGGTCGATTCCCTGAAACTGGAAGTCCGGAATCTGGAAGTCCTGGAATCAGGAGGTCCGAGAATCAGGAGGTTCGGGAATCAGGAGGTTCAAGAGTTTGGAGGTCTGGAGGCGCGGATGGAGAGTCTGCGCGAGGCGCTGGCGGCGCAACGGGGAGGGCTGTGCGAGGGCGATTCCCTCTCCTGAGGGAAGACGGGGCTGGCGTTTGTACGGCATGGCGTATCGGGGCAGCGCAGCGTTCCATTTTGTCGCGCAACTCTCTCCTGTTCTGCATTTTGGTACAAAGTTAACTGCGACGGAACTTTTTCTCTTTCTCCTTCGTTCTCTTCCCCAGGCTCGGGGGCCTTTGCGCGGGACCAACCACAATATCTCGTGCTCATCGCCGAAACTCCGCTACATTCTGTAGCAAACTGAGTCGATTTCCTTCTCACTTTTTGGGACGGCAAAACGCTTCCCAGGAAGAGCCGCAGGAATACGACTAAAAGAGTCCGCTGCTTTTTTGGGATTCCGAGGGAATCAGGCACGGCCTCGTGCGCAATACCGCACTTTCTTCCAGTGTTCATCTCAAACCTTGCGCTGATATATTTGAGACCGTAGGGTGACCTGATTTCCACACGCGCTGGAAGTGTGTTCGTTGCCCGGGGGATTGAGACGTTCTTCCACGTAAGACTTCAGTGCTTCAAGGCCGCGTGTCGGCTGTGAGATTCAAGCAAAGACCGAGGCCGCGCGGGCAGTGTGCGCGGCGAGGACAACCGGAAGCAGGGAAAGATTCATGGCACAGATTTTCGATCGCAGCTCGAATGCGCTGGCCCGGATGAGCCTGGTACTGACAGGGATTCTGGTGATTGCGCTGGGAGTCACGCTCAACGAATTGCAGCGTTCGCCGTGGGTGACGCGGCAGGGTCAAAGGCCGGATCAGCCGGTGCCGTTCAGCCACAAGCACCACGTGCAGGGACTGGGTTTGCAGTGCCAGTACTGCCACACGTCGGTGGAGAAGTCGAGCTATGCGGGGATTCCGCCGACCAAGACGTGTATGAACTGCCACGCGCAGATCTGGACGAACGCCGATCTGCTGGAGCCGGTGCGTCATAGCTGGGCGACGGGCGAGTCGATTCCCTGGATCAAGGTGCATGACCTGCCGGATTTTGTCTACTTCAACCACTCGGTGCATGTGAACAAGGGAATCGGCTGCGCGAGCTGCCATGGGCGCGTGGACCTGATGCCGCTGATGTATGCGCAGAATACGCTGCAGATGGAGTGGTGCCTGAACTGCCACCGGAATCCGGGAAAGAATCTTCGCCCGACGAGCGAGATTTACAACATGGCCTGGAAGGCTCCGAGCGAAGAGAAGCCGGTGTGGTGCTCGGTGACGGATGCGAAGGTGGGCGTGCCGACGGCGCAAAGCGTGAGCTGCGTGACGAACGATCCTGGCAGCACGACAACGTCGGCGTCGCTGGAGATGCCGCAGGGCAGCAGCGCGATGGCAGGCGGCGGGATGGTCGTGCCGGCCTCGTATACGAAGTTCACCAGCCAGAAGGCGCTGGGCGATTTTCTGATAGACCAGTACCACATTCGTCCGCCGCGTCAGTTGGCAAGCTGCGAGACGTGTCACCGCTGAGATTTGGGCGGGGCGAGAAGAAAAGCAAGGGCAAAGGTAAAAGCAGATTCCCTGCGGGAATGACAACCAGAAAAGCAAAAGCAAGGGCAAAAGCAAGGGCAAAAGCAGAAGCAGGGGCGACGGCCAGGGTTGGTTGCAAGCGATTTGGCTGTACGAAGTGATAGGGAACCAGACGGAACGCTCGACGGGAAGATGGAAACAGGGGCAGGCGCGATGGAGACAGGCAACGAGCAGGGACAGGCGGCCGGACAGGTGGCCATGCAGGCAGCAGAGCAGGCAGATGGCCTGACGCTGGCCGAAGTGCGGCGCGGACTGGCGGGCGTCAAGGGCAAGAAGTACTGGCGCTCGATCGACGAGTTGGCGGGAACGCCGGAGTTTGAGCAGGCGGTGCTGAAGGAGTTTCCGGACGCGGCCCAGGAGTGGGTGGATCCGGTTTCGCGGCGCGGCTTCCTGAAGCTGATGGGCGCATCGATGGCGATGGCCGGGCTGGCGGGTTGCACGAAGCAGCCGGATGAGCCGATCTATCCGTATGTCAAGGCTCCGGAAGACCTGATTCTGGGCAAGTCGATGTACTTTGCGACGGCGTATCCGTTTGCGGCGGGCGCTTTGCCGCTGCTGGTCAAGTCGGATGCCTTCCGTCCGATCAAGGTGGACGGGAACCCGGACCACAGCTACAACAAAGGCACGTCGGATCCGTTTGCGCAGGGCACGCTGCTGGATCTGTATGATCCGGATCGCGCGCAGAAGACGACCTATCGCGGGGACAATCGGCAGTGGACCGAGTTCATGGAGACGTGGCGGACGAAGCTGATTGCCGCCAAGGCCAATGGGGGCGACGGACTGGTGTTGCTGAGCGCGACGGTGACCTCGCCGACCTTGGCGCGGCAGTGGAAGGAAGCGCAGGCGATCTATCCCAAGGCTCGGCTGGTGCAGTATGACCCGGTGAACCGGGATGCGGTGCGGGCGGTGCTGGGCGCGAAGGATGTGCAGTATTCGCTTACGGACGCCGATGTGATTTTGTCACTCGATGCGGATTTTCTTTCGGGATCGAGCTTTCCGGGCTTCCACAAGCTGACGCGGGAGTACAGCGAGCGGCGCAAGCTGGCCACAGGCGCGAAGGGCGCGACGATGAACCGGCTGTATACCGTGGAGTCGACGACGACGACGACCGGGTTGAAGGCCGAGCATCGGCTGGCGCTGAAGCCGAGCGAGATTCCGGCTTTTGCCGCGGCGCTGGCCGCAGCACTGGGCGTGAGCGGCGCGACGGCTCCGAGCTATGCCTGGACCGACGAACAGACCCGGTATCTGAAGGCTCTGGCCGCCGACCTGAAGGCCCATGCCGGCAAGAGCGTGGTGATCGCCGGAGAGCAGCAGGATCCGGCGGTGCTTTCGCTGGCCCTGCAGATCAACGAAGCGCTGGGTAACTATGGCAAGACGGTCTTCTTTACCGATGCCGTGAACCCGATGCCGAGCGAGCAGACCGCCGAACTGAAGGCGCTGGTGAACGATCTTTGGTCGGGCAAGGTGGATTGGCTGGTGATGTTGAACGCCAACCCGGTCTATGACGCGCCGGCGGATTTGAACTTCAAGGAAGCGATGAGCCGGGCCAAGGTCACGGTGCATCTGGGCAAGCATGCCGACGAGACGGGCAGTCTGACCGACTGGCAGATTCCGGCTTCGCATTATCTGGAGAGCTGGAGCGACGCGCGCTGCTATGACGGAACGGTGAGCGTGGTGCAGCCGCTGATCGATCCGCTGTATGAGTCGCACACGGCGCACGAAGTGGTGCAGGCGATGCTCGAAGAGCCGACGAAGTCGGCCTATGACGCGGTGCGCGAGACCTGGCAGCCGGTGCTGTCGAAGTCGGGCGACTTTGAGATGAACTGGCGCAAGGTGCTCCATGCCGGCTGGGTGGATGGCAGCGCGTATGAGAAAGCTGCGACGGCGACGGTGGCGAAGGTGAATGCTCCGGCTCCGGCAGGCAAGGATGTGATCGAGGTGCAGTTCCGGCCCGATCCGACGATCTATGACGGACGCTTTGCCAACGTGGGATGGCTGCAGGAGCTGCCCAAGCCGGTGACCAGCCTGAGCTGGGACAACGCGGCGCTGATGAGCGCAGGAACGATGGAGCGGGCCGGGCTGGCCGAGCAGGATATCGTCGAGATTCGGGTGAATGGCCGCGCGGTGAAGGCGCCGGTGCTGGTGCTTCCGGGCCAGCCGGAGAAC
>JAJZEA010000050.1 GCA_021851335.1 Acidobacteriota bacterium | reverse complement strand
TCCTCACGCATCTCTCGCGGACAGGACACCGAGCGAGTTCGCCAGCCAGTGCGCGGCTAGCCGCGCACTGGCTGAAACCAAAACCGGCTGCGAACTAACATCAGACTTGGTACAGGAAAACTAGGCCCTTCACCGCTGCGCTACACGAACAATCCAACCGGTACAAAAGATCGGGCAATCTAAATCGCGGACCGTAACACCCTCCGCAGGCTAGCCTGACGCACAAGAACGATGAAGACCACTCCTTCTCCGCGTATCGATTCCACGTGGCATCTCAGCAACGTGGCATTATGGATACGAGCAATTTTCTCGAATGCATGCCCATAAAGGAGAAGTATGGAAACGTGGAATCGATGGATCGCGAGCGCGATATTGGCGATGGGCACGATTCTGCCATCGAGCGCCCAGGAGTTGGCGACAATTCCTCTGCCGCCCATGGGTTGGTCATCGTGGAACAGCTTTTCCAATACGGTGAACTCCGCGAACGTCGTTGAGCAGGCAAAGGCAATTCATGAGTCAGAACTGCAGAAGGCCGGCTATGTGTATGTGAATATCGACGAAGGTTGGTGGCTTGGCGATCGCGATCAACAGGGCAACATCGTGGTCGATGCAAAGTCGTGGCCGGCCATTGAGCCAGGAGAACGCGACGGCGACATGAGCAACATCGTTCGCTATATCCATTCGCTTGGATTGAAGGCCGGCATCTACACTGACGCCGGCAAGGATGGATGTTCGACGTATCCGGATATCGGGCCTGCGTACTTTCATACCGGCAGCGAAGGACATTATGAAGAGGACTTTCTCCGTTTCGCTGAGTGGGGCTTCGATTACGTGAAGGTGGACTGGTGCGGCGGCTACAAGGAGAACCTGGATCCGGCGGTGCAATATGCGGAGATTGCCCGCGCGATAGCTCGCGCTGAGGCCAAGACCGGGCACAAGCTCTACTACTCGATCTGCGATTGGGGCAAGCAGAGTCCGTCCACCTGGGGCGCTGGAATTGGTGGAGCCTCGCAGGCCATCTGGCGCACAGGCGGCGATATCGTTGCTCCGGTAGTGGTCGGCGGACCTCATACCGAGCGTAAGGCTTCGTTCGAGGCAATGCTCAGAAACTTTGATGCGAACTATCATCCTGAAGCCGAGCACACCGGCTTCTACAACGATCCGGACATGATGGTCTTGGGTATGCCCGGGTTGAATGCCTCGGAGAACAAGCTGCATATGTCGCTTTGGGCTATGGCAGCGGCTCCGCTACTTATCGGCGCCGATGTGACAAAACTCGATGCAAACACGCTTGCGGATTTCACCAATAGCGATGTGATTGCGATCGATCAAGACGCCGCTGGACTGCAGGCGGTGAAGGTTGGCGAGAACGGACCTGGACTGGAGATTTGGTCGAAGTTTCTTGCGCGTTCAGGCGAGCGAGCGGTTCTGCTGTTGAACCGGACGTACTTCCCGGCTCCCATGCACATGGACTGGAAGGATTTGGGATTGAGCGGCGACCATGCGGAGGTGAAAGATGTCTGGTCAGGAGATCCGGCTGTCGCGGTGAACGGACACTATGAAGCGACGGTGCCTGCTCACGATGGTATTCTGCTGCGGATCAAGAGCAGTGAAGCGCCGGTCGTCAAGCACTACACGCCCGTGAGCCAGAGTAATCGGATGAGCGGTGCAGAGACGCACTTCGTCCACCTTGCCCAAACCGGCTCCGGCTGGTCGCAGATCAAAATTAGCTATCGGAATGCATCGCCGCAAGGCGCCGTCGTGGATTTGCACACTAACGATCATGGCGGTACGCGGGTTGCGATGCCCCCCACGGGAAATGCAACTCGATCGGTGTGGATTCAGGTGCAATTGGATCAGCCTGGAAATGAAAACCGGATGGTTTTTTCCAACTCTGGACGCGCGAGTATTTTGTCTCTTGACGTGTACTGAAGCGGCCCTGCAATTCTGGCAGGAAAGGTTTCACAGAGCGGATATGAACAGGCGTGATGGAGTTGGTGTGCGTGACAATTTTCTCGCACTGCCTGCTATGGGTAGATTGATGAGCGGTTTCATCGCCGATACTGCGATTGTGACCATCACACGCGTGAAAATCCCTCACTGGAGATACCAGCGAAGGACTCGGCGGTGTTGCACCGAGCGAGATCGCAGATGACGAGACGAGCGTTTATCAGGACTTGCCTATTGCCGCGGAACTTGTAGCTTCGCTCCGATCACATTCGTTGACCGATGAGCTTTGCGCCAGGCGCTTGGAGGCACACCCTCCCAGTTTCTGAAGGCGCGACCGAATGAGCTAGGGTCTTCAAAGGCTAGCAGATAGGCGGCTTCATTCAGCTCGAGCACCGAGTTGGAGAGGTAATGCAACGCCAATTGACGCCGGACATCGTCCAATACCCTTTGGAAGCTGGAACCGGATTTCTGCAAGCGACGCTGGAGTGTGCGAGGACTCATGTGGAGCGCGTGTGAGATCTCGTCAATGGAGGGACGCTGTCCGGTGAGTCGGTCCTGGATGGCGCGGTGAACGAGTTCGATCAGGCTGTCTTCGTTTGAGAACTGCCGCAACTGCTCTTCAAACTGTGGCGCCAGCAGGTCGAGCAGCTCCGCATTGCGCGTGACAAAGGGAGCGGTGGCGTCGGCGGCGCGAAAGATGATGGCGTTACGCGAGGCACTGCATGTTGCCTTGCATCCAAGAGCGCTTTCGATGGCAGGCAGGTTTGCGCGGTGCTGCACATATTGAACCCGCATCGGATTCAGCTGGCTTCCGGTTCCGTGACGCGCCATCGAGAGGGTCCAGGCAAAGCAGTAGTCGGTGAGCACCTGAGGCTCATCTTCGACAGCGAGTAGCCAGCGAAATCCGACGCTGAACTCGTCCTTGCCCAGATGCGTGAGAATCTCTTCCGGCGCTGTCAGCTTCTTGTAGCGGGCCATGTGCTCGGCTGCCGCCACCAGATTCTGTGTGCTGAGCGCGGCAATTGCCATTGGGTGAAAGCGCTCCGTCCTGGTTTCCATTCCCAGCCGGAGGCCGATTAGTGGATCGGTGCTGGTGGCCTCAATCGCGCGCCAAAGAGCGAAAAGCTCGCTCGTCGTGACCAGAATGCGCGTCTGGTCAAACAGATCTCGCGGAAGGCCGGCCTTGCGCAGAACCGCCGACACTGAAACTCCGGTCTCCTGCAACCTGACGGCCAGCCGCCCTGGAACGCGGAAATGCTTTGGCATGGCAATGCCCTCTTCATCAAGCGTATCGAAGATCAGGCTCCGTTCACCATGCTGAAAGCGTCAAATTCTGCAGCGAAGTGTGACAAGGTTGCCGATGCCACTTTGGCGCGATTGGAAGACAGATTGGCGGAGTTGGCAGAGCGCTCAGGCCGCAAACAGGACTAAAGTTATCTACGACGCCACTCAGCGCCGAGGCTCCAGAGCGTGTTTCATCCATTCACCAAAGCCGGACATGAGTTGTTTCAGACCTGCCGTCGAAGCTGGGCTGACGCATTTCGTCAAAACCGCGAAGGCATATTGGCCTTTGCGTAGAACCCTCCGTACAACGCAGAGATCGTGTGTCGTCCATGGCAACCCACCACAACGACCACCCACAACGAACGTTCAAAAAGGGGAGCAGCTATGAAAAAGCGGATTCTTGGAAAAAGTCTTGAAGTGTCAGCTCTAGGCCTGGGCTGCATGAGCATGAGCTCCGGTTATGGCCCGCCTGCTGACAAGGACGAGATGATTCGGCTGTTGCGCAGGGCTTACGAACTGGGCGTCACGCACTTCGATACCGCCGAGGCGTATGGACCGTTTGCCAACGAAGTGCTGCTCGGCGAGGCGCTTCAGCCAATTCGTGACCGGGTGACGATTGCCACCAAATTCGGCTTCGACATCGACCTTGAGACAGGCAAGCGCGGGCCGGGGACGAACAGCCGCCCGGAGCATATTCAGGCAGTCGCTGAGGCGGGTCTGAAGCGCCTGCGGACGGATCACATCGACCTCTTCTATCAGCACCGCGTCGATCCGGACGTGCCGATCGAGGATGTCGCAGGAGCGGTGAAGGAGTTGGTTGCACAGGGCAAGGTGAAGCACTTCGGCATGTCTGAGGCGTCGGTGGCCACGATTCGCCGCGCACATGCCGTCCATCCCGTCGCCGCCGTGCAAAGCGAGTATTCGCTCTTCTTCCGCGAGCCGGAAGCGGAACTGATACCCACGCTCGAAGATCTTGGCATCGGCTTTGTGCCGTTCAGCCCGCTCGGAGCCGGATTTCTGACCGGCAAAATCGACGAGAACACGAAGTTCGATCCCACGGATTTCCGCAATATCGTGCCGCGCTTTTCACCCGAAGCGCGCAAGGCAAATCGGGCACTGGTAGATCTGGTGCGGGCCGTCGCTGCAAGCAAAAACGCGACACCGGCACAGGTGGCGTTGGCCTGGCTGCTGGCCCAGAAGCCCTGGATCGTGCCCATCCCGGGAACGACGAAGCTGCATCGGCTTGAGGAGAACCTCGGCGCAGTCGGGGTTACGCTGACTGAAGCCGATCTGAAGCAGATCGACACAGCCTCTGCCAGCTTGCAGCTTGAGGGCGCTCGTCTGCCTGAAGCTGCGCTCAGGATGACTGGTCTCTGAAATGCTGGATATGCCGAGCGGAATGCTCTGCGAAAGAAGGCTTACTGTGAAGTCCTTTGTCGCTATTGGAGTTTTGCTTATGATGCCGCCATCACCCATGCACGGTCAGGCTCTCGTCGATCCGGGCGCGATACAAATTATCCGGAGCGGCTCGCAGACCTCGATGCAGGCGCCTGCCGAGCACTTCACAGGCACTGTTCGCGTAGCGCCGCTTTTTCGCGCGGTGGCTCCTGCGCATACGTCCGGCGCGCTTGTCACATTCGAGCCTGGCGCGCGCACTGCGTGGCACACCCATCCTCTCGGCCAGATTTTGATTGTGACCGCGGGAACCGGGCTGGTGCAGCGCTGGGGCGATCCGGTTCAGGAAATCCACCAGGGAGATGTAGTGTGGATTCCACCCGGCCAGAAGCACTGGCACGGAGCCGCGCCAAACAGTTCGATGACCCACATTGCCATTGTGGAGCAGCTCGACGGCAAGTCCGTGGATTGGATGGAAAAGGTGAGCGACGCGCAGTATGAGCATCTTCCACCTGTGTCGAAAGGAGTTGCAGGAGTGACCCAGGAACCATCGGCAGCCCAGAAACTGATGGGCGACATTGATCCCAAATTGGCGGAGCTGACGGACAATGTACTCTTTGGCGATATCTGGCAGCGGCCAGAACTTTCCAGGCGCGATCGCAGCCTGATCACCGTCGCTGCACTCATTGCCATGAATCGACCGGATCAACTGCGATCTCATCTTCGGCTTGCCCTTCACAATGGGGTGAGTCAGCAGGAGCTTGTCGAGGTGATTACCCAACTGGCGTTCTACACGGGGTGGCCCAACGCTGTGAGTGCAGTGGGCGTGGCCCGAGAGGTCTTTCAGGAAAAGTAAGATCCTATCTGCAAATAGATGCGGTCTGTCTCCAACTATAGAGTCGGCCCGTAAATGCTGCGACTTTGAGTCTTTAAGGGCATTCGATCAACATGGAACAAGAAGATGCATGCAAGTTGAGTTCGTCGGCGCAGCATGAGCGGCGGTGGCAAGTGATCCGCGCCTACACGCGCGGTGTCAATCGGCATAGGATCGCGCAGGAGGTCGGCTTGAGTTACACCGCTGTTCGGCTGATCGTCCAGCATTATGAAGATCAAGGCATTCGTGGTCTTGATATAGGGCGGCGCGGCAGGCCTTCACGTAGCGGTCGCAGCTTGACCGCGGAGCAGGAAGAGCAGATCCAGCGCCTGATCTAGGACCATCGTCCTGAGCAGTTGAAGATGGACTTTGCCTTGTGGACACACGCCGCCGTCATGCTTTTGATCGAACGCGAGTGCGCGATCAAACTGCATGTGCGCAGCGTTGGAAAGTATCTCAAGCGATGGGGATTCACGCCGCAAAAACCCATCCGCCGGGCCTACGAGCAGTCGCCTGCAGCAGTCCAGAGGTGGCTCGATGAAACCTACCCGGAGATCAAGCAGCGCGCCAGGGAAGAAGACGCCGAGATCCACTGGGGAGACGAGACTGCGGTGGTCAACACCGACGTGCGTGGCCGTGGCTATGCACCCAAAGGCCAAACCCCTGTGGCCTATGTCGTGGGCGGTACCAGGCAGAAGTTGTCGATGATTTCGACCGTCACCAACCAGGGCAAGACAAGCTGGATGATCATCGACGGCAACTTCAACCACCTGCGGCTGATCGAGTTCTTCGAGGCTTTGATCCAGCAGGCGGGACGCAAAGTCTTCCTCGTTCTCGATAACCTCGGCGTGCATCACTCGAAGCCGGTCAAGCAGTGGTTGAGCGAGCATACTCAAACGATCGAAGTCTTTTACCTGCCAGGTTACTCGCCAGAACTCAATCCCGACGAACGGCTTAATGGAGACTTGAAACACGCCATCGAGACGCGTGTCTCTTGCAGAACAAAAAGATAAGTTGCGCTCCGCCGTAACCGAACACATGACCTCAATCGAAAACAATCCTGGCAGAGTCAAAGCCTGCTTCAATGACCCCAGAATCGCATACGCCGCCTAACAGTATCTTCGGGCCGGATCAATAGGGGTGGGGTACCGTCCGGCTTTCCAGCAGGCTTCCATCTCATTCGGACTCTGGCTGAAAACATCCGGCGAACAGGCTCAGGCCGACTCGCTGACGGCGATCAACAGGCACGTAATATTGTCCTGTCCGCCGGCTTGGTTCGCGGCCTTCACCAGCGCATCGCATCGTGCGGCAAGCGTTGCTTCCGTGCGCAGAATCGCTTCGATCTCCGCATCGGAAAGCTCGCGCGTCAATCCGTCCGAACAAAGGAGATAGACATCGCCCGCCTCCGGTTCCAGCTCGAAGATATCGGGAGTCACCTGGCGCTGCGTGCCCAGCGCGCGAGTAATCACATGGCGCAAAGGCGAGCGCGCTGCTTCGGCCCGCGTCATGCGACCAAACCGCACCTGCTCCTCGATCAGGGAATGATCCTCCGTGCAGGGATGCAGCGTGCTGTGCCGCAGCCGATAGCACCGGCTGTCTCCCACATTCACCACCCACAGCCGCTGCTCGCCCACAACCGCCGCCACCAGCGTCGTTCCCATGCCGCTCAGTCGCAGACTGCGCTGTGCGCGCGAGTGGATCGCGGTGTTGGCTGCCTCTACCGCGTCGGCCACGATCGACGGCACCACGCCTCCTTGCCTTCGATCTCCATTCCGTCTGTGGGCTGCGTCTTCGTTCGCGTTGCCATCATTCTGATGCTGCTCCGATTCGCGGAAACCCGTCAGCAGTCGCAGCAGCTCTTCCACCGCCAGCGAACTGGCGACCTCTCCGCCCGCCGCGCCGCCCATTCCGTCGCAGACCACAAAGACGCCGTCCTCCAGCGAATAGCCAAAGGCATCTTCGTTGGAGGCTCGGCGGCGTCCTCGATCCGTTACGGCGGCGGCGGTGTAGTGAAGAGTGGCGGTGGACACAGCGGCTCAAAACCCAACGGTAGTGTACATCTCCTGTCAACACCTGCGGCAGTTCCTGCGCCGTGCGCCGTCACTTTGTCGAGGGAAGTTTTCCGCTTTTTTCTGCGGATGGCGGCTGAGGCAACGGCGGCGGCGCAGGCAGATCAAAGACGTGGAGACTGCCCTGACGCAGCACCACCACTCGGCGAGAGGACGGCGACAGCGCGAAGTTGCCGCCCGCATCAAGCGGTGGATCGGCATCGACGACAAACTCCATAACGCCGTCGGCCGTGTTGTAGACCGCCACCTTTTGTCCGCGGATATCTTCCGGATCGATCGGATTGCCGGCCGTCACCGGCTGGCTCAGCTCCAGCGTTGCTCGGGCAATCCGCAATCCGCTTGCTGACCTTGCCAGCACCGGCCACACGCTGGTCGCGGGGATATTCACGTGCCACAGCACGCTTTTCGTAGCTCGCGAGAGCATCACCAGCGCTCGCGAACCATCGTCGCCGCACGGCGTCGCCAGCACCAGACCTGGCGCGACAGGGTCCAGCGGCGGCATGCACACGGACTCAATCTGCCAGTAGGGCATTCCTTGCCCCTGCAAATCGGAGTAGCTCACCATCCAGTTCAACCCTTCCGAGCGTTGAATCTGGTAATAGCCGTTTTCGCTCAAAGGCAGGTGAATTACCCCTTCGGTATGGCTGAAGAGCACCACTTTGCGTGTTGCCAGGTCAATCACGCGCACCAGAAAATCCGTCGGTGGCGGCTCGGTGACGCTGCCTGTGGCGCTCAGCAGGCTGGGCCGCTTCTTCACCTGCTGCGTGGACTGTTCCTCGGTATCGGCCACCAGGAAATGATCGAACGGGTCGGTTTCAATCGTGTCAATCGGGCCGGGAAAGCGTAGAAATGGTCGCAGTCGCAGCGAAGCATCCCCAACTCTCAGCAGATTGCCATCGCGCAGCAGAAAGCGACCGTCGCCCAGCATCCACAGATACCGATCCGTATCATGCAGTGTCCACAGGTCTTCGGCCTGCGTCTGGCCGGTCGAAATCTGCACCACGACCGCGCGAATATGCCGCTCATACGGCGGTATCTGTCCGCCGGCGACGGGGCGGGGAATCAATCCGGGAACGCGGAAGGTAAACAGAAGGTGGTCTTCATCGAGAAAGTCCAGCGACATCTGGGCAATGTGGTGGGTCAGATAGTGCTCGGCGGGCGGTGCAAAGCCAAGCGGCGCTACGGGAATCGTGTGTCCGGCGAGCAGCAGTTCACGATCCTGTGACTGCGCTCGCTTCTTCTTTTTGTTGTTCTTTTTTTGCAGAGTGGAGGCTTGCGATGCCTGCGGAACTAGCAGATTCGGATCCAGTTGCGGATAGGACTGCGACTGCGCGTGCATCGCAGACCCGCTTCCGCAGGCAGCCGCAAGGCTCAGCAGTACAAGAATGTTTCGCACCGTCTGTATCACAATCTGTATTCTCGCCGATTTTCTTCAGGTTTGTGCAGGTGGCCCAACACAAGGCAACGCATAGACGAATGGTAGAACTGTAAGTACGACTCTCATTCGATGCCAAGTCCACCCATGCAAAATCCTCCCTTCGCCGACAAGTTCGCCCCGCAATCACGCTGGCTTGGCTACTCCGCATGCGCTGCTGCGGGCTGTTTGTGGGGAACCGGCTTTTATTTTGGCAAAATAGCCCTGCGTGAGATGAGCGTCAGCCACATGGTGCTCTACCGCTTCCTCTTTGCCTGCCTGGGCATGTTGCCTGCGGCCTTTCTTGGTCGTCAGCGCCACTCCTGGCGACCGGCTGAACTTCGCATCCTGGTGCTTTCCGCCATGCTCGGCATCCCGATCCAGTTTCTGCTTCAGTTCCACGGGCTTGCCCTGACGACCGTCAGCCACGCCGCGCTCATGGTCGGCACCATGCCGGTACTGCTTGCCGTTGCCGCTGCCATATTCCTCCATGAGCGGCTGGACTGGATTGGCTGGCTGGCATTGTTTGCCTCCACCCTCGGCGTCGGCTGCATCGTCCTCGGCGGTCATCCTGCCTCAGCTTCAGGCGCGCGGCCCACACTTATCGGCGACCTGCTCATCGTCGTCTCGCTCACCATCGCACTGGGCTGGGTGCTCATGAGCAAGCGCCTCATGCAGGTCCACAGTCCGCTGGCGGTCAGCGCCTGGAGCATCCTCACGGGCACCGCCATGCTCGCCGCATGGGTGCTGGTCGTCGCCGGTCCGCCGCCGGTCCGCCATGTCAGCCTCACCGCCTGGTTTGCTTTGGCCGCCAGCGGACTGCTGTGCACCGCAACCACCACCTTTTTGTGGAACTGGGGCATTCACCACGTTCCCGCCTCACGCGCAGGAGTCTTCCTCAACATCGAACCCGCGCTTGGCTCGTACCTCGGCGTGCGTCTGCTCGGCGACCGCCTTGGCCCGCTGGCCTGGCTGGGTGGAGCGCTCATCCTGGCCGCAGCCATCGCGCTCACCACGCTCGGTCATTCGGTTGAGCCTGAGGTCCTGCTGGAATAGTCAGGCTCGCGGACTTTTTTTCAGAACAACCGCTCCTGAAGCGCGTATTCCCAGGCGCAGCGCAGCTTGTGGGAAACCATATTAGAATCTTTTTGATATAAAGAGTCGCGCATTCAATTTGTTTTGCCGATTCATTTTGATGAGCCGTCCACAAGCAGGCGGTTCCCCGGAGGCTCGAATTTGTCCCTGATGTGGAGTTACACCTGTTCCGTTGGCATTGAGGCCATGGACGACCAGCATGCAGCGTTGATGGATGCCTTGAATGAGCTGATTAATGCGCTTTCGCACGGAGCGGATCAAGCGACCGTGTCTTCCTGTCTGGCTCACCTGACCACGCTCACCGAGCAGCATTTTGCCAGCGAAGAGCGTCTGATGGAGCGCTTCGAATTTCCCGGCCTTGAGCGTCATCGTCAGGAGCATCGGGCTTTGCTGGAGCGCCTGATGGACTGGCAGGGAAAACGCCCGGTCGCCGGGTATCTCAGCTCCTGGCTGGAAGATCTGCGAAGCTGGTTCCACAGCCACACCGAGGGTGCCGACCGCGAATACGGACCCTGGCTGCGTGACCGCGGCGTCCGCTGAAGCGTGTTTCATCGATGAGCGAAAGTCATAAAACACCCGTATCCGCCCCGCCATCCAAGCGGGGCTGACGAGCCGCGACGAAGTCACCGCAGTATGTATGAAACACGCTCAAAGGCATCGCTGCATCAGCAGATCGACCTCGTAATGAGCAAGGACAGTTAGCAAGACCGCGCCGCTTCTCGCCCGGCTGACCCGCGTTGCATTCCGCAGTGAACACAGCCCTCAGAGCGCCCTGGTGCCGTAGCCGTGGCGAGTCCAGGCGGGACTGGCGCTTACTGAAGAACCAAACAAAGCATCGAAAGGCACGTTTTTTCATATCGAATCGACACAATCATGATGTATTCTTCTCCCGCATTCGAACAGCCGCTCGCGGCCTCATCCAGCTCGACCGCTTGAAGCACCCGCTGCCACATCGGAGCCAACAAGATTTCAGGAAGAGAGTGAGTTTCAGCCATGTTCGCTGAGCACATTGTCCGAAGCAGGCAGCATCCCCCGTCAACCTCTGGAAGAACGCCTCGCATGGCACAGGCAGCAGTTGCCAGTTTGCTGGCTCTCTTCGTCATCGGCTGCGGCGGCAGCGGAGCGCCGAAGATCGGCACCACGCCGCAGTCCATCACCTTCAGCAATCCCGGCACCCAGACCGCCGGAACGTCGCAGACGCTGTCGGCTACGGCCAACTCCGGCCTCGCCGTCACTTTCAGCTCGACCACGACCGGCACCTGTACCGTCTCTGGCTCGACCGTCACATTCACCGCCGCCGGCACCTGCACCCTCAGCGCCAGCATCGCCGGCAACAGCACCTATGCCGCGGCCTCGCCGGTTGCGCAGAGCTTCACCGTCAACCCCGCTATTCCCGCCGGAACCACCGTCTACATCGCCGGTTATGCGTTCGTAGCCACACCCGGCAACCTGGCAAACAGTGTGGCCACACTGTGGCAACTTGCCCCCGGCACTCCCACCGCCACGGCCACGCTCCTTGCAATGCCCGGCGGCATGACCAGCACTCAGGCCAACTCCGTCGCCGTCTCTGGCAGCGATGTCTACGTTGCAGGCTCGGCAACCAACGCCACCACCGGCATAGCCCTCTACTGGCACAACGGCTCACCCATCGTGCTACCTACCAGCATGTCGCTCGCCCGCGCCTACTCCATCGCCGTCTCCGGCGGCAATGTCTACGTGGTGGGATTCGAGGAGAACAATGTAAATCAGGGCAACGCACTACTCTGGATCAACGGCGTTCCCACGACGTTACCTACGCCCAGCGGCCTCACCGGTCCCTCTCCGTACGCCATCGCCATCTCCGGAGGCAATATTTACATCGCCGGGACTGCATCCAGCAGCAGTGGCAACACAGCGCTCTACTGGGTCAATGGCACACCCACCGTATTGCCCCAGCCCAGCGGCCATAGCCCAGGTGTGTTGGCTTTGGGCATCGGGGTTCTGAATGGCAATGTCTATGTGTCGGGAGGTTCCGACTCCAGCTCCAGCAACGAATTCGCCTATTTGTGGAAGAACGGCGGCGCACCCACGGCTTTGCAGTTGCCGACGGGTATCGAGCCTGAACGATATGGAGCCAGCCAGATCACCGTCTCCGGCAACAATCTCTACGTCGCGGGAGGTGGCGCCACCGGCTCGTCCACCGGCACTGCCGCCTACTGGATGAACGGCATGCCGACCATTTTGCCCGTGCCCAACACCCTGCAAAATACTCTCGCCGTCACCTCAGCCCTCCAGATTGCGCTCGCCGGAAGCGATGTCTATGCCGCAGGATCGTTCTACGATACCAATCTCGGAAACTTACAGTCAGCCGCCTACTGGGTGGATGGCGGGGCTGCCACGCTGCTGCCCATGCCCACCGGCGCAGCCGAAGCTTACGCCAACGGCATCGCCGTCGCTACGCAGTAGGGGGGGGGATGAAATCGCATTGCGTGATCTCGGCGCGGTTCGAGGCGTCAGAGGTTCCCGGTCTCAAGCGAGGAAAACGCAAGTTGATCGGACAATCGCGCACCGGTGCGCGGCTCGGTTGCCAGCGCATACACCAGACGCTCCAGCACCAGGCGCTTGTCTGGCGGGGAGCTGCGCAGCTCCAGATCGGCCTGAGCAATCAGCCGCAGCCCGCGCGCCAGTTCGCGGCGACTGCGGAAGCGCCGCGCCTGGCGGATCAGGTCGTCGGCGGCAAACGGCGGCATGCGAAAGCCTTGCCAGAGCGCCTGCCAGATGGCCCTTGAATCGCGCACGTTCTTATCCAGAATCACCATCATCTGGCGATAGGTCCGCGCCAGCATATACAGGTGTCCGATGGCCGCATCTTCGCCCGCATCGGAGCTGTTCAGCAACCCGTGCAGCAGCCCGATCGCCCGTGCCCGGTCGTGCGCGCTGATGGCATCCGTCAGCTCATAGAGCGACCGCTGCCGCGCGCTCAGCACCATCGTTTCCACATCGCCCAAGGTGATGCGCACGCGACCGCTGGTAAAGAGCAGCAGCTTCTCCATCTCCGTGGCAATCAGCATCATGTCGTTGCCCAGTGAATCCACCAGTTCGCGCACCGCATCCGGCTCCATGCGCGTCTGCTGCTCCTGTGCCGTTGCGTTTACCCAGCGCATGGCGTCCGCCTCTTCCACGCGCGCCAGCTCCACCAGGGAGTAATGGTCACCCAGCGTTTCACGCAGCCGCTCAAACTTGTTCTTGTCCTCCATGTCCATGCGACGCGGGTCGCCGGGAATGGTGAAGTGATCTGCCACCAGAATGAGCAGGGCCTGGGGATTGGGGGAGCGGGCGTAGCGCTCCAGCTCGGCAAACTCTTCCTTTTTCGCGCCGCGCGTATAAAGCTGCCGCAGGTTTCGCACCACTACTACCTGGAAAGGCACCATCAAGGATGGCGTGCGCAGAAGATCCAGTGCCGTGAAGATCGTCTGCTCGGTCAGGTCAACCTCAGTCAGGCAAAAATCGCGCATTTCAAGGGGAACGAAGGCGTTCAGCACCGCTCTGCGGCAGCGCTGCTGAAGAAAAACATCATCTCCGGCAAGCACATAGCCAGCGCGCAAAGCGCCCGGCGCAGGCACACCGCCCTGCATTCCGGCTTGCGCCGCTTCCATCTCGCGGGCAAATCGTTCTGCGGCGGCAAATCCGATTCCCTGCCTGCCCTGCATCATGGGTACGATTCCTCCGGCAGCATCTTTGCGGCCTGCTACCAGCATAATCCGCATGGCAGGACTGATCAGTGGGAAATTTGAATGGTCACAAGAAGGAGCACCCCGCTTCGCTACCGTGCGCGCTGTGTCATGCTGGAGACACGGTACAAGAAAGATACCCAACTGGACACGCCTATGCTCGAACAGCCAACATCGACGAATCTTCTTGAACATGCCGCTTCCTCGTATCTGCGCTCCGCACGCCATCAGCCGGTGCAGTGGCATCCGTGGGGTGAGGAAGCCTTTGCCCGCGCGATTGCGGAGGACAAGCCGGTTCTGCTGGATATCGGCGCGGTGTGGTGCCACTGGTGCCACGTGATGGACCGCGAATCCTATGAAAATCCTGAGATTGCCGCCATCCTGAATGAGCACTTCATCGCCGTCAAGGTGGACCGCGACGAACGACCCGACGTGGACGCGCGCTATCAGGCCGCCGTCTCGGCCATCAGTGGGCAGGGCGGATGGCCACTGACCGCTTTTTTGACGCCGGATGGCCGGCCATTCTTTGGAGGCACGTATTTTCCGGCGGAGGAGCGCTACGGACGACCAGGCATGAAGCGCGTTTTGCTGACTATGGCGGACTCCTGGCGAACGCGTCGCGAGGAGGTGTTGGAATCAGCCGCCAGCGTGATGGCCGCCGTGGAACAAAACGAAAACTTCTCCGGTCGCGGCACTGCGCTTTCCTTTGACCTCACGGACAAGGTCGTCGCCTCGATCCTGAAGCAATTTGATCCGCGTCATGGCGGTTTTGGTTCGCAACCCAAGTTTCCTCATCCGGCAGCCCTGGACCTGCTGTTGGATGTCGCTGTCCGGACTGGCAATGAACCGGCTCGCGACGCAGCGCTGTTCACGCTTCGGCGGATGCGCGCCGGCGGTGTTTACGATCAACTCGCGGGTGGATTTCATCGCTATTCGGTGGACGAGCGCTGGGTGGTGCCGCACTTTGAGAAGATGCTGTACGACAACTCTGAGTTGCTGCGTTGTTATACCCACGCCTACCAGAGCTTTGTTGAGCCGGAGTTTGCCCAGACTGCCCAGGAGATCATCGCCTGGCTCGACTGCACGATGACGGATCGCACCCATGGAGGGTTTTTCAGCTCTCAGGATGCAGACATCAACCTTGAGGATGACGGAGACTACTTCACCTGGACGCGCGACGAGGCGCGAGATGTTCTGACCGACCGGGAGCTCTCTCTGGCCGCCCGCTATTGGGACATTGGCGAGCTGGGTGATATGCACCACAACCCGCGCAAGAATGTTCTCCACATCCGCTTCAGCCTGGACGATGCGGCGCGGGAATCCGGACTCTCGCAGGAGGAGGCGCGTGAACTGCTTGTCACTGCGCAGCAAAAGCTGCTGGCTGCGCGCGCGCAGCGCCCCACTCCATTTATCGACCGCACGCTTTATACCGGCTGGAATGCGATGGCCATCACGGCCTATCTGGAAGCTGGGCGCGTGTTGCGGCTGCCCTCTGCGCGTGACTTTGCGTTGAAGTCTCTGGATCGCCTGCTTGCTCAGGCATGGGATGGCGGGCAGGAACTGGCGCATGTAATCGCCTATGCCGAGTCCTCGTCTGCTCCGCGCATCGCTGGAACGCTGGAGGACTATGCCTTCACCATTCACGCCTGCATCGACGCATGGCTGGCGACCGGCGCGATGGAGTACTATCGCTCCGCCTGCAAGCTGGCCGACGCCATGATTGCGCTCTTTCTGGATCGCACCGCGAGCGTCTTTCTTGACCTTCCCGTGGAACGCGCTCAGGCCGCTTCCATCGGTGCCTTGGTGGCGCGTCGGCGTCCGCTGCAGGACGCTCCCACGCCTGCGGGTAATCCTGTTGCGGTAGTTGCGCTGCTGCGCCTGGAACCGCTCAGTGGCCGCGCCGAATATCGCGAAATAGCCGAGGACGTACTAGAAGCCTTTGCTGGAATTGTCGAGCATTTTGGCCTTTATGTCGGCACCTATGCATTGGCGCTGAACCGCTTCCTGCTTGATCCTTTGCAAGTGGTCGTTGTGGGCGACGAAGAGAGCGCAAGTCGGCTTGAAGCGCTTGCGACAGCACGATTTGCTGTGAACAAAACCGTTATTCGTCTGCAGGCGCGTCAATTGCTTGCCGAGACACTGCCGGAAGCGCTTGCCCAGACCATTCCGCAAGTCGCTCTGCCGTCTTCAGGCGCTGCCTGGGCGCTCGTCTGTCGCGGACGCACCTGCCTGCCTCCGATTGACAATCCCGATCAGTTGCTGGACGCGCTGGAGATGACTCCTGAAACCCATGGAAGGCATTGATTGATGGATTGATTCATTGATTGATGGATACTGCGATTCCGCCAGTCAGCATAGGGTGCGGCTATCCGCCGAAAGGATCATGCTCCTGCGGTGGCAGGGCCGTAATATCCACCGGTTTCGCTGCGCTCGTCGAAGAAGCCTCTAACCTACGAGCACTATCTTCCGGGCTGCGATCGGTTCCGCCGTATTCATGGAAGGTGCGATAGGGATCGCCCGGAAGCATCTTGCGTTCTTCCAGCGCCAATCGGATGAGGCGACGAAACTCGCGCACGGGCGCATTTGTTTTTCCGGCACGTGTGCGAAAGAGCACCGGGTACACCATCTCTGATCCGCGCATCGCATCGACGCCAAGCACCTGAGGATCGGCCAGGAAATCCGCAGCAAAACGCGCATCGTTTCGCACAGCCATTGCTGTGGAGCGCAGCAACTCCAGAATCTCGTCCGGTGGCGCAGAAAAATCCACTGACACATTCACCGTAGCCTGCGAAAACTCTCGACTCAGATTGGCGACCGTCGTAATCTGCGAATTGGGAATTACATACAGCGTTCCGTCTCCATCGCGAACTTCGGTTCGCCGCAGGGTCATCGCCTCGACAACGCCGTTCATGCCACTGATGCGCACAGTGTCGCCGATGTTGAACTGATCCTCGAGCAGGATCAGTGTTCCGTTCAGAATATCTTTTACGATTGTCTGCGCCGCCAGTCCCACGGCGATTCCGGCTACGCCGGCCGACGCCAGCAACGGTCCCAGATTGACGCCAAGAATGGACAGCGCCTGCAATGTGGTCAAAGTCCACAGGGCGGCGTGCAGCGTGGTGCGCAGAATCGCGGAGAAAGTCTTCACCTGCGACAGGCGCATCGGGCTGGCGTTTTTCTGCTCGGCAACGGAGATCATGCGCCGCGTGGCCAGCGCAATGAGCCTGCTGATCACCAGCGCAATCAGTGTGACGGCAATCAGGTTTGGCAGTTTGACGTGAATGAATTCCTGTCCGTCGGCTGCCCACTCATCGAGCAAACGACTGAAGAATCCCGGTTGCATCATGGGAGCAAAAAATAAAAAGAATGCAGCAGTCACCCTGGGACCTCTGCATTCTTTCTATATCAGAGATGTTCACATCGGCCAGGGAGCCTATGCGAAGGTGTGTAATTTTGTGGTGATCCAACAACGGACGTTGGCTCTGCTGATTTTGGTGTGATTGCTCACGGAAAGGGCGTTCTGCTGATCCGGATGCCTTCCCGCTTCAGTCACCCGGTGAAGGCTTCGCTGGTGAACTGCGCTCCCTGATCGGTGTTGAAGATCTCCGGTTTTTCATTCATGGAAAGAGATTCATCGAGTGCCTCGATGCAGAAGGCAGTCTCCATGGTGATCGACAGCTTCCAGGCCAGCACGCGGCGGCTTAACCAGTCCACCACCGCAACCAGATAGACGAAGCCGCGCGCCATCGGGGTGATGTCCATGGCCCAGACCAGGTCGGACCGCGTGATGGCCACGTCACGCAGCAGGTAGGGATAAATCCGGTGACCTGGCCCTGGCTTCGATGTGTTGGGCCTGCGATAGATGGCCTCGATCGCCATCCGCAGAATCAGTGAGCGGATATGCCTGCGACCTACTTCAAGACCTTGCTGCCGGAGCAGGTCGCGCAGCATCCGGCTGCCGGCAAACGGGTAGTTCAGGTGCAGTTCGTCGATCTGGCGCATCAGCCATAGGTCCGACTGCGAGACCTGGCGCGGCTGGTAGTAGACCGTGCTGCGGCTGATCTCCAGCGCTTCTGCCTGCCGCTTGATGGGAAGATCGTGCTCCGGGTCGATCATCGCTTTACGCTCAGCAGTCCCGCCCTGGTGAGCGCACTTTCTAAAAAATCGTTCTCCAGCGTCAGCTCGCCGATCTTGGCGTGCAACGCTTTCAGATCGACCGGCGCGGCGTGCTCCGCCCGCACCTCGCCGAAAACGCCCGTGGCGCCTTCCAACGTGGCCTGCCCCCATTTTCCGCATACAAATAATACTTAGCTAGCCGCAGCCGTAGCGGTGGGAAAAGTGGGAAACGCCATGGGCGTTTTCCAAGCAGGCGTACCCTGCGTCTTTTCCACGGCTTGCTTTTGCGGCGAACTCCGATGGCGTCATGTAGTTCAAGCTGCTGTGTGGCCTCCGTTCGTTGTAATCGTTGCGCCAGGTAGCGATGATCCGCCTGGCCTCGAACAGGTTCTG